>CAWHEE010000019.1:0-57012 GCA_963828365.1 uncultured Alphaproteobacteria bacterium | reverse complement strand
AGCACGATCTGGCCGTAGACATCATGCTGTATGTGCTCATGCGCCTGGTTGCCGACCCGCACCGGCCCCATGCCGCGATAGCCCCCAGGGAGGCGATGATGCGTTCGGTCAGCTTGGTCTCGAACCCGACCCCGTAGACCGGCTGAATGTGTCCGCCATCGGCAGCGTCGACGATATTTCGCAGGTACCCTAAATAGTTCTCCAGTATATCGACCGCGCCCAATCGATTGAGCGCCTGAACGACATAGTATGCATCGCGTAGCCAACAATATCGGTAATCCCAGTTTCGTCCGCTATTGGGGGCCTCCGGTATGGAGGTGGTCAACGCCGCTACAATCGCGCCGGTTTCTTCGTAGGCGCAAAGTTTGAGAGTAATCGCGGCACGGATAACCGGTTCCTGCCATTCCAACGGCAAGGCCAAGGTGCGCACCCATTCCCGCCAATAATTGCAGGTGTCGCCAAACATGCCGCTGGATGTCGACAGAACTTCGCCCTGAAACGATTCATCCGGTCCCAAAAATATCGCCATGGTGTCTTCGAGACGAAACGTCCGTTCCTCGACGATGTGCGAGACGGGCATATTCGTCGTCAGCCGGAAGATCACTTCCTTGGTCATGATATCGGATATGGTTGCTGCCCGCTGTCCTGGACGCAGCGGCCGCGCCCCAATTTGTCGACGGCGGCGCATGCGAACCCTGATTCGGGGCGCCCGGACCAACGGGCGGAGAATTCGAATGAAGGCGCCGGGGCGATAGCCCCCGTCCATAGAGGCGAAAACGAGGCGCGAAATCGATGATCTCCAGGCACCGCCGCCCTGATCGATTATTTCCGTTCGCAGCATCGGGGTGTTGCGAAGATAAGACTGTCTGGTTTCGGCGGTGTTTTCCACCTCGACCGACCAATAGCCATGGCCGCCGTCCTGCGCCTGGCTTCCTTTGCTAAGCAGACTGCAGAAGACTGGCGCGCTGTCCACGCGAGGGGCGCAGCACCATACGAAACGACCTTGCCGGTCGATGAGGGCGCTGATCGACCCGTTGCCGATCGGCGCCAGATCTAGAGTTTGCGGGTTCGTCACTCGACGAGGCCAGCGCGCGCGACAGCCAATCGCCGGCCGCTGCGGTGTCCGCCAGGGCAAACCTGGCCTTCGTTGGTCGCCGGCCCCCGACGATCACGCCGCGCCCCCGTGCGCCTGCACCGCCGAGAAACCGCTCTCGTCGGTCAGATCGTCGCCAAGGAATACCGGCGTGTGCCCCGCGAAGGGCGGCTCCGCCAAGAACGCGTTGATCGCTCCACCCTTGTCCGGTCCCGGCGCCCTCAGTTCAACCACCATGTCGCCTTCCTGGATCTTCAGCGCGAGGTCGACCGCGAGGCGGCGGGCGAGCGCCAGGCAGTCGGCCGCGCTTTCTGGAGCCAGACGATAGTGCAGGGCGATCGCGGCGCCCTTGTCCTCGACGATGAGACCGCTGTGCGCAGCCACGAATGGGCGCAAGGCCTCGAACGCGAGGCCGAGGGCAGGCCGGTCAATGCGCGGGGCGGCCACGAGGCTGCGATCAGCGTTCGGCGCCCAAGCCATGGACGGCGGCGACGGCAGCGACGCGGTGTTCCAGAACCCGGTCGAGTCTTCCAGGCCGCGACCGCTCACCGACCGCGAATCGTCCTGACAGGGCGCGCATCAGTGCGTCGATCAGTCGGCGTCTGGAAGCGTTCGGCCCGACTGCTTGCGGCGTGGCCTCGATAGGCGCGAGGGTGCCGTCGAGATCCGCGAACAGCGCTATCTCGTCGAGATGCGGAATGTTCGGCGCCGGCAGCACGTCTCCACGCGCGTCGCGCCGCGCAGTCGATATCATGAAGGCCAGTCCTCTCGCGCGCCGCGCGACGGTAACGCGGCAATCATTGTTTCGATCCCTTCAAGGCAGGTGCGCTCCGTCATCCGTCGATGACGACCGCAACCGATGGACCGCCACCCGGGCGGGGGATGGCCGCGATCCGTCCGCCCATGCGCTGGAAATCGATGTCGACGCTCGCACCCGCCACGTTCAGTCCAGTGAGGGAGAGATGATCAACTCCATCGGGTAATGTCGGGCGAACCAAACGCACCTCCCGTTTAAGCGCGTCGATGCTCAGGCCGAGGCAGGCCTGCAGCATCATGAACGTCGATCCCGCGGCCCAGGCCTGCGGCATGCAGGCAACGGGATACGCGACCGGCGGTTCGTTGGCCTTGCGCACAAACCCACACAGCAATTCCGGCATGCGCATGTCGAAGGTTTTGGAGACCTGAAACATGTCCGCGAGAATCTTGGCCGCCCCCGCGCGCTCGCCATAGCGGGCCATGCCATAGACCGCCAAAGCCGTGTCGTGGGGCCACACCGACCCGTTGTGATAGGACATGGGGTTGAACCGCGCCGCGCCCACAGCCAGGGTCCGGATGCCCCAACCGCTATCGAACTTCGGTGACAACAGGTGATGCGTGACCTTGGCCGCGCGTTCGCGCGTCGGCAGATCCGACGAACAGAAGATGGCCGGCATTGGAGGCGAGGGGGCCGCAAACCTCGCTCGCGCCATCGATCGCGAGCGCATAGTAATCCTGCCCGTCCATCCAGAACCGCGCCTCGACGGCTTCCTGCATCTTCTCCGATCGCGCCGACCATGCCGCCGCGCCAGGTTCGTCAAGATGTTCGGCCATGAAGGCCATCGCGCGCCACGCGGCGAAGGCATATCCTTGCACTTCGACCAGGGCCACGGGACCTGCGGCGAACCGACCGTCATCATGGAACACGAAATCGAGGCTGTCTTTCCAGCCCTGGTTTGCCAATCCGCTGGCGGCGGCGCGCTGGTAGTCGAGCAACCCGTCGCCGTTGAAATCGCCATCCGTATCCATCCAACGAACCGCGGCGACCAGCGCGGGCCACAGGCGGCGGATCAAGCCTAAATCTCCCGTACGACTGAGATATGCGCCGGCGAGCGCGACGAAGAGAGGGGTGGTGTCGACCCCTCCATAGTACAGGCCAAAAGGCACCTCCTTGAGCGCCGCCATCTCGCCGCGCCGGGTTTCATGCATGATCTTGCCTGGAGCTGCGTCCGCGAACGCGGAGCGTTCCGTCGCTTGCCGGCTTGCCAGATAGCTCAACACGCCCCGCGCCAGGGACGGGTCGAGCCAAAGCATCTGCCAGGCGCAGATTATGCCGTCGCGACCGAAGGGGGTCGAGAACCATGGTATGCCGGCATAAGGATAGGGGCCGGTCGGAAGGCTGGTGGTCAGCAGGGCCACGTCCGCCCTCGATTGATCGAGCCAGGCGTTGAAAGCCCCGTCGGACGCCGTGACACCGGCGCCCCTGTCGCGGGTCTCGCGCAGGGCCCGGCTCGAGCCGCTGCGGGCGTGGGTAAAGCGTTCCCGGCTGGGCGGCTCGGACGCCAGCGCGCCAGCCTCGACGTGGAGATCCAGCTGGTCCCCTGGCGCGACCGCAAACATGAAATCGGCCCGCTCCGCGGTGTCGCCAAGGGGGCTGCGAGAAGCTTACGGTTCCGGTTCGCGGCAGGCTCCATCCAGGCCGACGTATGCAAAAACGGCGCCCCGCCCGGTAAGGCGGGGCGCAGTTACTTTTCCCCGCGCTGCCCGGCGCATGCCTCTTACCTCGAACATGTCGCGGAAGTCGGATGAGTATTCGAACGCGACCGGCAACATGACCTCGTCGAGGCCGAAGTTGGTGAGACGCACGCGTTCGAACAGACGTCCGCCGTTGAGGCAACGTTTACGTTCCAGGTGGATGACGCCGCGCGGGGTTGCGCGACCGCCAACAGGCGGCAAGGCAAGGTTTGCGCCATTGAAGGTGAACACCGCGTTGTCTGGCGACAAGGCAAAGCTCAGCCGGGAAGGGCGTTTGCCGCCGACCAGCAGCCGCAATCGGGAAAGTATGCGAGTGTCGTCGCAGAACATGCCTTCGGCGCCCCCGTCAGATCGCCCCACGGGTCGAACACCAGGAACATGTCACCATCCTTCATCGACAGAGAGGTTTGGGCGCTCTGACGGCAGCTGCTTCGCCGGCTTCAAATTCGCCAGCGCCGCCGGGATCGTCCATCATGTCGCTGAATTCAAACGCTCTATTCGGATCAGACGCTCATGGCTAGGACGGGTTCTGACGAGACACCTGCCCGCGTCGTTCCTTCGACCTGGCTTGAAAACCGCGAACTCAATCGCTCGGCATAGAGATCAAGATAGCCTCGGGCCATGGCTGTCGCCGAAAATCGCCGATCAAATCCACGGCGAACGCCCCGGCGATCCAGGTTCTGCGCCATTCGGACGGCTTCGACAGCCTGGTCCTCTCCGTCGACCACAAATCCGGTCACCCCGTGGTCGATCACTTCGGGCGCCGCGCCGTGCCGGTAGGCTACCACCGGCGTGCCGCACGCCATCGCCTCGATCGATACCAGGCCAAACGGCTCGGGCCATTCGATCGGAAACAGCAGCGCCTCCGCGCCACCCAGGAAGTCCGACTTCGCCTGATCGTTGATCTCTCCGACGAACTCGATGAGCGGATGGTCGAGCAGGGGTTCGATCTCCTGTTTAAAATAGGCCTTGTCCGCGGCGTCTACCTTGGCGGCCATTTTCAACGGCATCCCGAGCCGTTTGGCTATGGCAATGGCGCGGTCGGGCCCCTTTTCGGGCGACATGCGGCCAAGGAACGCCAGATAGCCTCGAGGACTCGCCTCGAACCGGTAAAGGTCTTCGGGAAAGCCGTGGTAAACCGTTCCGGCCCAATTCGCGAAGGGCAGCGCGGCTCGTTGAGCGTTTGAAATCGACACCAGCGGATATTTCGGCCATCTGCGGTACACCTCGGGCAGGTCCTTGATGTCCAGGCGGCCGTGAAGGGTCGTCAAGGTGCGGCGAGCAATCGCCTCGAACATGGGAAAATGGATCATGTCGACGTGGAAATGGATGATGTCGAAACGGTCCTGCTGGCGGCTCAGTTCGCTCAACATGGTCAGGTGCGCCGCCAGGTCGGATTTTAAGCGGCGCGGATCCAGGCCGGATAGCCTGATCGCGCACCGGCGACGAGTGCGCCGTGGGTGCGGGCGTCCGCGCTGGAAAATAGAGTGACCTCATGTCCCAGGTCGACCAGAGCGTCGCACAGATGGGCGACCACGCGTTCAGTACCGCCGTATAGCTTTGGGGGACAGCCTCATAGAGGGGGGCGACTTGAGCGATTTTCTATGGCGGGGCTCCGTCGAGGACGCGGGACTTCGATTTGCGTGCGTTCACAGAGAGGCGGCTAGAGGCCATTTGGTTCCCTCGGGCCAGGCCGCACGAGCGTCGGCTTCGGAACTCGAAGGCGAGTGGCGTGTTCAATGCCTCGGTTTTTCACCCAATCGCTCGGGTTTCGCGAAATGTCCATTGATACGCACGACGTGGCTGCGGTTGAGAAGAAATTCTGGCGGGAGGTTGAGCAAAGCCGGTTTGCAATGCTCACCGTCGAGGGCATGCAGAACCGTCATTTTCAACCGATGACGACCTTTGTCGAGCCGGAGACGAGCAAGATTTGGTTCTATACTCGCCGCGATAGCGAAATTGCCGAGCGATCGGTCGGTGGAGCGTCCGCGACCTTGGTCGTCGTTTCCAAGGATCAGGAGCTACAGGCTTCGGTGATTGGACGACTGACCGCGTCGTCGGACGAGCTGCATCGCGATAAATATTGGAACCCGGTGGTGGCCGCGTGGTTTCCCGGCGGAAAAGACGATCCGAATTTGGCCATGCTGTGCCTGGACTGCGAGGAGGCCGAAATCTGGATTAGTGACCGTGGGGGTCTTCGATTTGGTTGGGAGATCGTTAGGGCCAATCTCACGGGAAGCGAACCGGAGCTCGGCGGGCACGTGGTGCTGCCGTTGAAATGAACGCCCAGATACCTTCGAATACGAGCCGCCCGATTGACGCAATCTGGCGGTCGATGCGAATGCGCTCAGCTTCGAGTTGATTGGCGGCGTCCGCGTGGGCGTGCTAGCGGACCGGGGAAACAGCGCCTTCTGACTAGGCGGTTTGTTGGTTGGCCACCGCACGTTCGACATTGGGGCGCAACGGGAACTTGAGGCAGATCATCGCCAGGCCATTGGGCAGTGCCGCATACCGGACGGCTCCGCCGAGCTGGCGCGCGAAAATCGACATCATCATCTGGCCCTTGTTTTCCGACTCGGAGGGCGTTGCGGTCTCGCCGATCAACAACTCCGCCTCCTGACCCTGCACGCGAAACTCGATGGACAGCAGCCCAATGCCCGCCGGGAAGAGGTGATTGCAGACATGCGTTATCGCTTCGACGATGAACAGCGCCAACGGCGCCAGGCGATCGGGGTCGATGATCAGGGGGTCGATCCTGAGTTCCGTCTGGACGGCATGCCCGCCGCCCTGACGATCCATCAAAAGCTGAGCGACGAGTTCGTTCAGGAACGCCCGCAGATCCACGCGTTTGAGATCCGGTCCTTCGTAAAGGGCGCGATAGATCAGGCCGAGTGCGACGATCCGTTGCCGGGTATCCCGCATCGCGGCCTCGGCCGCCGGGTCGGTCATGGTTCGTTGTTGCAGGTTGAGCAGTGATGAGATCACCTGCAGATTGTTCTTCACGCGGTGATGGATTTCGCGCATCAGATCATCTTTCGCGGCGAGGTTCTCCTTCAGCGCGGCGTCGCGCGCCGCGATGGTCGCCGCCATGGCGCCGAACGTATCGGCGAGTTCGCGGATTTCGGCGGGCGCCGCCACGGCTCGGACCGGTCGCACGCTGTAGCGGCCGCGCGCATATAATGTGGCGATGCGTCGGAGATAGACGATCCAACGGACGATGCCCTGCTCCGCGACCCACCAGACCGCACCCAACGCCAGCGTGAAGGCGAGGATCGGGAGAAGAAAAGCCGATATCGGATTGAGGCGGGTCCAGGACAATACCCCTTGTGACGGCGCCGAAAGCACCAGATAGAGATCGCCGCCCACCAGCGGCGTCGCTGTCAGGAGCCTGGACTTCTCCCACCCGGTCAGTCGCCAACCACAGGACGCCCCCCGCTCGCGTCGCCTTGGTCAGCCGCCCCCCCAGATCGGCGGGAAAAGCCTCCTGGTTCGTCGTCGAAATATACCGTCCCCCGAGATCCGTCAGGGCGACCTCGGCGCCGGGGGGCATGAACAGACTTCCGGTCTTCGGCAAAAGACTGGAAAGGGTGATCACCGCGCTCAGAACGCCGCTGAACTGATGATCCGGCTTTTCGACCCGCACGCTGGCCAGAAGGGCAGGCTCGGATGCATAGCCCGACTCGGGCTCGGTGGCGACACTCTCGGTCTGACCCGCGGCCAACGCATGAAACCATGGTTGCGAGAGACGATCGGCCGCCACCGGAACCGGAGCGGCCGAGCACGTCACCCACCCATCGGCGTTGAACCTGATCAGATTTGCGTAGCCCGGCAAACGACCTTTCAGATCCGCGAGCCGCGTCACGCATTCGTATCCCGAGGCGCTCGTCGTCAGGCCGCGCAATAATTCCTGACTCTCTTCGATATGAGCGCGCGCGGCCGCGGCGCCTCGTTGCGCCGCCCCCACAAGATCGGAGCGTTTATCCGCGGCGTCGCGCTGGAAGATGAGAGCCGATTGCAGACCACTGAAATCAACACCGGAAGAAGCGCCAGGACCAGGGCCAGGGCGAGCCTCACCCTGACGCCCGCCGCGCGCCAGCGACTGGCGCCCTTGCGTGGGTTCACTTTGCACCGCTGAGTCGTTCCGCCTGCGCCATGATCGCGTCCATCGCTTCCCCCGCCGCGGCGCCATCGCGATCGTAGGCGCCGGAATCCAGGATCCCCTGAAGCGCCCTGCGAGCCCGACTGACGCAACTCTTGACCGTGCCGACCGCACAATTACAGATTGACGCGGCTTCTTCGTAGGAAAACCCGCCCGCTCCGACCAGGACGAGCGAACTCTCTTTGCTCCGAGGGCAGCATCGCCAAGGCGAGGCGCAACTCATCGAGCGCGACGGGTGAGGCGGGATCGTCGACAGCCATCAACGTGCGTTCGGCCGCCTCCTGGTCCAGTTGGCTTTGGCGCCAGGAGCGTCGCTTCTCGGAATAGAACTGATTACGCAAGATCATGAAGGTCCAGGCCTTCATATTCGTGCCTAGCTCGAAGCTCGCCCGCGCGTCCCACGCCTTCATCATCGCGTCTTGCGCGAGGTCGTCGGCTGCCGTCGGCTCGCCGGTGAGAGACCTGGCGAAGGCGCGCAGATGAGGGATCAACCCGACGAGTTCCGCCTTGAATGCACGGTCGCGCTCTTCGACGCTCGGCGGGCCTTTACTGGCGTCGTCAGGCTCCGACACATGCATTCAATCGCTCTCCGGCGTTCCTGTGTCGGCGCGACGCAGAATGTCGAAAAAATCGTCGGGCACCGGTTCGTTGACCACGTCGTTGAACAGTTGGCGCAGCTTGGCGCCTAGCGCCTGTTGCCGGAGCCTGGCTTCATCAAGGTCGACCGGCATTCGGGGGTTTTGCGTCATTGCCATCTTCCAACGATCATTTGGCGATAGCCATGGGCCGACCGCCCCCCGATACTCGACTATGGTCCGACACCCGGCAATGCACGAAAGCTCTCTGAGTTCCGAAACATGCCGCTTGGGCCCGCAGTGACCCTTGAGCATGATGATTTTTGATGGAGTCATTCAAAATCTGGATCATGCTATACGAACAAAAAGCCAGACCCTGATGCGTTCAGAACTGTTCCGTCTGAACGCAACAGGGTCTGGGTGGGCCGGCGTTGACGGAACCCCGCAAGGTGGATGGGCGTTCTGCGGTGTCGGGTTGTCCTAGTCGCCGCCGTAGGGCTAGGCTGCGAACTCAGTCCATTTGCGATGCGGCTTCGGAGGGGTGATGAGCCTTTTGACAAAATTGGCGCCGCATTTGCCATACGTGCGGCGCTACGCTCGCGCCTTGACCGGCGATCAGGTTACCGGAGACCAGTATGTGCGCGTGGCGCTCGAGGCTCTCGCGGCAGGCGAACAGTCGCTGAATGCAGCGTTCTCGGCGCGCGTGGCGCTCTACCACGTCTTCCACGCCATTTGGCGCTCGTCCGGCGCGCGCCTTGAGGATCGCACCGATCATGGCGTCGACGCCCCGGCGCGCGACGGGTCTCAAAGGCTGATGCGGATCGCTCCTCCGTCCCGTCAAGCGTTCCTCCTGACCGCGGTAGAAGGGTTCACGCCGGACGAGACGGCTCAAATTCTTGGGGCCTCGTTCGAGGATGTCGCGGCGCTGATCGCCGAGGCCCAGCGGGAAATCGACGCCGAGTTGGCGACCGACGTGCTGATCATCGAGGACGAACCGATCATCGCGGCGGATATCGAGGCGCTCGTGCAGGAACTGGGCCATCGGGTGATTGGAATTGCCGCCACCCGATCCGAGGCTGCGGAGACCGTGGCCAAATCCTCGCCGGGACTTGTGCTAGCCGACATCCAATTGCTGGATGGATCCTCCGGCATCGACGCGGTCAAAGATATTCTTGCCAATATTGACGTGCCGGTGATTTTCATCACAGCGTTTCCCGAGCGCCTTCTTACCGGAGAGCGACCCGAACCGACTTTTCTGGTCACCAAACCGTTTCAACCGGAGACGGTGAAAGCCGCTATCGGACAGGCGCTGTTCTTCCACCCGCACAAAAAAGACGCCGCGACCTGACCAAGTCGCGGCGACCGATACCGCCAGGGCGGGGACTAGCTCACCCTGGCGGCTGTCGTCAGCTCAACGCTTGATTGCGTCGCCGATTTCGTCTTGCGCTTTACCGGCCTTGTTCTGGACCGTTCCAGCCATCTTTTCGGCAGCGCCTTCGGCTTCGAGCTCAGTGTTGCCGACGACTTTGCCCGTCGCTTCCTTAACGGCGCCGGTCGCCTTCTTCACCGCGCCATCGATACAATTCTCGCTCATGTTTCGCCTCGTTAGGATGTTTGTAGAGAATTCATAACGCAGATAGGAGGCTTTGGTTCCGCTGTAGCCTGGATTGCTGGAAGATCGGCTCGGTCAATGGCTCTCGGCAAATAAGGCAACAGTGCGGCGCTCACATTTACAAACTCTCTACTGTCGTATCCTTCTTCGCACGACTGAGAGTCGTAAACGCTCGCTTGGCGAGAGACTGTCTGAGCCGTCCAGCCCCTTCAGGGACGCGCCACCAGGCGGAGCGTTCGACCCGAGGACGGCTGGCCCGGCGCCGAGGTTGCGCCGGGCCGCATCATCGCGGTCTATTTGGTCGAGTGGCTCTTTTGGTGGGCTGCGCCTGACGCATCGTGGGCACGGGTGGAATGGCCGTGGGCTTCGGTCGCATGTTTCGATGCTGTGGCGTGATCACCCTTTTCGTGATGTTCGGCGGCGGCCCGGTGAGATTTCGCCGCTTGGTCGTGGTGGTCGGCCGCCTGCTTGTGAGTGGATTGGGGCATGGAGCTTCCTCATATGAAACGCCCCCCGTCACCCAACGAACCATGGCGGTGGGGGTTGCCAACTTCTAGAAGTGGCCCGCATTCGAGGTCGTAGCCTGTTCGGAACCGTGATGCGGACGACGCATTTCCGTTCCGGCGCGACGGGTCGGTCGCCCGCGCAAACCTTTCAGAAGGCCGTGTCGCTACTATGGGCGCTGATTTGATGACCAACGCCGTCGGCGCGGTGGCGGCGGGGCTGTCCGTGACGAGTTTTGTGCCGCAGATCATCAAGATGGTGCGAACGCGGGACGTTTCGGGGGTGTCGCTTCGCACCTACGGATTTACCGTCTCATGTTTCACTTTGTGGGTGGTCTATGGAGCGCGGCTGAGCGCTTGGCCGGTCACCATCGCCAATGCATTGGCGTTGCTGATGTCCGGCGCGGTGTTGTTCCTGAAATGGCGATACGACCGTCACCCCGCCGGAAGGAAGAGCTGACTGATGGATGAGTTCGACGCGATCGTCATCGGGGCAGGGCCGGCGGGGTTGGCGGCCGCCACCTATCTGGCGCGATTCCGGCGGCAAGTGCTTGTTTTGGACGGCGGGCCTTCGAGGGCTACCTGGATTCCGCTCAGCCGCAATACTCCTGGATTTCCCGATGGCATCGGAGGCGTCGAACTGATCGAGCGCCTGAGGGTCCAGGCGACGAGCTACGGCGCCCGCGTCCGCTCCGGGCGGGCCGGAAGTCTGACGGTCGGCGATCGTGGGCTACGCTTTGACCTGGAAAACGATTCAGTCGGCGCCGCATTCGCGATTCTCGGCCTCGGGCGTGGTCGACCGCAAACCGGCGATCGAAGGGGTGGATGATGCAATTCGCCGCGGCCTGGTGAGGGTTTGCCCGGTGTGCGACGGTTATGAAGCGATCGACCGGCGCATCGCGGTACTTGGGGATGGCCCGATGGGCGCGCGCGAAGCGCTCTTTCTACGGACCTATTCGCCCCGGGTGACGCTCGCATCCGTCGGCTACGAACCTGATGCCGAAGCCCGCCGTTCCCTTGAGCAGGCGGGTATAGAGCTTCTCGCAGCATCGCCTGACGATATCACCTTGTCGGGAGATATCGTTTCATTTCGCGATTCGCGGGGCGGCGCGGCGCGCATGTTCGACCATCTCTATCTCGCGCTAGGTTGTGAGATCGAGAGCCGCTTGGCGCTTGGCTGGGGAGCGAAACATGACGCCGCGAACAATCTGCTCGTCGACGTACATCAGGAAACTTCGATTCCCCGGCTGTATGCTGCCGGCGACGTCGTTCGTGGGCTCAACCAGATCGCCGTCGCCACCGCCGAAGCCGCCATCGCTGCCACCGCTATCCATAATCGGCTGCGCTGCGCCGGCCCATGATCGCGCAAGCCGGAGGGGCGGCCGCCTCCGACCGGCGTGGGGCGACCAGGATGACCGTCCGGGATTGCGAGCAGGTAGCCCGCAGGGTCTGGTCGGATTTCAACCGCCATAATATTTCGATCATCGCCGCCGGCGTCAGTTTCAATATCGTATTGTCGGTCTTTCCCGCGTTGGCCGCGTTTGTGGCGCTATACGGGCTCGTCGCCGATGTGAATGCGGCGGCGCGCCACATCGCGGCGCTGCGGGTGTTGCTGCCGCGGGATATGGTGGAAGTGATAGGCACGGAAATGATCCGCCTGGCCCGCGAAAGGACGGGCGGCCTTTCGATCACCCTGGCCATCGGGGTGCTGGTTTCGCTCTGGAGCGCCAATGGCGCGATGCGGGCGATGATCGTCGGCCTCAACGCTGCGTACGAGACAACTGAACATCGTGGTTTTTTCAGGCTGACCCTGGTCACCCTGGCGTTCACCGTCGGTCTCATGACATTTCTCGGTATCGTCGTTTTCGCCATGGGGGCCGGTGGCGTCGTGGCTAGCTTTCTCGGCCCCGCGGCCGGGGAGGTACTGGATTTTCTGCGCTGGCCGCTTCTGATGCTGCTCAGTGTCGGCGGTCTTTGCCTGCTCTACCGGTTTGGACCGTGCCGCCCGTTCGCCCGATGGCGGTGGATCACCTGGGGCGGCGGCGGCGCTGCGATCCTTTGGCTCGGCGCATCCGTGGCCTTTTCGGTTTATGTTTCTAGGTTCGCCAATCTTGGCAGGACATACGGTTCGCTCGCCACCGCCGTGGCGCTGATGCTGTGGGTATGGCTTTCCGCTGCGATTGTTTTGGCGGGCGCCGAACTCAACGCCGAGATCGAGCGACGGAGCGGCGAATAGGCCCGGCTACGGTATCAGGTGACGGAGGGCCTGTTCGAGATCCCCGATCAGGAACGGCTTATCCAGCACCGGCGCCTCGATCTCGGTCCCGGAGGCGGTCTGCGAACCGTAGCCGCTGGCATACAGGAACGGAATTCCGCGCGACCGCAGGATTTGAGCGACCGGCGTCGATTGCACGCCATGCCCGAGGTTCATGTCCAGGATGGCGCAATCGAAAAACTCCCGCTCTGACAGCGAAATGGCCTCCTGCAAACTTAGCGCGGGGCCCACCACCTCAAATCCGAGATCTTCGACCATTTGTTCGACGAGCATGGCGATCAGCATCTCGTCATCCACGATCAGAACCCGTCGGCGTTGGACTTCGGTCATGCTATGATCCTCGCGCTGTCGGCAACGCCTGTCCGCGCGCCTTCTCGTGTTCTTCCGGGTCGCCAATTAGGCAGGCGACCGCCAAGTCTATCACGTTGCACGCGGCGGACCGCGGCCTTTAGTCCCTCTCGGTTCGAGTTGCGCCAATCCGGCGCACCGGCATGTCAACGCGCGATCCGTGCGCCCGTTCATCAGACGACCGGTGGAGAATAAACGTGCGCGCCGAGCGCCATAAATGAGCCCAGGAGCCATCCCCCAAGAACATCGGTCGGCCAGTGAACGCCGAGATAAACCCGAGTGACCCCGATGCTGATCACCAGTAGCACGGCGCTCGCCTGTAGGACGAGCTTATTGGCCAGGGTACTTTCCTGCGCAGCCAGAATGCTCGCCAGGGTCAGATACACGACGGGACTCATCATCGCGTGGCCGCTTGGAAAACTGCTCGAATAAACTAAGTCCAGATGGGGTACGAGACTGGGGCGGGGCCGACCCACAAAGTGCTTGATCACTTCCGCGGCGACCTGCGCCAACGCGACGGTCGCCGCCAGGATCGTCGCCTGACGTCCCCGACCGCGCGTGGCGAGCATGAAACAGCTGAAGCCGGTGACCAGCGTCAGCACAGTCAGACCGCCCAATGCGGAAATATCGCGTGCCGCCTCGTTTACCCACCGCGGTCCGATCGCCTTGGCGAGATTACCCGGCACTCGCAGATCGATCAGCAATACCCGGTCCATGGCCCACACGTCGCCTTCGCGCACCTCCGCCGCCAAAGCGATGAACAGCAGGATTGCCGTGACCGCGACCAGGCAACCTATGATGAAACGCGCCTCGAAGCGCGGCGGGGAGGCGCTGGTCATGCGGCCTGTCCCGCCGGCGCCAGGGCATGAAACCCGACTGGAACGAACTCGACCCTGACGACCCGGCCCATCCGGACCTTCTCCCCGTCCAGTATCACCGGAACACGGCCGTGGCCGCGGGCTTCCAATCGTTTGACCCGGGCCAGGGAGATCGAGGGGTCGTTCCTCCAGTCGTCGAAGATCGCATGGAAGGCGAGGCGGAACAGCGCCGATGCCGTGACCGGTTCGATCGCCGCGGCCTCGAGGCTCAATTCGTCCTCCCGGAGGGCGCGGGAAACCAGCGGACAGATCACTGCGATGGCCTCGGCGGTCGCGGGCGCGCCGCCCTCCATTCGATAAGTCAACGGTTCTGATGCGCTGCGCCGGATCGCCGTGACGCTTCGCCTGACCGCCTCGATGAAATCGCCGCGGCGGATCGCCTCGCGCGCGTCGGCCCAGAGCGATGGCGCGCCGAGTACGGCCGCGCAAAAGAATAGTTCACTCTCGGCGCGCCCGCCACTGACCACATGCACCTGAGGGTCGGACAAAGTTTCCGCCAGCGCATCCACCCACGAGCGAGATCCATACAGCGCCTTGGGCAGCATGTTCATCGTCCCACCGGGCAGCGGGATGAGCAGCTTGTCGGTGTTCGAGCACGCCGCCGCGGCGGCGCGGATGGTTCCATCGCCGCCGAGCACCACCACGATGTCGGCCGCCGCAACCGCGCGCTTCAGCGTGGCGTCGATGTCTGGCGGCGCCATGTCGATCACCTCGGCGTGGTCCAGTCCCGCCTGCACGAACACGGCCTTCATCTGTTCGGCCGCGCTGGCGTCGCAGCCGCCGCTGGCGGTGTTGATCAGAGCAATCATCCGTCGCTTCAGGATCGCCTTCGGATCATTTTTCACGCGGCGGCTCCGTTAACGGCTTTCTGGGCTCGATCACGCCTCTGTCTGAGAGGCACGATCCAGGTTCGGTCGGCTCCAAGCCGGCCATCCTTCCAGGTCATCGCGGTGATGCTGGCCTCGCCGCCTTCCAACTCGATGACGTTGAAGCCGGGCGGCGCGCCGCGCTCGCGCAGAGACAGGGTCCCGGCCCCCACGGCATAGGTGAAACCATCCGCCAAGGGCAGTGCTTTCACGAATGGAACATGCAGATGGCCGGTGAGGATCAGGTCGATTCCCTCCGAAGCGAGGCGTTCCGCGGCGCGGCGGCCGCCACGGACCCGCGCGGTGATCGGCTCACCCGGGATCTCGACCAATGGATGATGGCACAGCGCGACCCGAACCGCGCCTTCCTCGCCGGTCTTCAGTGAATTGAGAGTGCGGGTTATCTGCCTGTCGCTGACCTCGCCCTTGGACCAGTTCAGACGGATCTGCCACCCGCGTGCGCTGTTGAAGCAGGATACGACCAGACCGACATTGCTGAACGTCGCCTCGGCGGCCGGACCGATCGCGCGCTCGAAGCGTTGAAAAGGCGCGAGGACCCGCTCGAGCAGCCCGAACCATGGCGTGTCGTGATTGCCCGGGGTCGCCAGCCAAGGCCCGGGAAGGGTGGCGAGCCAAGCCCTGGCAGCCGCGAATTCCTCGAGTTTTCCAAGCTGCGTGATATCGCCGCTCACCAACAAAAGATCGAAAGGCGTCGTTCTGGCGAATTCCGCGGTGGCTCGTACCGCGTCGCGGTCCTCGGCTCCGAAGTGAATATCGGAGATCTGAAGCAGGCGGAGGGGCATGGAACAGGAGGTCTCCGACGCGCGTCAGGCTCTCGCGGTACGCCGAGCCAGGGCGGAACGACTTGACGCCCGGTAGGTTGCAAGCACCCCTTGGCGGCGGGAACCGCATCGGCCGCCCACCAGTTATCGGGGGGTCCGGAAATCGACGGGCGAAGACGGGATTATCCCACGGAGCCGATATGCCCGCTGATGACCTGCAGCCGCAATCCCACCCGGGTGTGGATTGGCGGGACATAGGTCACGACATCGACGAGGTCGCGATCAACACGATACGTACGCTGACGATAGATGCGGTGCAGGCCGCCGAGTTGGGTCATGCCGGCCTGCCGCTCGGCATGGCGTCCGTCGCCTACACCTTATGGACGCGATTTCTGCGGTATGCGCCGGGGGATCCCATGTGGCCCAACCGGGACCGCTTTGTGCTCTCGGCCGGTCACGGGTCGATGCTGCTGTATTCTCTGTTGCACCTGGCCGGCGTGATTGATTTGCGGCGAGTCGGCCCCGCCGGTAGCGTGGCGGCGGTCGGGCTCGACGATATTCGGAAATTCCGTCAACAGGGCAGTGTGTGCGCTGGTCACCCGGAGTACGGCCTTACCACCGGAGTGGAGACGACCACCGGCCCGTTGGGACAAGGCGCGGCCAACAGCGTGGGCATGGCGATCGCCGAACGTTGGCTGGAGCATCGCTATAACAACGACTCGGTCCGGCTGTTCGATTACAACGTCTACGCTCTGTGCAGCGATGGAGACATGATGGAGGGTGTCAGCGGCGAAGCCGCTTCGCTCGCAGGACACCTCAAACTCTCCAACCTGTGCTGGATCTACGACAACAATGCCGTGACCATCGAAGGCCGAGCTGATCTGGCCTTCGGCGAGGATGTGAACCAGCGATTCAAGGCGTATGGATGGGCAACCCTGGATGTCGACGACGCCAACGACCGGCCGGCTTTCGCCGCCGCGGTCGAGACGTTTCTGACCACCGCCGACCGTCCAACTCTGATCCGCGTCAAAAGCACCATCGGCTATGGCGCTCCCAATCTTCAGGGTACGGCCAAAATCCACAGCGATCCCCTCGGTCCCGAGGAGGTGCGGCTGACCAAACGCGCCTACGGTTGGCCTGCCGACGCCCAGTTCCTTGTGCCAGATGGAGTGCGCGAGCACGTCGCCGCCACCCTGGGCGCCAGAGGATCGGAGCTTCAGGCGGCTTGGCGTCGGCTTTTCGAGGCCTTTGCGACCGACCAGCCACTCTTGGCGACAGAGCTGGAGCACTTGCTTGCTGGCGCGCCTCCCGAGGCTTGGGCGGAGCGGATTCCGGTCTTTCAATCGGACGCCAAGGGCATGGCGACCCGTGAAGCCTCGGGAAAAGTGCTCAATGCGCTGGCGCCGCTCTATCCTTGGCTGGTGGGCGGCGCCGCCGACTTGGCCCCATCGACCAAGACACACCTCGATTTTGCCGAAGCGGGCGACTTTCAGCCTGCCAGCTATGGAGGCCGCAACCTTCATTTTGGGGTGCGTGAACATGCGATGGGCGCGATCGCCAACGGTCTCGCCGTGTCGGGGTTGCGTCCCTACATCGCGACCTTCCTGATTTTCAGTGACTACATGCGGCCACCGACCCGGTTGGCGGCGTTGATGCGCGCGGCTGTGATCTTCGTTTTTAGTCACGACTCGATAAGCCTTGGGCAAGACGGACCGACGCATCAGCCGATCGAACAACTCGCCGCTCTGCGAGCCATTCCGGAGATGATCGTTCTGCGCCCGGCCGATGCGAACGAGACGGCGGAAGCCTGGCGGGTCATCCTTTCGCGAACCGATGGCCCAGCCTGTCTGGTCCTCTCGCGCCAAGCCTTGCCCACGCTCGACCGGTCGAAGTATGCGCCCGCGACCGGCGTCGCCCGCGGCGCCTATGTGCTCGTCGAAAACGCCGGTGCGCCACCGGAGGTAATTCTGATCGCCAGTGGCAGTGAAGTGGCGCTGTGCGTCGCCGCGTTCGACCGATTGGTCGAGCGGGGTGTCCGGGCGCGCGTGGTTTCGATGCCGTCTTGGGAGCTGTTCGAAGCCCAGGACGAAGCTTATCGCCGATCGGTTTTACCGCCCTTGGTCAGCGCGCGAGTTGCTGTCGAAGAGGCGGCCCCTCTGGGATGGGATCGGTACGCCGGGCCGCGCGGAACAATTTTGGCGATGCGAAGCTTCGGGGCCTCCGCGCCGATCGGGGCGTTGCAGGGCGAGTTCGGCTTTACCGTGGACCATGTTTTCGACGCGGCGCTTTCGCAGCTCGCGACGAGCCACACACAGGACTGACCCATGAAATTTGGACTGATCGGCCTGGGGCGCATGGGCGGAAACATTGTCCGGCGGGCCATGCGTGGGAGCCATTCCTGCGTGGTCTACGACCGGGACGCAACCGCCATTCCGCCACTTGTCGAAGCAGGCGCAGCGGCGGCGCGCGATTTGCCCGATCTGGTCTCCCAGCTTCCCTCGCCTCGCGTCGTATGGGTGATGCTGCCCGCCGGCGAGGCGACCGAAGACGCTGTCGAACAGCTCGGCGCCCACATGGGACGCGGCGACATTATCATCGATGGCGGCAATACCTACTACAAAGACGATATTCGGCGGGCCAGGTCCTTGCTGGACAAGAGCGTGAGCTACATCGATGTCGGCACTTCGGGCGGCGTGTGGGGCCTGGAACGCGGCTACTGCATGATGGTCGGAGGCGAGGGGTCGGCTGTCGAGACGATCGAGCCGCTGCTCGAGGCGCTGGCGCCAGGTCTTGGGAAAATCCCCAGGACCAAGCGCCGGCCCGATGCCGACGGCAGGGCGGAACGCGGCTTCATTCATGCCGGTCCTGCCGGGGCCGGGCACTTCGTCAAAATGGTTCACAACGGCATCGAGTACGGACTGATGCAGGCCTATGCCGAGGGCTTCGACATTCTGCGCTCGAGGAATGCCGCGCACTTGCCGGCGAACCAACGATTCGATCTCAATCTCGCGGACATTTCGGAGGTATGGCGCCGTGGCAGCGTCATCTCATCATGGCTGCTCGACCTGACCGCCTCCGCCCTCGCGGCTGATACGGACCTCGCAGACTTCGCGGGAGAAGTGGCCGATAGCGGGGAAGGTCGGTGGACCATCGAAGCTGCGATCGAGGAAGCGGTGCCGGCGGATGTGCTGGCCACCGCACTGTTCGCCCGCTTCCGCTCCCGCGAAACTCACACCTTTGGTGAGAAACTGCTCTCGGCGATGCGGTTCGGATTTGGCGGCCATGTCGAACAATCCTGAACGCGCCGACGGGCACGCTGACTTGCCCGGCGAGAACACCGCCCCGCATACGCCGCCGGCGCCGCCGTGCTTGATGGTGATTTTCGGCGCGGCGGGAGATCTCGCCAAGCGATTGCTGATTCCGGCGCTATACAATCTCGCAAGGGCCAGACTGTTGGACGACGGCTTCAAGGTCGTGGGCGCAGACCATAATCCCTGCGACGACGCTCAGTTTCGGCGGAATCTCGAATCGTCGATCGAGATGCTCGCCAAAGACAAATACAAGCGAATTCGGCGCACACCGCATCGATCAAGCCACCCTCGACTGGCTCGGCGGGCGGCTTCTCTACCAAGTCACCGACTTCACTGACGCCGATAGCTTTGCCCGTCTTCGTCAAAGGCTTGAGGAAGTCGGCGGAAAAGATGCCAATATCTTATTTTATTTGGCGGTTTCTCCGAATTTCTTTGGCCAAATCGTGGAACAACTTGCAGCCGCTAACCTCCTTGACGAAAAGTCCGGAGGCTTTCGTCGGGTCGTGGTGGAAAAACCCTTCGGTAGCGACCTGCAGTCGGCGCGCGCCCTAAATGCGCGCCTTTTGCAGCATTTGGGAGAGGCGCAGATCTATCGGATCGACCATTTCCTGGGCAAGGAAACCGTCCGAAACATCATGGTCACGCGGTTCGCCAACGGGGTTTTCGAGCCCTTATGGAATAGACTGCATATCGATCATGTCCAGATCACCGCCGCCGAAACCGTCGGCGTTGAACAGCGCGGCAGTTTCTATGACAAGACGGGCGCCTTGCGCGACATGGTGCCCAACCACCTGTTTCAAATTCTTGCGATGGTGGCCATGGAGGCCGCCCAATTCCTTTGACGCCGAACCGATACGGGCCGAGAAGACCCGCGTCTTCGAGGCAATAACTGTCCAGACTCGCGAGGAGGCCCTCAAGAACGCTGTACGCGGACAATACCGGGCGGGCGAAGTCGCTGGACACAAGGTTGTCGACTATCGCGACGAGCCGAATGTGTCGCCAAATAGCGACGCCGAGACCTACGTCGCTCTCAAGTTCACCATCGACAACTGGCGCTGGGCGGGCGTGCCTTTTTATCTTCGGACCGGTAAAGCGCTCAGCCGACGGGATACCGAGGTGGCGGTGAGGTTCAAGGCGGCCCCCTCGAAAATGTTCGACGGAAACAACGGTCGATTGCCGGCATGCAACACGCTTCTCATGCAAATTCAGCCCGACGAAGGGGTTTCGCTGCATTTCGAGGCTAAGCAACCTGGTCCCCAAGTCATGCCACGACAGGTCTCCATGAATTTCCGTTACGCTGATTACTTTGAGGTCGCGCCATCGACAGGCTATGAAACCTTGATTTACGATTGTTTGGTTGGAGACCAAACGCTGTTCAAGCGCGCTGACGATATCGAATTCGCGTGGCGCGCCGTACAACCATTCTTGGATGCCTGGGCGAATTCAGGCGAGGTGCACGGTTATACCGCGGGGTCCGACGGCCCACCGGAGGCCGAGCAGTTCATGGCTCGGGACGGCCGCTCCTGGCGCGCGCTGGGATGAATGTCGCCGTACTGGTGGTCATGGGAGTTTCGGGGGCCGGCAAGTCGACGGTCGGCTCTTGTCTCGCCAAACGACTGCAATGGCCCTTCAAGGAAGGCGACGAGTTCCATCCGAGGGCCAACATCGAAAAAATGCGCCTTGGTGAGCCGCTTACCGATGCCGACAGGGCCCCGTGGCTGGCCGCAATTGCCGCCTGGATCGATGGCTGGCTGCGAGGCGGTGTCGATGGCGTGGTCACCTGTTCCGCGCTGAAGCGCCTTTACCGCGATCGGTTGGCCGCGGGCCGGCCATCGTTGGTTTTCGTCTATCTGGACGGTTCGCCAAGCGTGCTGGCGGAGCGAGTGTCGAAGCGCGCTGGACATTTCATGCCCGCTGCATTGCTCGGCTCGCAACTCGCGACGCTTGAGCCGCCGGCGCCGGATGAGAATGCAATCATCGTCGACGCCGATCAGACGGTGGGCGCGCAGATCGCCACGGTGATGGCCGCGCTTTCCGCGCGGGGCTTGCAGCTCGCGGACACGGGAGCTGGTTGACCTGATGGCGCTGGAGATTACGGTCGGTCCGCCGAGGCTGACCCTCAACCACGGACATTCGATCTTGATTACCGAGCAGGACGGCCAGATCGAATGGCCGACCGACAAGGGATTGTATGATCTCGACACTAGACTGATTTCCAGTTGGCAATTGTACGCTGATGGCCAACCCTGGGATCTGCTGAATTCGGGGAACCTCACCCACTCGGCGAACAAGATATTCCTGATCAACCGCGCCCTTTCGACCGAAATCGGCAACGTTCAAGCCGGTAGTCTTGGATTGGTGATTGGTCGGTGTCTGGCTGATGGCTTGCATGAAGACTTGGACTTGGTCAACCACGGCGAAAATACCGTGCAATTCAATCTCGAAATTGCGCTTCGAAGTGATTTTGCCGACCTGTTTGAAGTCAAGTCCGACCAGATCGTTCGACGTGGGCGGATCACCACTCAGTGGTCGTCGCGGCGGCAGCGGTTACTCACGGCTTATGTGAATAAGGATTTCCGTCGGGCCGTGGTGCTGACCGCCAAGCGCAGTTCAAGCCGAGCGGTCTACGCCAATGGTCGGATCAGCTTCGACATTCAGTTGGCTCCGCGCGAGGCATGGCACACGTGCCTGCTCTATGAGTTCGTTCGGGACGGCGAAAGCAAGTCCGCGCCGTCTGGTTGCATCGGCGAATGCATGACCTCCCACTCCGCGCGCAACCGTGACCGGTGGCGGGCGGCGACACCCAAATTGTCCACCGGGAATGAACAATTCAAACGGTTCTATCAGCAGGCGGTTGAAGATATGGCCGCCTTGCGTTTGCCGATGGCCGGCACAAACCATCTGGAGTTCGTCCCCGCCGCCGGCGTACCATGGTTCGTCGGATTGTTTGGTCGTGACAGTCTGATTGTATCCCTGCAAAATGGCCTGATTTATCCCGAGTTCGCCCGTGGTTCGCTGGAAGTGCTTGGTCGCTATCAAGCCACTGAACGCGACGATTATCGAGATGCTGAACCAGGCAAAATCATGCATGAATTGCGGACTGGAGAGCTGGCTCATTTCAAGTTGATCCCGCACACGCCCTACTACGGGACGGCCGATGCTACCCCATTATACCTCATCGTACTTCACAACGCATGGAGATGCACCGGTGATGATGACCTGATCTCGGCTCACTTGCCCACCGCGGAACGTTGTCTCGAGTGGATTGACGCATATGGAGACCGCGATGGGGATGGCTTTCAGGAATATCAGACGCGGTCATCGGCCGGATATGAAAACCAGGGATGGAAGGATTCCGGGGAGGCATTGGTCAATCTGGATGGTTCGCTGGTAAAGGGGCCAAAGGCGCTCTGCGAGTTGCAAGGATACGTCTACGATGCATGGCTGCGGATGGCCGAGATCTATGAGTATCGAGGAAGCGCGGACCGCGCGCGCGTTCTGAAGGCCAAGGCGCGGGAATTGTACGACCGGTTCAACGACGCGTTCTGGAACGAAGAAGCGGGTTTCTACGCCTTCGCGCTCGACGGCGAAAAGCGACAGGTAATGAGCGTGGCGTCAAATCCCGGCCACTGCCTGTGGTCGGGCATCGTGCCGCGGGAACGCGCGGCGCGGGTGGTGAAGCGATTGATGGCGCCGGACATGTGGAGCGGCTGGGGTATACGCACGCTTTCGGCCGACCATCCGGCTTACGATCCGCATTCCTATCAGCGCGGTTCAGTATGGCCTCACGACAATGGGCTGATCGCGCTGGGCTTTCGCCGATACGGCTATGTGGAAGAGGCGACGAGGATCGTGCACGACGTCAGCAGTGCTTCCGGCTTTTTCATGCAACATCGCATGCCGGAATTGTATGCTGGTCTGCAGCGCGATCCCACCACCTTTCCCGTGCAGTATAAGGGCGCAAACGTGCCACAGGCCTGGGCCGCGGGCTCATGCTTTTCCCTCCTCCAGGCCTTGATCGGGTTCCAGCCGGACGCGCCGAACGGCAAGCTCTATATCGATCCGAGCTTGCCGCATTGGATGAGCGATCTGACGCTCGAGGGGCTACGGGTAGGTCGAAAGTCGGTCGATCTGCGCCTCTGGCGGGAGTCATCGGAAACCCGATGGGCGATTTTGCGCGGCGACAAGACGCTTATCGAGCAGCGGAGTTGCGCCGTCGGCGACACGGCGGTCCCCGGATCTAGTGCGGGCGGAACGCCGGAGGGCAAGTCTGCCGTCGGGGCTCGCAAAATCTGAGGGCTGGTCTTCCCTCTCGACCCATGGTCTAGGAAGAAGTCGGCTAGCATGCGATTGGTGGTCTTGGTCGTGCGCCAAGGGCTGTGGCAACTCTGAGCGTAGAGTAATGTATGACGTCCAATCATGACGCCAATCGAGAGCAGGTGGAGCACCTCTACGATACGCCCGACCTTGTCGGCGCGCTCGAGAGCGAACATTTCAAGCAGTTCCTCGACCATATTCCAATCGCCATCGCGGTTTCGGAGCTGAACCCGGAAGAGCGGATCGTCTATGTCAACATGGAGTTCGAGCGCCTGACCGGGCGAAACTCCGGCGAGGTGGAAGGCAAGCAGTGGGAATTTTTAGCCGGCGAAGCCTCGGCGGCCGGCGACAATCGCCGCTTGCACGAGGCCGTCGCGGACGAGCATGACTATATCGGCGCATTCGTACTCGGCGGCGGCGCCCGTGCTGTAACTGTCGATGCATGGTCCAACATCATTCAGAACGACAGCGGGCAGGCGGTTTTCCGCTTGATCGCCCTTGCCGATTCGGAGCGATGCGCCGAGTGGAAACTCGGCGAACTCGAACAACGAATTCGGGAGAAGGATCTTTTGCTGCGAGAGTTGCAGCACCGGGTAAAAAACAACCTACAAATGATTACGGCTCTGATCCGCCTTGAAGCCCGCAATATGCCGAACGACGAGAGTGTGAAAGGTTTCGACCGCTTGGCCGGCCGTGTCGAGGCGCTCGCTCTCCTCTACCGTCTGCTGGGCGTCGACGAGGTCGAGCAAAAAATCGACCTCGGCATCTACCTGAGCGAAATCGCGTCAGCCGTCATGCATGCCCATGCGGTCGAGGGGATTCATCTCGATTTGCAGGTCGACACGTGGCCAGTGTCGATCAATGTTGCAATGCCCACTGGCCTCGTCGTGAACGAACTGCTGACCAATGCTTTGAAATACGCCTTCGTAAATCGCAGCAGTGGCTCCATCTCGCTACATAGCCTGGTCGATGAAAGCGGGTGCCGGGTCATCGTGGCGGACGACGGCGTTGGCCTGCTGGATGAAACCGTCTGGCCGGAACCGGGCAAGCTCGGAGCTATGATTGTCCGTTCGCTGCGTGAGAACGCCAAGGCCAGGGTCGAGGTCCATTCGAAGCCCGGCGAGGGTATGCGCGTTTCGATCTTATTTTCACGCGAGGCCGCGGACGACTGAGCCGCAAACCTACGCCGCCATGCCTTGCGAACGCGTTCAGAATCCAAGTTCGGCGCGAGGGGTCGACGAAGGGCCTTGCCCTCCGTCGACGTCACGGTGTCAGATGTTTCGCCGCCGCGCTATCAGATGATAGAGGAACAGCACGACAACCGCGCCGACCACGGCGACAAACATGCTGTAGAGATTGAACCCCGTCACGCCGGCAACACCGAAGAAATGTGTGAATAGAAAGCCACCGACGATCGCGCCGACAATTCCAAGTACGATGTCCATCACCAAGCCCTCCCCGGTCTTATTGACGATTTTGCTGGCAATAAAACCCGATATCAGGCCCAATACGAGCCAACCGATGAGTGACATTAGCGACCTCCATGGTGTGGCGACTTACTGTCGACTGCCCAGCAACGTGTGGAATTGATCGTCGGTTCCCGTTCGACCCGCTCGACCGCGAGCCCCTGTATCGACTGCACGAAATTTCGGCGCCGACCGGCGTATTGACGGAACCATCCCACGGCGTCGGGGTTTTGGCACTCATCCACCTCGCGGAAAGTCAGTTTCATGTACAGAATTGCAATCGCTATGCTTGCAGTGGCGACGGTAGTCGGCTGTTCAAAGCCGGCTGATACGAGTAACAGCGCCGTAAATGCAGAACAAAACCGGCCGGCGCCCGCGCCGACGTCCGGAAACAATTCTTTCACTCAGGCCCAGGCGCAAGACCACCTTGCAAACGCTGGTTTCACCAACGTGACTGGCCTGGCGCAGGACGAAAAGGGCGTCTGGCGTGGCCAAGCCACCAAGGATGGAAAGCTCGTCAACGTCGCCGTCGACTACACAGGCGCAGTCACCACTAGTTGACGGCGCGGAAGTTCAACAGAAATCGAGAGGAACACAATCATGAAGACGACCATCACACGGTTGTTCGACAATCGTTCAGAGGCTGAGGCCGCGGTCCGCGACCTCGAGAGCATAGGGGTCGCCGAGGACGATCTCAGCCTCGTGGCGGGTCGAACCAGCGCCGAGGACACTCGCGCGTTCGCTCGCCACGATCACGATCTTGATGGGGACAACGACACGGCCGAGGGAGCTGGCAAAGGCGCCGCCACCGGTGGGTTGATCGGCGGAGGGGCCGGTCTGTTGGCAGGTCTTGGACTGCTCGCGATCCCCGGCCTGGGTCCGGTCGTCGCCGCGGGCTGGCTCGCGTCGACGGCGGTCGGGGCGGCGGTCGGCGCCGTGGCGGGCGGCGCCACCGGCGGGTTGCTCGGCGCGCTCAAGGACGCGGGGGTGCCCGAGGGCGATGCACACGTTTTTGCCGAAGGTGTGCGTCGTGGCTCGACCCTCGTCAGTGCTCGCGTCGAACAAACAGACGTGGCCCGTGCCGAGGCCGTTCTCAACGGCCACAGTGGCGTGGATGCGGTCACCCGCGGCGCGGTTTACCGGGGCGAGGGGTGGACCTCTTTCGACGAGCGCGCCGCCCCGGTTGCGGGTGGGATCGCCGCCTCGCAGATCTGACCATCGGCGCCTTGGTGCGCCGGGGCCGGCCGTCGCATGACGGCCGGCTCTTTCACGTTTGCGTGATGATCGTCCCGGTGAATTCGGAACCGGCGTGATGATTGGGCGTTCGGGGTGGGCGGCGCTGGCGGAATGATTTCGTTCACCGGCAGGCCGTGGGAGGCTAGGAATGTCCTTGATAAGCGTATTGGGGGTGTTGCTTGTGATCGGCGTCGTCCTTTCGCTCATCAACACCTATATACCGATGCAAATCACCATCAAGTATATCGATGCAAAGCACCATCTAGAATATCTTGAACGCCGTCGTGGTAAGCGGCGTGATCTTGTGGCTGCTGCGGGTCTTCGGTCTCCTAAATTCTCTTAACGTCATTCACGTTGGACGATGATCGCCAGCTGGTGACGTTTCATGATCCGATCCACTCGAAACAAAGGAAAACCCACTATGAATAATCTTCGCGTGACGCTGCTGGCGGCAGGCCTGCTCACGATCGCCTCGCTGGGCGCCTGCCAAAAGCATGATGACGCGGCAGACTCGGCCGCCGCATCGGCCAATGCGGCGCAAGCGTCGGCCAATGCGGCCAACGCCGCGCAGGACGCCGCGGCCACCGCCAACGGGGCGGCGATGGGTGGCGCTGCCAACGAGGCCGCGGCCGCGGCCAATAGCGCTCAGCAGTCCGCCGCCACCGCGGCCGATGCCGCTAAGTCCGCCAGTAGTTCCGCCAACAGCGCCAATGGCGGTTCAAGCGGAACTCCGCAACAGTAACATCAGGCGAAGTATCGGCGGCCACTGCGGCCGCCGATCCGACCGACTCCAGTCTTTGTGCAACTCCCGACTGATTGCCGACGTTACTCGTTCGGAGGGGTGCGTAGCTGGAGACGCCCTATGAAGCCGCCCCATACCGGTTCGCCCAAGTCGAGGGCCGCCTGTTGAGATCGCCTTTTCCCGGGGCCCGTGTGATGAAATCCTCCAAGGCAAATATCGCCAATGCTGGAGACCCCGGCGCGGACATTCCGAAGCCGGGCCATGGCGTGGCGTCGGCTCAGCGTTGGTGGGTGGCCGGTTTGCTCGTGGCCGTGGTCATCGTGGCCGGTGCCGTAGCCATGGCTGTGCAGAATACCCCATCGATCGACGATCGTTCCGCGACCTCCGGTCCGGGCACAGCGAGCATCGCCGCCCCGTCCTCCGCCGACACCACGCGGCGATAGGTGCCTTCCACCGGCGGCGGCGCGCGCCGTGCTCTTTTTTTCAGGAGACCGATAACCTCCGTCACATCGACGGCGATTTTGATCGCTGTTGCGATATTACTTCTGTTGTTCCAGTGGAACTGGTTGCGTGGGCCGCTGGCCTGGTATCTCTCGTCGCGCCTGCACCGACCCGTCGCCATAATTGGAAATCTGCAGGTTCATCCCTGGTCGCTGTCCCCCACCGCGAGCGTCGAGGGCCTGACGATCGGCCAGGGGCGTGGCGCGCAGGCCGTGCAATCCCTCGCCCTCAAGCGACTGAGCCTTCAGGTTCGTCTTCTTCCCCTGTTCGCAGGCCGTATCGAGCTGCCGATGCTGTGGGTCGACCAGCCCCGCGGCGCCCTGGTCTTGAATGAAGGAGGGCAGGCCGGCTCGTTAAAGGTCCAATTTCGTCCTCCCCAGATCGATCGACTGATGATCACGGATGGCCGTCTCAGAGTCCTCGACCCAGCATATCGCGTTGAATTTAACGGACTGATCAACACGAACGAGACACGCGCTGGAACAGGACCGAATATTACGGTGATCGACGGCGCCATGGTGATGGGCGGGCCGGCATGGGCGGGACCACGGCCCCTGGCGCAGGCGCCCCGCTTGACCGCACGCGTTCGCTTGTTGCCGATGATGGCGGGGCGGCTGGAAATTCCCTTCCTGAGCGCCGATCAACCTCGGGTCCACCTGGTGCGCGAGTTTGACGGGCGGACGAACTGGCAGTTCGGCGCCGGCGGCAAGGACAAGCCTTTCCATGCCCCGGCGATCGGCCGTCTGTTGATCTCGGGAGGGAGGATCGATTACCAGGACGCCAGGAACCGGATCAGCTTCGATGGTTCGGCCTCGACGGACGAGAGCGTGGGCACGGTGGGCCACGGCAAGTTCGTTCTACAGGGCCAGGGGCGCAAGGACGGCGCGGCGTTCACGGCCAGGGTGGCCGGCGGCCCTCTGATCAATATCGACCCTGGCCGCCCGTATCCGATTTCCATCGAACTGCAAGCCGCCGCTACATCGATGAGCTTCGATGGAACGTTCGCGCGCGCGTTCGATTTCACCGCCTTCCAGGGGCGTGGGCGGGTCAAGGGCCTTGATCTCTCGAACCTTTACCCACTTACCGGCGTCGCCCTGCCATCGACGCCACCTTATGATCTCTCCGCACAGGTGTCGCGGAGCGGCGGCCGCTACCAGTTCGACGCACTGCAGGGTCGCATGGGCGACAGTGATCTCCAAGGCGTTCTGGCCGTGGACAACCGGGCGGGACGGCCGTTCATCTCCGGGGACCTGCGCTCGAGGCGATTGAATCTCGCCGACCTGACCGCGGTGACCGGCGGAACGCCCAAACACGCGACCGGCCACACGCTGTCGCCGGCGCAAAAAACGATGATGGCCCGGTTGGCCGCTGAGCACCGTGTATTGCCGGACGCGCATCTGGATGTGGCGCGGATCCGCACAACCGATGCACGCGTCAGTTATCGAGCCGGCAGAGTGACCGCGGGCTCCCTGCCGATCCGGGGCCTGACGCTGAGCATCGTTCTCGATCACGGGCGACTGCGCATCGATCCGCTGAGAATGGACCTCCCCGGCGGGAATCTCGCGGCGAATGTCAGCCTCGACGCCACGGGGCGAACACCAGTGGAGACGCTCGACGCCCGCCTGACCAATGGACGGCTCGAAAATCTCGTGAACCGAAGCAGTTCGCAGCCTCCGCTGGAGGGCGGAGTTTTCGCGCGGTTGAATCTCTCGGGGCGCGGCGATTCGGTGCGCGCGGCCGCCGCCAGCGCCAACGGCGCGGTGGTGGCTGTCATACCGCGGGGGGAATTGCGACAGGCCTTCGCCGAGCTTCTCGGGATTGACGCCACCAAGGGGCTGTTCCTGCTCCTCACCAAAGACCAGGCGGAAACTCCCATCCGCTGCGCGGTGGCGGACTTCAGGGCGGTGAACGGCGTGCTGACCGCGCGCCGTCTGGTGCTCGATACCGGGGTCGTACTGGCCAACGGCCGAGGCCAGATCGACCTTCGTGACGAGGCCCTGAATTTGCGCCTGGATGGCAAGCCCAAGAAGTTCCGCCTAGTTCGGATCGGCGCGCCGATAACGCTGAATGGCTATCTGGCGTCTCCCAAGGTCGGCGTCGACGTGGCCAAGGCGGCTGGGCAACTCGCCATCAGCGGACTGTTGGGGGCGGTGGTTGCGCCCCTTTCGGCGATCTTGCCGTTCGTCAATCCCGGCCTGGCGCATGACGCCGATTGCGCCGCCCTGGAGGCCGAAGCCGGTCATTAGGCCGTCGCGACTCCCGCTGCAGGCAGGAGCCGCGGTTCGCGCTCGACCTCTATTCGCTTGCCGGATGGGCCCCTTTGGCGGTGGAAACCCGGGCCTTTTCGAGCTCCTCCGCTTCGGGACCTTTCAGCGCGTCGGCGGCCTTGCGAGCGTTTTCCTCGACGGCCCCACTCTTCACGAAGGCTTCCTCGGCCTTGTCGAAATTCCGCGCAGCCTCGTAATTTCCTTCGCCCTGATTTGCCGGGTTTGGCTTTGGAGATTCCTGGTCGCTCATGTCGCACTCCTGTTGGTAGTCACAGCGAGAAAGCGCCTGCGCGCCGGCTCGGTTCCTCTTTGCGGCGGGGGCTGTTGCATCACCGATTGTGCCGCTAAGTGCAGTGGAACCGGGTCTGGATGTGTTCGTTGGTACCCTCGTATCAACCAATTCCAGGAGCTTTCAGTGGCGAAAAACGCGTTGAAAACAGCGACTCTGGGGACTGTGCTGGCGGTCGCCGCGGTCGGGGCGACGGCGTCGAGCGCCTCCGCCTATATCGCTTGCAACAGGTGGCACGATTGCTGGCATGTCGCGACCAAGCCGGCCTATCCGGCTCGTTTGGGTGTGACGTGGTATGAGGACTCGTGGAGGACCGCTCATCCGACCGGATATCATTGGTGGGGTGACCGGGACGAACACGGCTATTATTGGCATGGTCGCTGGCGCCGCTTCTGATTGTGAACCTGCAGGTGGCGGGCGGGTCGGCGACGGCCCGCTCGTTATTTAGCGCTCCCCTTACCGCGTTCCGAACGTGCCAAAGGCACTGCCGCAAGGGCGACAAGCGTCGTCACGGCCATCAGGGCCCAAGCGTCGTTGATCGCCTGAACCGTGGCCAGTTTCTCGACCATCGGTTTCAGCATGGCCGTTATCTCCGGATCGATTGGGCCGCCGACCTGTGATTTGAACAGATCCAGCGGGATGCCGACGGCTCGGGCGGTGGCTAGATTGCCAGATCGAAGTTGGGCGGCAATCTCGACGGCGTGCCGGGGCGCCCGACCGAAGATGACCGTATCGATCAGCGCCAGCCCGATCGCCCCCCCGAGATTGCGCATCAGGTTGAACAGACCGCTGGCGTCGGGAATCCGACGGAGTGTCCAGCCGGCCGAGCGCCAGCCGTGTCGGCGGCAGCAGGCAGAACATGATCGCCACGCCCGCGCATCATTGCGGGATGATCATCTCCGAGAAATCGGTTTCGCTGGTCTGAAGGCGCTCAGGCCAGGTCCGACGCCGAACAACAAAAACCCAAACGCCCTCAGCAGGCGCGCGTCGATCCGCCGTTCGAGCGCCACGGCGATCGGTGCGGTGACCAATTGCGCCGCCGCCCGTGACCAGCATGATCTCACCGATCTGCAGGGCGCCGTGTCCGCGCACGAAAGCAAGGAACACCGGCATCAGGTAGACCGAGCCGAATAGGCCGATCCCAAGTACGAAGCTCAGCACGCAACCGATCGCGAAATTCCGCTCGCCGCAGCGTGCGTCAGATCCACGACCGGCCGCTCGATGGTCAGCGACCGACGCACGAACCCCAGCAGGCAGACGCAGGCTAATACAAGCAGCCCCAACACCATCGCCGACAGCCACCCGCGCGTCGGGCGCCTCCTTGAGGCCGATTTCCAGCGACGACAGAGCCATCGCCAACAGCACCGAGCGCCAGCCCATCGATTGTGCGGCCCGCCCACCGTCCGGCCTCGCGCGGAAGCAGTTGCGCGCCCCCGCCGCGGCGACGATGCCGGGCGCGACGTTGATCAGGAACAGCCAGTGCCAGCGAGGAGTCTGCGGTGATCCAGCCGCCGCCGATCGGTCCCACGGTCGGCGCAAGCACCGCCAGCACGCCGGCGATGGTCGTGGCCACCCCCTGCAAGCGATCGGGAACAGCAAGAACACCGCGGAAAATACCGCGGGAATCAGTGTCCCACCGGAGAAACCCTGCACGACTCCGAATGCGATCAGGGTGCTCGAAGCCGCGTGCTCGCGGCGCAACCCATCGACGCCAACGTGAAGACGCCGACCGCCGAGCACGAACAGCCATCGCAGCGTGAGCAGGCGGGTCAGCAAGCCCGTCAGCGGGATCGCGACGACCTCGGCGATCAGATAGGCGGTCTGCACCCAGCTCATCTGATCGGGCGCGGATATTTAAGCCACGCTGTATTGTCGGCAGAGAGGTCGCGACGATCTGGATATCCAGGATGGCCATGAACATGCCGAGCCCCATCAGGGCGAATCCAGTCCATGTCCGGATCGAGACGCGCCTCCTGGGCGACAGCGTCTTGCATGGGGGTGTCCATGCGAGTCGGCGCCGCTCCGCGGCGGCGCGCCGGCCACAGGGCGCCCCGCCGACCAACGAGGAACCATCGGGCCTGTCAACTGTTCCACGAACGACCGGCGGCGCCCGTCCGAGGTCGGGTCGCTGGAGCCGTCGATGTCCCGTCCCGTCGCCCTGTTGTCCGTGGCGACCGCCACCGCTCCCCATGAATTGTTGCAGACCGACGCGGAGCAGGCGGCGCGGGAGCTCTTCGAGTCGTCGGTTTCCGCGTTTCGAACGAATGGCTCCGGTGTTCACCACCGCGGGTATCCGCACCAGGCAGTTGGTCAGGCCGATCGAGTGGTATCTGACACCCAAGGGCTGGCCCGAGCGCACCGAAGCCTATCTCGAAGGCGCGCTCGATCTCTTCGTCGGGGCCGCGAACCGCGGCCCTGGCCGAGGCCGGGCTGCATGGCCGAGACGTCGACGTGGTCGTCACGGTCTCGTCCACCGGCATCGCCACGCCCAGCCTCGAGGCGCGGGCGATGGAGCGGCTAGGTTTTCGGCCCGACGTCGCGCGCGTCCCGGTGTTCGGCCTCGGCTGCGCCGGCGGGGTGACCGGCCTGGCTCTCGCCGCGAAGCTGGCGCGCGCCACGCCCTGGCGCGGTTGTCCTGTTGGTCGCCGTCGAACTCTGCAGCCTTGCCTTTCGCCTGGACAATCTGACCAAGGCCGACATCGTCGCCACGGCGCTGTTCGGCGATGGCGCGGCCGCCTGCGTGCTGCGCTGCGGCGAGGACGGGATTCGCCCAGATCGCGGGCGCGGCGCGAGCGCACTTGGCCCGACACCATCGACATCATGGGCTGGCGGATGGAACCGACCGGCTTTGGGCGTGATCTTCGATCGCGCCATTCCGCCGTTCGTCCGGGACGCAGATGCGTCCGGCCATGGAGGCCATGCTGTCGGATCAGGGTCTGACCATCGATGAAGTCGATCGCTTCATCTGCCATCCAGGCGGCGCCAAGGTGATCGACGCGCTGGAGCAGGCGCTGTCGATCGGCCAGGGGAGCCTTGACCACGAGCGGGACGTCCTGCTCGATCACGGCAACATGTCCGCGCCTACGGCGCTGTTCGTGTCTGAGCGCGCCCGGCGCGCCGGCCTGCGCCCAGGTCCGTGCTGACCGCCCTGGGTCCCGGTTTCACCGGCAGCACGGTAACCTGAAACGCGCGGCATGATTGCTCGCGATCGCTTTTCCTGGCTCTCGTCACGCTTCAGAGGCTTGGCGAACTGGTCATCGCCGCGCGCGCAATACGCGGCGCCTGAAAGCCCGGGGCGCGGTCGAGATCGGCGCCGCGCACTATCCCCTGATCGTCGCCCTCCACGCCGCTGGCTCTTCGGGTCTGTGGCTGCTCGCCTGGAACCGACCGGCCGAACCTGCCCTTGGTCGCCGTATTCCTGGTTTTGCAGGCGCTACGGCTATGGGTCCTAGCGACGCTGGGCGAGCGCTGGACCACGCGGATTATCGTTCTGCCGGGCGCCCCTCTGATCGCGAAGGGGCCATTCAGGTTCTTCTCGCATCCCAACTATGCCGTAGTCGTGGCCGAGATCGCGGCCGGGCCCCTGGTGTTCGGTCTCGTCGGCTATGCGGTGATTTTTTCGCTGCTCAACGCCGTGGTGCTGTGGATCCGAATCCGGGCCGAAGACGGCGCTTTGCGCCCGCCACCCGCGCTGGTGGCGGAATAGGAAAAAAAGAGGCCTGACTGGCGTTGCCAGTCAGGCCATCGCGCCAGTATCCCAGGGAGGAGGCGTATCGCGGCGCGACCAATTTCAAATGATCAGGGCCTAGATTGGTTCCGCGCAAGGAAAAGGCCCGGTCGGAACCGCGTTCCAACCGGGCCTCAGTGACCCGCCCTCGGTCGGGGGGGCGATACAGTGGGCGGGGCACTGCAGGAAACGCCGTCCCACCCGACCGGTTGCAGGTCGCGCAAAGTTTTTTCGAGTTTAGGCGAGCGCCGCCAAAGCCGCTGCGTGTCTGCCGATCTGTTCGTTCTCGCGGGCGCTCATCACCGCCGCCGTCGGGCGCCTGCAATTCTCCCAAGCGACCGTATCGAAATGCCGTGGGCAGGCTTCGACGCCCAGCCACGCGAGCCCCGAGGCGATTTCCCGAACCGTTTCGACGTCGTGCTCGCCAATTCCGCCGGTGAAGACCAGACAATCGAGGCCCTGCAGCACGCTGGCCATCGCCGCGATCTGCTTTCGGGCCGATTGAACGAACATCTTCAGCGCCAGGTGAGCTGACGGATCGCCCTCGGCCGTATGCAGCCGGCGTACATCGCCGGACAGGCCGGACACACCTTTGAGGCCGCTTTCGTGGTCGATAAAAGCTTCCAGGCGCCGCGCGTCGAATCCCAACTCGCGGATCAGATAGAGCACTAGCCCCGGATCCAGATCGCCCGCCCGCGTCGCCATCATCATGCCGCCGCTGGGAGTGAGACCCATGCTGGTGTCGACGGACCGTCCGGACTCCACGGCGGTGACGCTGCAACCTCCGCCCAGATGAGCAATCACCAGGCGACGTGGCAAAGCGGCCCCAAATTGCCGGACGATCAACTCGCATGACAGGCCGTGGAATCCGTACCGCTCAATACCTGCCGAGGGGAGGCTGCCGATCGGCAGCCTTCGGGCGGCCTGGGGCAGCGGATAATGGAAGGCGGTATCGAGACACGCGATCTGCGGCCGGTCCGGATAACGGGCGCGGCTGAGTGCGATGACCTCCAGGGCGGCGGGACCGTGCAATGGCGCGAACGCGCGCGCCGCGTCGAGTTCGGCGAAGACGCGGTCATCGATCAGGCAGTGGGCCCGCAGCGTCGGGCCGCCATGCACGACCCGGTGGCCAATCGTGTCCGGCCGGGGTAGTGCTGCCTTATCGAGAATCGCGAAGATATTCTCCGCCGCCTGCGTATGGCTCTCGATCGGGCGCCGCTGAAAGTTGCGACCTCCGTCGGCGGTGCGAAAAGCTAGTTGCGCGTCAGGGGTTCCCACACTCTGCGCCTCGCCCTCGACCAGACTGGCGATGGTGTCGCCGTTGACGGTGGCGAGCATGAATTTGAGCGACGACGAGCCGCAGTTCAGCGACAGGACCGTCGAGCTGGAGACGTCCGGCGTCATCCCGGGCTCCGGGCCTCCGACCACCGCCAGTCGCGGACCTCCGGCATGTCCTCGCCGTGTTCGCTTACCCAGAGCTTATGCCGCTCCATCGTCGACCAGTAGCGATTTTCAGCCTTTTGCCGCTCAGCCTTCATGCCGGGCGCGCGAGCGATGGCGTCCAAGGCGAGTTGGTAGCGATCGAGGTTGTTGAGCACGACCATATCGAACGGCGTGGTGGTCGTGCCTTCCTCGCGAAAGCCGCGCACGTGAAAATTGTCGTGGTTGCGGCGCCGGTAGGTGAGTTGGTGAATGATCCCAGGGTAACCGTGAAAGGCGAAAATCACTGGTTTATCGGTGGTGAACAACCGATCGAAGGTGATTTCGTCGAGCCCGTGCGGATGCTCCGAGGGCGGTTGCAGGGCCATGAGGTCCACGACGTTGACCACTCGCACTCGCAGGCTCGGCGCGTAGTCGCGCAAGAGGGTGACAGCGGCGAGTGTTTCCAAAGTCGGCACGTCGCCGGCACAGGCCATCACGACGTCCGGATCGTCGCCACCGCTCCCGGCCCATGGCCATTCGCCAATGCCGCACGTGCAATGCCGGCTGGCGCTCTCCGCGTCCAACCACTGCCAGGCGGGCGCCTTTCCCGCGACGACGACATTGATGTAGTTGCGGCTGCGCAGGCAATGATCGGCAACCGACAGCAGGCAGTTGGCGTCCGGCGGCAGATAGATCCGGACGATGTCGGCCTTCTTTTTGGCGACATGGTCGATGAAGCCGGGGTCCTGGTGTGAAAAACCGTTGTGGTCCTGCTGCCAGACATGAGAGGTGAGCAGGTAATTCAAGCTGGCGATCGGGCGTCGCCACGGTATGTCGCGAGCCGTTTTCAGCCACTTGGCGTGTTGGTTGACCATCGAATCCACGATGTGGATGAAGGCCTCGTAGCAAGAGAACAGTCCGTGGCGACCGGTCAGAAGATAACCTTCCAGCCAACCCTGGCAGAGATGTTCGCTCAGCACCTCCATCACCCGGCCGTCGATGCTCAGGTTCTCGTCGACGTCGAGAACTTCGGCCAGCCATCGCTTGCCCGTGGCCTCGTAGACCGCGCTCAGACGGTTCGACGCCGTCTCGTCCGGACCGAACAGCCGGAACGTCTCGCCGTTCAGGCGGATGATGTCACGCAGAAACCCGCCTAGAACGCGCGTGGCTTCCGCCTTCACCGCACCCGGCGCGGCGACAGCCACCGCGTAGTCGAAGAACCGCGGCATCGACAGGGGTTTCAGAAGCTCTCCGCCATTGGCGTGTGGATTGGCGCTCATCCGCCGGTGTCCAGTAGGCGCCAGCGCAGCGAGGTCGTCACGGAACTTGCCGTGTTCGTCGAACAGCTCGCGCGGCCGATAACTCAGCATCCAGTCCTGGAGCTGCTGGAGGTGGTCCGGATCCTCGAAATGCTCGAGCGGGACCTGGTGCGCCCGCCATGTCCCCTCGACGCGCTTACCGTCGACGACCTTGGGCCCAGTCCAGCCCTTGGGCGTCTGCAACACGATGACCGGCCAGCGGGGACGGTCGAAGGACGACCTTGCCGGGTGCGTGCGGGCCGCCGATTGAATGGACCGGATCGACGCCAGGGCGCACTCCAGGGCGGCCGCGAATGCCTGATGCACCCTGGCCGGCTGGTCGCCGGTCACGAACAGCGGCTGATAACCGTAACCGCGCAGCAGATCGCGCAGGTCGTCGCCGCCAAGCCGAGCCAGCAAAGTCGGATTGGCGATCTTGTAGCCGTTGAGGTGCAGGATCGGCAGTACGGCGCCGTCCGTGCGTGGGTTCAGAAACTTGTTCGAATGCCAGCTGGCCGCGAGCGGCCCGGTTTCGGCCTCGCCGTCGCCGACGATGCAGGCGACGATCAGATCGGGATTGTCGAACGCCGCCCCGAAGGCGTGCACCAGGGAATAGCCGAGCTCGCCGCCCTCATGGATCGATCCGGGTGTTTCCGGCGACACGTGGCTGGGGATGCCATAGGGCCAGGAGAACTGCCGGAACAGCCGATGCATGCCGTTGCGGTCGCGCGCGATGCTCGGGTACCGTTCGGTGTAGCTGCCTTCGAGGTAGCTCTGCGCCACGGGCCCTGGCCCGCCATGGCCTGGGCCCATCACATAGATCATGTTCAGGTCGTGCTCGACGATCAGCCGGTTCAGGTGGACGTAGATGAAATTCAGTCCAGTCGTGGTCCCCCAGTGCCCCAGCAGGCGCGGCTTGATGTGCGCCACCGACAACGGTTCGTCGAGGAGGGGGTTGTCCTTCAGGTAGATCTGCCCGACCGTCAGATAATTCGACGCGCGCCAATAGGCGTCCATCGCCTCGAGCAATTCTCGCGACAGCGGCCCGGTCGCTTCGGCGACCGACTTCGAGGTGTCATCCATCGCCTGTTCCCGTCCGCGCCATTCTCAAAACACGATGGGGCCGGGGAAGTTGCACCCAAACTCCGGAGACAGGCTTGTCCTCATTCGCCCCGTGGCGCCTCGGTCCCCCGCGCCCAGCCGCCGCCAAGCGCCTTGTACAGCGCCACCAGATCGGTCGAGGCTTGGCCCTGCGATTGCGTCAGCTGATCCTCGGCGTTCAGCACCGCGATCTGCGGCCTGGTAAACGTTGATGAAGCTCACGAAGCCGGTGCGGTACTGGTCCTGTGCGATGCCGAGAGAGCCGCGCGCGGCGGTCACCGATTGGCGCAGCGAGATCAGCCGGGCTTCCTCGGATCGGAAGCGCGCCAGGGCGTCTTCGACGTCGCGCAGAGCGGCGAGGATGGCATTGCGATAGGTCAGGGCGGACTGGGTCGCCTCCTCCCGGGCCGCGCGCAGCGAAGCGCGGTTGCGCCCGGCGTCGAAGATCGGCTGAGTGGCCATGCCGAGCGCGATCGAGGACAGGTTCTGCGAGGAGAACAGGCTCCCCGGGGAATTGCCGGCGAAACTCCCGAGCCCGATCAGATTGAGCCTGGGATAGAGGTTGGCGGTCTGCACGCCGATTCTCGCGGTGCTGGCGGCCAACCGGCGTTCGGCCTCGCGGATGTCGGGCCGTCGACGCAGAAGCTCGGAAGGCAGACCGGTCGGGAGGGTCGGCGGGGAGGCGGGCAAGGCGCCGTTGACGGCGAGAACCGGGGCCAGGTCTTCCGGCGAGCGCCCGATCAAGACGCCCAGGGCATGGATCTGGCCGCGCGCCTGCGCCTCGAGCTGGGGGATCTGGGCGGCGGCGGTGGCCACTACCGTGGTCTGCTGATTGACGTCTAGGTTGGTCACGAAGCCCTCGCGCCGCCGCGCCCCGACCAGCTCGCCGACCCGCCTCTGGCGCGCCAGTTCGGACTTACCGACGGCGATCCGCGCCTGCAGCGCCCGAAGCGTCAGATAGTCATTGGCGACCTCGGCGGTGAGAGACACCTCGCCGTCCCGTTCGGCCCAGGCCTGGGCCTGGGTCGTGTCACGCGCCGCCTCGAGCGAGCGGCGCGTGCCCCCGAACAGGTCGACCTCCCAACTTGCGTCGAAGCCGACCGAATAGAGATTTGTATGGGCCGGGGATCGGCAGGCCGCCGGGCGCACCCCCTGCGCCGGCGCCCCGCTGGCGCTGGCGCGATTGGAGTTCAGAGTGAGGGCATTGGCCGAAGCATTGAGGCTAGGGTACTCGGCCGCCCCCGCGATGATCTCCTGTTGCCGCGCCTCCCGGACACGGGAGGCCGCGGCCTGCAGATTGGGGTTGTCGGCGAGGGCGCGGCCGATCAGCCAGGTCAACAGCGGATCGTTGAACTGCGTCCACCATCGGGCGAGGTCGGCGGTGTCCGGCGTGATCACCGTGTCGCCGGCCGGCCCGGCCTGCCCGCCTTCGAGGTAGGCTGCGGGGGTGGCGATGGCGGGGCGATGGTAATTCGGTCCCACGGTGCAAGCGGCCAGGCCGCCAGCCACGGCGAGCAGGGCGGCGAGCCGTTTGGCGCTCATGCGGCGCCTCCCGGCGCGGCGCCCTTCTTGGGTCCCTGTAGCAGGAGTAGCAGCGGGATGGCGCCGAACACCACGAACATCAAGGTGTGGAAGACGTCGATATACGACAGCATCGCCGCCTGTCGGCCGAGCGAACGGTAGAGCACGGCGCCGGCCTGGCCGGTGGCGTCGACCATCGACTGACCCTGCGCGACCAGGCCCTGGGTGATGCGGTCGAGCCCGTTGGCGTAGTTGGGATTGAGCGGGTTGAGCGTCTCGACCAGCCGAGCCTGGTGCACCTGCTCGCGTTGCGCCAGCATGGTCTGCACCGAGGATATGCCAATCGTGCCGCCCAGATTACGGGCGACGTTCATCAATGCCGAGGCCTGATTGCTCTCGTTCGGCTTCAGCCCGACGTAGGCGATGGTGGTGATCGGCACGAACAGGAAGGGGATGCCGACGGCCTGGAACATCCGTGCATAGGCCGCGTCGGCGAACGACATGTCGGTGTCGAGGTGGCTCATGTTGAGCAGGGCAAAGCCCTGGATGGTGAAGGCCGCGCAGATCAGCAGGCGTGGATCGACCCGGCCCGACAGCAAGCCGCTCACCGGCATGGCGATGATCGTCGCGAGTCCGCCGGCGGTCAGCGCCAGACCGGCGTCGGTGGCGGTGTAGCCCATCACCTCCTGCAGCAACTGCGGGATGAACAATGTGGTGCCGAAGATGATCAGACCGGTCAGCAGCAGGAACAGGCTGGCGATGCCGAAATTGCGCCGTCCGAACATGGCGATCGGCACGATCGGTTCGTCGCGGGTGAGCTCCCACGGAACGAACAGGATCAGCGACAGTGCGGAAATGACCGCCGTCGCCACGATGGTGGGGTTGGAGAACCAGTCGTCGCGCTGGCCACGATCCAGCGTCACTTCGAGGCAACCCAGGAACAGCCCGACGAGCAGGAAGCCGACGATGTCGAACTTCAGCCCCCCGGCCAACAGTTTTTCCCGGTCCCGCCTGAGCGTCGCCGGCTCGTCGACGAAGGTGTTGACCAGGAACAACGACAGGATGCCGATCGGCACATTGATCAGGAAACACCATTCCCATGAGACGTTGTCGGTGATGACGCCGCCAAGAATTGGACCCACGATCGGGCCGACGATGACCACTACGCCATAGGCGGCGAAGGCCAGACCGCGTTTGGCCGGAGGAAAGGTGTCGACCAGCATCGACTGTTCCACCGACGCCAGACCGCCGCCGGCCGCGCCTTGCAGCAACCGCGCCAGGATCAGGAAAGTCAGGTTGGGGGCGATGCCGCACAGAAACGACGAGAAGGTGAACAGCGCCACCGACATCATGTAATAGCGCTTGCGACCGATGACGTTGGCCAGCCAGCCGGAGATCGGAATGATCACCGCGGTGGCGACCAGGAAACTGGTGGTCACCCAGGTGGCCTCGTCATAACTGACGGCCAATCCGCCGGCGATATGGTTGAGCGCCACATTGACGATCGAGGTGTCCAGGACGGTCATGAAGGTGGCGATCGAGATCACCGCCACGATCGACCACGGATTGCGGTCGCCAGCGACCGATCGGGCTGGTGTCCAGCCGTCCGCCCCGGCCTGCTCGGCCACGTCAGCGCACCCGCACGGTCGGTTCGACCGACATGCCGGGGCCTAGCGGGCAGTCGGCCGGCGGATTGTCGAGCACGATCTTCACCGGCACGCGCTGCACGACCTTGACGTAATTTCCGGTGGCGTTCTCCGGCGGCAGAATGCCGAAGGCTTGACCCGCCCCGCGCTGGATGGAGTCGACATGGCCGTAGATCCTGTCGGCCGGGCAGGCGTCGACCTTGACGCGAACGCTCTGGCCGACCCGCATCAGGGCCAACTGGGTTTCCTTGAAATTGGCGGTGACCCACATGTCGAGCGGCACGATCGCCAGCATCTGAGTGCCGGGCTGCACGTAGTTGCCGATCGCGACGGTCTTTTGTGCGACGTGGCCGGCCAGAGGCGCGACGATCTGGTTGTAGCCGAGGTTGATGCCCGCCTCGTTCAGTTGCGCCTGGGCGGCGTTGACCTGAGCGCGGCCCGACGACACCTGGGTCCGGCTGGCCGCCACGGCGGCAAGGCGGCTGGAGGCGGCCCTGGCGGCGGCGTCGCGCTGGGCGGCGGTCTGGGCGGCGAGCGCGCGGGCCTGGTCGAACTGCTGCTGAGCGACGGCGGCGGGGTTGAGGCGCCGCAGAGCCTCATAGCGGGCGAGGTCGCGGGCGGCGTTCTGCGCCTGGGCCTCGGCGGCGGCCACATCGGCCAATGATTGCCGGTAGGCAGCCTCGTTCACCCGGATTTGCGCGAGAGCGTCATCGACCTGCGCCTGAGCCTGGGCTCGCTGCGCGGTCGACTGCGCCACGCGAGTCTGGGCATCGGCGGAGTCGATCCGGACCAGCGGCTGGCCGGCCCGCACCAGAGCGTTGTCGTCGACCAGGACCTGCGTCACGCGGCCGGCGATCTGCGGCGCCAGGCGAACGATGTGGGTGTCGATGAAGGCGTCGTCGCTGGTTTCGAAATTGCGGGCGTGCAGCCACCACAACAGGCCGCCGGCCGCCGCCGCCAGCAAGACCACGCCCCCGACGATCAGCAGGATCGGACGGTGCAGAAGGCCTTTTTTCTTCTTCTCGGGCTGGTTCTTTTCTTGGGGCTTATCGCCGTCTGTTCCGTGCTCGGCGTCGTGATGGTCCTTGTCCTCGCCGGCCGGCCGCGCATCGCGATCATTCTGCGAGTCCGTCGGTTTGTCCGCCATCGCGTCACCAGCCAGCCGAACCGCCGCCGGTCCCATGCCAAGGCCGAAAAGCGTCGTTTGGTCAATTTGGTTCCATGCAACGAATTGCGGCGGCGGTCCGTTTGGTGGGCGCAATCCCTACGGAAACCGAGCATGGACATCGACCAGAGAAGACGCGTGTCGCCACCGGATTTGACGGGCGAGGCGACCGCCGCGCCGTTCGTCGATCCGACCGGAAAATACCCCAAGCCGCCGTTCTCGCGGCAACTGCAGTCGTGGCCCGGCCTGGCGCGGGACATGCAGCCGCGTCCCGATCACGGCGAGACGAGCTATCGGGGTTCCGGCCGTCTGGCGGGACGCAAGGCGCTGATCACCGGGGGCGATTCCGGCATGGGCCGCGCCGCGGCCATCGCCTATGCGCGGGAAGGCGCCGACGTGGCGATCAACTATTTTCCGAGCGAGGAGCCGGACGCCCGCGAGGTGATCGAACTGATCGAAGCCGAGGGACGCGTCGGGGTGGCGATCCCCGGCGATCTTCGCGACGAGGCGTTCTGTCAGCAGTTGGTGGCGCGCGCGATCAGTGGACTGGGCGGCCTGGACATCCTGGTCAACAACGCCGGCCGCCAGCAGAGCAACGCATCCATCCTGGACATCTCGACCGAGGCGTTCGACGCGACGATGAAGACCAACATCTACGCGCCGTTCTGGATCATCAAGGCGGCCCTGCCGCACCTCAAACCCGGCTCGGCGATCATCGCGACGACCTCCGAGCAGGCCTATGATCCATCGGCGGATCTGTACGACTATGCCCAGACCAAGGCGGCGACGATGAACTACGTCAAGTCGCTGGCCAAACAGCTGGGCCCCAAAGGCATCCGGGTCAACGGCGTCGCGCCCGGCCCCATCTGGACTCCGCTGCAGGTCAGCGGCGGCGCGGCCCAGGAAAAGCTGGTTCAGTTCGGTGGCCAGACGCCGCTCGGTCGACCGGGCCAGCCCGCCGAACTCGCCTCGATCTATGTGCAACTCGCCGCCAACGACGCCAGCTACGCCAACGGTCAGGTCTACGGGGCGGCCGGCGGCGGCGGGCAGCCCTGAACCCTTTTCCCCCAACCAAGAGGTAGCAATCTCATGTCCGATATCAAACTCACCGACCGCAAGGTCGCGGTCCTGGCCACCGACGGCTTCGAGCAGTCCGAACTGGAAAAACCGGTGGCCGCGCTCAAGGCCGCCGGGGCCGACGTGGAGGTCATCTCGCCGAAGTCCGGCCAGATCCAGGGCTGGCAGCACCAGGACAAGGGCCGCACCGTGCCGGTCGACCGCGAGTTGTCGAAGGCCGATCCCGGCTCCTATGACGCGCTGGTCCTGCCGGGCGGCGTGATGAACCCCGACGCCCTGCGCCTCGAGCCCGAGGCCATCGACTTCATCGCCGCGTTCGTCGAGGCCGACAAGCCGATCGCCGCCATCTGCCATGGCCCGTGGACCTTGATCAACGCCGGTGGGGTCGAGGGCAAGACCATGACCTCCTGGCCCTCGCTGGAAACGACCTCAAGAACGCCGGGGCGACCTGGGTCGATCAGGAGGTGGTCGTCGACGGCAAACTGGTCACCTCGCGCAAGCCGGACGACCTGCCGGTCTTCTGCGAAAAGATGATCGAAGCCTTCGCCTGACGAAAAGCCTCCCACCCCCCCTCCCGTCCCTCACGGACGGGAGGGAGGCTCGGACAGTTGCCGGTACTGTCTGGCCGAAAGGTAGGGCAGGCTTTGCAGAAAAGCGACGATGTCCCAGATGCGGCCTTCGCTCTCGGTCCCGCGCCAGGCGGGCATGGCGGTCATCTTCACGCCGTGGTCGACGATCCAATACAGCTGAGCCGGGGAAAACCGGCGGGCCGCGTCGATGATGAACGGCGGGGTCGGGGTCATGCCGGAGGCCCAGACGGCCCGCGGCACGCCGGGGCCGCCGTGGCACATCTCGCAATCCTGGTGATAGGCGCCGAAGCCCGCTCTCACCTCGTCGGCGGTGAATGCGGGAGGCGCGCGAACGCCGGCGCTTTCGCGCGTGACGGAATTGACGAAGGCGGTGTGGGTGGCCCAGGCGACGATCTGGCTGTGAGGGGTGGTCGCCGTGGCGTCGAACAGACCATCTTCGATGACCAGCAGGCCGCCCGCCGCCAACAGCGCCGCGCCCACCGCCCAGGCGATGATCCAGGTCCTGATCACGGGTCAGCGCAAGGTATAGAGATAGGCGGCGACGTCGCGGGCCTCGCCGTCGGTGAGCGGGGTATCCGGCATGGCGTTGCCCGGAAGCACGGTCTGTGACTGGCGCACCCAGGTGACGAGGTTGCGCGGGGTGTTGGGGAGCAGACCGGCGATCATCGTGCGGCGGGCGAAGTGATCGAGCGGCGGGCCGACCATGCCGTCCGCCTGTTGCAGGCCCGGGATATGGTGACACGCGCCGCAGCCGGAACGGGTGATCTCCATGCCGCCTCGCACCGGGTCGCCGCCGACCTGGGCGGGCGGCGGGCCTTCCGCCTGGCAGGCGGGGAGCAACAGCGCGGTCAGCGCGACCATGATCGGGCGCGGGCTCATCCGGTCATCCTCCAGCAACCGGCGATCAGCAAGGGCTCGACAGTATTGAACAGGATGGCCAGGGCGAAGCCGGCCCCGGCCATCATGCCGCATGATGCGACGAAACGGGTGCGGCCCTCGCCGGTTTCCAGCAGGCTTTCGTGGCCGCCGGATTTTTCCGTCCGGGTCCTGCGCCAATGGACGAACGACGCCGCCAGTCCGATCAAAGCAATCGCCAGGCAGACCAGATTGACCGCGGTCAGGCCCGGCGCCTCGGCGCTCCAGCCGACGGGAAGTCCGCCGAGCCTCGGGCCCAGCGGCGGGAAGCAGGCGTAGCTCGCCACACCGTAGCTCGCGACCAACTGCAGGATCCAGGCGAACGGCCCGGCGCCCAGACCGGCCAGCAGCAGCCAGACGTTCACCAGATGGCGATGTGGCGCGGGGTGTTCGGCGGGCGGATCGGCGGCGTTCACGATCTCACCACAGATACGGAGTGATGTAGAAGGTGAAGAACACCGCCAGCCACACGACGTCGACGAAATGCCAGTAGACGGCGGTGATCATCACCGGATCATGGCGGCGCGGGCTGTAGTAACCGGCCAGCGACCAGCCGAACACCGCGGTCAACAGCGCCACGCCGACGACGACATGGGCCATGTGGAAGCCGGTGATGGTGAAATAGAAGGATCCGTAGGCGCTGCTCGACAGGCTGAAGCTCTTCGCCTTCCACTCGAATGCCTGCACGATCAGGAAGATGATCCCCAGGGCGATGGCGACGGCAAGTCCGGCGAGATGCTGGCCGCGCCGCCCGCGGGTCACGCCGCGCTCTCCCCACCAGACCGCGACGCTGCTGAGCAGCAGGATGGCGGTATTGGGTCCGGCCAGCGCCAGCGAGGGATGCGTTTCGGGCAGCCAAGCCTTCGTATGCTGGGCGCTGAAATAGAAATAGCTGAACAACAAATAGGCGAACAGCGACGCCTCGGTGGCGATCAGGCACAGCACGCCCCACCAGCCGACGCTGTTGTGGCCCCTGGCGGCCACCGGCAGGGCGCCGGGGTTCCAGACCGCCTCAGCCACGGCCGGCCTCCATGTCGGCGTGAACCCGGCGTGGCCAGAACCACAGCACCAGAGCCGCGGCGCAGGCCATGACGCCCAGCCCCGCCACCCACCAGGCCTGAAACAGCGCGCCGCTGAACAATATGCTCAGCCCGACCGCCAGCGCGAACGGAGCGATGGTGTCGGTCGGCATCTCCAGGATCAGGTTCGGCTCGCCGTCGAGGGCGGAGGTGCCGACGGTCTCGCGCCCGTGATCCAGCAACAGGCCCTTCACCAGGCTGGAACGTTGCGACCCTTCCGCCAACTGCTCCTCCCAAAGGGGATGGCGGCTGGCGACGATGGGGATGACGGCGAAATTATAGGACGGGGGCGGTGAGGGGACCGACCATTCGAGGGTCGGCGCGCCCCAGGGATTGTCGCCGGAGGGTCGGCCGCGCTTCAGTGACAGGGCGATGTTGACCAGCAGCAGCAGGATGCCGAACGCGAACACGAAGGCCCCGATCGAGACGATGAGGTTCTGGATGTCCCAGCCCATGCCCGGGGCGAATGTGTAGATCCGCCGGGGCATGCCGAGCAATCCCAATGTGTGCATCGGCATGAAGCAGACGTTGAAGCCGACGAACATGGTCCAGAAATTCCAGTAACCGAGGCGTTCATCCATCAAGCGGCCCGTCATCTTCGGAAACCAGTAGTAGACCGCTCCGGCCACCGGGAAGACATTGATGCCGATCAGCACATAATGCAGGTGGGCGACGACGAAATAAGTATCGGTCAGCTGCCAGTCGACCGGGGTCGAGGCGGTCATCACCCCCGAGACGCCGCCGATGACGAAAAGAACGATCATGCTGGCGAAGAACAGAAAGGCCGTGGTGATCACCGGCCGGCCGGTCCAGATCGTCGCGCACCAGGCGAACACCGCCACGGCGCTGGGGATGGTGATGATCAGCGAGGCGCCGCTGAAAAAGGCCAGGGCGAGGGTCGGCAGGCCGGTGGCGAACATGTGATGCACCCACACGCCGAAGCCCAGCGCCATGGTGCCGACCGTCGCGAGCGCCACCGGCGTATAGCCGACCAGCGGGCGGCGACAGAAGGTCGGCAGGGCGTCGGAGACCATGCCCATGGCCGGCAGAACGATGGCGTAGACCCAGGGATGCCCGAACATCCAGAACAGATGCTGCCACAGCAGCGGCTGTCCTTCGCCGGTGTCGAAGAAGTGGGTCCCGAACTGCCGGTCCATCCACAGCAGGAAGAACGCCAGGCTGACCGCCGGCACGGCCAGCAGATTGGCCACCGAGGCGGTCAGCGTGCCCCAGATCAGGATCGGCACGCGGTTGATCGACATGCCGGGCGCCCGGGTGCGCAGGAAGGTGACCACGAAATTGGCCGCGCCGACCGTGGTGGAAATGCCCAGCAGGATCAGGCCGAGGGAATAGATGTCGATGTTGATCCCCGGATTGTACGGCCGGGCGGCGTAGGGGACGTAGTTGAACCAGCCGTCGTTCGGGCCGTGGCCGACGACGAAACCGGCGTACATGAACAGGCCGGCCGCAAGATAGATCCAGTAGGAAAGGGCGTTCAGCCGCGGGAAGGCCATGTCCCGCGAGCCCAGCAACAACGGCCACAGATAGTTGCTGAAGCCGGTGAGGATCGGGCTGGCGTAGAGGAAGATCATGGTCACGCCATGCATGGTGAACAACTGGTTGTACTGCTCCGGGCTGAGCAGGCGGCGCTCGGGGCCGGAGAGCTGCAGGCGCATCACCAGAGCCTCGAGGCCGCCGAGCAGCAGGAACATCAGGGCGGTGAGCATGTAGCGCTGGCCGATCTCCTTGTGATCGACCGAGGACAGCCAGCCTATTGGACCCGGCTCGGTTTTCCACATCCGCTCCAGGCGCGCGCCCGGTTCGTCGCCGGCGATGGCCACGATCCGTGGCACACGCGAATCCTCCCAGTCGCCGAGCCGCGCGGTCATCGCAGACTCGCCAGATAGGCGCGCAACCGGGTCAGGTCGCCGCCGTCGAGAAGGGTTGCCGGCATCAGCGTCCCGGGCTTCAGCGCCTGGGGATTGGCGATCCAGCCCTGAAGTCCGTCCGGAGTATTGGGCAACGTACCGGATGCGAGGGTGCGGCGGCTCATCAGATGGGTCAGGTCGGGGCCGAGCACGCCGCCGGCGCTCGTGCCGCGCACGGTGTGGCAGGCGCCGCAGCGGTCGACGAACACCTGCTGGCCGGCGACGAGGTCGGGCGAGGGGACGCTCGGGGCCGTTTGCGCGGCGCGCCAGGCCGTGAAGGCGGCGGGCGGGTCGGCGTACACGAACACCGCCATGTGCGCGTGCTGCAGTCCACAATATTCCGTACACTGTCCGCGATAGATCCCCGGATGGTCGGCCTGCAGCCAGCTGAGGTTTTCGCGGCCGGGAATGGTGTCGGTCTTACCGGTCAGGGCCGGCACCCAGAACGAATGGATGACATCGGCGCCGTACAGCTTGACCAACACCGGCTCGCCGACGGGGATGTGGATTTCGTTGGCGGTGGTGAAGGTCTGCGCGGGCGTGTCCCCGAGATAGCGGACCTCCCACCACCATTGGTGGCCGGTCACTTCCAGAGTGAGGCGTGGCCGCGTTCGAGGCGAATCCACCGACGCCAGCGCCTGCATGGTCCACAGCAGCGCCGCGATCAGAGCGACGACCGTCAGCGGCAGGCCGACGTAGATCCACACCAGACCGCCCCCGGCGCGCGCGACCGGCAGTTGCGCCAGAGAGGTCGCCGGGTGGCGCTCGCGGCGCGCGGCCACCCCCCACACGACGGCGATGGTGATGATCATCACCACCGCCACCGACAGGATCAGCAGGCCCCAGGTCAGCGCCGTCGCCGGGTCGGCCCGCGGTCCATCGGTGGCGAGGAAATTCATCGGCCAGCGGCTGTTGACCAGGCTGGATGTTCCATCGAGGGGATTGGCGGCGGCAGGCATTCTAGCGCCGACGACCCCGATCGCCGCTGTTCAGATCCCGCGCGGCGGTGTCGGCCGACGACTGTCCGGCCACCTGGGGTCCGGTGGTGGACTGTTGTGGGCCGCCGTCCGAGGCCATGGCCTGTGTCGCGGGGGGCAGGGCGCCGCCGAGCGATTCGATATAGGCGGTCAGGCGCCAGATCTCCTGTGGCGGCAGGCGCCGGCCCCAAGCCGGCATGCCCTTGGGCCGGCCGTCGTGAATGGAGTTGAAGATCTCCGCCGGCGTGCCGCCATAGCGCCAGCCGTGGCCGTTGAGCGCCGGGCCAATCAGACCCGAGCCCTCGGCGCCGTGGCAATAGACACAGTTCATCGCCCCGAACAGCGCCTTACCCCGGGCGATCGCCTCGGCGTCGCCCTCGTAGGGATTGCGGATGGCCTGGGCCGGCGATCCGGGTTCGCCAGGCGGATTGCCCAGCGGGATCGAACCGATGTCGCTCACCGCCATCGCCGGGGGCGTGGGCCGAGCGCCTTGGCCGGGCTGGGAGCAGGCGGCCAACAGGCCGGCGCTTCCCAGACAGATCATCGCAATGAGGCGAGCAGCGGACATGGCGGCCTCAGTCGGGCGTGTCAAAATGAGCCGCCGGGGCCGAGGCGCCCTGGGTGGTCAGCATTCCGGGCCCGCTGTTGGGCGAGGCGCCGTCGATCGAGAACACGTAGAGCGTGCCGCCACGCGAGGGAAAACCGTTCTTCTGGCCCATCACCTGGCTGGCCACCCCGCCGACACCCGCGACGACGGCGACGTATTGCCGGCCATCCGGACCGAGGAAGGTCATCGGCTGGCTGGTGATGCCGGAGCTGAGCTTCTGCGACCACAGGACCCGGCCGTTGCGGGCGTCGACGGCCCTGAACCAGCCGTCGGTCGTACCGTAGAACACCACGTCGCCGGCGGTGGCCAGCACGCCGCTCATGGTCATGAAATCCTCGGGAATCGACCAGACCTTCTGGCCGGTCAGGGGATTCCACGCGATGAACTCGCCCCATTTCTGGGTGTGGCCGCCGGTGTGGGTCTGTAGATCCATGCCGTCGTAGGGCGTTCCCGGGATGTAGGAGACCTTGTGGTCGGTCAGGTCCATGCAGATGTTGAACACGTCGGCGTAGATCAGGCCGGTGCGCGGGGAGAAAGCGGCCGGCTGCCAGTCCTTGGAGCCGATGTGGGTCGGGCAGATGTCGAGAACCTTGCGCCCGACCTGCGCCTCCTTGTCGGGATTGACCATCGGCCGGCCGCTCGCCGGGTCGATGCCGGTGGCCCAGTTGATGTTCGCGAAGGGCTTGGCGACCAGCACCCGCCCGGTGGTCCGGTCGAGGGTATAGCCGAAACCGTTGCGGTCGAGGTGGACCAGCAGCTTGCGCGGCCGGCCAGCCAGCATGGCGTCGATCAGGATGCTTTCGTTGACCCCGTCGTAGTCCCACTCGTCATGGGGCGTGAACTGGTAGGCCCATTTCGCCGCGCCGGTCGCCGGGTCCCGGGCGAACAGCGCCGCGGTCCACAGATTGTCGCCCGGACGCTGCGCCGGCACCCGCGGGCCCGGATTGCTGGTCCCATAGTAGATCAGGTTCAGGGCGGGATCGTACGACACCCAGCCCCACACCGTGCCGCCGCCGTGCCGCCAGCCGTCCACCTGCCACGTCGACGCGCCGAGATCCTTGCCACCCATCCAGGGGTAGGGCGGGCGGAAGTCCGATCCGATCTTCACATCGGCGTCGGGCCCGGTGCTGTAGGCGCGCCATAATTCCTTGCCGCTGGCCAGGTCCAGGGCGGTGAGCTGGCCGCGCACGCCCATCTCGCCGCCGCTGTTGCCGACCAGCACGGCCGAGCCGGCGACCAGCGGCGACATGGTCATGGTCACGCCGTTGGCGGGTTCGCCCAGCTTCACCCGCCAGACCGGCTTGCCGGTGGCCGCGTCGACGGCGACGGTCTCGGCGTCCAGGAGATTGTAGATCAGCTTGCCGTCCGCGTAGACAGGCCCCCGGTTGACGGCGTCGCAGCAGGCCTTGCCGATCGCGATCGGCAGCGGGTGCGGCTGATAGGTCCATTTGATCGGGATGCCCGGCTTCGACAGGTCGAGCGCGTAGGCGACGTTGGGGTAGGGCGTCACCAGGAACATGGTGTCGCCGACCACCAGAGGCGCGGCTTCGTGGCCGTAGGCGATGCCGTCGGCGAAGGTCCAGGCCACCTTCAGGCGCGCGACATTGGTGGTGTCGACCTGGGCGAGGGGGCTGAAGCGGGTATTGGCGTAGTCGCGGGCCTGGCGGCGCCAGTCGCCGGGCGGATCGTTGGGCGCGAGGTCGGCCCCGGCGCCCGTCGCGCCGGCGACAGGCGAAACGCTCACCGCCGGCGGTTTCGCCGACCGCTCGCACCCGGCCAGCAGCAACAGGACGCAAAGCGTCAGTCCGACCGACCTGGTCACGGTTCCAAGACCAGGGCCGCCCCCGGCGGATGCGCCCGAAGCACCCGCGCCAGGGGCGCGAGGATGGCGGCGACGAACAGCACGCCGGCCGGGACCCACATGATCGCGCCGCCGAGCTGCTGATCTTGCAGCGGCGTCAGGCCCCACGCGACCGTGGTTAGCGCATGGGGGGAATACTGGGGCCGACCGGCGAAGGTGATGATGGCGCCCAGGAAGGCCATTTGCAGACTGGTGAACACAGCGGCGCCGACCGACCACGCGAGGCGACCGGGGGGCGAGCGCAGAATGGCGCTCCAGAACCACACGGCGGCGGCGAAGGTGGTCAGGTGCATCGTCCAATAGATCAGGTCACCGCGAAAGGTCGCCGCATACGGACCTGGGGCGTGCCATAGCCAGAGCAGGACCGCGAACAGGCCGGCGGCCGGCAATTCGCCGTCGTGAGCGATCAGGCGCGCCCGCGGAAGGCCGAGAGCCACCAGTGGCGCGGCCACGACGGCCAGCAGCATGTGCTGCGTCACGCGGGCGCTGAACAGCGCCACCGACAGGGCGCAAAACGGCGAGATCAACAGCAGGCCGGCCAACCCCCAGCCGGCGAAGAACAACAGCCGGGCGTGGCGGCGACGGTCACGGGTCGCCACCGACCGGCGTTCCAGGACAATGAACACGGCCGCGACGCCGATGAAGGCGAGAAGCAGGATGGGATCGAGATTCCATCGGCTCCACACGGTGAGGCTCGTCGGCGGAGCCCCACAGTAAGGGCTGAACGGATACGCAGGCGACCCAATGGTCAGTGACATCCGGGCTCCCCGTAGAACACAAACGGCCAACGCCAAATGTGGCGAGCCGGTTCCCAAATTGTGGCGAACTCCCCCCGTGGCCGCAATTGGTGGCGGTTAGCGAGAACCGCCGATGGCTGCTCTTCGTTAGGAGGGCGGGGCCGTGCCCACCGACGCCCAACCATCGATAGGAGGCTCTCATGCCGCGTGGCGACAAAGCGAAATACACCGACAAGCAGGACCGCAAGGCCGAGCACATCGCCGAGAGCTATGAGGATCGCGGCGTGCCGGAAAAAGAGGCCGAGCGGCGCGCCTGGGCCACGGTCAACAAGGACGACGGCGGCGGCAAGAAGCCGGGAGGCTCCGGCCGAGGCGTCGACACCGGTCATCCAGCCGCCCACAATGGCGGCAAGGCGGGCGGCAAGGCGGCGGCAGGTCGCACGCCCGAGCAGCGATCGGAGTCGGCCCGCAAAGCCGCCGCCACCCGTAAGCGCAACGCCGAGGCGCGGTCGGGCGCCTGACGCCGCCGGCGAGTGCATCGCATGCCCGATCTGACCCGCCTGGCGCATGGTCTCGACCCGACCTCCGCCACTTGCCGCGCGATCGTCGAATCGCCGGGCGGCCGGCGCGCCAAGTACAGCTATGATCGCGGCAGCGGCCTGTTCGCCCTGAAGCGGTTGCTGCCCGAGGGGATGAGCTTCCCCCTCGATTTCGGCTTCATACCCGGTACGCTCGGCGAGGACGGCGACCCACTGGACATTCTGGTCCTGAACGATGAGCCGATGGCGGTCGGCGTCCTGCTCGAGGCGCGGCTGGTCGGGGTCATACTGGCGCGGCAGACCGAGGGCGGCCGCGCGCTGCGCAACGACCGGATCATCGGCGTGGCGAGCGCGTCGCGGCTGTACGCGCGGGTCGGCGGTCTGGAGGATCTGGGCAAATCCTGGCTGGAGAACGTCACGCAGTTCTGGGTGAACTATTGCCGGTTGCGCGGCGTGGCGTTCGAGGTGCTGAGCCGCGAGGGCGCGGCCACCGCCTGCCGCCTGATCGACGGCGCGACCATTGGTTCCTCCCTCGCTTCGTGAGGGAGGGACGCTGAATGCATCAGGGTGGGGCCGTGCGGGGATTGTCGGGATCGTCTGAGAGCCAGGGGCTCCCCACCCTGGATGCTGCGCATCCTGTCCCTCCGCATGGAGGGGAGGGAGGAAGCTGGCCGCGTTCCATCAGGTTGTGTTCGTAGAGGTAGGGGTCGCGGCGGAGTTTCCAGCCGTCGCCGTCCCGAACGCACAGGGCGGGATCGAGGCCCAGGGTCTCGCACAGGCGGGCGATGGTCTCGCCGACCGGGCGGTCGAGGAAGCCGCGGAATTCGTCGGCGTCCTCGAGCAGTTCGTCCATGTCCATCAGCAGACACTCGGACGCCTCGTCGTCGCGGTCGGGACGAGTTTCCGCCAGAGCGTCCTTGAAGCCCGCGTCGATGGCGGCGCGCTTGGACTCGCGGTGATCCTCATCGGCTTTGGACCGGCGGGCGGCGCGTTCGGTCAGCAGATCGGCGCGACCGGTCCGCAGGTCGCGCGCGAGCTTCGCCCGCAGGGCGAGGGTGCGGCGGACGGTCTGGGCGATCCTGTTGAACGGCGCGGTCGGGTCTTCGGTGGGGCCCAGCGCGGCCCGCTCGGCGGCCACCGCCCCCAGCCTCGCCTTGGCGTAGGCCCCCAGGGCTTCGGCCAGCTCCATGCCGATTTCCGCCAGGCGCGACAGCATGGCCAGGTCCTGCTCGCCCTGCTCGACGGCCGCGGCCGCCTCGACCATCGCGGGGTCGTCGAGGGCCGCGTCGGCGGGCGGGGTCAGGTCCGGGCAGGCGCGGTAGAACATGACGTGGCTTAGATCATGGAAATTGCATATTGTCAAGTAATTTGTTCCGGGATATGGGACTGTTGCCTGACCGCGGCCTTCTCGGCGTACGATACCTCTGCAATTCGCGCTCGAGACGGGACATCGGGTCGGGCCGTATCGCCCCCATTACCCCCGCCCCGCAACTCCGCTACAACCGCTCGGGTGGGAACCAGCGCACATAACCGCCGATGAACGCGGTCGAGATCGAGGAAGCGATCAGCGAGCTCGCCGCCGCGCCGTTCGACGCAGGGGAGTTTCCGTTCGCGTTCCTGCAGGCGTTCGGCAACAAGGAAACCACGCTCAAGCGCCTGCGCGCCGGCGCCTCCAACCGGTCCGACCTCGGCGGCGTCCTGCAGACCAACAACATCCACATCGCGGTCAGCCCAAGGAACGAGGTCACCGCGACCCTGGCGGCGCTCAAGGCCAGTCCGGCCACCGCGCGGGCGAAGGCGCGGTTCGTGCTGGCCACCGACGGCGCCGCGTTCGAGGCCGAGGACCTGACCAACGGCGAGACCATCGCCTGCGACTATGCCGACTTCCCCGACCATTTCGGCTTTTTCCTGCCCCTGGCCGGCATCACCACCGTCAAGCAGCTTCGACATCCGCGCCACCGGCCGCCTCAACAGGCTGTATCTGGAGTTGCTGAAGGACAATCCCGATTGGGGAACCTCCGAACGCCGCCATGACATGAACCACTTCATGGCGCGGCTGATCTTCTGCTTCTTCGCCGAGGATACGGTGCCGCCGCGGGGCGATGGTCTGCCGCGTTCGTCACAACAAACTCAATAACGCAAGGTGTGCAAGTTTCTCAGTTTTGGCCGCTTATAGTCGAAGAATCGGAGCTTCATTTCGCGCATACGTCTTTCAAGTGGACCAATCTCGCGGCGCACAACGCTGGGGTAATGTGCGTCATCCTAGGGCTTGGTCCTCGTGACCAGAAGTCTCCAAAGATCATTTTGGACGGCGAAACGCGCCGTACGGTTGAAACGATCACGCCCTACCTAACTGCGGGCTGAACCGTGCTAGTTACGGAATACTGGTCCCAAGAGTCAGTTCTGAGGGCCGGGACTACCTGCCCACTGGGTTGCTTCCAACTCGTTCCATCGTCACTGAGGCATTTGCAATCTATGACGCCCCGTTATGGAACATGGCGCTTATCGCCTCGCGGCTGCATTTGGTCTGGATAGCTACCGTCTGTGGTAAGATGAAATGCGACTTTCGCTATTCCAACACCCTCGGCTGGAACACCTTCCCCGTTCCCACCCTCACCGAAAAGAACAAATCGGATCTGACCCTATGCGCCGAGGACATCCTCCTGGCTCGCGAGGCGCACTTCCCGGCGACGATCGCCGATCTCTATGCCGCCAACTCCATGCCCGCCGACCTTCGCGCGGCCCACGACCGCAACGACGAGGTGCTGGAGCGCATCTACATCGGCCGCCGGTTCCGCAATGACACCGAGAGGCTGGAAAAGCTGTTCGAGCTCTACAGCAAAATGACGGCGGATTCGGGATCGAAGGGCTCACGTGAAGGCTCGAAGGCGCGAAGGAGAGGCAATGCGCGCCTTTGAGGATTACGCGCGGAGTTGCCAGGATCGATCAAACTCTGTACGCCTCGAAGGTGTACGCTTATCTGGAGGGGTTCGCCATGCCCAGAACCGCCATGGAAGATAACAAACGCATGAGCCTCCGGGTGACTCCGGAGGCGAAATCCAAGCTTGTCCGGGCGGCCGCGCTCCGTAACGCCGATCTGACCAACTTCGTGACTCAGGCGGCGCTCCGCGAAGCGGACGCCGTGATCGCGGCGGCCGAGAAGGTCAAAGTCTCCGAACGCGACTATCAGCGTATACTGGCGTTGCTCGAAAACCCGCCGAAGCCCAACACTAAACTCGAGGCCGCCATCGCCGCGCTGCCAGCTTCTCTGTAGTGCCGCCGAGCTGGCATGAAGAGCCAATCAGTAGATCGCACGATCGGCGGCGTTTCGACTGCGGCGATCCCGACATGAATAAATTCCTGCTGCGCCATGCGCGGCAGAGCCATGAGCAAAACGCCTCAAAAACCTTCTGCGCGATCGACGACGCCGCGCCCGGCAAGGTGCTCGGCTTTTATACGATCACGCCTTCGGCCGTTGCGCATGAAGATGTGCCGGCGGCCATGGTCAAAGGGCTGGCCCGGCATGAGGTGGCCGGATTCGAGTTGGCGCGCATCGCGACCGATCTGACCCTGGCCGGGCAGGGGCTCGGCGGCCAGCTCCTCGCCGCGGCCGCGCTGCGTTGCCTGCGGATCGCGGCGGAAGGCGGCGGCTTGCTGCTCATCATCGACGCGAAGAACGAACGGGCGGCACAATGGTACGCCAGCTATGGCGCTGAACCGCTGCGGAGCAGGCCGCTCACGCTGGTCATGCCGCTCGCCGCCTTCGCGGCCGATCTGAAGGCCAAGGGCTTGCTCTGACCGCAACGACGAGGGGCTGGCCCGAATCTACGTCGGTCGACGGTTCCGCGATGGCGCCGAGAGGCTGGAAAAGCTGTTCGAGCTCTACAGCAAGACGGTCGCGGCCGAGCCGGCGAAGAAGACGGGCCGGCGCGCCGCCAGGGCGAGGAAGTCGGGTAAATAAAGGATAAATCGGTCGTTGCGCTCTCTTCGGCCGGCGCCGGATCTCTCCCCAAACCTACCGTCATGGCCGGCCCCTTGTGCCGGCCACCCATGGATCGACCGGGGGAAATCACCGCGATCCACCATCGGCGCGATGGGTGGCCGGGATAAGAACCCGGCCATGACGGTAGGTTTGGGGGCAGAAAGCGCGGCGTGCTCCCGAAAAAAGGGGAGAAAAAACGCCTTGTTAACCTGACTTCTTTGCCCTGGGCGCGCCGCCCTATCCGCTTGACTCGCCGCAGCGGTACGCCCATGTCTCGCAAATGAGATACGGAGGCTCCGAATGAGCGCGATGCTCCACGTCCGCATCGACGAGAAGACGAAAGCCGACGCCCTTGCCGCGCTGGACGCCATCGGGCTGACCGCCTCCGACGCCGTCCGCTTGTTGTTTCGCCGCATCATTGCCGACCAGGCCTTTCCCCTGGAGCTCAAGGTTCCCAACGCCGAGACGGTCGCGGCGATGAAAGAAGCGGAAGAGACCATGGCGGACCATCGGAAGCGTTGGGCGTTGGAAGACGGGGAAGCGATCGACGGCATCGGAACGCGCGACGGCGTACCGAAGCCCGGAGGGATGAACGCCCAGACGATCGCGGCGATGAGAAAGTCGCGAGCCATCATGGCCAAGCGACGCCGCCGCAAGTCCGAAGAAGCCACCCCGGTCGGCCTTGAAACCCCCGACCAACGATAAGCGCGTCCGGCCGCCGCGCGAAGTCGGCTACGCCAGGGCTTTCGTCAAGGATTGGGAGAAACTCTCGCGATCCGGCCGCCACAACCTGCGCCAACTCAAGGAGGTGATGATGCTTGTCATCGCCAACGACGAGCCGTTGGGGCCGGAGTGGAAGAACCATCCTCTTAGAGGCGGCTGGGCAGGCTTTCTGGAGCGCCACGTCGGCGGCGATTTCCTGCTGGTTTATGAAATTGATGACGGGATCAAGCCCGGCGGCTCCGTGAATTTCGTCCGCGCCGGAAGCCACAGCGATCTGTTCAACGAATGACCGTCGGCCACATCCCCACCGTTGAATTACGGGGACACCATACTTAATGCGCTCTTGTTCGGTGGGGCTGAAAGGGTTGCAGACGCATTAAGTATGG
>CAWHEE010000018.1:0-52364 GCA_963828365.1 uncultured Alphaproteobacteria bacterium | reverse complement strand
TGTCCGTGCGCCAGGCGAAGCTGGCGTGTTCTAACTGGTGAAAGCCCAGTCCAGGTAAGGTTAGCAGCCGCCTGGTAGCGAGTGTTGCGGGGCGGAAGGTGACAACCGTCGCGAAGCGTACACAGCGATTGTGTGGGGTGAGCTATTGAGCCGCGAAAGGTACAACATGCGGAGGCCGAGACCGTGGACACTGTCGAAGGCAATACTGACCGCGCCGTTATGCGAGGCGCCGATGCTCCGCCGTGGTCGAAGACCTCATCACGCACAAAAGGAATGCGTCGGAACCTGGGATATCTCCTGTCTGGCCGGTGGTGCGAGCCGTTGCCGGTCCGCGTCGGGAAGGTGAGGAGCCGAAGCCGACGATGAACGGGCAGGAGAAGTCAGACCCGGCCATGGTAGCGGTGAAGCGGGCGAACAAAACCGGGGAACCGGCGGCGGAGTGCGTGGAGCGAAGGGCCGGGGCCGAGGGGAACGCGGGAGAGCAAAGCACGCACCGGATACAGAGCCGGGAACGCGTGTCACAGGCGCTGGACCGCGTACGGAAAGCCGCGAGGCTGGACAAGAAGGTGAAGTTCACCGCGCTTCTGCACCATGTCGATGTTGATCTGCTCCGACTTTCGTTCCTCGCCCTCAAGCGGGACGCGGCGGCGGGCGTGGACGGCGTGACATGGGCGGACTACCAGGCCGATCTCGAGCCCAGGCTCGCCGATCTGCATGGACGGGTCCACCGCGGAGCGTACCGGGCGCAACCGTCGCGACGGGTCTATATCCCGAAGGCGGACGGCAAGGAGCGCCCGCTGGCCATCGCCGCGCTGGAGGACAAGATTGTCCAAAGGTCGGTGATGACGGTGCTGAACCAGATATACGAGGAAGACTTCCTCGGGCTCAGCTACGGGTTTCGGCCGGGGCGCGGCCAGCATGATGCGCTGGATGCTCTGGTGGTCGGGATCACGACCAGAAAAGTGAGCTGGATACTGGACGCCGATATCAAAAGCTTCTTCGACACGGTCAGCCAGGAATGGCTGATCAGGTTCGTGGAGCACCGGATCGGCGACAAGCGCATCATCCGCCTGATCCAGAAATGGTTGAAGGTGGGTGTCCTTGAAGATGGGATCGTGACGCGGAGCGAGATGGGGACGGGGCAGGGGTCGGTGATCTCGCCGCTCCTGGCCAACATCTATCTTCACTACGTCCTCGATCTCTGGGCCGAGCAATGGCGAGGGCGCGAAGCAACGGGGGACATGATCATCGTGCGCTATGCTGATGACGTGGTCGCCGGCTTCGAGCATGAAGACGATGCCCGGCGCTTCTGGGACGCGATGCGCGAAAGGATGGGCGCGTTCTCGCTGACGTTGCATCCGGAGAAGACCCGTCTGATCGCCTTCGGCCGCCATGCGGCGGACGAGCGCGCAAAGCTTGGTCTCGGCAAACCGGAAACCTTCGACTTCCTGGGCTTCACTCACATCTGCGGGCGATCACGCCGGGGCGGCTTCCTTGTGAAGCGCAAGTCACGGCGCGACCGCGTGAGAGCGAAGCTGGGCGAAATCAAGGATGAGCTGCGAGCGCGAATGCATCAGCCTAAGCCCCAGCAGGGCGAATGGCTGAGGCGAGTAGTCGGTGGCTTCTTCGCATACCACGCGGTCCCGACGAACGGGGCCACGCTGGTGGCCTTCCGCCACCACGTCATCGACCTCTGGCGTCGCACGCTCAAGCGGCGGAGCCAGAAGGACGACACGACGTGGGCGCGAATGGACAAGCTTGCCGGCGACTGGCTCCCAAAGCCTCATATCCTTCACCGTTGGCCCAACCAGCGATTCGCCGTCAGACACCCAAGGTGGGAGCCGGATGCGGGAAAGCCGCACGTCCGGTTCTGTGCGGGGGGCGCTCAGTAATGGGCGTCCCTACCGCGATCCTGAACTCCCCTGAACTCGCTGAAAGGCCGATCGCCCGAGGGCGAGGTCACCTATCACGCCGGCATTCGCCTAGGCGACGAGCGGGCGGGAATGGACTGGACAGGAACGCGGCGCGACCCCATCCTGTTTTCTCGTCAAACGTCCGTTCGACCTTCCGACCCAAAAGATACCGCCCGATGTTCATGCGCTTCTTTTCCGAGCTCAAGCAGGCCCGGGTGCCGGTGACGCTGAAAGAGTATCTGATGCTGATGGAGGGCATGGACAAGTCGGTGATCGAGCGGCGGGTGGAGGACTTCTATTATCTGTCGCGCGCCACCCTGGTGAAGGACGAGAAGCATCTCGACCGTTTCGATGTCGTCTTCGGCCATGTGTTCAAGGGCCTGGAACTGGTGTCTCTGGAAAAGGCCACCGACATCCCTGCCGAATGGCTCAAGCGCCTGACCGAGAGTTTCCTGACCGAGGAGGAAAAGAAGCAGATCGAGGCGATGGGCGGCTTCGACAAGCTGATGGAGATGCTGCAGGAGCAGATGAAGAAGGGCCGCGGCGACGGCGACGAGGACGGCGACGAGAACGAGCGCGGCAAGGGCCGCAACTTCCCGATCGGGGCCGACGGCTATCATCCCGAGGGCATCCGCATCGGCCAGGACAAGGGCCGGCACGGCAAGGCGATCAAGGTTTGGGACAAGCGTGAATACAAGAACCTCGACAACTCGGTCGAACTGGGCACCCGCAACATCAAGATAGCCTTGCGCCGGCTGCGCAAGTTCGCGCGGCAAGGCGCGCCCGACGAACTGGACATGAAGGGCACCATCAAGGAGACGGCCAACAAGGGCTATCTCGACCTCGTCATGCAGCCAGAGCGCCGCAATACCATCAAGGTGCTGCTGTTCTTCGACATCGGCGGCTCGATGGACAGCCATATCCGGGTTTGCGAGGAACTGTTCAGCGCCGCGCGCACCGAGTTCAAGACCATGGAGTTCTTCTACTTCCACAACTGCCTGTACGAAGGCGTTTGGAAGGACAACCGCCGGCGCCATACGGAAAAGATGGACACCCACGACATCCTCAACAAATACGGCCGGGACTACAAGATCATCTTCGTGGGCGACGCGACCATGAGCCCTTATGAGATCACCTATCCGGGCGGTTCGGTCGAGCACTGGAACGAGGAGCCGGGGGCGGTTTGGATGGACAGGGTGTCGCGCACCTGGGACAGCGTGGCGTGGCTCAATCCGACGCCGTCGCGTCACTGGGATCATACGCCCTCGATCGGGGTGATGCGCCAACTGATCGGCGACCGGATGTTCCCCCTGACCATTCAGGGCCTGGACGCGGCGATGCGCGAGCTGGTGCGCTAGAAGGTCCCGGAATACCGGCGGCCAGTACGCGCCCGCAGCAACACAGAGCGCGAGCGAGGCGAGCATGCCGCCGGCGACGCGTCGGGACCGCGCCACGCGCGAGGCCTCGATGACCGCGCGGGTCACACTGGCCGTCATCGGTCACGTCGATCACGGCAAGACCGCGCTGGTGCGGGCGCTGACCGGCATCCAGACCGACCGGCTCGAGGAGGAGATCCGGCGCGGCATGTCGATCACCCTGGGGTACGCGTTCCACGACTACCGTGGGGCGAGCATCGACCTCATCGACGCGCCCGGGCACGAGGATTTCATCCGCGCGATGGTGGCCGGCGCGACCGGCGCGCGCGCTGTGCTGCTGGTGGTGTCGGCCGTCGAAGGGATCGGGCGGCAGACCATGGAGCATGTCACGATCGCGGGCCTGCTGGGCATCGGGACCGGCATTGTGGCGGTCACCAAGGCCGACCTCTTGCCGACGGAACGGCGGGGCGCGGTGCTGGACCGGATCGCGGCCGCCCTGGACGGCACGTGCCTGCGGGGTCAGCCGATGGTGGCGTGCTCATCGCTGACCGGCGAGGGTCTTGATGCGCTGCATGGCCAACTGGAGGCGCTGGCCGAGCGATGCCCGGGCGTCGAACCGCTGGCGGGCGCCTTCCTGCCCATCGACCGGGCTTTCGCCGTCGCGGGCACGGGCGCGGTGGTCACCGGCACCTTGCTCGGCGCCTCGTTCGTGACCGGCGAGCAGGCGGTTCTGTTGCCGTCCGGCCGTCCCGTCGGCCTGCGTCAGATCCAGGTGCACGGACGCGATGTCGCCGAGGCCCGGCCGGGGGGCCGGATGGCGGTAAGTCTGCGCGGTCTTCCGGCCCGGGAGGTCGCAGCAGGCGAGGCGCTGTGTACCCCCGGTATCTTCGCCGCTTCGCCGCGCGTGGACGCGCGGCTTACCTTGAGCGGGGAGGCTGGGGGCCCTTTGCGCCACATGGAGCAGGTGCGGGTGTCGTGGGGCGCGCGGCAGGACGTGGCCAGCGTGCGGCTGATCGGGACCGGGTCGCTGGCGGCCGGCCAGACCGGATGGGCGCAGCTGCGGTTTCCCGCGCCGGTGATCGCCCATGCCGGGCAGCGCGGCGTCCTGCGTCGCCTGTCGCCGGCCGAGACCATCGGCGGTCTGATCGTTCTCGATCCCGAGGCCCCGGCGCGCGGCAAGCCGTCGGCCCGGGCCGCGATTCTCGCTGCGGCGTTCGCCGGCGATGTCGCGGTCATCGCCGAGTGCCTGGCGGCGCAGGGCGGTATCGTGACGCTCGCCGATGTCGCGCGGCTGTCGCGGCGTCGGCCTGACGAGGTCCGCCGGCGGCTCGCGCCGGCATTCGAGGCGCTGGACGACGAGCGCCTGGCGGTACGGCGCACGCTCGCCGCGGCGCGCGGGGCCTATCTCGACGCCCTGGCCGAGGCGCATGCGCGCGAGCCGGCGAAGCCGGCGATCAGCGCCGGCGCGATCCGCGACAGCATCGCCGGGGCCGTCCCCCGCGGTCTGATCGCTCATGCCGAACGCCGCCTCGCCGCCGCCGGGGACATCCGCCTGACCGCCAATCTGGTCGCGCTCGCCGGTCACGATCCGCTCTGCGCCCTGTCCGACGAGGCGCGCGCCCGCCTCGGACAGCTGGAGGCCCTGCTGCGCGATGGCGGGCTGACGCCGCCCGACGCGAGCCTGCTCACCGATAACGACGGCCAAGGCCATGCCCTGTTGGCCCTGCTGGTGGCCTGCGGGCGGGCGGTCTCGCTGCGCAATGTCGCCCTGCGCCAGACCCTGGTCTACCATGCGCAGGCGCTGCAGGCGGCGCACGCGCACCTGCGCGCCATGTTCCCGCCGCCGAGGCAGGTGACCACCGGCGAAGCTCGCGCGGCGCTGGCGACCAGTCGCAAGTTCATCGTGCCGGTCCTGGAATATTTCGACAGCCAGGGCATGACCAGCCGCTGCGGCGACCTGCGCCGGATCCTCGATCCGCCGCCGCCGTAAAACCGCTTCACGCCGCGCCGGTTTGCGCTCTACAGTCGAGGCGCGATGGAGGTGACAGGAGTCTGGTGGCTTCCCTGGTCTTCAAAACCGGTGACACGTCCACACGGCGTGTGGTGGGTTCGATTCCCATCCGCCTCCGCCATCCCCGGCGCGGCCCGGACCAACGAGCAGGCGATAGGGAAACCAGATGACCGAGACGCCGCCGCCGTTCGTCCTGACCGATCTGACAGGACAGACCAGGACCTTTCCCAACGGGCGGCCCTTGCTGGTCGGTTTTCTCAAGGAGGATTGCCAGACCTGCAATCTGGTTGCGCCGATCCTCGAGATCCTTCACCGCGCCTGGACCGGTCTGGCCGATATCTGGGTCATCGGGCAATCCGGCGAGGGCGACGTGCGGCTGCGCGACCGGCACGGCCTGACCATGGCGTTTCTCGACGACAGCGCCTGCCGGGCGTCCTTTGCCTGGGACGTCGAGATCGTTCCGACCGTGGCGTGGATCGACGCCTCCGGCGCCGTGCGCGCACGGGTCGAAGGGTTTGTGCGCCAGGAATGGCAGGATTTCGCGGCGCGGGTCGCCGCCGATCTGGCCACCGCGCCGCCGCAGGTGAACTGGTCGGACCTGCCGCAATGGCGGCCCGGATGCGGCTCCAGGCACCTCGATCCCGAGATCAACGACCGGCTGCGGGCGGAAGCCGACGACAGCCCGATTCACGCGCGGCGCATCGACGTCGCCGGGGCCGACGATGTCGCCGAGTTCATGTTCGATCAGGGCTTCAGCGACGGCCTGCCGGTGGTGGCGCCGACCCCCGAGCGGGTGCTGCGGATGCTGCGCGGAACAGCGCGCGGTTCGCAGGAGATCGTCGCGGTGGTCCCCCCGAACCTCGCGCCGGCGACGGTGGAGAAGGTCGCGATCAACGCGGTGCTGGCCGGCTGCAAGCCGGAATACCTGCCGGTGGTGATCGCCGCGCTCGAGGCGGTGTGCACGGACGCGTTCAACATCCATGGGGTCAACGCCACCACCATGGGGGCCTCGCCGGTGCTGGTGGTCAACGGCCCGATCCGCGCCCGGCTGGCGATGAACATGAAACTCGCCGCCCTCGGTCCCGACAATCGTGCAAATGCCACGATCGGCCGCGCCGTGCGGCTGGTGATCCGCAATGTCGGCGGCGCGCGACCCGGTGGGGTCGATCGCTCGACGCTCAGCTCGCCGATGAAATTCACCATGTGCTTCGCCGAATGGGAGGAGGGCTCGCCCTGGGCCCCGCTGCATGTCGAGCGCGGCTTCAAGTCGACGGACTCGGTGGTGACCGCCCTGGCGATGACCAGCGGGCCGGTGCAGATCGTCGACCAGGACTCCCGGCGGCCCGACCAGATCGCCGGTTCGCTGGCGCTCGGTCTGGAGGGGGCGTTTTTGCCCAGGGCGCACCGTCTGTACACCGATGTGTTGCTGGTGGTCTGTCCCGAACACGTCAAGACCCTGATCAGCGAGGGCGAATATTCCAAGGCCCGACTGCGGGCGCGTCTGCAGTCGGTGACCGCCCGGCCGCTGCGCGAACTGGTGGCCGACGAAATCTCGGGGGCCGGGGTCTCGGCCGCGGCGGCAGCGGCGATGTCGGAGGACGAGTTGGCGGCTCTGGTCCCGAAGTTCGTCAGTGACAAGAACATCCATATCGTCGTCGCGGGCGCCGAGGCCGGCAAGTTCTCGGCGGCCTTTCATGGTTGGGTGTCCGGGTCGGTGGGCTCGCAGCCGGTTTCCAGGAAAATCGAATGCTGCTAGTCTTGGCGGCTGCCCAGGAGGAGGGACGATGACGACCATTCTCGATCCGACCGACGAGCGAACCCCGGTCGAGCGAAGGATCACCCCGCGCACCGGCAAGGTCACCGGCGCGATCGGCCTGCTCGATATCCGCAAGCCGCGTGGCGACATACTGTTGAACGAGCTCGAAGTCCTGCTGGCCGAGCGCTTTCCGGACGCCGAGGTCAGGCGCTACAGCAAGCCGACCTTCACCAAGCCGTGTCCGCCGGAGCTTCGCGGCAAGATCAGGGACGAATGCGATTTCCTGGTGGAAGGCCTGGCCGATTGAGGATCATGCACGACGTGCAGTATGCACGACACCGTATGGTTCGAGATCCAGGGACTTCCCGCCGTCACCATCGCTTCCAGTGAATTCGACGAGGCCGCGCGGACTCAGCGCCGGGCGCTCGGGATGAACGACGCGCGGTTCGTGCTGGTCGATCATCCGATCCAGGACGCCACCGATGCCGAAATGCGTGACAAGGCCAGGGCCGTATTCGACTCGGTGGTAGCGGCGCTGACCAGCTGAGCGCCTACTCCGCCAACGCCCGGCCGATCGCCTCCGCGATGGCCGGCAGTTCGGCGTCGGCGACGGTCCGCATGTCGAGCAGCACCCGATCATGCTCGATGCGACCGACGACGGCCGGCGCGCCGGTGCGCAGTCGTCGCGACAACCGCTGCGCCGGCAGTTCGGCGGCGCGCAGAGCCAGCGCCCGGCTCGGCAGCGCATGCATCGGCATCGCTCCGCCGCCAGCGAAGCTGTCGGTGGCCAGGCAGATCACCTCCAGCCCTGCCATGGGACTCAGTATCGCGCGCAAAGCCTCGGCCCGCGCCTCGATGACGCCGATCGGCTGGGTCAGCATGCGCAGGATCGGCACCCTGGCGGTCGGATCCGAGGGCGGCCGATAAAGCCGCAGGGTCGCGGCCAGCGCCGCGAGCGACAGTTTGTCGAGGCGCAGCGCCCGCGCCAGCGGGTGGCGGGCGAGGGCGTCGATCAAAGCGCTTCGGCCGGCCAGGATGCCCGATTGTGGACCGCCCAGCAGTTTGTCGCCGCTGAACATCACCACATCGACCCCGGCCCGCAGGCTGGCCTGCACCGTCGGCTCGCCGCTGACGCCGAAGGGCGCGAGGTCGAGCAGCGCGCCGCCGCCGAGGTCCTCGATCAAAAGTACGCCTCGCTGATGGGCAAGGTCCGCGAGCTCGGCGAGTTGCGGGGCGCCGGTGAAGCCGATGATGCGGAAGTTGCTGGGATGGGTGCGCAGTATCACCCTGGCGTCGGGGTGGTCGCCGAGCGCCTGTCGATAATCCTGCAGATGCGTGCGGTTGGTGGTGCCGATTTCGATCAGCGGCGAGCCGCTTTGCCGTACGATTTCTGGAACCCGGAAGCCGCCGCCGATCTCGATCAACTCACCGCGCGATACGATCACAGGCGCGCCGGCCGCCAGGGCGGCCAGGGCCAGCAGCACGGCCCCCGCGCCGTTGTTGACCGCCAGGGCGCTTTCGGCCCCGGTGACCTCGGCGACCAGCGGCGCGACATGATCGCCGCGCGACGATCGGCGGCCGGTTTCGAGGTCGAGTTCGAGATTGAGATAGCCGGCCGCGGCCTCGGCGGCGACGACGGCCTCGCGGGCCAGCGGCGCGCGGCCCAGATTGGTGTGGATGACCACGCCGGTGGCGTTGATCACCCCGAACAGGGTTTCACGACATCGTCGGCTCAACCTGCGGCCGGCCTCGCCGATCAACTCCGCCCCCGTCGGCGGCGAGATCCGGTCCGCCGCCAGCCGGTCGCGCGCCTCGGAAAGCACCTCGCGCAGCGTATCGCTCACCGCCGCCGCGCCAAAGCGCGACGCCAGGAGTTCGGCGGCCGGCTCGGCCAGCAGGCCGCCGATCGCCGGCAAGTCGCGGCGAGGATCTCGCCGTTCGACCGTATCCCCGCTGGCGCGCCGTCCGTGTTTCAATCTCGTGTCCGCGACGGCCGCGATCTCAGCGCGCGGCTCGATCGACGATGGCGCCGCCGACCGACGCAGATCAAGGCGGACAGGTCGAAAATATCCAGGGGGTCATCGGGCGGGTCGACGGCCGGGAGGCTCGCGCCGGCCCGCAGGATCCGGAACCGCGCATTCCACGCCGACGTTTTTGCCGGAAGACGTCGTTCCTCGGGCGTTTTTCCGCTCGGCAGGACCTCGATCGATCATGGGTCGAAGTAGACCCGCGGTATCCAGCAGGAGGGTCGCGGCATGGACCACAGCTCCGGCTTCGTCAGAGCCGTATGCAGGGCGCTCGCGCCGGCGCTCTGCGCGTTCGTCGGCATGGCCTGGGCTCAGACACCCGCCACGCGCATCGGCATCTTCTGCAATCGCCCCGCTTGCATCGCGATCGGCAGGCGCCTGGGCGTGCGGTACCAACGCTACACCATGCCGGTCGAGGCGCCGAACCAGGCGCAGTTGGCCAAGCTGCTCGCCGCCGAAGCGGCGGGTTTCAAGATCGACGTGCAATTCAACAATGTCGTCCCGCGAACCGCCACGGGCGCACGCTTTGGACCGGTCACCGACGTCGCGAGCTATCAGCGCGCGCTGGCCGTCGACCTGGACGCCACCCATCCCGATCTCGTGACCATCCAGAACGAAGAGGACGGACTGGAATTCTGGAGCGGGACGCCGGCGGACTATCTGCGGGAGTTGGCTGACGCGGTCCAGGTGGCCCACGCCAAGGGTTATCGGGTCGCCAATGGCGGACTGTCGGCCACCGGCGTCAAACTCGCCTATTGGCATCACCTGTGGCTTACCGGCCAGCGCGCCGCCGCCGACCGGTTCGCAGCGGAGGCGTTGTCGCCGGACGTAACCCATGGACATGCGGTCGCCGCCGACCTGCCGAGCAGCGCCGAACCGAACCGCCCTATCCTTGGCGAGAACGCCCTGATGCGGTTCAAGTTGGGGCGTGTCGAGACGCTGATCGCCGGTTACCGGGCGAGCGGCGCCGATTACGTGAATTTTCACTGGTACCAGAGCGGCCCCGACAGCCTGCGCGATGTCGCGACCTGGCTTGGCGCGACCACCGGCCTGCCGGTGATCTGCAATGAGATGGGCCAGGACAGCCAGGATCCCCGGACGGTGGACGCTCTACTGAGCGAGGTCGAGGCGCTGCGTCTGCCTTATGTGTTCTGGTTCGCGATCGACGGCCATGGCGCGGCGGTCGGCCTGACCAACTCCGGAGGCGCCCTGCGGCCCAATGGGGCCGCGTTCCGCGACTTCGTCGCGGCCCATCCATGAGGCCTTCGCCGCGCGCGCCTAGAGCTTGATCACCAGGGCCTGTCCGGTCTGCAGGCCCAGGGGGCGTTCGGGCTTTGAGCCGAAGAATTCGTCGACCGCCCGTCGCGCGCCCGGGCAGGACGCGAAGCCATAATCGTCGAACACCAGCACACCGCCTGGCGACAGGCGCGGGTAGACGAACGCCAGACAGTCCAGAATGCTCTGGTAGAGGTCGAGATCGATATGCACGAACGCCAACCGCCGGTCCTCGAGGCCGGCGAAAGTCTCTGGGATCCAGCCTTTGCGATAGACGATGAAGTCTTCGTCGCCGACCAGCGCCTGGACCGCCTCCAGGGAGGTGTCCGCGAAGTCGCCGGCCCGGTGGCGATCCAGTCCGTCCCGCGCCGCCTGCATGCCTTCGAAGGAGTCGAACAGCAGCAGCTGCCGGTCGTTCGCGCCACGCATCCCGTCCTTCAGCAGCTTCGCGGTCCCGCCGCGGTAAACTCCGGCCTCCATGACGTCTCCAGGCAGGTGCAGCGCCTGGGCCAGCATCTGCGCGAGGGTCCAGCAACTGGCCGGAAACACCTCCGTATAGGGTCGGATGGCGGCGAACCGGGCGGCGAATTCCGGGGCGGTCCATGGCGCGTAGTGTGGCCGATAGAGCCCGGCGTCAGGGATGTCGCCGACGATCAGGTTCTTATAGAGGGCGTTCCAGATGAACGGTGGCGTCATCGCCTTGGCGATCGGCGTCCATGGGATCCGGGAGCGGCTCGTGCGGGCGAGGTTCGGCATCGCTCAGCGTCGGCCGCGCCGGCGTGTTGCGCCACCAGCTGAACGGGCGGGCGATCGATTGATTCCAACGCGGGACGGCATGCCATCGCAATGAGATACGCCCGCTCCGGTTCCCGCGGACGGCAATCTCATCGCCGTAGTCCCGTGTCGATCGGTCGCGCATGACCGGGTTGGCCAGGGGCGCCAGTCAGCCGCCGATGGTTCGATCCGACGGCCAGAAGCGGCGGCGCAAGTCACGCTTGTTGATCTTGCCCATGGCGTTGCGTCCGATGTCGGCCATCATTTCGTAGGAACGCGGGCATTTGAAACCGGCCAGACGCTCGCGGCAGAACTGGTTGAGGTCCTCGCTCGACGGTGGATGTTCGGCGTCCCTCGGCACGATCAGGGCCTTCACCTCCTCGCCCATTTCGGCGTTGGGCGCGCCGATCACCGCGACGTCGGCCACGCCCGGATGCTGGATCAGCACCTGTTCGGCCTCGGCCGGATAGATGTTGACGCCGCCGCTGACGATCATGTCCGAAGACCGGTCGGTGATGAAGACATAGCCGTCGTCGTCGGCATAGCCGATCTCGCCCAGGGTGAAGACGCCCGGTTCCAGGTGCGCCGCGCGGGTCTTGCCCTCGTCGTTGTGGTAGATGATCCCGCGTCCGGTGGTGTCGCGGAAATACAGTTGGCCGACCTGATTGGGCCCTAGCGCCTCGCCGTTTTCGCCGACCACCACCAGTTCGAACGGCGCCACGGTCTTGCCGACCGATCCCGGCTTGGCGAGCCATTCCTCGGAGGTGATCATGTTGGTGGTGCCGGATTCGGTGGCCCCATAGGCCTCGGTCAGCACCGGACCGAACCATTCGATCATCTGGCGCTTCACGTCGCGCGGACAGGCGGCCCCGGTGTGACTGATCACCTCGATGCTGGATAGGTCATAGCGCTGGCGCACCTCTTGCGGCAGGGCGAGCAGTCTCTGGAAATGGGTGGGCACCATCATCGTGGTCTTGACCCGGTGCGTCTCGATCGAACGCAGCACCTGCTCGGCATCGAAGCGCGACAGGATGACCAGGGCCATGCCGCCGCCGAGCAGGCGCACCGAGCTCAACGGTCCGGTGTGGTACATTGGGCTGACCACCAGACCGGGCGAACGGGCGCCGTTGGTCTCGAATTGCAGCCGGAGCGCGTCGAAATAATCGGCGATCGTCGGCACGCGTGCGAACATCGTCGGCGGCGTTTCCGTGCCCTTCGGCCGTCCGGTGGTGCCGGAGGTGTAGTGCAGGTGCGGCCGGGGCGGCATGTCGGTCGGCGGCGCGACATCGTCGCCGGTCGCCAGCCAGTCCTCGAGAGCGACCACGCCCGGGGTCGGCGGGCTTCGCCAGGCGACCACGGTCTTCACGCCGGCCAGATCGGCGGCCTCGCGTCCGACGGCCAGGGTCTCCGGCCCGACGAACAGCACACTGGTGGCAGAGTCGCGCAGGATATAGGCGACCTCTTCGGCGTTGAAATGAAAATTGATCGGCACGCTGGACACGCCGGCGTGCAGGCCCGCCAGATAGGTGGCGGCATTCTCGACGCTGTTGGGCGCGAACACGCCGATGCGCCCCCCCTCCCTGCCCGGGCCGGCAAGCAGAGCGTTGGCGGCGCGGTTGAGCCAGGAATCCAGGCGCCGCCAGCTGACCTCTTGCCGCTCGTCCGCCAGGGCGACCGCATCAGGGGTGGTCCTGGCTCTCTCTGCGGCGGCGAGCGCCATGGGCATTTTCCCTTTTCAACAATTCCTCCCCAGTCCTTTGCAAAGCGGCGCGGCGGATTTCAACGCAAATCGGCGCCGCGTTCTGGAAATGGACACGCGGCTGGCGCCATGACGGCCGCGGTCGGGAGATCGGTTGTGCCGGTGACCACATGAGCCTAGCGTCCCCTGGCTTACGGGAGGGGCCGATGACCGAAGCTGCGGCGGAGCTCGAACTGATCGCGGCTGCCGGGCCGGGCGCGGCCGGCGACGAGGCGCCGCCGCCTGGCGAGGCGGGGGCGATCACCGCCGTCACCGCCATGATCGAGGCGCGGGTCACCGGCTCCGCCGCGGGCGGCCAGGCGCATCGCGACGCCCATCCCAAGGAGCATGGCTGTGTTCGGGCGCGCTTCGCGGTCCTGCCCGATCTCCCGCCAGCCATGCGCGTGGGCGTGTTCGCCGAACCCAGGACCTTTCAGGCCTGGATCCGGTTTTCAAACGGCTCCGGAACGCCGCGGCCCGATGCGGTCGGCGACGGGCGCGGGATGGCGATCAAGCTGCTCGGGGTCGCGGGCAGTCCATCGTCCACCCAGGACCTGATCATGATCAACCATCCGACCTTTTTCGTGAAGGACGCCGTCGACTACGTCGCCTTTCAGAGCGCCTCCAATCCGTTGCGGTTCTTTTTTCCCGGTCTGAACCCGCTCGCGTTTCGTCTGCGCGAGCTGTGGAACGCATCGGCGATCACGCGCCGCAAGGTCGCGAACCCCTTGAACACCCGCTACTGGAGCATGACGCCGTATCTGTATGGTGAGACGCCGTGCAAATACTCCGTCCGGCCGACCGGGACGCCCTCGTCGTTCATCGACACGGCGTCACCGGACTTCCTGCGCGACAATCTCGCGCGGCAGCTTTCGGTGGGCGAGGCGGCGTTCGACTTTCAGGTCCAGCTGCGCACCCGCCCCGCGATGCCGATCGAGGATCCTCGGATCGAATGGGACGAAGGCGCGGCGCCGTTCGTGACCGTCGCGCGGATCGTCATTCCGGCTCAGGAGTTCGCGACGCCCGAGCGAGACGCGTTCGGCGAGGCATTGTCGTTCACCCCCTGGCACGGGCTCGCCGAGCATCGGCCCCTGGGCGGGATCAACCGCGTCCGGCGGAGCGTCTACGAAGCGATTTCGCGCCTGCGCCACACGATCAACGGGCAATCACGGTCGGAGCCGCGGCCCGACTGAAGCGACGCGACAGCATTCCGCGCTTGGCGGGCGACCTGGGAGGGCCGAGAGATGTTCGAAGAACTCATCGCGAAACTGGAAGCCGTGGGCGGCAGCTTGGTCGACCACACCGGATGGCTGTCGCGCGAGGCCAACCATCTGGCGATCAACGGCATCCTGGGCGTCACCCGCAACCGCCCGCACCCGTGGAGCACGGTCTCGGACTACACCTCCTGGCAGAGCCTCACCGATACGACGTTCCTGGCCCGCCATCTGCCGGCCGGCGATCTCGCGGTCCAGCCTGAGGTCGGCGACCTGCTGAGCCTCTTCAAGCGTCCCGAGGGCGGGCAGACCCTGTCCGACAAGTCGACCTGTCTGTTCCCCGCCTTCGCCCAGTATCTCACCGACGGTTTCATCCGCACCCAATCCAACGACCGCAGGAAGACCACCTCCAACCACCAGATCGATCTGTGTCCCCTGTACGGACGAAAGCTGTCGCAGACGATCATGCTGCGCGAACACGACGCGACCGCCGGACGGCGCGGGCGGCTGAAGAGCCAGATGATCGGTGACGAGGAGTTTTCGCCGTTTCTCTATGTCGATGGCGGGGCGCGGATCGATCCGCGGTTCGACGACCCCGAATTCGATCCGCCACTGGGGTCCACGGTCGCCCTGGGCCGGCCGGCGCAATTGCCGCCGTTACCGCCGGCGCAACTGGCGACTCTGTTCGCCTTCGGGGGCGACCGGGCCAATTCGACGCCGTTTTCCGCGATGATGAACACCTTGCTGCTGCGCGAACATAATCGGGTCGCCGGCACGCTGGAGCATATGAACCCGACCTGGGACGACGAGCGGGTATTTCAGGTGGCGCGCAACATCGTGATTCCGATCTTCATCAAGATCGTGGTCGAGCAGTACATCAACCACATCACGCCCTTGCCGTTCAGGCTCAGCGCCGATCCCAGCGTCGCCTGGAACGCCGGCTGGAACCGGCCGAACTGGATGACCGCCGAGTTCAGCCTGCTGTATCGCTGGCATTCGCTGATGCCCGACACCATCGCCTGGCCGGGAATTGCGGATATTCCCCTGGCGCATTTCGGCCTGGACAACGCGCCATTGATCGAGGCCGGGCTGGACCAGGCCTTCTCGACGGCCTCGGCCCAGCCGGCGGCGGAGTTGGGGGCCATGAACACCGGTCAGGCTCTGCTGGCCATCGAGGAACTGGCGATCAACCAGGCCCGGTCCAATCGCATCGCCAGCTACAACGACTACCGGCAGGCTTTCGGCATGCCGCCGGCCGAGACCTTCGACGACATCACCAGCCGGGAGGACGTCAAGGCGATCTTGCGCGAACTGTATGGCGATCCCGACAACGTCGAATTCTATCCCGGCCTGTTCGCCGAGGATCGGGTCAAGAACTCGCCCCTGCCGGCTTTGCTGATGCACATGGTCGCTGTCGATGCGTTCTCGCAGGCCCTGACCAATCCCCTGCTGTCAGAACATGTGTTCAACTCCGACACATTCACCCCCTGGGGCTTCGAGCTGATCGCCAATACCAGCAGCCTGGAGGACGTCCTGGCCCGCAACGTCGGCCGACGCGGCCCGCAACCGATCCGGATGACCCAGGCCGGCTGGACGTTCACCTGAGCGCCGGGCGAGCGCCACGAACAGGGCGTCATAGGTCCGGGCGATCGGCGCGGCGTCGAACGCGGCGGCGCGCGTCTGGCCGGCCTCGGCCAGCCGCGCGGTGAGATCGGAATCGGTCAACAAACGGTCGAGGCCCTCGGCGAGGGCGGCGCTGTCTTCCCTCGCAACCAGCCATCCGGTGGTCGCATGCTCGATCTGTTCGCGCGGTCCGAAGTCGCAATCGGCGGCCAGCACCGGCGCGCCGCAGGCCATGGCCTCGGCGACCACATTGCCGAAGCCTTCCCAGCGCGAGGGCAGGACGAACAGTCGCGCCCGGCCGAACCAGGCCCAGGGATTGGCCTGAAAACCGGCGAACACCACCCGCTCGCCCAGGCCCAGGCCGATCGCCCGCGCACGCAGCTCGGCCTCCAGCGGACCGACGCCGAGGATCACCAGATCGTGGCCGCGCGCGGCCTTGCTGGCCGCGAAGCCTTCGATCAGCAGGTCGAACCCCTTCTGTCGGGTAAGCCGTCCCGCGGCGACGGCGAACGGTCGCGACGGGAAGGGCGGCTCGGGAGCCTCGGCGCACGCGGCGGCGCGCGCGATGTGGCCCGTGTCGATCGGATTGTGCACTACCGCCATGGCTCCCGGGCGAAGGCCCAGGCGCGTCTCGAGGCGACGGGCCAGGTCGCGGGAGACGCCCAGCAACAGGTCCGCCGACCGGTAGGCGCGCGACACCGCGGCCCAGATCAGCCGCCGGCCGATGCGGCTCCCGGTCACCCCGGCGATTTCGGCGTCGGTATTGCTGTCCTCCCGGCATATCCAGCGGGGGCGTCGCCGGCCCAGGCGCGCCATCGCCAGGGCGGTCAGCAAATTGACCCCCATGCCGAAGCTCATCACCACCTCGGGTCGGGCCTCGCGGATCATTCCGACGATGTTTCGGGCGGCGGCGATGCGGCCGGCGTCGACTGCCGCCAGATAGGCCCCGCGCCGGCGCAGCAGACCGAACCGGATGTCCACCTCGGCCGGATCGCAGGCCTGAGCCAGGGTGATCGCCACGCGCTCGGCGCCTCCGCCGTCCAGCGCGCCCAACACCAGCAGGACGCGAATTGGCGAGCGGGCCGTAGCCTTGCCCTGTGGATCGATCGGCTTCGCAATGGCGGACATAGGCGCCTATAGTGCCTCGCCGCAAACCACGGAAAGCCCGATGTGATGAGTGACGGTGCGATCGATCTGGCCGCCGACGCGCGCGCCGCCGCCTGGACCCTGCCCCTGGACCAGCTCGATCCCGGGCAACCGGCGCTGTTTCGGGACGACGCGATGTGGCCGTACTTCGAGCGGCTGCGTAGGGAGGATCCGGTCCACTTTACCGCCAACGGCCTGTTCGGCTCTTATTGGTCGATCACCCGCTATGACGACATCATGGCGGTCGACAGCAACCATCAGGTGTTCTCCTCCGACTCGCTGTACGGCGGGATCACCATCGGCGGCGAGCCCGATCCGGACGGCGGCAGCATGTTCATCGCCATGGATCCCCCCAAGCACGACGTGCAGCGCAAGACCGTCAGCCCCGCCGTGTCGCCGGCCAATTTGCACAATCTGGCGCCGATCATCCGCCGCCGCGCCGGCGAGATTCTCGACGCCCTGCCGATCGGCGAGCCGTTCGACTGGGTGGACAAGGTCTCTGTCGAGCTGACCACCATGACTCTGGCGACACTGTTCGATTTCCCGTTCGAGGAGCGTCGCAAGCTGACCCGCTGGTCGGACGTCATCACCGCCATACCGGGCCATGGCATCGTCGGCACCTGGGCCGAGAAACTGGCCGAGATCGACGAGTGCCATGCCTATTTCACCGGGTTGTGGAACCAGCGGGTCAACGCCCCGCCGGGCGGTGACCTGATCTCGATGCTCGCACATGGCGAGACCACGCGGAACATGCCGGCCCGCGAATACCGCGGCAACATCATCCTGCTGATCGTCGGCGGCAACGACACGACGCGGAACACCATCTCCGGCAGCGTCGTCGCCCTCAATGAGAATCCCGATCAGTACGCCAGGCTGCGGGCCGATCCGGGCCTGGTATCCAGCATGGTCTCCGAGACCATCCGCTGGCAGACGCCGCTGGCCCACATGCGACGCACCGCGGTCGCCGACATCGATTTCCAGGGGAAACACATCCGCAAGGGCGACAAGGTGGTCATGTGGTACGTGTCGGGCAACCGCGACGACACGGTGATCCCCGACGCCGATCGCTACATCATCGACCGCGAGCGGCCACGGATGCACATGTCGTTCGGCTTCGGCATCCACCGCTGCGTCGGCAATCGGCTGGCCGAGTTGCAGTTACAGATCATCTGGGAGGAAATCCTGGCGCGGTTCCCGGAAATCCGCGTCGTCGGTGCGCCGAAGCGAACCTATTCCACCTTCGTGAAGGGCTATGAATCCCTTCCGGTGGTGATCCCCCGGCGGAATTGAACGCGCCCGGCCGTCGGCCGGTCAGGGGTGAGCGGGCTGCGCCGCATGGGCCTGCGCGGCGGCCTGGGCGCGGGCGGCGGCTTCTCGCCGGCGCTTTTCCTCCACCGCCATGTGATGCCCCACCGCGCAGCCGGCCGCGGCCCCGAGCATGGTGTGATGGTGCGCCATGTGGCCCGCCACGCCGCCGACCACCGCGCCGGACAGGCAGCCGACCGCCTGGGCCGAACCCGCGCCGCCAATGGCCAGCGCGAGCGTCAGGGCGGCGCCGGCCGCGATAGGAATTCTCGTCATCCGAAGCTCCAGGTTCGACCCCGCCCGTCCACGCATGTAAGGGGGCGACAGACGCGGGCAAGGGCCCGGCCTCGGCTTTGACCCCGGCCCGGACCGGGCTTTGTCGCGCCGCGCCATGGCTCCGGCGAAACATATGGCATAGACTGCGCCGCAAAGTGGAGGATCGCCATGCCCGACAGCGCCGCCCCGACGTCCGTGCTGCAGTTGACGGTGCTCAACCCGGCCTTTCGCGATGATCCGCATGCCCTGCTCGACGAGCTGCGCGCGGCGCATCCGGTGATGCGGGACGACATGGCCGGCGTGTTCTTCCTGACCCGGCACGAGGACGTGCGCGGCGTGCTGACCGATCTCAGCCTGTGGCGCGACCCGATCCGGGCGGAGGAGGCCGCGGTGTTGACCCGGCGCAGCCTCGAGGAACCGGTGGAACTGGCGGCCGAGGGCGCCGGGCGCCGCATGTCGATCCTGACCATGGACGATCCCGACCATGCCCGGATTTGCGGGCCCCTCGCGCAGGCGCTGTACAAGCGGGTGGCCCGCTTCAGGCCCGAGGTCGAGCGTATCGTCGGCGAGGCCCTGGACGCTCTGGCGGGGCAGGATGGTTTCGATCTGATGGAGCGTTTCGCTCTGCCGATCCCGATCGATGTGATCGCCGCGATTCTCGGCGTCGACCACGCCCGCCTCGGCGAGTTTCGCGATTGGTCCGAGGGGATCATTCAGTCGCTCAATCCGATGCGTACGCCGGCGCAGACCGAGCATATGGTGGCTTCGTCCACCGCGCTCGGCCAATACATGAGCGCCATGATGGCCGATCGCCGGGTCCACCCGGCCGACGATCTGATCACCGACATGGTGGCGCTGCAGGCCGAAGGCGCCGATCTGTCCGATAGCGACGTGGCGATCAATCTGATGGCGCTGCTGGTGGGCGGCAACCTGACCACCACCGATCTGATCGGCAACGCTGTCCGCCTGTTTCTGCTCAACCCGGGCGAACTGGAAAAACTCCGCGCCGATCCTGGCCTGATCGGGGCGGCGGTCGAAGAGGTGCTGCGGTTCGATCCCCCCGTCGACATCACCGGACGGATCGCGTCGCGGGACATGGAGATCGGCGGCTGTCCGCTGCGCGCGCGCCAGTCGATGATGTTGTCGTTGCGCGGCGCGAACCGCGACCCCGCGGTGTTCGAGGATCCGCACCGCTTCGACATCACCCGCAAGAAGATTCCGCATGTCGCCTTCGGTGGCGGCGCCCACATCTGTATCGGCTCGCCGTTGGCCCGGCTCGAGGCTCAGGTCGCGCTGTCGCGACTGTTCGAGCGGTTTCCGAACCTGGCGCTGGCCGAGCCCGACGCTCCGCCGCAATGGCGCACCCTCCCGTTCTTCAGAGGGCTGCAAGGCCTGCGGGTCACGGCCTAGGCCGGAAAACATCCGGTAGTCTGTCGGTTTGCCAATTCAGCGCCGACCACCGGTTTTGTGGCCGCCGCGTCGATCAGGTCGCGATGTCTTCCATTGACCGAACGCGATCGGTGATCTCCGCCGCGATCGCCGGGGATTTGCGAAGCATCTTGTGAATGCGCGTGAGGTTGTAGAAATTACACAAGCCGCCCGATCGCGGCGGCAGGTGGCGTCAACAGCCCAACACGTCAGCATGTTGGCGTGTTGACACAAGCCGGCGCCTTAGCGCTCCCCAAAGGGTGTTTGCCACGAGCGCGCATCAGGTGGTGCGCTTCGCCTGAGAGCGCCTGAATCGTCGCGCCGTCCTCAAGCGCGAGGAGGCGCGGCGACCGACGCACGTCGGGTTGAAAAACCGCCCACGAGCTTCTTGTTCTCGTGGGCGTGGGCCGCTCGTCCCGTCAGTGGGGGGCGGCGACCAGCGGCGTGAGGTGAGCGGCCGCCTGATGCGGCGTCGAGACCGCCGCGCCCGATGCCGCGCCGCCATGGCCGGCCATGACGCCGGCGAATGCGGCGACACCGGCGGCGGGCGGGTTGACGGTCACCGCGATATTCACCGCGGTCGCGCTGATGCCCGCGGTGAGATCCATGGCGGTGATCCTGATGGTGTCGGCCCCGGCCACCGCGGAGGTGTCGCGGAGCGCGAGCAGGTCATGGTTCACCTGAGACATCGAGCCGGTGAAGGTGATGCTGTTGGTTCCGGAGCCGGTGATCGTGCCGGTTCCTTTGTCGGTGAATACGCCGTTGGCGTCGGACAGGGTCAGGCTGTAGGTCTTGCCGACCACGCCGTTGTTTTCATAGAGCCGCGTGCCCGAAATCGCCGAGGCCATGCCTTGGGTGATGGTGGCGGTCGAGGGCGCGCCGATCCGCAGCCTGGTCGGAAGGCCGTTGTCCGGGGCGACGTCGGTCGACGACACTTCGAGACCGTGGACGCGATGGGCGGTGGTTTTATCGATCTGGGCGTGGGCCAAGAAGGTCTCCTTCGTGTGAAGTTCGGGGCAACCCCGAATTACCATGTAGCGCACGATAGCGCCGGTCGGGTCGGTGGAATGACGGCGAGGGCCTACATCCCAAAAAATGTCGCCCGCGAGCCGAAGGGCGGCGAGCGAACCGCAATGGGATCAGCGAGCGACCGCCAGCGACATCGCCGGCCGGCTCCATGATTCGTGAGCGTGAACCACGATCCCCGCCGAAAGCGCGCCATGGCTGGCCATGGCGGAAACGAAAGCCGGCGCGCCGGCGAATGCGGCGGGTGGGCTGGCGGTCACGGCGATCTGGACCGGCGCGGCGGACCGGCCGAGGCTGTCGGAGGCGGTGATCGTGATGGTGTCGGCGCCGGCGACCGGAGCGGTGTCGGTGATCGTCAGCAGTTCGTTGAGGATGAAGCCCATCTTGCCGGTGAGCGTCAGTGTCGTGGTTCCGTTGCCGGAAACGCCGGTGGCCGCCTTGGCCGACAGCAGGCCGTTGGTGTCGGTCAGGGTCTCGGTGAAGGTTTCTCCCGGCTGGGGCCTCTCGTTCAGACGCAGACCGGAGAGAGCGGTCGCCACGCCTTCGGTGACGGTCGCCGTGGTCGGAGCGAGAATCTTGATGATCGGATGGGTCATGTCGGTTTCCGTGTGCTGGCGTTGATGGACGGATTTCAAGCTTGGTGCGCGCCGCTCGTGTCGGCGCGCGCGTCGGGCACTGACGAAATAGGCTACTGAAGCCGCCGAATGGCGATCACTATCACTCGCGGACTTAATACCACGTCGGCCGGTGATTGGTTCACCGCCAGCGGAAAAATACCGTCCCGGCTTCAGGGCGCCGTCAGTACGCGGATCCTGGGGGGGCCCACGATGAGCCGGCCGACCGGGCGGGCGGCGGCGAAGCCGGCCTGGCGCAGCGAGATCGACCACTGCCGCGGCGGCGTGCGGCGACACTGCGATCAGCAAGCCGCCGCTGGTCTGCGGATCGGTGAGCACGTCGCGCCGCCACGCCTCGCCGCCGTCAGGGAACTCGATCGAGGCGGCGTAGCTGCGCCAGTTGCGATCCGAGGCTCCGGTCCTGACGCCGCCGCGCACCATCGCCTCGACCCCGTCGAGCAGCGGGGGCGCGGCGTCGAGCTCGGCGGTCAGCCCGGCCCCCGCCGCCATTTCCAGCGCGTGCCCCAGCAGCCCGAAGCCGGTGACGTCGGTGATCGCGTGCACCGCCTCGAGGTCGGCCAGCGCCGGCCCGATCGCGTTCAGCCGCGTGGTCGCCTCGATCAGCGTCCGATAGCCATCGGCGTCCAGTCGTCCTTGTCTGAGGGCCGCGCTGAGAATCCCGACGCCCAATGGCTTGGTCAGGATCAGCACGTCGCCGGCGCGACCGCCGCTGTTGCGGCGAAGCTTGCCGGGATGCACCAGCCCCAGCGCCACCAGGCCATAGATCGGCTCGGCGCTGTCGATCGAGTGGCCGCCCGCCACGGGGATGCCGGCGGCCGCGCATACCGAGGCGCCGCCCGCCAGGATCGCGCGGATCCGTTCCGGCCCCAGTCGGGCGATCGGCATGCCGACGATCGCCAGCGCCAGGATCGGCGTCGCGCCCATGGCGTAGACATCCGACAGGGCATTGGTGGCGGCGATCCGGCCGAAATCGAACGGGTCGTCGACGATCGGCGTGAAGAAGTCGGTGGTCGCCACCAGCGCCTGGCTGTCGTTCAGCCGCCAAACCGCGGCGTCGTCGGCGGTCTCGGTTCCGACCAACAGCTCCGGGAAGGCCCCCGCCATCGGCATCCCGGCGAGGATCTCCCGCAGGAGAGCCGGTGACAACTTGCAGCCACAGCCGCCGCCGTGGGCCAGCGAGGTGAGGGGAACGGGCTCGTCGGTCATCGCGAACCGCTAACACGCCGGCGAGCGGCGATCATCCTCGATCAGCGCCGCGATCGCCGCCGCCGCCCTTTGCTGCCCGTCCTCGCCGAGGTCGGCGACCTCCACCACTCCCAGCAGCCTGTGACCATCCTCGCGGCGCGAGCGCAGGTAGGCGGGATCGTAATGGTCGGCATCAACGAGCCGGCCAGGGTCACGAAATCGCCGGCGCGCGACAACGCCAGCCATTCCGCCAGGCGCTTCGCGCCGTGCCGGCCCGGCAGCCGGATCAGAGCATCCTCCAGCGCCGCGCGATCGGCGATGATGTCGGCATAGGCGCTGACCAGATAGCGGGCCCGCGCTTCCAGCGGCGCGGCGATCCTGACGCAGGGCCCCGTCAGCATGGCTTTCCACAACATCGGCGGGACCATGCGTTCGCCGATCTTGCTGGACTCCGCCTCGACGATCACCGGCCGAGTCTGGGTCGAGGCGTTCCAGCGCCTCGATCAGCCGCGACTCGAACATCTTCTGACTGGGCTGGGCCTGGTCCGCCAGGGCCCCGAACAGCGACCCGCGATGGCCAGCGAGGGCTTCCAGATCAACGGTCTGCAACCCCAGATCGCGCAGGCGGCCGAGGATTTCGGTCTTGCCCGACCCGGTGTCGCCGTCGAGCAGGATCACCCTTGGTCCGGGCTCGGCGTCGTAGAGCGCGGCGGTGACCCGCCGCCGCCAGTCTGCGATAGCCGCCTTGCACCACGCCGACGCGCCAGCCGACCTGGTCGAACACCGTGGCCATGGCGTTGGAACGCTGGCCGCCGCGCCAGCAGTAGATCAGCGGCGCATAGCCGCCGTCCTTGCCGGCCAGCGGGCCTTCCAGATGTTCGGCGATGTTCCGCGCCACATGCGCGGCGCCGATCCGCCGGGCCAGAAAGCGCGATTGCTGCACATAGATGGTCCCCACCTCGGCGCGCTGCGGCGTCGGTCAGCACCGGCAGGTTGATGGCGCCGGGAATATGGTCCAAGGCGAATTCGCCGGGACTGCGGACGTCGATGATCTCGGCTGAACCGGGCCCGGTCGTGTCGGTCTAGGGTGGCGATGGATTCGATCATGGGGACCTTAGAAACAGGTGGCGGGCAGGGAGACGATATGGCCGGCAGCCAGGACTACCAAGCCGACCCCCGCAACGAGAGCGTCATGGTCTGGCTCAATGGCGACCTTTTGGCCCGCGACCAGGCCAGGGTGTCGATCTTCGACGCCGGGTTCGCCATGGGCGACGGCATGTGGGAGGGCCTGCGCCTGCACAAGGGCGCCCTGCTGTTCCTCGACGCCCATCTCGACCGGCTGTTCGACGGGGCGAGGGCGCTGCGCCTCGACATCGGTCTCGACCGGGCGGGATTGCGGGCCGCTCTGCGAGCGCACGCTCGACGGCCAATCGCATGACCGACGGCGTGCATGTGCGCCTGATGGTGACGCGCGGCCTCAAGGCGACCGTCAGCCAGGATCCGCGCAACGCGCTCGGCCGCGCCGACCATCGCCATCGTCGCCGAGCACAAGGTTCCGCCGGCCGCGGCCATCGACCAGGGCCTGAGGCTGGCGACCGTGTCGGTGCGCTGCAGCGCCGGCCTCGATGTTCGACATGCGCCTTAACACTCACAGCCGGCTCAACCTGATCACCGCCCTGCTCGAGGCCATCGAGGCGGGCGCCGACGAGGCGCTGATGCTCGACCCGCGACGGATTCGTGTCGAGCTGCAACGCCACCAACTTCTTCTTCGTGCGTGGTGGAGAGGTGTTCACCTCGACGGGCGACTACTGTTTCAACGGCATCACCCGCGGCCATGTCGTCGCGCTCTGCCGTGAGCACGGTCTTCCCATCCGGCTGGGCGCGTTTCCGGTCGAGGCCGCGCGCGCCGCCGACGAAGCCTTCGTCACCGGCACCACCGCCGGCCTCACGCCGGTTCGCCAGATCGACGGGCACATCCTGCGCTCGACGCCGGGGCCGATCACCATCCGGCTGCGGTCGCTGTACGGCGCCCTGCAGGACGCGGAAGCCGCGCGGCAGACCGCCGCATGAACGAATTCGACGAGACCGTGCGGATCGCCATGTGGTCGGGGCCGCGCAACATTTCCACCGCCATGATGCGGGCGTTCGAGAACCGCCCCGACACCTATGTGATCGACGAGCCCTTCTATGCCGTCTACCTCGATCGCACCGGCATCGATCATCCGATGCGCGCCGAAAGCCTCGCCTCGCAGTCGACGGACTGGCGGCGGGTGGTGGGCGAACTGCTCGGCGAACCGCGCCGAGGGTCGCACGATCTATCTACCAGAAGCACATGACCCACCACATGGTGGACGGTGTCGGCCTCGACTGGATGGCGCGGTGCCGCAACGCCTTCCTGATCCGCTCGCCGGAGCGCGTGCTGGCCTCCTATGCCGCCAAGCGTCCGGAGGTGAGCTTCGAGGATATCGGTTTCGCTCGCCAGGCGGAGCTGTTCGACCGCGAGGCCGATCGCCTGGGCCTCGCGCCGCCGGTCATCGACGCCGAGGACGTCCTGGCCGACCCGCGCCGGGTCCTGTCGGCCCTCTGCGGCGCGCTCGGCATTCCGTTCACCTCGGCGATGCTGCGATGGCCCGCCGGCCGGCGGGCGACCGACGGCGTCTGGGCCCCAGTGTGGTATGGCGCGGTGGAGCGCTCCACGGGGTTCGGCCGCCCCCGCGAACGACCGGCCCGAGCTGGACGAGCGGTTGCAACAGCATCGCCGAGCGCGCGCGGCCGCATTACCGGCGCCTGGCGCAATATCGGCTTGCCGCGCGCCCGTCGGCGGCCGAAGGTCCGGAACGATAACTTCAGGGACAGGCCCATGCACGCCTGTTCTCGCGACGCTTCGGCGCGCTCGCCCTCGTCCTCTGCTCGGTGGTGTCGCCGCGGGCGGCCGGCGTGAGCTGAAGACGCCCGCTTCAAGGCCATCTACACCAGCGAATGGACCTGGCGCGAAGCCCAGTTCCCTGGCCAGGACGACGACGAAACCGCGCCGGTCGCCGATCATCTGCCCAGGGTCGACGCTGGCGCGCAGGCCCAGCGGCTCGCCTATTGGAACCAGGTCATGCGTGAGCTCGACGCCCTGACGCCGACGGCGCTGTCGCCGGCGAATCGCATCGATTTCGCCATCTACCACGCCCAGATCGCGGTGCTGATCGCCAGCCAGCGCTTCGCCGACTACGAGGCGCCGCTGAATTCCGATTCCGCCGTTCTGGACCGACCTCGGCTTCACCGCCCGCAAGCCTTTCCGCGATCCCGGCGACTACCGTCGCTACATCGCGCAGCTGAACGACTTCCCGCGCTATTTCGCCGAGCAGATCGACAACATGCGCGCCGGCCTCAAGCGCGGCTTCACCCCGCCCAAAGTGACCTTGACCGGCCGCGACAACTCCATCACCGCCATCACCGAGGCGCCGAACGTCGAGGCCAACCTGTTCTACACCCCCTTCAAGGACCTGCCCGCCAGCATCCCGCCCGACGAGCAGGCGCGGCTTCGCGCCGCCGCCGCCGCCGCGATCCGCCAGTCGGTCATTCCCGCCCACCTGGCGCTGCTGAAGTTCATGCGCGAGGACTATCTGCCGGGCGCGCGGACCAGCCTGGCCGCCGACGACCTGCCCGACGGCCGCGCCTTCTACCAGTGAAGATCAAGGAATTCACCACCCTCGATCTCACCCCCGACCAGATCCACCGCATCGGCCTGGGCGAGGTCGAAAAGATCCACGCAGCAGATGTTGGCGGTGATGAAGGAGACCGGCTTCCAGGGCGACTTTCCCGCCTTCCTGCACTTCCTGCGCACCGACCCGCAATTCTACGCCAAGACCGGCGAGGAACTGCTGATGCGCGCCGCCTTCATCGCCAAGGCCTTCGACGCCAAGGCCGGCCAGTATTTCGGCTATCTGCCGCGCGGCCGGTTCGGCATCGAGCCCGTGCCGGCCGACCTCGCGCCCTTCTACACCTCCGGCCGCGGCGGCCTGGGCGTCTATCTGGTGAACACCTACGACCTGCCGTCGCGCCCGCTGTACAATCTGACCGCCCTGACCCTGCACGAATCCGCGCCCGGACACGCCTTCCAGATGGCCATCGCGCTGGAGCACAAGGACGAGCCGGACTTCCGCCAGAAGGTCTACATCTCCGCCTTCGGCGAAGGCTGGGCGGTGTATTGCGAAAAGCTCGGCCTGGAGATGGGCCTCTATAAAACCCCCTATGACCGGTTCGGCATGCTCACCTACCAGATGTGGCGGGCCGCGCGGCTGGTGGTCGACACCGGCATCCATACCCAGGGCTGGACCCGTGAGCAGGCCCAGGCCTATCTGCGCGACAACACCGCCCTCTCCAACCACGAGATCGAGACCGAGGTCGATCGCTACATCGCCTGGCCCGGCCAGGCGCTGTCCTACTATCTCGGCGCGATGGCGATCGAGACCGCCCGGTCCAAGGCGGAGGCGGCGCTGGGCCCAAAATTCAACCTGCGCGCCTTCCACGACACCGTTCTGCAGCTGGGCTCGGTCCCCCTGCCGATCCTCACCGCCCGCATCGACCAGTTCATCGCCGACGGCGGCAAGGGCCCCTATCCGGACATGGAATGATCCGCAGTAGCTGTCGGGAGAAAGCACGCCACACCCATCAAGGGGACCTCCGCGCCGACCCCTTCGCGGAGAGCCGGCCTCCCGGCGCGACGATAACGGCCTGCCCAACCAACGGATCGAGGCAGATCTTGCCCGTTCGCCTAGTTACTTGACCTCTCAGTAACAATTACCTGTCTCGATCGGACCGGCGGCGTCCCGCCGCCGCTTTCGGGCCAGGGCGAGCAAATTCTCGCCCGGCCGTACCCGGGGGGCGAGACGCCCCCCGTCCTATCCGGGCAGGCCCGAACGCCACGACAGCAGGCGACGCAGGGGATCGCGGCTCGCCCTCCAGGGGGACTTGCCGGATGCGCCTCGCGTCTTAGAATTCGCTCAAAGCAGAAAGGCACGGACATGGCATCGCCCTTTGACGATTATGAAGTGGACAGGGCGTTGCGTCCGTCGGCGCGGGACCTCGCGTTCGATCTCGATCAGGCGCTGGCCTCGGTGGTGGTGCTGCACGCCCGGATTCCGGCCGAGGCCTTCACCGCCGAAACCCTGGGCACCGAGCGCCTGGGCAACGGCATCGTCATCGGGGCCAACGGCCTGGTGCTGACCATCGGCTATCTGATCACCGAAGCCGAGGAGGTCACCCTGATCGCCAACGACGGCCGGGTGATTCCCGCTCACCCGCTCGGCTACGATGCGGTGACCGGCTTCGGACTGGTCAATGCGCTGGAGCCGCTGGACCTGCCGGCCCTGCCCTTGGGCGACTCGCGGCGGTTGCGCGGCGACGAGCCGATCGTGCTGGCCGGGGCCGGCGGTCGGGCCCATGCGGTGGCCGGTCGGCTGATCGCCCGCGCGCCGTTCGCCGGCTATTGGGAATATCTCCTGGACGAAGCCCTGTTCACCGGTCCGGGCCACCCGCATTGGAGCGGCGCGGCCCTGCTCGGCCCGAACGGCACGCTGGTCGGCGTCGGCTCCCTGCAGATGAATCAGGAAGGCCCCGGCGGCGAGGCGCAGATCATCAACATGAGCGTGCCGATCGAACTGCTGCCGCCGATTCTCGACGATCTGTCCCGCGGCCGCCCGGCGCATCCGCCGCGGCCATGGCTGGGCGTGTTCGCCCATGACGGCGAAGACCGGGTGGTGGTCATCGACGTGTCCGGCGGCGGACCCGCCGACCGCGCCGAGGTCAGGGCCGGCGACGTCATCCTGGCGGTCGGCGGCCGATCGGTGAGCAGTCTCGCCGATTTCTACAACGAACTGTGGGCGCTGGGGCCGCCCGGCGTGATCGCCCCGTTGCGGCTGAAGCGCGAACGCGACGTGTTCGATGTCGAGGTGCGCACCAGCGACCGGACCGCGCGGCTGCGCAAGCGTCGCTTCAACTGATCCAGGCGCCCAGGCCTGCGGTCAGCCGGCGACCGAATTGCCGTCCGGCACCGGCGCGCAGAAGCTGCGAGTGATGAAGCTGAAGCCGGTCGGCCCGGGATCGCGGTCGGCCGGATCGGTGACGAAGGACTCGGCGGCCTTGCGGCATTCGGCCAGCGAACGGTAGGTCGCCACCTTGTCTGACGACAGAGACGGGCTGAGGGGCGGCCGGGGCGTCTGCCCCGCCGGGGCCGAGGCGAGCAATATGTAGGTGACGATCAGCAGGTACATGAAGCCTCCGTGCGCGTGTCGATGAACCGGAACGGGCGAAGACTTGGCGCAACGTCCCGGCAATTGCCAGTGGCAAGCTTGCCCAGCGGCGCGCTCGCGACAGCCGTGTCGAGGACGCGCCGCGCCGCCGGCTCGCCGCACAATACTGCATTTATCCGGAGGTGCCCGGGCGGGGATTTCCCGCCAGTGTGACAGGCGCGGAGGTCGTCGTGTCGAACTTCGCCCTGGATTTCACGGCCGTCGGGGGGCCTGATGTTGCGAATGGGCCGGCCTCGCGCGGCGGCGATCATCCTGGCCGGTCTGCTCTGCGTCCTTAGCGTCGGCCGGGCGGCGGCGATGGACGCCGGGCCGGTGGATGCGCCCGGCGACACGGTCCCGACCGGCGGCCTGCGCTCGCTGGTCGACGATTCGGCCCCGGTGCGGATGCAGCCGTCCCCCGTGGTCCGGCTGGGCTCGCCGGCGGATTTCGCCGGCGTCGACATGTATTCGACCCGTGGCGACTACCGGCCGGTCGGAGCGCGCGACGCGGGCGGCGGCGCGTCGCTGTCCGGCGATTCGCTCACCTGCCTGGCGCAGGCGGTCTACTACGAAGCCCGCTCCGAAAGCACCCAGGGCCAGGAGGCCGTCGCCCAGGTGGTGCTCAATCGACTGCGCCTGGCGAACTATCCCAAGACGGTCTGCGGCGTCGTCTACCAGGGCGGCGAGCGCGCCACCGGCTGCCAGTTCACCTTCGTCTGCGACGGTTCGATGCGCCGGCCGATCGAACCGGCCGCCTGGACCCGGGCCCTGGCCATCGCCGGCCAGGCTCTCGGCGGTTTCGTCTACCAGCCGATGCTGCAGGCCGCGCACTACCACGCTTCATGGATGACGCCCTATTGGAGCGGCAGCCTGCAAAAGATCCAGCAGATCGGCGGCCATGTCTTCTACCGCTAGGCTGGTCATAGGGTAAGGCCCCGGCGGGCGTCCGGGTCCTTGCCTCGAACGCCGTTTCGGTCTCCATAAGCGATGTGCGCCGGCGGGGGCGCGCGACGTTCGTGAACAGGATCCTAGCCATGACCGACCGACTTTCCCGCTATCGCCGCATCGTCGCGCCCGGCCTGCTGGCCCTGTCGCTGGCCGCCGGCCCGGCCCTGCCGCCGCGCCGGCCGCCGCGCCGGTCGATCCGGCCCTGTTCAAGGCCCTGCACTGGCGCGGCATCGGCCCCTATCGCGGTGGCCGCTCGGTGGCGGTGACCGGCGTTTCGGGCGAGCCCGGGCTGTTCTATTTCGGCGCGGCGGCGGGCGGGGTGTGGAAGACGATCAATTCCGGGGCCAACTGGACGCCGATCTTCGACAAGGAGCCCAACCTCTCGATCGGCGCGGTCGCGGTGGCGCCGTCCAACCACCAGATGTCTCTATGTGGGTTCGGGCGAAGGCGCGCTGCGCGGCGACATCACCTGGGGCGACGGAGTCTACAAGTCGGTCGACGGCGGCAAGACCTGGAGCAATGTCGGCCTGAAGGACACCCGCCAGATCGGCGCCGTGATCGTCGATCCGACCAATCCCGACATCGTCCTGGTGGCGGCCATCGGCCACGCCTTCGGGCCGAACGGCGAGCGCGGAGTGTTCCGCACCACTCGACGGCGGCAAGAGCTGGAGCAAGGTCCTCTACAAGGACGAGAACACCGGGGCGATCGACGTCACCTTCGATCCGACCAACCCGTCCATCGTCTACGCGGCGCTGTGGCAGGTTCGCCGCCAGCCATGGAACTTCTCCAGCGGCGGCCCGGGCAGCGGTCTCTATCGCTCCGACCGACGGCGGCGCGACCTGGACGCAGCTGCAGGGCCATGGCCTGCCGGGCGGTATCCTGGGCCGCATCGACGTCGCGGTCTCGGCCGCCGACCCGCACCGCGTCTATGCGATGATCGAGGCCAAGGACGCGGGCCTCTACCGCTCCGACGACGCCGGCCAGAGCTGGCGGCTGATCAACAACGACGGCCGCGTCCGCCAGCGGGCCTGGTATTTCTCCAAGATCTACGCCGATCCGAAAGTCGGTCGACACCGTCTATGCGGTCAACACCGGCCTGCTGAAATCCACCGACGGCGGCAAGACGTTCGGCCTGGTGTCGGCCACCCACGGCGACCACCACGCCCTGTGGATCGATCCGGCCGATCCCCGACCGCCTGATCAACGGCAACGACGGCGGCGCCAGCGTCTCGCTCGACGGCGGCAAGACCTGGTCGACCCAGGACAACCAGCCGACCGCCGCCTTCTACCATGTCTCCGTCAGCACCGGCTTTCCCTATTGGGTGTATGGCGCGCAGCAGGACAATTCGAACCTCGCGGTGGCCAGTTTCGACGACGAGGGCGTGATCGGGCCGCGCGACTGGTACCCGGCCGGCGGCGGCGAGTGCGGCTTCGTGATCCCCGATCCGCGCGATCGCAGATCATCTACAGCGACTCCGAAAACGGCATCAACCGCTTCGACAAGCGCTGCCGAGCAGTCGCAGGACATCAGCGCCTTTCCCGGCGACTTCTCCGGCCATGGCGCGGACGAGCTGGCGCACCGCTTCAACTGGACCTCGCCGCTGATGATGTCGCCGCACGACCCCGACACCCTGTACTGGGGCGGCCGACGTGGTCTGGAAGACCACCGACCATGGACACAGCTGGTCGATCATCAGCCCCGACCTGACGCGCAACGACAAGTCCAAGCAACTGCCCAGCGGCGGCCCGCTGACCAAGGACATCACCAGCGTCGAATACTACGACACGGTGTTCGCCCTGGCCGAATCGCCGCTGAAGCAGGGTCAGCTATGGGCGGGGTCGGACGACGGCCTGATCCACCTCAGCGCCGACGGCGGCGCCCACTGGGACAAGGTCACGCCGGCCGGCCTGCCGCAGTGGAGCACGATCAGCATGATCGAGCCCTCGCACTTCGACGCGGCGACCGCCTATGTCGCCATCGACCGGCACAAGCTCGACGACATCGCCCCCTATGCGGTGAAGACCACCGACGGCGGCAAGACCTGGACCTCGATCGCCGCCGGCCTGCCCGACGGCGCGGTGGTGCATGCGGTGCGCGAGGACCCGGTCCGGCGCGGCCTGCTGTACGCCGCCACCGAAAAGGGCGTGTTCGTCTCGTTCAGCGACGGCGCCGCTGTGGCAGCCGTTGCAGCTCGACCTTCCGGCCTCGCCGGTGCACGATCTGGCGGTCAAGGGCGACGACCTGATCGCCGCCACCCACGGCCGCTCGTTCTGGATCCTCGACGACGTCACCCCGCTGCGCCAGATCGGCGCCCGGCACCGTCGACGCGCCTGCCGTGCTCTACGCGCCGCAGACCGCCATGCGCCTCTACTATCCCGACGCGGTCGACACCCGCCGGCCGGTCGGCGAGAATCCGCCCGCCGGCGCGCTGATCGACTATGCCTTCAAGACCGTCCCGACCGGCGAGGTCACCGTCGACATCCTCGACGCCGGCGGCGCGATCATCCGGCATCTGTCCAGCACCCACAGCGACAAGGTCCAGCAGCCGCCCGAGTGGCCCGACCAGAAGATCCCCAATGACGCCATTCCGGCCGCCGCCGGCATGAACCGCCTGGTCTGGGATCTGCGGATGAGCGACCCGGCGCAGATTCCCGGCGCGTTCTACGCCGGCCCGACCCCGCGCGGACCGCTCGTCCCCCCCGGCCGGTATCAGGTGCGCCTGACCGTCAGCGGCCAGAGCCTGTCGGCCCCTCTGACCCTGGTCGCCGACCCTCGCGTCAAGGACAGCGAGGGCGCCATCGCCGCCAAGGCGAGCCTGGCGGTAGCCGTCTGGCGCGACATCGACCGCCTGCATCGCGCCGTCAACGCCATCCGCGCCGCCCGTCCGTCCATGCCGCCCGCCGCCCAGGCCAAGGCGAGCGCCATCGAGGAGGCCCTGATGCAGGTGAACATGAAGGGCTCCGAGGCCAATCTGGCCTATCCGGGCATGCTCAACGAACGGCTGGCCACCTTCGCCCTCGGCATCGACGACGCCGATACCCCGCCGACCGCCCAGCACCTCGCCGTCTACCAGTCCCTGCATGACCAGCTGGAGGTGCAACTGGCGGCGTGGGACAAGCTTCAAGGCGCGGCGAAGCGTTGATCCCTCCGACGCCCATCGCTGGGCGACCCTGCACTCGGTGCGTCGTCGGAGGCGAGGCCACAGACCAGGCGACGCCGTCCCTCCGCTGAACGGGACGAGCGTTCGCCGGACGACGGGTCAATCCTATGGACTCTTCGGCGCCGTCACTGGCGGGGCCTCTTCCCAGCCGCCGCCCAGGGCCTGGAACACCGCGACCTGGTCGGCCCCGATCGCCTGGTCGGAGGCCGCCAGGGCCTGATCGGCGCCGATGGCGGTGGCTTCGGCGGTCAGTTGGTCCAGGCCGCTGGCCGTGCCCGCCTGGTACTGGATCCGCGCCAGCTTCAGCGCCTGTTCGGCGTTGGCCGCCGCCGCCGCCAGGGCGCGATGGTGGTCCAGTTCGGCGGCCAGGGTGGCCAGGGATTGCTCGGTCTCCTGCAGGGCGGTCAGCACGGTATTGTTGAAATTGGCCAGGGCCCCGCTGGCCTGCGCCCGCGCCGCCTTCACTTCGGCCCGCGCATAAAGCACGTTGGGGAAGCTCCAGGTGATCAGCGGGCCGAGGCTGTAGGAGGTGTCGTGATAGGCGAACAGCTGCTGCACCGCTCCGGCCGCGCTGCTCACCGATCCACCGAGGGTGACGGTGGGGTAGAGGTCGGCGGTGGCGACGCCGATGCCCGCGGTGTAGGCGGCCAGCACGCGGTCGGCCTGGCGGATGTCCGGCCGCCGCCGCAACAGCGCCGCCCCGTCGCCGACCGGCAGGGGCCGATCCATGCGGGGCGGCGTGCGGCAGGCGGCCGCCGCTGCGGGAACCTCGGCCGGGGTCCTGCCGATCAGGGCGGCCAGGGCGAACAGGGCGGCGCGGCGCTGCCCGGCCAGAGGCGCGATCGTCGCGCGCGCCTGTTCCAGCAGCACCCCCTGTCGGGCGACGTCGAAGTCCGACAGCGAGCCGGCGTTTCTCTGGGTGAGCGTGATGTCATAGGTCTGCTGCACGATGCTCAGCGACCGTTCGGCCACGTCGACCTGCTCGCCGAGCCCGCAGACATTGACATAGGCCGCGGTGGTGGCCGCCGCGACGGTCACCCGCGCCACATCCTCCGCCGCCCGCGTGGCCTCGACATTGGCCGAGGCCTCCTGGATGGCGCGCCGGATCCGGCCGAACAGGTCGACCTGATACGAGGCGGTGAAACCGGCGACATAGCTCCAGGCGGCCGGCGCCCCCGCCAGCAGGGAGGTGCTGGACCGTCCATACTGGCCGCCCGCCGACAGACTGGTCGAGGGATACCGGCCGGCCTTGGCCTCATCCAGCAAGGCCTGGGCGTAGGCGAGATTGGCGGCGGCGGATTTCAGGCTCTGGTTCTCCACCAGGGCTTGGCGGACCAGGGCGTCCAGCACCGGGTCCTGGTACAGCCGCCACCATAGCGGCGGCAAAGGCGCATCGACGCCCGCCGGGCCGGTGGCGACGAACGCGCCCTGCGCCGCGATCGGCGTGGCGGGAGGCCGATAGCGCGGTCCGACCACGCAGGCCGACAGGCTGGCGGCCGCGCACAGCCAGGCGCCAAGCCGCCTCACGCCGCCGCCTCCGGGGCCGGGCTCGGACCCTCGCCGTCCGGCGGCCGTGTCGACTTGCGGGTCGGCGCCTTGGGCAGTCGCTCGGCCACGGCGCGGAACACCACATAGAACACCGGCGTGAACAGCAGGCCGAACGCGGTCACCCCGATCATCCCGAAGAACACCGCGACCCCCAGCGCCTGGCGCATCTCGGCGCCGGCCCCGCTGGCGAAGGCCAGCGGCGCGACCCCGAAGATGAAGGCGAACGAGGTCATCAGGATCGGCCGCAGGCGGGTGCGGGCGGCCTCGGCCGCCGCCTCGTGCGTCTCCAGCCCGTGTTCCAGTTCGCCCTGGCGGGCGAATTCGACGATCAGGATGGCGTTCTTGGCCGCCAGTCCGATCAGCACCACCAGGCCGATCTGGGTGAGGATGTTGTTGTCCAGCCCGCGCAGATTGACCCCCGAGCATGGCGGCCAGCAGGCACATCGGCACGATCAGGATCACCGCGAACGGCAGGGTGACGCTTTCGTACAGCGCGGCCAGCAGCAGGAAGACGAACACCACCGCCGCCCCGAACACCACCAGTCCGGTATTGCCGGCCAGCCGTTCCTGATAGGCCAGCTCGGTCCATTCGATCCCATAGCCCGGGCCGGCAGCTTGTCCTTGGCCAGCGCCTCCATCTTGTCGAGCGCCTCGCCGCTGGAGTGGCCCGGCGCCGTGTCGCCCTGGATCTCGGCGGCCGGGAACAGATTGTAGCGCAACACCCGATACGGCCCGGTGATCGTGGCGCAGGGTGACCAGCGAGCCCAGCGGCACCATCGCCCCGTTGCTGGAGCGGGTCTCCAGTTCGGTGAGCCGCAACTCGTCGCGGCGGAACGGCGCGTCGGCCTGCGCCAGCACCTGGAAGGTATGTCCGAACAGGTTGAAGTCGTTGATGAAGGTCGAGCCGAGATAGGTCTGCAGGGTGGCGAACACCGCGCTGTCGGGCACGCCCAGGATCTCGGCCTTGCCGCGGTCGATGTCGGCGAAGATCCGCGGGGTCTTGGTGTTGAAGGTGACGAAGGCTCCGGCGACCACCCCGCTCTTGTTGGCCGCCTCGGCCAGCGACTTGGCGGCCGCCTCCAGCGCCTGCGGCCCGTGGCCACCCTGATCCTCGACGATCAGCTTGAAGCCGCCGGTCGAGCCGATGCCGCGCACCGACGGCGGCTGGATGATCTTGACGTCCGCCCCGTCGATGGCCGCGACCCGCTTTTTGAGGTCCTCGATGATCCCCTTGGTGGTCAGGTGTTGCCTGGCGCGCTCGGCGAAGGATTTCAGGATCAGATAGATCTGGCCGCCGCTGGAGGAGGTGGTGTTGCTGGTGGCGTCGACCCCGGCGTACATCGAGGCGGCCTCGACGCCCGGCGCGGCCAGCAGCCGGTGGCCCAGGTCGCGCACCACCGCGTCGGTGCGGTTGAGGTCCGCGCCGGGCGGCAGGCTGATCGAGATCAGCAGATTGCCCTGGTCCTGCACCGGAATGAAGCCCTTGGGCGTCGCCGTCAGGCGCCAGCCGGTCACCGCCAGCAGGGCGAGGTAGATCAGCAGCATCAGCCCCGCCATGCGCACCAGCCGGTGGGTGATCTTCGAATAGCGGTGCTCGACCCCGGTGAACCCCTGGTTGAACCGCTGGCCGAGCCCGGCCAGCCGCGCCAGTCCGCGCCGCGGTCGGGGCGCCGCTCCTCCCGGATCTCCCTCCGGCGCCGGCGCATGCGGCTTCATGATCAGCGCGGCCAGCGCCGGCGACAGGGTCAGCGACACCACCAGCGAGATCAGGGTCGAGCCGGCGATGGTCAGGGCGAACTGTTTGTAGAACTGGCCGGAGATGCCGCCGATGAAGGCGGTGGGCACGAACACCGCCATCAGCACCAGGGCGATCGCCACCAGGGCGCCGCCGACCTCGTCCATGGTGCGTGTGCGCCGCCTCGCGCGGCTCGACGCCCTCGCGCAGATGGCGGTCGATATTCTCCACCACCACGATGGCGTCGTCGACCACGATGCCGATCGCCAGCACCAGCCCGAACAGCGACAGGTTGTTGAGCGAGAAGCCCGGCCGCCGCCATCACCGCGAACGTGCCGATCAGCGACACCGGAATGGCGATCACCGGGATCAGCGCCGCGCGCCACGACTGCAGGAAGATCATCACCACCACCACCACCAGGACGATGGCGATGAACAGGGTCTTGTACACCTCGTCGATCGAGGCGCTGACGAACTCGGTCGGATTGTAGATGATCTTGTAGTCGAGGCCCGGCGGGAAACTCTTCTTCAGGGTGGCCATCGTCGGCCTTGACCGCCTCGCACGGTCTTCAGGGCGTTCGAACCCGGCTGCTGCAGATATGCCCAGCGCCACGGCGTTCTTCTCGTTCATATAGGCGTTGGTGGTGTAGTCCTGCGCGCCCAGTTCCACCCGCGCCACGTCGCCGACCCGGGTCACCCGGCCCTGCGCGTCGGACTTGATGATGATGTTGGCGAACTCGGCCGGGCGTGGTCAGCCGGCCTAGCGCCTGGATGTTGAGCTGGTAGGCCCTGCCCAGGCTCGGCTGCGGCGGCTGGCCGACGGAGCCGGCCGCCACCTGCACGTTGTGGCTCTTCAAGGCGCCGGCGATGTCTTCCACCGTCAGGCCGCGCGCGGCGGCCAGGTCCGGATCGATCCAGATCCGCATGGCGTAGTCGCGCGAGGCTCGGCTGCCGATGTCGCCGACGCCCGGCACCCGCAGCAGGGCGTCGCGGATGTGCAGGCCGACATAGTTGGCGATGTAGTGCTGGTCGAGCGAGCCGTCCGGCGAGTAGTTGTGCACCGCCATCAGGAAATCGGGCGAGGCCTTGCGCACGGTGACGCCGGTCGCCACCACCTCCGGCGGCAGCAGCGGGCGTGGCCGAGGACACCCGGTTCTCCACCAGCACCTGCGCCGGCGTTGGGGTCGGTGCCCAGCTTGAAGGTGACGGTGATCGTGACGTGGCCGTCGCCGGTCGATTGGGAGGACATGTAGAGCATGTTCTCGACGCCGTTGATCTGCTCCTCGATCGGGCGCGGCGACGGTGTCGGCCAGCACCTCGGCCGAGGCGCCCGGAGTAGGTTGCCGACACGTTGACCGTCGGCGGCGCGATGTCGGGATATTGCGCGACCGGCAGGTTCGGGAAGGCGATCGCCCCGACCAGGGTGATCAGGATCGCCAGCACCGCGGCGAACACCGGCCGCTCGATGAAGAAGTGCGAAATCGGCATCCGGGCGGGCGGCTATCGACCGCCGGCGGCGGGTTCGGCCGACGAGGCGGGCGGCGCGGTGTCGATCGTCGCTGCGCTCGCGTCCGGCGGCGCTGGCCTCGATCCGGCCGCGCCTGGGGTCGACCTCATGGCCGGCCTGGGCCCGCTGCACCCCGTCGATCACCACCAGGTCGCCGGCTTTCAAGCCGGTGCGCACGACCCGCAGGCCGCGGCTCAGCGGGCCCAGCTCGACCGTCGGGCACTGCGCCACATTGTTCGCTCGCCGACGCACATAGACCACCTGCCGCTCCTGGTCGGTGACCACCGCCTGGTCGGGGATCAGCAGGGCCGGGTACGAGCCCGAGCCCAGCAGGCGCATGTGGCCGAACATCCCGGGCGTCAGGAAGCTGGTCGGGATTGGCCACCACGGCGCGGCCGCGGATGGTGCCCGAGCCGGGTCGAGGGCGTTGTCGACGAATTCCATCCGCCCCTTCCAGCGATAGGTCGGCTCGTCCTGCAGCCGGATCTCCACCGGATTGGCCGCGGCGCGCGACGAGGCGCGGGTGCCGGCGGCGTTCTCCCGCTGGTACTTCAGATACAGCGCCTCCGAGCCGGTGAAGGCGAAGCGGATCGGGTCGAGGTTGACGATATTGGTCAGCACCGTGGTGTCGGCGGTCACCAGGTTGCCCGGCGCCACCCGGCGATCGGAAACCCGGCCCGCTCATCGGCGCGGTCACCTGGGTGAAGCCGACGTTCAGCGCCGCCGGTGCGCACCGTCGCCCTGGCCGCGGCCACATCGGCCGCCGCCTGTCCTGGCCGCGGCGACCAGGGCGTCGTAGGCCTGCTGGCTGATGGCGTGCGCCGCCAGCAGCGCCTGGCCGCGCGCCGCCTCGGCCTGGGCGTTGACCAGCGCCGCCTCGGCGTGCGCCTGCGACCCTCGGCCTGGTCCAGCACCGCCTGGTAGGGCCGCGGATCGATGACGAACAGCACCTGGCCCTTGTGGACCCGCTCGCCGTCCTTGAAGCCCACCCGCTGCAGATAGCCCGACACCCGCGGCCGCACGTCCACCGAATCCACCGCCACGAACTGGCCGAGGAAATCGTCCCAGTCGACCACGTCCATCGACAGGGGCGCGGCCACGGTGACCGTCGGGGTCGGCGGCGGCGGCGGCTTTTTGGCGGCGCAGGCGGCGAACAGGGACAGGACCAGCGTCAGGACGATCTTTCGCATTCGGTTTTCCAGCCCGCGCCCGCTCTGATCGCTTCTCACTCTATTTCGACCTCCCGGGCAATCGGTCGGGGCGGCCGCCGCGGCGCCGGCGGCGATGGACCAACCTCTACCTCGCCGTTGTTTCCGCGATGTTGCACCGCGGAACACGCCTCGTCGGCAAACGACCGACCCCGAAAATCGCTCCGGCCGTCGGCGGCTAGGCCACATCGGGCCCGTACGCCTTCAGGAACGTCTTCACCGCCGCGGCGACCTCGTCGGCGATTTCCTCGGCTCCCGGTTCCGGAACGGCGTTGCACAGCCTGCGCCTTCATCAGGCGGTTCTGGCACAGGCCGATGAACTGGTGGGCGGCGGCCAGCGGATCGGGCGCGTTCAGCCGACCTTCGCCGGCGGCCTGCCGCAGATGGGCCGCCAGGCGCGCGACCCCGGCAGCGGTCCCGCCTCATAGAACGTCCGGCCGATCTCCGGGGCGCGCTGCGACTCGGCGACCACCAGGCGGAAGTTCCGCAGGCTGAATTCGGACAGCACCGTGGTCAGGAAGCTGCGCCCGAAGTGCCCCAGCGCCTCGCCGTGGCGATATCGGGGGTCAGCAGGGCGAACATCGATTCGGCCTGCCAAGCGCAATGCCGCTGGATATAGGCCTCGAACAGCTCCTCCTTGCTGCGGAAATAATTGTATAGCGTGCCCTTCGAACCGCCGACCCTGGCGGCGATCGCCGACATCGAGGCGGCGGCGAAGCCCTCTTCCAGGAACACCTCGGCCGCCGCGTCGAGGATCAGCCTCGCGCCGCGCGTCCCGGTCCCGTCTGACCGGACCCTCAGTGGATCTTTCGACCCCATCAATTGTTTCGCTCATGGCGACCCTTGCTGAACTCGCTTCCTTGCTCTAGATTATGACCGTACTGTACGGTCAATGCAAGCCCGAGGGGTCAGATGCGGCGTTTCCATCGCCTTGTTCAGAGCGCCGCGCTCGGCCTGCTGCTGGTCGGTTGCGCCACCGCCGGCGCGCCGCCGCCGGCCGGCCGGCAGCTGGCCGCCGCCCGGACCTTCGCCGGCTTCCCGTCGGGCGACTGGCCGGCCAGCGACTGGTGGAAGGCCTATGGCGATCCGCAGCTCGACGCCCTGATCGACCGAGGCCCTGGCCGGCTCGCCCGACCTGGCCCAGGCCGCAGGCGCGGGTGCGCAAGGCCGAGGCCGTCGCGCGCCAGCCCGCGCGCCGCCGGCCAGCCGTCGCTACTCGGCCAACGCCAGCGTCGAGGAGCTGAAGCAGAGCTACAACTTGGGCATCCCGCCGCAGTTCGTGCCGCAGGGCTACAACGACTACGGCCGCCTCGACGCTCGACTTCAACTGGGAGCTGGATTTCTGGGGCAAGAACCGCGCCGCCGTGGCCGCCGCCGTCTCCGACGCCCGCGCCGCCGAGGCCGACGCCGCCGAGGCGCGGCTGATGCTGTCGACCAATGTCGCGGCCGCCTACGCCGACCTCGCCCGCCTCTACGCCGAGCGCGACGTCGCCGAGCGCGCGCTGGCGGTGCGCGAGCGAGACCGCCAAGCTGGTGGCCAGACCGGGTCGCCAACGGCCTCGACACCCTCGCCGAGCAGCGCCAGGCCGAGGCCGGGCCGCTGCAGGCCAAGGCCGACCTGGCCGCCATCGACGAGCAGATCGCGCTCGACCCGCAACCGCCTGGCCGCCCTGGTCGGCGCCGGGCCCGACCGGGGTCTCGGCCATCGACCGCCCCGCCGCCACGGCTCTGAAGCCGATCGGCCTGCCGGCCGAGCTCGCCGCCAACCTGGTCGGCCGCCGCCCCGACGTCGCCGCCGCCCGCTGGCGGGCCGAGGCCGCCGCGCAGCCGCATCGACCAAGCCAGCGCCGCCTTCTATCCCGACGTCAACCTGGCCGCCTACATCGGCCAGGAGGCGCTGCACCTGGACAAGCTGTTCGCCAGCGGCTCGAGCATCGGCCAGGCGGCCCCGGCGCTCAGCCTGCCGATCTTCGAGGGCGGCCGGCTGCGGGCCAGTCTGCGCGGCGCCCAGGCCGACCGCGACGCCGCGGTGGCCGCCTATGACGGCGCCGTCACCGAGGCCCTGCGCCAGGTCGCCGACGCGGTGGCCGGCGAGCGGGCGCTGCGACCCGCCGGTCGACCAGTCCCGCGCCGCGCTGGCCGCCGACGAGGACGCCTACCGCATCGCCCGCCTGCGCTACGAAGGCGGCCTCGCCACCTATCCAGTCGGTGCTGCTGGCCGAGAACGCCGTGCTGCGATCACCGCCGCATCGTCGCCGATCTCGACAGCCGCGCCCTCGCCCTCGACGTCGCCCTGATCCGCGCCCTGGGCGGCGGCTTCAGCGCCTGACGCCCCGTTCCAGCCCGACCTTCCGATCTGCCCACGCCATCCGCCTTCCCGACGCGTCCACAAGCCTCAAGCGACGCTCGCCATGCCCGACTCCGGCCCCCGCGCTCGACACGCCGCCCACGGAAAGCCCAGCGCCAGAGCGTCGCCCGCACCCGGCGGCGCAACCTGCTGATCCTGCTGGCGGCGGTGGTGGTCGCCGGCGTCGCCGCCTGGACGATCTGGTATGTCCTGGTGTCGTCGAATTATGTCGCCACCGACAACGCCTATGTCGGGCGCCGACATCGCCCAGGTGACGCCGCTGGTCGTCCGGCCGGTCGCCAAGGTGCTGGTCGCCGAGACCCAGGCGGTGAAGGCCGGCGAGCCGCTGGTCGTCCTCGACGACGCCGACGCCAGGATCGCAGCTGGCCGAGGCGCAGGCGGCCCTCGGCCAGGCCGAGCGCCAGGTCCAGGGCTATTTCGCCAACGACGCCGCTCTCGCCGGCCAGGTCGAGGCCCGCCAGGCCGATATCGCCCGCGCCGACGCCCAGTCGCCAGCGCCCAGTCCGATCTCGACCGCGCCCAGACCGACCTGACGCGCCGCCAGGCCCTGGCCGCCTCCGGCGCCGTCTCCGGCGACGAACTGACCAACGCCCAGAACCACTTCGCCAGCGCCCAGGCCGCGCTCGCCGCGGCCAGGGCGCCCAGGCCGAAGCGCGCGCGACGCCGCGGCGCCACCCAGGGCTCGCGGGCGGTCAACCAGCGCCCTGATCGCCGGCGCCGGCGTGGACCAGAACCCCGACGTGCTGGCGGCGCAGGCCCGCGTCGACGCCGCCCAGCTGGCGCTCTCGCGCACCGTCATTCGCGCCCCGATTGCCGGCGTGGTGGCCAAGAAGGCGGTGGAGCTCGGCCAGCAGGTGCCGGTCGGCGCGCCGCTGATGGCCATCGTCCCCACCGCCAGCGCCTATGTCGACGCCAATTTCAAGGAAGTCCAGCTCGCCCGCGTTCGCGTCGGCCAGCCGGTGATGCTGACCACCGACCTGTATGGCGGCGGCGTCAAGTTCCACGGCCGGGTCAAGGGCCTGTCCGGCGGCACCGGCTCGGCCTTCTCGCTGATCCCGGCCCAGAACGCGTCCGGCAACTGGATCAAGATCGTCCAGCGCCTGCCGGTGCGCATCGACCTCGACCCGGCCGAGCTCGCCCGGCATCCCCTGCGCGTCGGTCTGTCGATGAAGGCCACCATCGACGTATCCGGAGCCGGCTGATGCTCCCGTCGCCCCCGGAGAAGACCTTCCCCGAAGGCTGGATGAGGGTGTTGCCGCGACCGAGGTGCAAATCCCCAGGGTCCGCGGAAAGGCGCCTTCGTTGCGGCGAGACCCTCATCCCCGCTTCGCGGTACTTCTCCCAAGGGGAGACGGGAGTGATCCGATGACCGACCAACGCCCCGCCGCCCCGCCGCCGCTCGCCGGCGCCGGCCTGCGATCACCGCCGTCGCGCTGGCGCTCGGCACCTTCATGCAGGTGCTCGACGGCACCATCGCCAACGTCTCGATCCCGACCATCGCCGGCAACCTCGGCGTCAGCGCCGACCAGGGCACCTGGGTGATCACCTCGTTCGCCGTCGCCAACGGCGTCTCGGTGCCGCTGACCGGCTGGCTGATGGGCCGCTATGGCGTGGTCAGGACCTTCGTGGCCTCGGTGGTGCTGTTCACCATCGCCTCGTTCCTGTGCGGCATCTCCTGGAACCTGCCGTCGCTGATCGTCTTCCGCATCCTGCAGGGCGCGGTTTCGGGGCCGATGATCCCCGGCTCGCAGGCCCTGCTGATCATGATCTTCCCGGCCAACCAGCGCGGCACGGCGCTGGCCATCTGGTCGATGACCACCCTGGTCGCGCCGATCTGCGGGCCGATCCTCGGCGGCTACATCTCCGACAACATCGTCCTGGCCGTGGATCTTCCTGATCAACGTGCCGGTCGGGCGTCGTCTGCGCCTTCCTCTGCTGGCGCGAGCATGGCCAGCCGCGAGACGCCGACCCGCAAGGCTGCCGATCGACACGCACCGGCTTCGTCCTGCTGCTGACCTGGGTCGGCGCGCTGCAGGTCATGCTCGACACCGGCAAGGACGCCGACTGGTTCTCCTCGCCGGCCATCGTCGTCGAGCTGATCATCGCCATCGTCGGCTTCATCGCCTGGCTGATCTGGGAGCTGAACGAAGAGAACCCGATCGTCGACCTGTCGCTGTTCCGCTCGCGCAACTTCGCGCTCGGCACGCTGGTGTTCTGCCTGGCCTACGCCCTGTTCTTCGGCGCCAACCTGCTGCAGCCGCTGTGGCTGCAGACCCAGATGGGCTATATCGCCACCTGGGCCGGCCTGGTCGCGCGCCCCCAGCGGCGTGGTCGCGGTGTTCCTGACCCCGTTCGCCGCCCGGCTGATGAACCGGGTCGACGCGCGCTGGACCGCCAGCCTGTCGCTGCTCGCCTTCGCCGCCTCGTTCTTCATGCGCTCGGGCTTCACCCCCGACGTCGACTTCGGCGGCCTGGTCTGGCCGATGCTGGTGCAGGGCATCGCCATGAGCACCTTCTTCGTCTCGATGATCACCATGTCCCTGAACGGCGTCGACGGGCCGCAGGTGCCGTCGGCCTCCGGCCTCTCCAACTTCGCCGCGGATCACCGCCGGCAGCTTCGCCGCCTCGCTGGTCACCACCTTCTGGGATCGCGGCGAGACCCTGCACCAGACCCGCCTGGCCGAGACCATGGGCAGCACCGACCCCGCCTGGCTGATCAACCTGCACCGGCTGGAACAGGCCGGCATGAGCCTGCCGCAGGCGGTCGCCGCCATCGGCCAGCGGGTCGTCGACCAGGCCTATCTGCTGTCGACCATCGACCTGTTCCGCATCTCCGCCTGGCTGATGGTGGTGCTGGTGCCGTGCGTCTGGCTGACCAACCGCGCCCTCGGCGCCGGCGCCTCGCACGCCGCCGCCGACTGACGGTCTCGCGGGCCATCTCCTCGGTTAGGCGGCGTGGGCCTCGCCCGCCTTTGAGCCCGACGCAGGCGCCGGCTACGTCGCCCCGGCTCTGGGCAAGGCCACCAGCGCCGCCGCCGCGTGGGTCTGATCGCGGCATGAGGTCATGGCGCCGCCGCCGTCCGCGCCAAATCCGGCCATGGCCGCGATGAAGCCGTGCGGCGCCGTCAGGGCCGCGGCCGTGGCCTTGACGACCACCCCGCCGGATCCGTCCTTGGAGGCGACGAAACTCGACGACAGATAGTTGCCGGCCAGCTGGATCTTCGCGGTATGGACGCCGTCGCTGACCGTCAGGACGCCGCTGCTCGCCGTGCCTGAAAAGCTCGCCTCGCCGGCGCTCACGAACTTGATGTCGCCGAGGTCCAGCGACGTGGCGCCGCTGGCCGAAAAGCCGGTGATCGTCGCCGTGTAGGTCTGCGATCTCGCCAGGTCGAGCCTGCCGCCGCCGGTGAAGCTGACCGCCTCGTTGAAGCTCCTGGCGAACTGCAGCGTGCCGCCGTTGATCTTCGCCGAGCCTGCCCCCGTGACCGCCTGATAGGCGATCAGGGTCCCGCCGTTGGCCTCCAGGACCCCGGAGTTGGCCACCGCGGCGGTCAGGCTGAGCATGCTGCCGGTGTCGGCCTGTATCAGGCCGCTGTTGGTGACCGTGCTGAGGACGCTGATGTCGCCCGCGCCGGCCGCCTCGACGATCCCGGCGTTGCCGAGCTTGACGGCGTCGATCAGCAGGCCGGAGGTCCCCGTCTCCCGGATCGTCCCGCCGGCCGCATTGACCAGCAGGGCCGCCCCGCCGCCCAGCTCGCCGTCGCCGAGGATCCGGTCGTCGAGGTTGGTGACGGTGTCGGCGCTCGCGGCGCTGTCGATCGCGCCGCCGGCGCCCAGCAGCACCGTGCCGCCGCCGTTCAGCTGCAACGCCCCGCTCGCCAGCAGCCGCGCCCCCGAGCTCGTGCCGGCCAGGGACAGCGTCCCGCTGTTGCCGATCGTTCCGCTGGCGCTGAAGGTGTCGGCCTCGACGACCGTGAACAGCCCCTGGTTGACGATCGTCGTGCCCGCCATGGTCGAGCCGCCGCTCGCCTCGATCTGGCCGCCGGCGGCGTTGGTCAGCGTCCCGCCGATGATGTTGGCGCTTTCGAGGCGCACGATGGAGCCGGCGGCCGAGGCAAGCGTGCCGCCGCCGCTCTGGTCGAGCGTGATGCCCGCCATGTCCAGGCCGGCCTTGCCGGTCGCTCGCATCATCCCGCTGTTTTTGAAGGTCATGCCCGATGTACCGACGATCAGGGGATTGTAGGTTCCGGTGGCGTCGATCACGCCCTTGACCTGATTGTAGACGTTCAGACCGGTCCCGCCCACGGTTCCGGCCCCGGAAATGGTGTTGTCGGCGTTGAAGAGATCGCCGCCCGCTCCGTAGCCCTGGATGCCGTTCTGGAAATTGTCGGTGAGGGTCAGTGTTCCTCCACCCGAGAGCGCGATGCCGCTGTTGATCTTGAGGATCGCGCCGGTCACCTGGTCGGACAGCTTTATGGCGCCGGTGTTGACGATGCTTCCGACGGCATACAGCGACTCGCCGAACACCTGCAGCACACCGCTATTGGTGACCGATCCGACGGTTATGCCATCAAGCGTGGAGCCGCCGCTGGCCAGCACGATCCCCGTGCCGGCGCTGGACAGCGTGCCGCCTTCGATCGTGGAACTTTCCAGCCGCACGATCGAGGCGGCGCCGGCGAAGATCGTTCCCCCGCGGTTGCTCATGATCGTCGAGGCGATGTCCAGGCCGGCCTTGCCGGTCCCCTCGATCAGGCCGGCGTTGGAAAAGTTGGCGAAGGAGCCGGCGCCGAGCACATCGATGATCAGAGCACTGTTCGATCCGGTCGCGTCGATGACCCCGGCGCTGGCGTTTTCGAAGCCGAACGCGGCCCCGTTCGGCAAGCCGCCATCTCCGATGACGCCGCCGCCGGAGATCCTGTTGTCGACATTGTCGATGAACACGCTCTCGGACGGCGAGACCAGCGTATCGACGATGCCGTTGAAGGCGCTGTCGCCCATCACGATCGAGCCGCCGCCCGAAAGGCGCAGACTGCCGCCGCCGCCGTTGTAGCTCTGGACGTCCAGAAAAGCGTTGTGCATCGTGGCGTTGAGGGTGATCGAGCCGCTGTTGACGAAATAGGTGGGGCTCTTTCCGATCTGCGCCGCCAGCTGAAGGCTGGTGTTGTCGCCGATCTTGATCGTCCCGAGATTGACACCGGCGCCGGTGCCGTTTTCGACCCGGAACGTGTGCGCGGCGGCCGGATCGCCCTTCAGCAGGAGCGTGGCGTTGGCCGTGGTCTGGATGCTGTTGACGTCTTCGTTGGTCGTCGCGGTCACCGTGAAGGCGGCGCCCTTGGCGTCGAGTATGGCGTCGTCGGCCGCGCCCGGAACCTTGTGCGGCCCCCAGTCGTGTTTGCTGTTGAAGTTTCCGTTGACCGCGTGAAGCCAATTCGACATCTGCCGACCCCTTTTGCAAATCCAGGCGCATGGACGCCGAGCCGGTCCGCCGGCCGCCCCATGCAGGCGCCGCTCTTCCCATCCCACGGGGCTGGCCGGCAGTTGCGTTGGCGAGCGTTTGGTTGCGTCGGCGCGCGTCTGGTTGCGTTTGGTTGCGACGCTGGGCGACCATCGGTGAACCGTCGGTCCATCGGCCGCGTATCGGTCGCGACGCCAGGGCGGCGCCCAGGGGATCCCACACCATGCCGAGCTCTCATCGCAACCGTCCCGGCCGCGCCGCGATCCTCTCGGCCTTGCTCGCCCTCGCCGGTCCGGTTCTGGCCGCCCACGCGCCGGCCCCCGCCAGGCCGGTCGATGCGGCGCGCTTCTACAGCGGCGTGTGGGCCGAGATCGGCCGCCGGCCGATGTCTCTCACCAATGGCTGCGTTGCCGGGGCCACCCGCTACACCCTGACCGCCCCGGACCGCGTCGAGGTGCGCGATACCTGCCGCCAGGGCTCGCCGGCCGGCAAGGAGAAGGCCATCGGCGGCCCGGCCCGCATCCTCGATCCCGGGACCAACGCCCGCCTGCATGTCGGCTATCGCCTGTTCGGCCTCGTCACCCTGGGGCGCGACTACTGGGTGCTCGACCACGACGACGCCTACAGCTGGTTCATCTCCGCCGACCCGTCGTTCGAGAACCTGTGGATCTATGCCCGCAATCCCCACCTCGACCCGGCGATGCGCGCCCGGCTCGTCGCCCGCGCCGCCGCCCTCGGCTACGACACCGCCAAACTGGAGTTCCCCGCCCAGCCCTGAGCGGGCCGGGCCAGTCGCGCCGCGAGCCCTACGCCAGGCCCTCGTGCTTCATCGCCGTGCGGACCGACGGCAACTCCATCATGCGGTCGCGCAGTGCGGCGAGCTTGTCCGGCGTCGCCACTCCGGTCTTCTGCGCCCACAGCAGCATGACGAACAGATAGCAGTCGGCGACGCTGATCCGCGGGCCGAACAGATAGTCGCCCCGCATCGTGTCGGCCAGATATCCCAGGCGCCGGTTGATCGTCTCGCCGGCCTTGGCCTTCTCGTCCTCGCCGGCCCCGGCGAAGAACGGCTTGAACCCCTTGTGGATCTCGGTGGAGATATAGGCCAGCGCCTCGAGCAGCTGGCTGTGCCCCAGGGGGCCGGACGGCTTCAGGGCGGTGTCCTGGTGCGCGATCCAGTCCAGGATCGCGATGTTCTCGGTCAGGGTTTCGCCCCCGTCCAGCGTCAGCGCCGGCACATAGCCCTTGGGATTGATCGCGGTGAAATCGGCCCCGCTTTCGGTCGTCTTGCTCTGCAGGTCGACCTTCTCGTGCTCGAACGCCAGGCCCGCCTCGTGCAGGGCGATGTGGTCGGACAGGCTGCACGCGCCGGGCGAAAGATATAGTTTCATCGGTCTCTCCATCAGTCAGTCAGCGAAAGAACGCCCACCGCGCGAAATGGTCGCGCGCGCGTGTGGTGGATGACCGTGTCGTTTCCGGTCGCGGCCTCGGCGTCCTGGCTGGCCCCACCAGCCCGCTGGAGTCCAGCCCGCTAAAGTCCGGCCCGCTGGAGTGCGGCCCCGCGCCGCGCCGCCATCATCTCCGCGAAGCGCTCGAACAGATACAGCGAGTCCGCCGGTCCCGGCGAGGCTTCCGGGTGGTGCTGCACCGAGAACACCGGCCGGCCCGTGACCGCCAGCCCGGCGTTGCTGCCGTCGAACAGCGAGACGTGGGTTTCCACCAGCGACTGCGGCAGGCTCGCCCGATCGACCGTGAACCCGTGGTTCATCGAGACGATCTCGACCTTGCCGGTGGTCAGGTCCTTGACCGGGTGGTTGGCCCCATGGTGGCCCTGGTCCATCTTCGCCGGTCGCCGCGCCCATCGCCAGGGCCAGCAGCTGGTGGCCCAGGCAGATGCCCATCACCGGCGTGCCGCTGTCCACCAGGGCCCGGATCTGCGGCGCGGCGTGTTCGGCCGTCGCCGCCGGGTCGCCCGGACCGTTCGACAGCACCACGCCGTCCGGCCCGCGCGCCAGTATGTCTTCGGCCGATGGTCATGGCCGGAACCACTGTCACCCGCGCGCCGATGCCGACCAGCGCGCGGGCGATGTTGCGCTTCACCCCATAGTCGACCACGCACCACTTCGAAGCGATGGCTCGGCGGGCCTGGCGTAGCCGTCCGGCCACGACCACGGCCCTTCCTCCCAGACGAACGGCTGCAGGCACGAGGCCGTCCTCGGCCAGGTCCGGCCCCGGCCAGGCCGTTCCAGGCCGCGCGCCCGCGCCACCAGGGCGTCCAGGTCGAACCCCCCGTCGGGCGCATGGGCGATCACCCCGTGCGGCATGCCGCGCTCGCGGATGCCGCGGGTCAGCGCGCGGGTGTCGATGCCCGACAGGCCGATCACCCCGCGCGCCGCCAGCCAGCCGTCCAGGTCGCCTGGCCGGCCCGCCAGTTGGCCGGGGCGGTCGGCGCGTCGCGGAACATCGCCCCCACGCGCCGCCGATCCGCCGCGCCCGCCAGCTGTTCGACGTCCTCGCCGTTGGTCCCGACATTGCCGATGTGCGGAAAGGTGAAGGTGACGATCTGGCTCATGTACGACGGGTCGGTGAGGATCTCCTGATAGCCGGTCATGGCGGTGTTGAAGCACACCTCGCCCACCGCCTCGCCCGACCGCGCCGCACGCCGAGCCCCGGCCACACCGTCCCGTCGGCCAGGGCCAGCACGCCGGTCACGCCGGCGGGAAGGGCAGGGAAGGGCGTCATGGCAGGCTCTCGCACCGCCGGCATCCCGCCGGCCGCCACCTTAGAGCACGACTGGCGCCTGGACTGGAAGCCGGCTTCCGCCATGAGTTCCGAGCCTGGCGTCGCCTCGAACCACGCCGGGATACCGACGCGCCCGTCGGTTCGCGGCGCGCGCGTCCATCCGGCCGGGCGCACCAGCATCACCGGATGATCGGCGGTCTCGCACAGCCGAATATGGCCGATCGCGACCCGCTTGCCGGCGTGCGAGGCGCCGTGGCCTGGGGACGAGGATTTGTCGATCCGACTCTAATGTCCATTATCGGAAATCGCCCTCGAGCGGGGCTTCCGGACTTCCGCAGTGGGTGACGGACCGCCGAAAGCTTGCTGTTGAATTGACAGTCCAAGCGATCGCCGCCGCTCTCGCCGAAGCTTCTTGGGTCAGCCTTTCGGGCGTTGGCTTTCGGTTAGGTCGATCGAAAGGTGGTTGATTGACCGTACCTACGTCAAAACAGTTATCAGCCATCTGGAGCAGGCGCACCGGCGACAGTCAGCCCGGGCAACCGTGCGCGGGCGGCGCGGCGTTCCTCGATCGCGGCGGACCGCCGCGCCGCGCGCTCTTGCTCGACCTCGATTTCGTGCAGCGTGATGAAGGAAGAGACGATGTGCGAGACGATGGCTTCACGCGCGAAACCGCCCGATCTCGTTGGGACCTCCAGGGCATGCCCGCGAAGCCGTTCCGCAATGACCGCGGAGAATTCGAACAGCTGCTCAGTCGTATAGGCGCGGTCATTGTGAGGTTCTATCGGGTAGGAGCTGAAATCGTCGTCAAAGAAAAAGGCGGGACCGTCGGGATCGCGCGTCTCGCGCAGCCAGGTGTTGACTGGCGCGTAGGATTCGAACGCCGCTTTCGCCGTGGCGCGGGCAAACTCGAACGGAGTGCCGCCGAGAACCGCGGTGCATAGTGGAAGGAAGCGACTTCGGTAGGCAATCTGTTTGTCAAAGGGAATGGCTGCAAGGGCGCCGTTTAGGGCATCGACTAATTCAAACTGTTCCTGCAGCGGGCGCGCGATTGTAAACGTCTTCCATGTGGAGCCCCGCAACGTCGCAACCGACCACCCTGCAGAAATCCATCAGTAATGAACCGCCAAAAAAGTATTCCGCGTCAAAGCGGCGGATATGGCAGCGGTCGCTGCCCGCATCCCAGTTCCGGATCACTTGTTCGAAACCGCGGGGAGAGCCGGCGACCCTGAAGCGTGTGTCGGCGCTAGCGCTGCCCTTTCGCCTTTGCAGCACGCTCGAGGCGATCCATCGGTCTTGCCGGCGCAGATACATGAGGCTTTCGAACCCCTCGGCATATGGCTCGAAAAACCGCCTGTAGGCGGCGATCGCGCACGGGTTCGAGCCGAGCAAGTGTTCACTGGAAACTAGCAGGGTGTCTGCGCCGCTAGCACTGGCAATCTCCGTCGCAAAGGCGTTCGTCGCAAACTCCCGCTGTTCTTCGATCGAACCCTTGCGTGCGCCCGCCAGCCGTTCGAGGTGCTCAGGACGGGACCCAAAGAGAAGCGGCAAGTCGATGTGTTGGACGCCGTGACTTAATGCCGAAGGGACATAAAATCCGCAGGTCTGCAGGGCCGGCTGATTTCTGAACAGGAAATGCTGTATCGATGTCGTGCCGGTTTTGGGCGCGCCGACATGGAGAAGGACCCGTTGGAACGGCTTTGTCATCTGACATCTCCTTTGACGTGGATGGTCAGAAAGGCGCTGCGACGTCGGATTGTGGGTGTCAATGTGAGCTCCGCAGATATGATCGTCGTTCATCGAGTGTCGAGGTCCATATGGCGGACAGCTCGTCGCCACGAAACGGCGATCAACACAACCGGCGGCCGTCGCAGCTCGCGCAGACGGCACTTTGGCTAAGCCTCGCGAGAACAAAAGCCAGCAAGCCTGCCCAACAGACCGCGAATATCATCATCGCCGGAGGGGCCGCCATGAGGAAACGTAGAGCGTTTAGGTATGAGCTCGTCACCCTCCCTTCGAGATTGAGGGCCTGGGCGTCACGGTCGCGATGATGATCGCGGTTTCGGCACCAGCCCTTCATGCGGGGCCCTTGATCCCCCCCGCCATCCCCAACAACGGTGCCTATGTGGGGGCGTGGGTAAACCCGGGAGGTTTGAAAGACGCCCCGGGAACCGAGGCAGGAACCGTCATGGTGCAGCAGTTGCCGGCGTTCAATGATAGCTTGGGAGGCCCAACTGTCGCAATCCTTTCGGTATATGTGGGATTTAGCAAGGTTTTTTGGGTGGATACTCTCAATGCCATAGAGGGAAATGGCCCATACCAATGATAAGTTAGGGGTGTGACAGCCTTTCCGCCATTAACCAGGGAAGTGATGATGGGATCATCACCGCCTTTGCCCAGGCAGCGAAGTCATTTCAAAAGCCTATATTCTTAAGGTGTTACTGGGAGACGAATAATCCAAATAATCTTCCAGCTTGCTATACCGCGGGAGATCAGCAGCAATACATTTCAGCGTGGGTTCATATTTGGACTATATTTAAAAACATTTCGGCAAGTAACGTGGCGTTTGTTTGGTGTCCCAACAACGGCGTATCAGGTACCGGGGCTATGACGCCGTCCGTTACGCCTCCGAGGAGACACGCCACCGCGACCTTTGCAGCCGCTGTTTCAACGAGGAAGTGGCGCGGCAGAGGGGTCTCGATGGT
>CAWHEE010000017.1:0-20054 GCA_963828365.1 uncultured Alphaproteobacteria bacterium | reverse complement strand
ACGCGGGGTCTCGCTGAGGTAGGGCGACCTTCCCGGGGAGGGCGCTCCCCCGCTAAGGTGCTTTCGACCCTGAGCGGACTTGAGCATCGTTCCTATCTCCGGACATTCCTGGGGGAGTGACACCCCTTTGCTGGAGAGGTCGAGCGACCGAACGCGCGAGACAGGTTTCCAGGCGAACCAAAGGTGGGGCTGTAGGGAGAGGGACGTCGCCGATCCCGATCTTGTAACGTGCCTCGATCTGAGGCGTAGTAGGGGCGTGCGTCTCCTGCTCTCCTTGCTGGTCGTGGTAGCGTTGCTCGCCAATCCCGTGGCGGCCAATGCGGCGAGCAACAGCTGCGCCGATTACGGCTCGGGCGCGGCGGCTACGATGTCGGCAATGCCGCCGGACTCCACCAACGGGATGGCCGCACAGTACAATTCCGGTTGCGACCAGTCTCTGCCGGGGAAAATGCACAAGACGTGCCCGCACGCTTGCGCGGCATGTTGCGCGGTGTTCGCCGCCCTTCCGAGCATGCCGGCTACTGGCCAATTTCCGAGTGGCGGACTGCGGGTCGTTTTTATCCCGGTCTCTCGCCATCCACGGGATCGAGCCTACGGGGCCAACCCGACCTCCAAGGTCTGTCGCTTAATTCAGCCGGCCACCGCCGGCTCGCCTGAACGCGGTACGGCGCGACGCTTCGGCGTCAACCGCGCTTCCGCGACAGCATTCCCGCCCATCGGACCGATAGGCACGGATACCTTGGATACATTCAAAATGATTGACTTGAGACACGCCGCGATCGGTGGCTCGTCCATCGTCCTCACCTTATTCGTCGGCTCCATTGCCAACGGTTCGCACGCCGCGGCCCTGACCTACGACCAGACGCTCGACCTCGCCGACCGCACCGCGCCGAGGGTGACCGCCAGCGCGCTCGCGGTGAAAGCCGCCAGTACGGCCGCCATCGCGGCGGGCCGGTTGCCTGACCCCAGGGCCTCGGTCGAAGTCAGCGACTTTCCGATCTCCGGTCCGTTGGCCGGCCGGCCGGGTCGGGACTACTTCAGCATGGCCACGTTCGGCCTGTCGCAAGACGTGCCGAGCCTCGCCAAGCGCCGCGCCAGCCGCGCTCGCGCGCGCGCGGACATCAGCGAGGCGGAGGCCGGAACGCTCCTTGAACGGCGCAAGGTCCGGATCGCGGCAGGCCTGGCCTGGATCGACTCTTCTATGGCGAGCGGCGGCTTGCGCGCTGGACGATATCGACCGAGGCGCTGGCCCCGCTGCGCGAGCCGCGCCGTCACAACTGGCGTCCGGCGCGATGCGGCCAGCCCAGACGCTGGAGCCCGAACAGCTGACCGCCGCGCTGGCCGACCGGCGCGCCGATCTGGTCGCCGCCTGGCGAAGGCGCGCGCGGAACTGGCCGCTGGATCGGGGCGATGCCAGACGCTCGAGCCGTCGCTGGCAACCCGCCGGACCTGCCCGATCGATGCCGCGCCTGCACGCGGGTCTCGATCATCTTCCGGCGCTCGCGGTCTATGCCGCCATGGGTCGGCAGGCCGACGCCGACGCCGACGCCGCCAAGGCCGACAAGCACCCCGACTGGGGGTACGAGCTCGACTACCAGCACCGCGACCCGCGGTTTGGGGACTACGCTGATCGGTCCAAGGCGACGGTCAGCCTGCCGCTCTTCGCGTCCACCCGGCAGGACCCGATGATCGCCGCCCGCCCGCGAGACGGCGAGCCGGACTGCGGATCGAGCGAACAGGCGGCGCGGCGCGAACTCCTGGCGCTCGCTGGATGCGGGCCTCGCCGACCACGCCATGCACCACGACCATCTGCACCGGGCGCTAGCAGACGCTCCTGCCGCTCGCCAAAGCGCCGCGCCGACCTGGAGACGGCCAGCTACGCGGCCGGGACCGCGACCCTGTCGGATGTGCTGCAAGCCTTCCTTGCGCTGGCCGAGGTCCGGATCGACGCTCATCGACCGCGAAGCCGAGTGTCGTGCGCGACGGCGCGCGCATCGTCCTGACCTACGGGAGCGACGCCCAATGAGCGCCCCCGCCCCGTCATCGCGTCGGCTCGGGCTCGCCGCCGCCGCGATCGCGGTGCTTGTCAGCGGCTCGGTCGGCTACGGCGTCGCTCACCTTCGCGACGTCCCAAGCCTCCGGCGCCGCGACGGCCGCCGAGCGCGCCAGCGCCAAGCTCGCTCTACTGGTACGACCCGATGGTCCCGGACCAGCACTTCGATCAAGCCGGGCAAGTCGCCGTTCATGGACATGCAGCTGGTCCCCGCTACGCCGACGACGGCGCCGCCGGCGACGCGCAGCCCGGGCGTGCATATCGACCCGCCACGACCCAGAGCCTGGGCGTGCGGCTGGCGGCGGTGCGAGCGCGGGGCGTTCGCGCAGCGCCTCGACGCCACGGGCGTCATCGACTTCAACCAGCGCGAGGTGGCCATCGTGCAGGCCCGCGCAGCCGGGTTCGTCTCAGCGGGTTTATGCCAGGGCGCCCGGCGATGTGGTCGCGCGCGGGGGCGCCGATCGTCGACCTGCTCGTTCCGAGCTGGGGCGGCGCCCAGGCCGAATATCTCGCCGTTCGCGGCTCCGGCAACCCCGCCCTGATGCCGCCGCGCGCCAGCGGCTGCGACTGCTCGGCATGCCGGACAGCCGCATCGAGCGCCGTGGCGCGGGACGGGCGGGCGCGAACGGTCGTCACCATCTCCACGCCGCAGTCGGCGGCGCCATCCAGACGCTGGACGTGCGCCAGGGCATGACCGTGACGCAGGGTCAGACCCTCGCCCAGGTGTCGGGGCTGGGGACGGTGTGGCTGAACGCCGCCGTGCCGGAGGCGATGGGCGGACAGGTGCAGGTCGGGCAGACCGCCCGCGCGGAGCTCGCGGCCTTTCCGGGAGAGGCGTTCACCGGCCGGGTGACCGCGATCCTGCCGACCGCCCAGAGCGACAGCCACACCCTGCAGGTCCGCATCGAGCTGCCGAACCGCGCGGTCGGTTGCAGGCCCGGCATGTTCGCGACCGTTCACCTGAGCGGCGCGGCCCATCCGGCGCTGTTCGTGCCCTCCGAGGCGGTGATCCGCACCGGCAAGCGCGACCTGGTCATGCTCGCCGGCAACGGTGGCCGCTACCAGCCCGTCGAGGTCCAGGTCGGCCGTGAGGATGGCGACCGGACCGAGATCCTCGCGGGCCTGACGAGGGCGAGAAGGTGGTCGCCTCCGGCCAGTTCCTGATCGATTCGAGGCCAGCCTGGCCGGCGTCCAGGTGCGCCCTTGCCGCTTCCCCGGCGATGGCTATGTCGCCTGCTCCGGTCACCAAGTCGGCGCTCTATGAGACCCGCGGGCGCATCGAGGCGCTGACCGCGGATCCATCACCCTAAGTCACGAGCCCGTTCCGGCGATCGGCTGGCCGGCCATGACCATGACCTTCAAGCTCGGCTCGCCGGCCTGGCCAGGCCGCAAGGCGGGTGACAGGTCCGCTTCGGCTTCGAGCAGCAGCCCGAGGGCCGGTCATTCGCCATCTTAGCCCGGTGGCCGGCCGATGATCGCCGCCCTCATCCGCTGGTCGGTCGCCAACCGTTTCTTCGTGCTCATCGGCGCGGCTCTGCTGGCCGCTGGCGTGGTGGCCGTAGCCGACGCCGGTCGACGCCCTGCCGGACCTCTCCGACGTGCAGGTGATCATCCGCACGCCCTATCCCGGCCAGGCGCCGCGGATCGTCGAGGATCAGGTCACCTATCCGCTGGCCACGACCATGCTCTCGGTGCCGGGCGCGACGCACGGTGCGCGGCTACTCCTTCTTCGGCGACAGCTTCGTCTACGTGCTCTTCGAGGAGGGGACGGATCTCTACTGGGCGCGCTCGCGGGTGCTGGAATACCTCAACCAGGTCCAGAGCCGCCTGCCGGAGGGCGTGCCGGCCAGCGCTCGGGCCCGACGCGACCGGCGTCGGCTGGATCTACGAATACGCCCTGGTCGACCGCACGCGGCCGCCATGACCTGAGCCAGCTGCGCACCCTGCAGGACTGGTTCCTGCGCTACGAGCTGAAGACCATGCCCGGGCGTGGCCGAGGTCGCCTCGCATCGGCGGCATGGTCCGCGAGTACCAGGTGGTGCTCGACCCGCATGAAGCTGGCCGCCTACGGCGTCACCCAGCGCAGGTGGTCACCGACGCGATGCAAGCGCGCCAACTCAGGAGACCGGCGGCTCGGTGCTGGAGCTGGCGGAAGCCGAGTATCATGGTCCGCGCCTCCGGCTACCTGAAGACGCTCGACGACTTCCGCGCCATGCCGCTGAAGACGGCGCGCCGGCGGCGTCCCGGTCCGCCTGGGCGATGTCGCCACGATCCAGATCGGCCCGGAGATGCGGCGCGGCGTCGCGGAGCTGAACGGCCAGGGCGAGGTCGCCGGCGGCGTGGTGATCCTGCGCTCCGGCGAGAACGCGCGCGAGACCATCGCGGCGGTCAAGGCCAAGCTGGCGACCTGAAGAACGAGCCTGCCGCGCGGGCGTGGAGATCGTGCCGACCTACGACCGCTCGCAGCCTGATCGACCGGGCGATCGCCAACCTCACCGACAAGCTGATCGAGGAGTTCATCGTCGTGGCGCTGGTCTGCGCCCTGTTCCTCTGGCACGTCCGCTCGGCCCTGGTGGCGATCGTCACCCTGCCGCTGGGCGTCCTGGTCGCCGTTCGCGGTCATGCGCATGCCAGGGCGTGAACGCCAACATCATGTCGCTGGGCGGCATCGCCATCGCCATCGGCGCCATGGTCGACGCCGCCATCGTGATGATCGAGAACGCCCACAAGAAGATCGAGCGCTGGGAGCACGAGCATCCGGGCGAGCCCCTGGGGGCGAGCAGCGCTGGAGCGTGATCACCGAGGCGGCGGCCGAGGTCGGGCCGGCGCTGTTCTTCAGCCTGCTGATCATCACCTTCTCGTTCATGCCGGTGTTCACGCTGCAGGGGCAGGAAGGCCGGCTATTCGCGCCGCTGGCCTTCACCAAGACCTACGCCATGGCCGGCGGCCGCGATCCTGTCGGTGACCCTGGTGCCGGTGCTGATGGGCTACCTGATCCGCGGGCCGCATCCCGGCCGAGACCGCCAACCCGATCAACCGCGTACTGATCGCGCGTCTACCGCCCCGTGCTCGACTGGGTCATGCGCCGCCGCGAACGACCCTGGTCGATCGCGCGCCCTGCTCTTCGCCACCACGGCCTGGCCGCTGACGCCAGCTTGGCGGCGAGTTCATGCCGCGATCGAACGAGGGCGACCTGCTCTACATGCCCTCGGCGCTGCCGGGCCTTTCGACTGCCAAGGCCTCGGAACTGCTGCAGCAGACCGACCGGCTGATCAAGACCGTGCCGGAGGTGGAGACGCGTGTTCGGCAAGGCCGGGCGCGCCGAGACCGCCACCGATCCGGCGCCCCTGGAGATGTTCGAGACCACCATCCAGTTCAAGCCGCGAGCTCAATGGCGGCCGGGCATGACCCCGGAGAAGCTCGATCGCCGAGCTCGACCGCGACGGTGAAGGTGCCCGGTCTCGCCAACGTCTGGGTGCCGCCGATCCGCAATCGCATCGACATGCTGGCCACCGGCATCAAGAGCCCGATCGGGGTCAAGGTCTCGGGCGTCGAACCTCGCCGATCTCGACCGCATCGCCCACGAGATCGAGGTCGGTCGCCAAGGCCGTGCCCGGCGTCAGCTCCGCCCTCGCCGAGCGCCTGACCGGCGGCCGCTACGTCGACGTCGACATCGATCGGGCGGCCGCCGCCCGCTTCGGGCTGAACATCGCCGATGTGCAGGCCGATCGTCTCCGGCGCGATCGGCGGAGAAACCGTCGGCGCAGACGGTCGAAGGCCTGGCCCGCTACCCGATCAGCGTCCGCTATCCGCGCGAGCTGCGGGACAGCCTGCCGGCCTGCGCAGCGCTGCCGATCCTGACGCCTTCCGGTCAGCAGATCACGCTTGGGATCCGTCGCCGCATCTCGCAGATCGCGCGAAGGCCCGCCGATGCTCAAGAGCGAAAACGGCCGGCCTTCGACCTGGGTCTATATCGACGTGCGCGGGCGCGACCTGACGCTCCGTGGTCGCGCGACCTGCAGCACGCGGTCGCCGCAGAACGTCAAGCTCTCGCCCGGCGTGAGCCTCGCCTACTCCGGCCAGTTCGAATACCTGCAGCGCGCCGTCGCGCGGCTGAAGCTGGTCGTGCCCGCAACGCTGCTGATCATCTTCGTCCTGCTCTACCTGACCTTCGGCGCTTCGATGAGGCGGCGCTGATCATGGGCACCCTGCCCTTCGCCCTGACCGGCGGCGATCTGGACCCTCTACCTGCTGGGCTATCAACCAATCGGTGGCCACGGGCGTGGGGTTCATCGCTCTGGCCGGCGTCTCCGCCGAGTTCGGCGTCGTGATGCTGATCTATCTGAAGCACGCCCTGCGCCGACTCGCGGGCCGGACCCTCGCGACGCCGACGTCGACGAGGCGATCCGCGAGGGCGCCGTCCTGCGCGTGCGCCCCAAGGCCATGACGGTGGCGGTGATCCTCGCGGGCCTGTTGCCCCATCCTGTTCGGCCACGGCACGGGCTCGGAGGTTATGAGCCGCATCGCCGCCCCGATGATCGGCGGCATGCTCACCGCCCCGCTGCTGTCGATGCTCGTCGTTCCCGCCGCCTATCTGCTGCTGCGAAGGCGGCGTCCTGTCTCACCCACCCTCAAGTCTGAAGGAGACTAACATGAAGGTCTCGATCTGTTCCTCGCCGGCCTGCTCGCGCTTCTGCGACTTCGAGCGTCGCGTCACCGCCACTATTGCGAGACATGAAGGGCAGGTCCGCGCCTGGTCCGGTGATAACGTTCTTTTCGCAGGTAGTCAGCCGAGGAATTGAGCTTGGTTTCGGCCCAGTTGGATGCTTCAGGCGGCGTCACCTTCGACGTTCGGGTCCAACGGGGAAGTACCAGTGGCACGGTCTCGTTCGCAGAGGTCAAGCCTGCGCTTGATACAGCAGGACCTCGACATCCTCAGCGACCGCGGGGAGTGGAGCCAAATCATAACCACCAGCTAGATCACCTCGGGCGAGGACTTGACCTGGGGGAGCGGGTTAGGCGGTTTGGCGGCTGGGCGGACTGGGGCGACTTCATCGCCTCGCCCTGCAAAGCTCCGGTCAGCCGCCTTGAATTTGGCGCTGACAATGCCCCCCTCAGCCTCGGGGACTTTAGCTCAGCTCGTAGTCCGAGCCGGTCAAATTTTGTACGGCGACTGGGATGGCAATCCGGAACTCGCGCGAGCGCTGGAAATCAATATTCGCAACGTGCGAAAAATTGGCAAGGCAGCGGTGCAAGGTGAATCGCTTGGCCGGTGGCCCCGGGAGTCCTCCTGGAGTTGGCGGAGTTGGCGCGGCAGCAGTCCTCGTATTTAGACTTGACGTCTTCTAGCGGCCGCATTCAAGCGCAAGCTTGCGAAGACATCGCTGTGGAACTCACCGAGGCGGCTCGGGTCTGGGTTCCAGGAAGCAATCGTACCCGGCCCCGTGAAGCCACCAGCGCCACAACCAGCGTATGAGAGCGAAGAAGAATGACGACAAGCTGAAACCGGCCGAGCCATTCGAGTCCCGGCCGGGGACAACTCCGCAAGGATCAGAATGCGGTGTTGCCGTTCGGCGTCCCCAGACCAGTGGGGCCGTCATAGCCGACTTCCGCATGACAGAAGTAGGCCGGTTTGGGGGAACAGGTCCCGTTGCTGCCGACCGTCACGTCGTTGAGGGCGCTGGTGTGAGCATACGGGTCGCTGCCGTAATTCACCGCTCCGCCGTTGTTGCCATAAATGCCGCCGATCAGCGGCGCGGCGACGCTGGTGCCGCCATAGACCTGCCAGAACGACCGCGTCGCCGAGATCGGAGCATAGACGGCGACGCCGGTGGCCGGATCCGCGACGGCCGAGACATCGGTTTCCATGCGCAACGTGCAGCCGGTGTCCTTTTGCCAGGCGGGCTTGGCGTAGAATATGCTGCAGCCGCTGCCGGTGCCCGACCAGACGGTTTCGGTCCAGCCGCGGCCGCCGGTGCTGGTGACGAGGTGCGTGCCGCCGATCGCGATCACGTGCGGCGATGTCGCCGGGAACTGCGCGCCGTAGCCGCTGTCGCCGGCGCTGGCGGTCACGGCCACGCCGGCGTGGTTGTAATCCGCCTCATACGCTTGCGAGCCGGATTCGCCGCCGCCGTAGCTGTTGCTGATCACGTGGGCGCCCTTAGCGGCCGCCGTGTTGACCGATTTTCCCAAATCCGCGAACGAGTTGGTCTTGGCCTCGACGAGGATGATCTTGCAGTTGGGGCACATGGCGCTGGCCATGTCGAGATCCAGCGCTGTTTCGGTGGCCCAGCCCTGGTCGAACGGCGGGTAGTTCGCCTTGTGGCCCTTCTCGGTATATTTCGTGAAACAGCCGTTGGCCGATGTGCAGGGCGGCAGGCCATATTGCGCCCGGTACACGCCGAGGTCGGCTTCGGCGTTTGGATAGCCATAGGCGTCGACGATGCCGATGATGGTCGAAGCGCTGCCCGAGGTGGTGATATTATAGGCCGAACGCAGGTCGCCGGCTCCGAAGCCGCGCGGCGTGCTGTTGGGACCCGCGGCCTGGGTGAGGATCCGGCCGGCGCTGTCGGTAACGACATGGGCGTGGCACCTCGCGGCCCGGCGGGTATCAGCCTTGAACAGACCGCCTTATGGAAGACGTTGCCGGACCGTTCGACCGGCTCGGCGGAGGCGATCGCGGCCGCCCCACACAAATATCCCGGCGGACAAGCCGGCCACAGACAGGTAACCCTTCATCGAGTACTCCCATGGGTCGCGCCAGGGTCGTCCGGAGCTGGTTCACCCCCTCTCGACGCGCCGGCGGAGAGCAATTCGCAAGAATGGGGACGTCAAGGGCGGATGTCGGTTCACCACAGGTGATCATCGATCATCCTGGAATTGGGGCTCGACTGTTGGCGGCCATCACCCTCGCTACGCCCTATCCCGCCTGACAGGCCGCTGGGCTATTGCTTCCGGACCGGACGAAAATCGCACGTGCTCGCTACCGGTGGAAGGACCCATTGTACGGCCGAGCATCTGGCGCGCGCGGCGGACGCGGGTTTCGATCGCCTTGGCGGAGACGCCGAGGAGGTCACCCGCCTCGAGCTGCGACAGACCTTCGAAGGCGGTGAGAATCAGGGGCGCCTTGAGGTTCTCGGGCAGGCGAGAGATCGCCCGGTCGAGAGCCGCCAGGTCCTCTCGCTCGATCATCGCCTCGTCGGCGGGCGCGGCGGGATCGGGAGACGTGTCGGCCGCGGCCCGATCGTGATCGCCGCCGCCAAAAAGGAGTCGGCGAAACGTCGTCCGCCGGCGCCGGTCGCGGGCCTTGTTGATGGCGATCACTCGCAGCCACGCGAGAAAGGGGCGGTTCGGGTCATAGCGGGGCAGCGCCGCCCAGGCGGCGATGAAGGCTTCCTGGGTCGCCTCGCGGGCCTCGTCGTCGTCGCCCGTGTAGCGACGAAGCAGCCGGTGGAGGGACGCCTTGTGCCGGTGCACGAGGGCGGTGAAGGCGCGCTCGTCCCCCTCGGCGGCCCGGCGGGCGCCGACGGCGTCGGCCGCCGTCTCCCCCGGGGTCACGAGCCTTGCGCGGTAAGCGACTTGACGACGGTGTCGTCGAACATCTTGGCTTGGCGAGGCCGTAGGACGGACCGCATGGCGATGACGTGGACGATGGTCTCGGTCTGCAAGGCGCCCATGGCGCGATGAATCCGGTCGATCGCCCCCTGCACCGCGGGCGTATAGGCGTGCGCCTCCTGGTAGGCGGCGGCGAGCTCGAGGGTCGCGGCGCGCATCTCCGCCTCGAGCGCCCGCCGCCGCGCGGCATGGTCGCGCTCGAGGCCATCTATGCGTTCTTGTTGATCGGCGGTGAGGTCCAGCCTTCGATGCAGCACCTCGTGCAGGGCGGCCGGGGGGCGCGGCGGCCCGAGCACATATCGCGTGGCGCCCCACACGCCGACGCCGGCGGCCAGGATGGCCAGGACCAGGGTGAGGGCGAGGCTGCGCCACAGCGTCATCGCGCTGCTTCAAGCAGGGTGGAGGGAGCAAGGTCCATCGCGCGCGAAAGCAGGTCCGACGAGCGGGCCCGGGCGATAGACGCGTCGGCCGCCGCGCCGCCCGCCGTCGCCCCGATCGCGAGCGCCAGCCCGATCGACGCCAGCCGCACCGGCGCCAGGGCCGAAACGATCCGCGAGGTGGCGCGCAACCTTTGGATGCCGCGGGCGACCTCGTGCTCAAATCCCTCGAGAGACGCCTCGGGCGAAGCCGCCGCCAGCCGGGCGATCAGGAGATCCAATCGGTCGCTCATTGAAACCGCCTACCTGCGGGCGACGGCGGTCAACTGGACCACGGCGCCTGTTCGCATGATCTGGAAGTTGACGGACTGGCCGACGGCGAGCCCCTCGAGCAAGGCCGCCGATCGCGCCTTGAAGGCCATGGTCATCGCCGGCCATCCCAAGGCGGCGATGGGCCCGTGCTGAATGGTGACCGTCCCGGCGCGCGGGTCGATGGCCTTCACCACGCCGACGCCGCTTCCCATGGTCATGGAGGACGTTCCGGCCGCCGCCATGTACCGCATGTCGCCGCCCTGCGCGAAGGCCGGCGCAGTCATGGTCAAAGCCATCGCCAAAACCAGGAGGATTTTCATCGTTGCGATCTCCATGAACACCGGCCGGGGGCCGGCCGGCGAGTTGCGGGCTGGGCCCCGAGAGGCCCGGATGCTTTCGAATACGCGCCAGGCCCCGTTCGGCCCTCGCGTGGGATGTTTTCACCGATCGTCCGCGACGCCGGATCAAGACCGCGCGGTGACCCACGCCGCCGGGCGTCAAGGCGAGGGTTGCCGTCTCCAGGCGCGTAATCCGTTCGAGCGCATCGATGCACGATGCCATGGACGGAGCTCTCGTGACAGACTTCATCTCGCCCCCCGCCTCGCGCCGGCGCTTTGTTCAGGGCCTCGCCTTGGCCAGCGGCGCGGCGGCCATCGGCGTCCCGTTGTGGACGCGAGCCGAGGGCGTGGCGAGCGGCCCGGCGGCGCTCAGCGGCGACAGCTTCGACCTGACGATCGGCGAGCGGCCGATCAACATCACCGGCCGCCGGCGGATCGCGACGGCGGTGAACGGCTCGGTCCCGGCGCCGACATTGCGCCTACGCGAAGGAAGCGCGGTGACGATCAAGGTCACCAACCGCCTCGCCGAGCCGACCTCTATCCACTGGCACGGTTTTCGCCTGCCGAACGACATGGACGGCGTTCCGGGGCTGACGTTCAAGGGGATCATGCCCGGCGAGACCTTCACCTACCGCTTCCCGATCGTGCAGAGCGGCACCTACTGGTACCACAGCCATTCGGGAATGCAGGAGCAGACCGGGCTGTATGGCGCGGTGATCATGGAGCCGAAGGAGGCCGCGCCCTATGCCTTCGATCGTGAATACGTGATCGTCCTGTCGGATTGGACCGACGAAGATCCGATGGCGGTGATCGCCAATCTGAAACAGCAGGGGGACTACTACAACTTTCATCAGCGCACTCTGGGGACTTTTCTCGACGACGCCCAGCGCAAGGGCTTCGAGGGCGACCTGGGCGGACTGGTCGATGTGGGGCCGGATGCGGATGAGCCCGACCGACATCATGGACGTGACCGGGGCGACCTACACCTTCCTCATCAACGGCCAGCCGCCGGCGGCCAACTGGACGGCCCTCTTCCGGCCCGGCGAGCGGGTGCTGCTGCGCTTCGTCAACAGCGCGGCGATGTCGACCTTCGACGTGCGCATTCCGGGCCTGCCGCTGACCGTCGTCGCCGCCGACGGCAGCGATGTCGCAGCCGGTGAGCGGTCGAGGAGTTCCGCATCGGCGTCGCCGAGACCTACGACGTGATCGTCGAGCCCAAGGCCGACCAGGCCTACGCCATCTTCGCCCAGGCGCAGGATCGCACCGGCTACGCGCGCGGCGACCCTGGCGACGCGCCCCGGCATGGTGGCGGCCGTACCCGCCATGGATCCGAGGCCCGATGCGCGACATGACCGACATGGGCATGGGCGACATGGCCGGCATGAAGGGCATGGACATGTCGGCCGATCAGGCGAACCGGGATAATACGCCGGTACCTGCGCCCCCATGGCCACATGCCGGGAATGGACATGAAGGGCGAGCAGCCTGACCGGCCGCCGCCCGATGCCGGACATGCCGGGCATGGACATGAAGAAGGCACGGACATGAGTTCCATGCCCGGCATGGCGATGGCCCCCGCCAAGGCGCCGCTGATGGTCAACGCCGACGGCGTCGATCCCAGGACGCTGGCCGGCAAGCCCGATGTCGACAACGTCGCCATGACCACCAAAAACCGGCTCGGCGAAGCCGGCGACGGGCTGGACGGCAATGGCCGCAAGGTGCTGGTCTACACCGACCTGCGCGCCCTCAAGCCCGATCCCGACACGCGGCCGCCCGACCGCGAGATCGAGTTCCACATGACCGGCAACATGCAGCGCTGGACCTGGGGCTTCGACGGCCAGAAATTCTCACGAGGCCGCGCCGATCCGGATGAAGCTCGGCGAGCGGGTCCGCTTCACCCTCGTCAACGACACCATGATGGAGCACCCGATCCATCTGCACGGCTACCTGTTCTCGCTCGAGAATGGCCAGGCCGGCGCCTTGCCGCTGAAGCACACGATCAACGTCAAGCCGGGTGAAAAGGCCAGTTTCGTCTACACCGCCGACGTCCCCGGCCATTGGGCGTTCCACTGCCACCTGCTCTACCACATGGAGAGCGGCATGTTCCGCACGGTGCTGGTGGCATGACGCCGCGGCGCCGCGATCGCTCGTCGCCGCGGGCGTCGTCCTGCTCGCCGGATCGGCCGCCCAGCCGCCCCGCTCGCCAGCCCGCGCCGGCGATCCGAACAGCGCCGCTCCTTTCGGACCGCCCGTCGACGACGAACACGTCTGGGTCCACGGCCTGCTCGATCAGTTCGAGGGGCGGCTGCGGGGCGGCGACACGGGCTGCGCTGGGACGGCGAGGCCTGGGCCGGGCCCGGACGAGTGGCGGGTGTGGATCAAGAGCGAAGGCGAACTGACGCGCGGCCGGGTGAGCGACGGCCAGACGGAAGTCTTCCTCAGCAAGCCGGTCTCGACCTACTTCGATGTTCAGCTCGGCGCCCGCTACGATCTGGATTCGCGGCCGGGCCGCGGCTGGGGCGCCATCGGGATCGAGGGACTCGCCCCCTATTTCATCAAGGTCGTCGGCCACCGCCTACGCCGGCGATCATGGGTTCGCCGGCAAGGTGAAGGTGTCCTACGACCAGCTCCTCACCAACCGGCTGATCCTGCAGCCCGAGGCGGAGATCAACCTCTACAGCCAGGACGATCCGGCGCGGCGGGTGGGCTCCGGCCTCTCCGATCTCGATGCCGGCCTGCGCCTGCGCTACGAGATCATCCGCAAGGTCGCTCCCTACCTCGGCGTCACCTGGGAACGGAAATTCGGCGAGACCGCCGATCTGGCGCGCGCCGCAGGCGAACAGACAAGCGACGTCAGGCTCACCATCGGAATTCCGCTCATGGTTCTGAGCCCCTTGACCTTGGCGGCGCCCGCATGGCGCGACCCCGGCAGTGGTTCGGCGCGGCCTTGCGAACAAATCAACCGTGTATCGCCAGCGGACGATCCTCGTGCGCGAAGACGTTCCGAATGGGAGCCTCGAATGAACGGGCGGTCGTCACGCGACCTTCGTCGTCACTTCCCGAGTTGGCCCTTCGTCGCTTTGGCTGGGCTGGCGATAGGCGTCGTGTTGAGCTTTTTCATCTACTTTGGCGTTTACGACATCGGCGCCGACTCCCGCATTCACCCCCGGTTCACTGGCTGATCCAGACGCTGCGCGACCGTTCCATCGCGGTTCGCGCCGGGGCGTCCACCCTCCTGGCGATCTCGCCAGCCCTCGACGCGTCGCGACCGGGGCGGGCCTCTACGACGACATGTGCAAGGGTTGCCATCTGGCCCCGGGCATGGAACCGACAGAAATCAGCCAGGGCCTCTATCCGCCGGCGCCAGCAACTTGCCCGCGGGCTTGCGCACTCGTCCGCGGAAGAGTTCTGGATGATCAAGCATGGTGTGAAGCTGACCGCCATGGCCGCCTGGGGGCGCACCCACAGCGACGAGCTGATGTGGGACATGGTCGCCTTCATCCGCCAACTGCCGACGCTGTCGCCAGCGAGGTACCAGGCGATGGTCAAGAGCGCCCCCGCCGACCACGACACCATGATGCGCGACATGCCCGGCATGGCCGAACTCGCCGCCGGAGGCAGAAGGCACCGGACGCGACAAACTAGTCAAAGTCGCCCGGTGCTTGGGAGTCGTTTTCGAGTTAGAGACGAAGACCCAACCGGGGCCCGATCCACACGGTCGACGAAATACAGGCGATCCGTCAGGGCGCAACCGGCCGCCAAGGCCGGCCAGAAAGGAACGCCGCGGCGCAGCAGATGCGGCAATGAGAAGGAACATTGGCAGCGAGGGCAGAACGAACCAGAAAGTGCCCTCGGAATGGGCGGCCATATTGGCTGCATCGCCGGTGTCTCGCCAGAGCCAGATCATGCCCAACACCGACACCAGCGGCAGAGAGGCGACGAGGCCTCCGAAGCCGGGATACCGCTTCGACACTTCCGAGACGGCGGCGACGATGGCCCCCGAACCAGCGCCTTGATCGCGAGATAGAGCATGTCGCCTCACATCAGACCACGCCGCCGCCGACCTCGGATTCCGCCCTCAGCGATCCGCGCGGCTGAACACCTGGATCAGTTCCGCGACCTTCTCGCGTTGCTGGACGGGATCGCCGCTGACGATCGCCTCCTCGACACAATGGGCGAGGTGGTCGGCGAGGATGATCTCGTCGATCTTTGCCAGCGCCGCCCGCGCCGCGCGCACCTGGGTGACCACGTCGAGGCAGTATCGATCCTGCTCGACCATCTGAGTCGACGCCCCTGACCTGCCCCTCGATCTTGGCGAGGCGCTTGGCGAGCGAATCTTGATTGTCGGGCTCCATGTTGACATTATACCCAAGGGGGTATGGTTGTCCATACCCCGGGCGGGTTTCCCCGCCGGAGGTTCTCGTCTCTACCGTGGCTCCCGAGACCGAAGCCGTCGCCATCATGCCCCGCGCTCCCTTTCGACGTCCCCGGCTCAGCCCTCGTCAAAGGAAATCGCAATGACGCTCGCCTCGACCGCCTTCCCCGCTCCTCGACTTTCCTTTCGCCGCTGCGCGGCCACAGGGGCCATGGTTCTCGGCAGCCTCTTCGCCGTTTGCTGGATCGCCAGCGCGGTCGGTCTTCTGACCGCCAGCCACATGTTTGTCGCGCTCTTCACCACCGCGCCAATGGCTACGCTGGCGGCCGGCGCGTTCGGCTTGCTGTGGGCCCTGGTCTTTGGCGCCATCGCCGGCGGTCTGGTCGCGCTCTCCTACAACGCCACCGCGGGGTTCGCCCGACACGTGGAGGGGTGACCCACACCGTGAGCAGCTCCGCGGGGCTGACGTCGGCGCCCGCGACGTCTCGCGTCGGCGCGGCGACACCCTCGGTGGGCGTCGAGGCGATCTACACCTGCCCGATGCACCCGCAGATCCGCCAGGTCGGGCCAGGCGCCTGTCCGATCTGCGGCATGGCGCTGGAGCCGGTGACGGCGGGCGCAGAGGCCGGAGGGCAACGCCGAACTCGCCGACATGAGCCGCCGGTTCTGGATCGGCCTGGCGCTCACCGCGCCGCTGCTGATCCTCGACATGGGCGGCCATTTCCTCGGGCTGCACCGCTATGTCGCCAGAGCGGCTGTCCGGCTGGATCGAGTTCGCCCTGGCGACGCCGGTGGTGCTGTGGGCGGGATGGCCGTTCTTTCAGCGCGGCTGGGCGTCGGTAATCCACCGCAGTCTCAACATGTTCAGCCTGATCGCGCTGGGGACGGGCGCGGCCTACCTCTACAGCCTGATCGCCGTCTTCGTTCCGGGAGTCTTTCCCGCCGGCTTCAGGGGCATGGGCGGGACGGTGGCGCTCTACTTCGAGCCGGCGGCGGTGATCACCGTCCTGGTCCTGCTCGGCCAGGTGCTGGAGCTTGCGCGCTCGCGAACAGACCGGCGGCGCCCTGCGGGCCCTGCTCAATCTCGCGCCCAAGCTCGCGCGACGGCTGCGCGACGGTGGCGACGACGAGGAGATCCCCCTTGCGCGACGTGCATGTCGGCGATCGCCTGCGGGTGAGACCCGGCGATGGCGTCCCGGTCGACGGCGAGGTGCTGGAAGGCGCCAGCGCCGATCGATGAATCCATGGTCACGGGCGAATCCATGCCCGTCGCCAAGGCGGCCGGAGACCGGCTGATCGGCGGCACGGTGAATGGCGCGGGCGCGGTGATCATGCGCGCGGACAAGGTCGGCGCCGACACGATGCTGGCGCGCATCGTCGCCATGGTCGCGGAGGCGCAGCGCAGCCGCGCGCCGATTCAGCGCACCGCCGATATCGCCGCGGGCTGGTTCGTGCCGGCGGTCCTGGCGGTCGCCGCCGCGGCCTTCGTCGCCTGGGCGATCTGGGGTCCGCCGCCGGCGCTCGCCTATGGCCTGATCGCCGCCGTCTCGGTGCTGATCATCGCCTGCCCGTGCGCTCTGGGCCTGGCGACGCCGATGAGCATCGGGGTCGGGGTGGGCAAGGGCGCCGGAGCGGGGGTGCTGATCAAGTCCGCCGAAGCCCTGGAGCGGATGGAAAAGGTCGACACCCTGGTGATCGACAAGACCGGCACGCTGACCGAGGGACGGCCGTCCGTCACCGCGATCGTCACCGCGAACGGGTTTGGACGAGGTGGAAGCGCTCGCCCTCGCCGCCGCGTCTGGAACGCTCCAGCGAGCACCCGCTGGCGGCGGCGATCCTGGCGGCCGCGAAGGCCAAGGGCGCGACGGGTGGAGACAGTCGCCGACTTCGCCTCCGTGACCGGCAAGGGCGTGACGGGCTCGGTCGGCGGCCAGCGCCTCGCGCTGGGCAACGCGCCGCTGATGAAGGACGAAGGCGTCGATCTCGGCGATCTCGCGACCAAGGCCGACGTCTTGCGCCAGGACGGGGCGACAGCCCTGTTTCTTGGCCGTCGAACGGGACCGCCGGCCGCGGTCATCGCGATCGCCGATCCGATCAAGGACTCCACCCTGCCGGCGCTGAAGCGCTTGCGCGCCGATGGCATCCGCATCGTCATGCTGACCGGCGACAACCGGGCCACCGCGCATGGCGGTCGCCCGGCAAGCTCGGCATCGACGAGGTCGAGGCCGAGGTCCTGCCGGCGGACAAACACCGCCTCGTCGAAAAGCTGAAGCGCGAAGGCCGCGTGGTCGCCATGGCCGGCGACGGGGTCAACGACGCGCCCGCCCTCGCCGCCGCCGATGTCGGCATCGCCATGGGCACGGGGACGGAAGTCGCCATTCAGAGCGCGGGAATCACCCTGCTGAAGGGCGATCTCGCCGGCATCGGGCGGGCGCGGGCGCTGAGCCGCGCGACAATGCGCAACATCCGCCAGAACCTGGTGTTCGCCTTCGCCTACAATCTCATCGGCGTCCCGATCGCCGCCGGCGTGCTCTATCCGGCCTTCGGCCTGCTGCTCAGCCCGATGATCGCGGCGCTGGCCATGTCGCTGAGTTCGGTGTCGGTGATCGCCAACGCCCTGCGGCTGCGGACGGCGAAACTCTAGAACGGCGCGCCGCGCCGAACCTCGACAGTGACGTGCGAGAGGCTCGGGAAGGCGGCGAGGCGGGCGCGATAATCGTCCGGACCGCGATCCTCGTGGGTGGCCACAGCGAGGATGGCCCCGAGGTGTCCGGGACCGAGGCGCCAGAGGTGCAGGTCGGTCAGGCGGTCGCCGCCGGCCTCGATCATCTGGCGTACGCCCTCGGCGATGCGGCGGTCGGGGACCATGTCGAGCAGGATGGCGCCGGTGTCGCGCACCAGGCCCCACGACCAGCTGGCGATGACCAGGGCGCCGACCATGCCGGCGAGCGGGTCCATCCACAGCCAGCCGAAGGCGCGCGCCAGCAGCAGGCCGACGATCACCATGACCGAGACCGCCGCGTCGGCGGCGACGTGGATGACGGCGGCGCGCATGTTGTTGTCGCGATGGGCGGCGCCGCGCTCGTGGCGATCTTCGTGTTCATGCGGGTGGTCGTGATCGTGATCATCTTCGTGATCGTGGCCGTGATGGTGGTGGTGGTGATGGCCGGCGCCGCTCAGGAGCCAGGCGCTGGCGAAGTTCACGGTCAGGCCGAGGGCGGCGATGGGAATGGCCTCGGCGAAGTGGATCGGCACCGGATGAAGGAAGCGGGTGACCGCCTCATAGCCGATCAGGAGGGCGACCATGGCGAGGATGACGGCGCTGGTGAAGCCGGCGAGATCGCCGAACTTGCCGGCCCCGAAGGTGAACCGGCATCTTCCGCGTGGCGGCGGGCGAAGCTGTAGGCGAGCGCGGCGAGGAGCAGGGCGCCGGCGTGGGTGCTCATGTGCAGCCCGTCGGCGATGAGGGCGATGGATCCGAACAGCAGGCCGCCGACGATCTCCAGAAGCCATCATTGCGCCGCAGAGGGCGATGACCGCCCATGCCCGCCGCTCGGCGCGGGTGTGGCCGGCGGCGAGGAAGACGTGGTTGTGCCCGGCGGGGTCCGGCGCGGTGCTGGTCATGGGCGGAGCTCACTCCCGGCGGCGGGCGGTTGGCCGCCTCGTCTCCCATGTCAATCAGCGGACGAGGCATTTGCAAGCCTGCGCCAGCCGCTCCCGGGCCGCTGGCCATCCAGATCGGCGCCTTCCTCTTCTGGTCGACGCCAGGATCACCCCGGTGCGCGTTGGGTTCGGGTCGCCGTCGCCGGATGAGGCCGGCGGCCTCGACGCCGCCCCGCACGAGGAAATCAACGTGCAAGGGCATGAGGGCGCCAACACCGGACCCTGCCCCTCCGCCGGAAACTGGACGTTGGTGCCCGCTCCCCTGAGGCAAACTCCGACCCCTAGCGGTCCTAAGCGCGAGGACAGACCCTAACGATCGGTTTAACCTGACGATCCCCTCACTTGCCCATGTGTTCGTCCAGAAAGGCGAACACGTCTGGCTCCCATCGGCTCACGCCGAGATAGAGAAAGGCGTGCCCATCTTCGGCGGTGCTGCCGATGGGCGGATAGATCTTCGAGATGTGTGGTTTGCCAAGTTCGCTCAACCGCGCGTCCAGGGCTTTTGCCGCCGATAGGGAGTAGTCGTTCGCCGCATGCACCAAGAATACCGGCGCTTCGATGTGCGGCGCGGCGGCGAGCAGTCGCTCCCGCAACTTCGGAGGACCGGTCCCAACTCAAGCCGGCGCCTGAAAAGACAACGACTGCTCGCAGGTCTGGCACGCGCGCGGCCAACAGAACCGTCATCGAGCCTCCGAACGAGTGCCCGACGACCGCCACCCTGCGGCCATCAACCCCGGGAAGCGACTCTAATATAAGCAAGCCCTGAAAGTGCGTCGCTCATCTCCCTGTCTTCCATCAGCTGGAGCTGCAGTCTGTTGCGCGCCGCCTGCCCGTGGGCGGCGAGTTCGCCGCTCATCAGGTCGATGGCGTTGGTGCCCTGGTCGGCGGACAAGCCGACCCCTCGCCGGAAGAGATACAGGAACACGTACCCGTGGCGCGCGAATACAGGTCCGACGATTTCGGCCTGCGGCTCGTAAGGTCCCAGCCTGGCTAGGTCTTTAGGCGGTGCGGCCGCTGCCGTGATTGAACAGGATGGCGGGGAACGGACCTCGACCTTGGGGACACCAGAGCAGCGCGTGCAGCGTGACCGAGCCGTTGCGCACCACCACGATCTTGGCTTCGCCAATCCCGTTAGCGGGAGCCGTTACCGGGCGGCGGCGGTCAACGCAAGCAAGGCAAGGATCAGCCCCCACCACCTAGTCATTGGATCCCCTCGATGTGGACGAGACACGCTGAAGTAGTGGACCTCGCCCTGAGGGACGGCAAGCGCGGCTGCCACATAGCGGATGCAGAGCGGGTTGATTGATCGAAGGCATTCGGGT
>CAWHEE010000016.1:0-57078 GCA_963828365.1 uncultured Alphaproteobacteria bacterium | reverse complement strand
ACATGACCCGCGAGATCGTCGTCGCCTGGCGGGCCGGCTCGACCCGCGCCGCCGAGGGGCGGCTGCTGGCCGAGGTGTTCGCCAAGGACTGAGTTGGCCACCAGCCTCCGGCGGGCGCCGCCGTCAGGCCGGGGGCTGGCCTCCGGCCAGGAAATCCATCTTGCCGAGCGGAACTCCCTGGGCCCGCAGGATGTCGTAGGCGGTGACGACGTGGAACATGAAGTTCGGCAGGGCGAACTGAAACAGGAAATCGCGGCCACTGAAGGTCATCGCCCCATTGGGAAATTTCAGCTCGATGACCCGCTCCTCGGCCCCGTCGATCTGCTCGCGCCGCAGCGTATCGAGGAAGGCGATGGTCGCGGTGATGCGGTCCTGAAGTTCGGGAAAGGTGGTCTCGACATCGGGCATGCTGGGCGCCTCGATGCCGGCCAGCCGGGCGCCGGCGCCCTTGGCCGCGTCGCTGGCGATCTGCACCTGGCGAGCCAGCGGGTGCATGTCGGGGGCCAGTCGCGCGTCGACGTAGGTGGCGAGAGCGACGCCGTTGGCCTCGGCATGAGCCCGCGCCTTGGTCAGGAAGGCCGACAGGTTGCGCAACATGCGCGTCAGGCCAGGGATCGAGGCGTCGTACAGGGACAGGGGCAAGGCGGTCTCCAGGGGTGGTGGTGGCTACCGGAGATAGGAGACTATCGGCCACCGGCAAGCCGCGAGGGCGGCGACGTCGCAATCGGGTGGTCGTGAGGCGGCGAAAGTGTGGACAACGAGAACAAATAAAGAACATTTCGTTGCGGGCCGCCCGGGTTTCGGCGATGAAGGCGCCTCGTCCATTGGTTCCGGAGGTTCCCTTGATCCAGGTCCGCTACACCGGCATCGCCAATCCGCGCGCCGCCTTCGATGAGCTGCGGCCGCTGCGCAAGCGGCTGATCGACATGCAGGACCGCTTTCGGCCGTTCGGGCCCGACTACCATGTGCTGGCGGCGGCCCAGAAGGCGCTCGACACCGCCGCCTTTCATTTTACCGGCGATCCGAGCTTCTTTGCCGTCAAGCCCGAACAGTCGCGGACGGCGGGCAACACCGAGCCTGGAACAGGCGAGCGATCCGGGGCGAGCGTTTGGCGGGATCCGATCCGGTCAGTAGCCGGGGGCCGGGCTAAGCTTGAAGCCGAGCCGCTCGAGCCGCTGGCGAGTTGGATGGTGCGCAGGTCGGCATAGCGCCGGGCCGATGATCTGCACGCCGACCGGCAGGCCGTCGGCGCGCCGGACCGGTCGGGGATGACGGTCGCCGGCAGATAGGCGACGCCGGCGAGCCCCGCCCAGAAGGTCTGGTTGAAATAGGGGATCGGCGCGGCCGTCGACTCGATCGTGCGCTGACTTTCCGGCCATGATCGTGCGGGAAGGCGGTGGTCGGCATGATCGGGGTCAGCAGGAAATCGTGGTCCTCGAAAAACCGACGCCACGCCCAGCGCAGTTGGTTGCGCTGTCTCGTTGTAGCCGCGCCCAGTCGCGCAGCGCGCAGGGTCCGCCAGCGCGTTTGCATCGCCGCCGGGCTCTGGTCGTCGGGCGCAGGCTCGCCGCCGTGGCGACCAGGGCGTGAAGTGCGCCTCGGGCATGCCGCGCCGACATCGCCGCCGAGCAGCAGGGCCGAGAACACCTTGTGGCTGTGCTCGGCGCGTGAAATCGGGCCGCGCCTCGTGGTCGACCCGCGCGCCGGCGCGGCCAAGCGCCGCGCCCACCGCCTGCGACGCGCTCGGCCGACCGCCGCCGACGTCGGGCAGATCGGATCGGAGGCCCAGACGCCGATCCTTCAGTCCGACAGCGGCCCCTCCAGGGTCGGCAGGTCGATCGCGAGCGCCGGCCGCTTCGATCTCGTCGGGCCCGGCCATCAGCCCAGCGCCAGTCTCGAGGTCGTCGGCCGACCGCGCCAGCGGGCCGATCACCGATATGTCGGTCGGCGCCACGGCGCCGGTCGAGGCGTGTGCCCGCGCGGCGGCACGAGGCCCCAGGTCGGCTTGTGGCCGAACACGCCGCAGATAATGCGCCGGATTGCGGATCGAGCCGCCGATGTCGCTGCCGATCTCCAGGCCGGTCAGGCCGGCGGCCAGGGCGGCGGCCGAGCCCGCCCGACGAGCCGCCCGGCGTGCGCGCCAGGTCCCAGGGATTGTTGGTCACGCCGTAGATCTCGTTGTAGCTCTGGAAGTCGGCCGAGATTGAGCGGCACATTGGTCTTGCCGAACACGTTGGCGCCCGCCGCCGCCAGCCGCTGGACCGCCAGCGCGTTGCTGTCGGCGTCACATTGTCCTTGCCAACTCCGGCACGCCCCAGGTCGTCGGTAGTGCCGGCGAAGTTGATAGCTTTCCTTGATCGTCATCGGCACGCCGTGCAGCGGCCCGAGTTCGTCGCCGCCGCGCGCGAGCGGCGTCGGCGGCGTCGGCGCGGGCCCGGGCGCCGGCCAGGTCCTGCTGGATCGACCGCGTTGATCGGGCCGGATTGATCTGTTCGACCCGCGTCGAGGAAATGCTCGAGCAGTTCACGCGCGCCGATCTCGCCGCCCCGAAGCTGCCGCCGGCGATGGCGCCGGCCGACTGGAAGTGCAGGTCGGTCATGCGGACCCCCTGTCGATCGACAAACCCCATCGCGGCGGCCGGCCCGCCGCGATCCGACGGACGCGGTTAGCCGCCGATGCGCTGCAAACGCGTATGCAGCACCTCGTCGGCCTGGGTCATGATGTTGTGGACCAGTTCGGCGCAGGTCGGAATGTCGTGGATCAGCGCCTGGCTCTGGCCGGCTCGACCAGATGCCGCCGTCCAGGTCGCCGCCCTCCAGCACGTTCGCCCGGCCGCGAACGCCGGCCATCAGCTCCTTGACGTCGGCGAAGGTCTTGGTGGGATCCTTCTGGATCTCCGCCACCTGTTCGGAGATGGCGTTGCGGGCGACGCGCGCGGTGTTGCGCAGCGAGCGGCCGACCAGCACCGTGTCGCGCTCGGTGTTCTCGACGATCTTGCGCTTGACGTTCTCGTGGATCTTCGCCTCGACGGTGGCGCAGAACCGGGTCCCCATGTTGACCCCGTCGGCGCCCAGCGCCAGGGCGGCGACCAGGCTGCGGCCGTCGGCCATGCCGCCCGAGGCGATCACCGGCACGTTGACCGCGTCGACCGTGGCGGGCAACAGCACGATCAGGCCGACATCGTCCTCGCCGGGGTGTCCGGCGCACTCGAAGCCGTCGATGCTGATGACGTCGACCCCGTGTTTGACCGCCGACACCGAGTGGCGGACCGAGGTGCATTTGTGGATCACCTTGACGCCGAATTCCTTGAACCGCGGCAGGTGGTCGGTGGGGGCGCGGCCCGCCGTTTCGACGATCCTGATGCCCGAGGCGATGATCGCCTCGCGATACTCGTCATACGGAATGGGGTTGATCGAGGGCAGCAGGGTGAGATTGACGCCGAACGGCTTGTCGGTCAGGCCTTGGTCTTCTCGATCTCGTCCAGCAACTCCCGGCCGGACTTGAACATGTGGGCGGTGATGAAGCCGAGCGCTCCGGCGTTGGCCACCGCGGCCACCAGCTCGCCGTATCCGACTCCGGTCATGCCGCCCATGACGATCGGCGTCTCCACGCCGAACATCTCCGTGATGCGGGTCTTCATATCTCATCTCTCCCGTTTCGAGTTTCTTGACCGACCGACTTAGGGCAGGCCACGGCCTGCGTCCACCGTATCGGCGAGGCGCGCGGGCCGTTTACTTCGCCCAGGTCCAGTCGGCCGCGCGGACGCGGCAGCCGCCGCCGGGCGCGCCGGTCCAGGCGCGTCCGCGGACCACCCGGCCGGTGTGGTCGCCCGTCGCCTTGCCGTCCTCGAACGCGAAGCGGCCATTGACGATCACGTCGCGCACGCCGGTCGCCAGTTGGTGCGGCCGATCATAGGTGGCGTGATCCTGGATGGTCGCCGGATCGAAAACCACCACATCCGCGAAATCGCCGGCTTTCAGCAGCGCCGCGGTCGGCCAGCGACAGATCGCGGCCGGCAGCGAGGTCAGCTTGCGCACCGCTTCCTGCACGGTCAGGACATGGTCTTCGCGCACGTATTTGGCGAACACCCGGGCGAAATTGCCGTAGGCGCGCGGGTGGGCGTTGGATTTCAGGAACACGCCCTCGGGCGCGTGCGCCGGCCTCGTCGGAGCCGAAGCTCACCCACGGCAGGGCGATCTGGCGGCGGACGTTGTCCTCGCTCATCAGGAAATAGGCGACGCCCGACCCGCGTGCCGTCCTCGATGACCAGGTCGATGGCGGTGTCCTCGGGCGCTCTGCCGACGCATGCGCGGCGACCTCGGCCAGGGTCTTGCCGGTCAGCGGCTTGAGGGCCGGGTTCTTGAACGCCAGCAGCAGCGTGCCCTGGGCGCCGGCGGCGGCGTAGAGGTTCTCCCAACCGGCGGGGTGCATTGGCGCATGGCCGCGATCACCCGCGGGCGGACCGCCGGGTCCTTCAGCCGGGCGATCCAGGCCTCCAGTCCCCCATCGTGCACCCACGGCGGCATGGCGGCGTCCAGACCGGTGGCGCCGGCGGTATAGGTATACATGTTGGCGCTGATCGCGTACGCCGGCCACGCGGGCGGCCTCGACCCTGGCGATCAGGGGTCGAGCTTGCCCCAGTTGTCGCGACCCGATTGCTTCAGATGATAGATCTCGGCCGGGGCGCCGGACGCCCGGGCGATGGCGATGGTCTCGTCGAGGGCCTCCAGCAGGCGATCGCCCTCGCTGCGCATGTGGGCGATATAGATACCGCCGCAGCGGGCCGACTCGCTGGCCAGCTCTATCAGCTCCGGGGTCTTGGCATATTCGTCGGGCGCGTAGATCAGGGCGGTGGTCAGGCCCAGCGCCCCGTCCTCCATGGCGGCATGGACGAGGCCGCGCATGGCGGTCAGTTGTTGCGCCGTCGGCTGGACGTCGGCCTCGCCCAGCAGGTTCTCGCGCACGGTCGCCTCGCCCACGAAGGAGGCGATGTTGGGCCCGATCCCCTGGGCCTCGCGCTCCCGCAGATACTCATCGAGCGTCGTCCAGTCGATCCGATAGCGGATATCGCCCTCGCGCGCCTCGCCGAGCGTCTTCATCGCGGGGGTGAGCGGGCCCATGGAGTCTTCACCGAGCACTTCCAGGGTGACGCCCTGGCTGAGATCGCTGAGCGCGCGACCGTCGGCGATCAGCGACTCCTCGGGGTGGGCGAGCATGTTGATGAACCCCGGCGCTACCGCCAGGCCCGTGGCCTCGATCGACCGCGCCGCCTCGCCCGATGCGCGCGGGCCGACGTAGACGATCCGGTCGCCCTTGATCGCCACGTCGCCCCGATAGGGCGCGGCGCCCGAGCCGTCATAGATCGTCCCGCCGCGAACCAGCAGGTCGTAGTCGGCGGCGCGGGCGGCGCCGGTCAGGAGAAGGCCCAGGACGGCCCCGGCGAGAATGCCCTTCGGATGACGCATCGATCCTCCTGCTTCCAGCCCACATCCGCCAAGTTTGAGGATCGGCCATAAGCTTCGCCGCCGGAGCGCCGGCTTCCAGCCGGCAGGTTTCTACTGCGCAGTGACGGATTGGAATAGATGCCGGCTGCAAGCCGGCGCTCCGGCGGATAGGTCCGGGTCGACCTGGTCCATGTCACGGGGCCTTGGGCTTGGTCGTTCGCGCCCCGGCGGGCTTGGTCGACGCCTTGGGCGCGGGATTGGAAGCCGCCCTCTCACTTTTCAGCGCCGCCTGCTCGGCGCGCAGGGCCTCGATCCGCATGCCCAGGTAGCTCCGCCGATCGCGGAGGTCGCGCACCTCCGGTCCGGTTTCCGCGGCGCGCGCCGCCAGCGTCGCCGTCAGCCCTTCGCGCTCGGCGGCCAATTCCTTCAGCCGCCCGGCGACCTCGCGCAGCCGCTCCTGCGTGTAGCGGTTTCGCCGGCCGGCCTCGACCTCCGCCTGGCCCGAGGCCCCATCGATATTGCGCTCCGCTTTGCTCGACACCGCAAATAACCCTGGTTGTTCAATACAATCGAACCATTAACACCATTGGCCCGGGGAAGGTTCGACACAGTGTTCAGGCTTGTTCGATGCCGCCTCGGCGCGCCGACGATGGCGGCAAAGGCGGCTCGACGGGGCGCGCGCTGCCCAAACGACGGGCGCCGGTACAATTGCTCTCGCGCCGCCGAGGCGAAATGAATCCATGCGCGGCGCGAGCCTGGGGACACGACAGGGGTGCGCGAGGGACGCCGAGGCGCTATAGCGCGGCGCCATGAGCCGTCCCTTTGTCAAGATGAACGGACTCGGCAACGATTTCGTCGTGGTCGAGACCGGATCGGGCCCGTTTGTTCCCAGCGCGGCGGAGGCCCGGGCGATCGCCGATCGGACGCGCGGCATCGGCTGCGACCAGATCATCGCGATCGAACCCTCGCGACGCGCCGACGCCTTCATGCGGGTGTGGAACCAGGACGGCGGCGAGGTGGGGGCCTGCGGCAACGGCGCCCGGTGCGCCGGCTGGCTGGCGCTCGAAGCGGTGGGCAGCGACGAAATCAGGCTGGAAACAGTCAGCGGCGTGCTGTCGGTGCGCCGGGCAGGACACCAACGGGTGACGGTCGACATGGGGCCGCCCCGCCTCGACTGGCGCGATATTCCCCTGGCCCGGGAGATGGACACGCTCGAGGTCGACCTGGAGATCCAGGCCGGCTGGCCGCGACCGTGCTGTGTCTCGATGGGCAATCCGCACGTCGTGTTCTTCGTGCCCGATATCGAAAGCGCGCCGGTGACCCGGGTCGGCCCGATCATCGAGCGGCACGCCCTGTTCCCAATGCGGGCGAACGTCGGTTTCGCCGAAATCATCTCGCGGAGCCGCATTCGGCTGAAGGTCTGGGAACGCGGCGCCGGCCTCACCCAGGCCTGTGGCACCGGCGCCTGCGCCGCGGTGGTCGCCGCCTATCGGCGCGGCCTGACCGACAAGGCGGTGGATGTCGAGATGGACGGCGGCGTCCTGCGCGTCCGCTGGCGACTGAACGACGACCATGTGTTGATGACCGGACCGGTGGCGGTGGAATTCACCGGCCGGCTTCCCTGAGCGAGCGCCCCATGACGCACCATCCCGCCCTGACCGTCGGACGCACCGCGGTGATCACCGGAGGCGCCGGCGGCATCGGCCTGGCCGCGGCTCGCCGCTTCGCCGCCATGGGGCTGAACGTCGTGCTCGCCGATCGCGACGAGGCGGCGCTGGGCGCGGCGGGCGGCGAAGTGGCCGCCGCCGCGCGGGACGGCGCGCAGTTTCTCAGCGTGCCGACCGACGTCGCCGACCTCACTCAGGTCGAGCGATTGCGCGACCAGGCGCTGCGGCGTTTCGGCGACGTCGCGGTGCTGATGAACAACGCCGGGGTCGGCGGCGGCGGACACGCTTTCGAGAACCCGGACGGCTGGCGCAGGGTCATGGGGGTCAATCTCGGCGGGGTGATCAATGGCGTGCATGCCTTCACCCAGGCGATGATCGACCAGGATCGCCCGGCGCTGATCATCAATACCGGCTCCAAGCAGGGCATCACCACTCCGCCCGGCGACACCGCCTACAACGTCAGCAAAGCCGGGATAAAGGTGCTGACCGAGGGCCTGCAGCACACCTTGCGCGGCCTGGAAGGCTGCCGGGTTTCGGCTCACCTGTTGATCCCGGGCTTCACCTTCACCGGCATGACCCGGCGGGGCGGCGAAAAGCCGGCCGGCGCCTGGACCGCCGATCAGGTGGTCGAGTTCATGCTGAGCCGGCTGGCGGCCGGGGATTTCTACATCCTCTGCCCCGACAACGACGTCAGCCGGGAGATCGACAACGCCCGGATCACCTGGGCGGCGCAGGACATCACCGAAAACCGCCCGCCCCTGTCCCGCTGGCACCCGGACTACAAGGCGGCGTTCGCCGACCATATGGCCGCGGTGATGGCCGCGCCGCATGGCTGACGGCGTGGAACCCGGTCGGCCCGCGTTCCAGGTCGTCACCTTCGGCTGCCGGCTCAACGCCTGCGAATTGGCGGATATCGCCGCGCGCGCTGCGAGCGACGGATTGGGCGAGGCGGTGGTGTTCAACACCTGCGCGGTGACCGGCGAAGCCGTGCGGCAAGCGCGCCAGGCAATCCGCAAAGCGGCCCGTGAGCGGCCGGGCGCCCGCCTGATCGTCACCGGTTGCGCCGCGCAGATCGAACCGGCGGCGTTCGCCGCCCTGCCGGGCGTCGACCTGGTGCTCGGCAACGCCGAGAAAACCGCTCCGGGCGCTTTGCTGCGCTCGGGCGTGCAGGTCGGCGACATCATGGTGGCGCGGCCGGCCGGCGAGCCGGGCGGCGGCCTGACCGAACGGGCGAGGGCCTATGTCGAGATCCAGAACGGCTGCGATCATCGTTGCACCTTCTGCGTGATCCCGTTCGGCCGTGGCAATGCGCGCTCGACGCCTCCGCGAAATCGTGGTCGAGCGGGTGCGGACCCTGGCGGCCGAGGGCTACCGGGAGGTGGTGCTGACCGGCGTCGACCTGACCAGTTGGGGCGCGGACCTGGCCGGGGCGCCGATGCTGGGGGCCTTGGTCGGTCAGATCCTGCATCAGGTTCCAGACCTCGCTCGCCTACGCCTGTCCTCGATCGACGCCGCCGAGATCGACGCGGCGCTGATCGAGGCGCTGGCCGGCGAGGCGCGCCTGATGCCGCATCTGCACCTGTCGCTGCAGTCCGGCGACGACCTGATCCTCAAGCGCATGAAGCGGCGGCATTCCCGGTCCCAGGCGCTGGCTCTGATCGCGCGGGTTCGCGCGGCGCGACCCGATGTGGCGATCGGGGCCGACCTGATCGCCGGCTTTCCCACCGAGAGCGAGGCGGCGTTCGCCAACACCCTGGCCTTCGTCGAGGAGGCCGGGCTGGCTTTCCTGCATGTCTTTCCCTACAGCGCCCGGCCCGGCACCCCGGCGGCGCGGATGCCGATGGTCGAACCGGGCCGGATCAAGTCGCGCGCCGCGCGGCTGCGGCAGGCCGGCGCCGGCGCCCTGGCCCGTCACCTCGACCGGACCGTCGGTCGCCGCGTTCGCGCCCTGGTAGAGCGCGAGGGGCGAGCCCGGGCGGAAGACTTCACCGAGGTGGCCTTCACCGGCGCGGCGGCGCCCGGCAGCGTGATCGAAGGCGTGATCGCCGGCCATGACGGCCGCGCCGCCCGCCTTCAGGTATGGAGACCGGCGCCATGAGCAAGACCGGCGGCTGCCAGTGTGGCGCCGTGCGTTTCGCGGTCGACGGCGAGTTGGGCCGCGCCTCGATCTGTCACTGCCGGATGTGCCAGAAGGCCTTCGGTTCGTTCTACGGTCCGCTGGTCTCGGCCCCCGGCCTGCGCTGGACGCGGGGCGCTCCCCGACATTTCCAGAGCTCCAACCGGGCCCGGCGTGGGTTCTGCGAAGCCTGCGGCACGCCCCTGACGTTCGAGCCGGACGACGGGCCGGTCGAAGTGGCGATCGGCGCGTTCGATGAGCCCGCCGCCATCCCCCCGATCATCCAGCACGATCTCGCGATGCGGATGCCATGGCTGAGCGATCTCGACGCTCTGCCGGTTCGATCGCCGGCCGATGCGGCGGCGGTGCAGGCCTATTACGCCTCGATCATCTCGCGTCAGCATCCCGATCACGACACCTGAGCGTCCGACGCCTGGGCGTCAGCGGACCGGCGTCAGGTTCTGATCGGCGTCGCGCTGGATGAGTTCGACGAACGGATCGACACCGGCGAATTTGGGGCGGCGCGCGGTAACGAACCGCAGGGTCTGGTCCCCCGAATGGATCGGGGTCTTTTGCAGCACCACCACCTTCGCCGGGCTGAAATCCTTGGCGTCCGGCCTGGTGTCGAACAGGCCCACATCGACGATCTCGTCCATCGGCGCCGCCGTCTCCTTGCCCAGGCCGTCGGCGTAGACCTTCCTGGCGTCGATGGTCAGGCGGACGTCGTAGCGGCCGTCGGCCCTGCGTCGGGCCGTCGCCGCGCTGGCCTTCAGGTCATAGAGGGTGATGTTTTCGAACAGGTCGCTGATCAACCCCTGCTTGTCGGCCGGGGCCTCGGCCCTCAGGGCGGCTACGAGATCCAGGGCGGTGGGATAGGGCGCGGCCTTGAAGGCGTAGCGGGCCAGCAGGCGGCGCAACGCGCGATTGACCGCCTCTTCGCCGATCTGGTCGGCCAAACGGTACATCACCAGCGATCCCTTACGGTAGTGGATGTAGCCCTGGTCCTCGACCCGCTCCAGCGGTTGTTCGGCCATGGCCTCGGCGCCACGGTTGCGCAGATAGCTGTCGAGCTCGAACTTGAGAAACTTGCGGATCTGCTCGGGACCGTAGATCCGGCGCATCACCCTGAGGGCCGAATACTGCGCCAGGGTTTCCGACAGCACGTTGGCGCCCTGCTGGTCGGCGCCGATCAGCTGATGGGCCCACCATTGGTGGGCGAATTCGTGGGCGGCGATATAGGTGACCATGTCGACCCGGCTCGCGTCCCGGTTGTCCGCGACGAACCCCAGCCCCTCCGACCATGGGAAGGTGCCGGCGAACGACTGGGCGAACTGATCGTAGTCGGGGAATTCGACGATGCGGGCCTGGCGGAACTGGTAGGGGCTGAAATTGGCCTGGTAGTAGTCCAGCGAAACCCGCAGGGCGCGCAGCATGCGATCGACGTTCATGGCGTGCCGCGGGTCGTAGTAGACCGACAGAATCTTGCCCTCGTAGGTCTGGCTGCGCACCGCGTAGCGGGCCGACTGGATCGAATAGAAGGCCAGGATCGGGGCGCTCGTGACGAAGCGAGCGGTTCTGCGGCCGTCCCGGACCACGTCCGAGACTCGGTAGCCAGGCGCCACCGGCGTCTGGTCGGCGTCCGTGGTGACGGTGATGTCGGACGTCGCCCAACTCGAGGTTCCCAGCACCGAACGCTCGCGAGACGCGAGGTCGCCGAGCGGGGCGGGGTGCAGTTCGGGCGGCAGGCCGAAACGGCGTCGCTTGGCGCGGTCGGCCAGCAGTCGGTCGCGGTTCATCCCGATCTGCGGCGCGATCTGGAACGAGTTGACGAAGGAGCCGTTGGCGACCACCGCCGTCAGGTCGCGCGTCTTGCCCCGGCTGGTCCGGAAGCCTCGTTCCGTGAGGACGGTATCGAACGACAGGGTGCGACGTTCCCCCGGCGCCATCGGCGTGTCGAAGGTGAATATCCGGTAGTTGAAGCGATCGTAGGTGCGCGTCGGACGCGCGCCCTGCACGCTCAGCGCCCGCACCTCGAGGGGCCGGTCGAAGCGGACATGCACCTCGCGCAGAATGCCGCCGGTGCGGTTTTCCAGGACGTAGACGCCGCAGGTTTCCAGCCAGGGTCGGCGGGGCCTGATGCGCACATTGAGTTCGACGCGGATCACGCTCGGCTGCGGCGTCCGTTCATAAGGCAGCAAGGTCCGCTCGTAGTCAGCCAGCCAGCGGTCGTCGCCTTCCTGGGTCCGGTAGGTATTCAGGATGTTGGTGTTGTAGAAGATGAACCCGCCTGCCCCGATCACCACCAGCGCCGCGGCCGCCGCGACAATCCCCGCCAGTCCACCGAGGCGCTCTGGCGCCCTCGCAAGGCGCGGGACGTACCGGATCTCCGTGCCTCGTCGCCATAGGGCGAAGGCGCTGACCAGCAGCAGCACGGCCCAGCCCATCCAGTACAGCCGGAACCACCAGGCCCCGATCCAGAACCGGCCCTGACCGTTCATGTCCGACAACGGCACGGGATTGACCGCCCCGTAAAGGATCAGGTTGTGTTCGAAGCCCAGCCCGGGAACGGCGAAACGGGCGATGATATAAATGACCATCACACCCCAGCCGACGAACTTGTCGGGACTGACGGCCTGGGCGAACATCGCCAGGGCCGCGAGAATCCCCAGGTCGACCGAACGCGGGAGGAGATACCAGAGCAGATATTCGCCGATCTCGAAGTGGAACCAGCCCTTGGCGACCTGCACGATGATCGCCGCGAACACGCTCGCGACCAGGGTCGACACCAGCACCAGGAACACCGCCGCGGTCTTGGGGACCAGGAACGTCCAGTCCGGAGCGGGCGTGGCGTCGATCATCTCATGGGCGCGGCGATCGCGATCGCGCCAGACCAGTTCGCCTGAATAGTAAGCGGCGATGATCACCGCGAAAAAGTAGAACGATCCATCGAGCATCGGGATCAGGATGCGCGTCACCGGCCAGAGAGCGCCGCCGTAACGGCTGTCGTCGGTCGATTGCCACAGGCTCAGGCCGGCGTTCGCCAGCCCCGCGCCGAGCAGGATCCAATACACCGGGCTAATGAACACCTGACGCATGTCGAAGCCGGTGCGAGCCATAAACTGCACCCGGCCTGTGCGGCGATCGAAGCGCGGCCGGCTGGCCACGCGGGTTTCCGGGGTCGGGTCGGACTGTTTCGCGCCGACGGCAAGCGGCGTCGTCGCGCCGTCGGACCGGGCGGAGGCCGGGCGACCGGGCGGGCCGCGATGCCGGTAGAGCGGGCAGGCGGCGCCGAGAGCGGCGACGCCCAGCGCCAGAACAAACAGCCGGTTGAAGGCGAGCAGTCCGGCAAACGCCGGCAGCAGAGTGTTTCGGTCGCTGGCCGTCCAGTACCGGGTCAGCACATCGAAGGTGAACAGCCCGAACGGATCCCAGCGAGCCACCAGGGGCTCCAGGTCGGGCGCCCCGACCACGACCGCTCCGAGGCTGTACAGCACGACGGCCAAGATTACCCCGACGAAGGTCCAGGCCATCGATCGCGCTACGGTCGCCAGGGTGAAGAAGACCGCCGAGACCATGAACAGGGTCGGCAACGCCAGGACGAAATACGCGTAGGCGAGGGCGTCGAAGCGAAGTGGACCGAATTTCTCGGCGTCCACCCAGGGCAGGTATCGGCCGACCGCCATGGCCGCCGGCACCGATACGAAAGCGAGCGCGACAGCCGCGAACGCCCCGAAGAACCGCCCGTACAGATAGTCGATCTTGCTGATCGGAGCGGTGCGCAGAATGGCGCCGAATCCGGTCTCGTCGTCCCGAACGATTGCGCCCGCCACGAAGGCGGTTGCGGCGAACATGAAGAACAGGCTCATGGTCAGGAGCGTCTGACCAATCGCGAACGGGCTGTTCTTATGCACGTTCGCCGTGTCGCCGATTCGGATCTGGTCGCTGGCCATCGCCCCGAACACCAGCAGGAAGAACAGGCCCGCGACGATCCAGAACAGCGGCGAGCGCAACTGCAGACGAAACTCGAACAGCGCGATCGAGCCGAGCGCGGCGCCTGGCCTTGCTCGCCCGGTCGCCCTGGAGGTAGCGAACCTGTCGGCGATCACGCCGCGCGGACCAGGTCGGCGAGAGTGGAGAAATAGACGTCCTCGAGTCCGCCGACGGTCGGCTCGAACCCGGGTCCGGGCGGACGATCGGCCAGTACGTGGATCACCGTGCGCCCGGCCAATAGCCGTGAGGAGATGATCGGATGGGTCTCGCGAATACGCGCCAGTTCCGCCTTATCGACATTCTTCATCCATAGCCGGCCCGCCAGCTCGCGGATCAGTGCGCCGGGCGCGCCCTGGCGAACGATGCGGCCGTCGCACAGTATGGCCATGGCCGGACACAGGTCGGCGACGTCGGCAACGATGTGGGTCGAAAGCAGAACCACCACGTTCTCACCGATCTCCGCCAGCAGATTGAGAAACCGGTTGCGTTCTTCGGGGTCGAGGCCGGCGGTCGGCTCGTCGACGATGATCAGGCCCGGCGAGCCGATCAGCGCCTGGGCGATGCCGAAGCGTTGCCGCATGCCGCCGGAAAATCCGGCCAGGGGGCCGAACCGGTGCTCCCATAGATTGACCTGATGCAGCAGCGCGTCGACCTGCGCCCGTCGTTCTCGACCGTCGGCGAGGCCTTTGAGGATGGCCAGGTGGTCGAGCATGTCCAGCGCCGAGACCCGAGGATAGACGCCGAAGTCCTGCGGCAGGTAGCCGAGCGTCCGTCGCAGGGCCTCCGGATCGCGGATCACGTCGATCTCGCCGAAGCGCACGAAGCCTGAGCTCGGCGCCTGCAGGGTGGCGACGATTCGCATCAGGGTCGATTTGCCCGCCCCGTTCGGTCCCAACAGGCCGAACATGCCGTTGGGGATGGTCAGATTGACGTCGTCGAGCGCCTTCACACCGCCAGGATAGATGTGGCTGAGAGCCTCGATGATCAGCATGACTTGCGCGGTTCCGGTCCTCTGCGGGGTGGACCGGAAATCGCATGCACGCCGTTCCAGCCAGCGGCAAGTGAAACAACGTTCACGTTATTGGCGATTTATTGGCGACATGCCGCCATCGCGCCGCCGCGGCGGCGCGATGGCGGACGACAAAGAAACAGGCTGAGTGTGCGTTTACGCACCGACAGCCATGTCGATCGCGGAGACAGTCGCGCCGTGAGTGGAAGCGTTCCGAATTGGACCGGGACGCGGTGACCTTTGAATTGGGATAGTCCGGGGACGGCGGTGGCCTCGAACGACGGCCGAGGTTCAGGCCGCGATCGCCCGACCCCCTGTCTCGACGCACTCGCCGGTGGGGGCGAGCCAGGGAGCGGTGGCGACGCCTTGCCGCGGTGTCGCCACCGCTCCCGCAACCCCGTCGCCGGCCCCATAGCGGGCCCGCGCTTTCAGCACAAAGCGGTGATCGCTCTCGACGGTCGGCATGCCAACGGGCGGCAAGACCTGACCGAGTATCTCGGCCATGGAATTTCCCTCATGATTTTTGCTACGCGCCTCGGCGAAGTGCTCATTCTGCACGGCGAAGCGGTTCACATGATCATGGCTGGGAGGAAATCGTCATGCGCGTGCTGGTCCTCGGCGCCACGGGGTTCATTGGACCCCCACTGATCTCGTCGCTGACGAGGGCGGGCGTCGAAGCGATCGGCGCGAGCCGCGGCGGTGGCGGCTCAGGTGCGGTGGCGTTGGATCGATCGGTCGTTACCGACGTGCGGCAAGTCGTTCGTGAGCGTAAGGTGGATGTAGTGATCGACCTGCTGGGTCTGACGGAATCCGCGGCGTCTCCGCTGTTCGCGGCGCTCGACGGCGAGATCGAGCGACTGGTGCTAACGAGTTCTTGCGACGTCTATCGCAACTACGAAGGTCTGCACCGTCGAGCGAGTCCCCCTCCGCTGACCGGCCTGCTGCAGGAAGCCTCGCCTTTGCGGGAGACGCGATACCCCTACCGCGCGTCGCCGCCGAGGTCGCAGGACGCGCCCGACCGCTGGCTCGATGATTACGACAAGATCCCGATCGAAATCGCTTTGCGCGAACGGCCGGATTTGAACGGCGTGATCCTACGCCTGCCAATGGTCTATGGGCCTGGCGACCGCCAGCGCCGCTTCCGCTGGCTGATCGGCCCGATGCTCCGGGGCGCGCCGGAACTGCGGCTCGATCCGGATTGGGTGCGTTGGCGGACGAGCTATGGCTATGTGGAGAATATTGCCGATGCCCTCGCGACCGCCGCGACACGGCCGGACGTCGGCGCCTCGACCTTCAACATTGGAGCGTCCACCGCACCCGACCATCGCCAATGGATCGCGAGCTTCGCCCGCATCCTCGGATGGCGGGGCGCGGTGAGCCCAATGCCGGCGCCCAGCGATGGTCCCCTCGCCGCCCTCGATCTCAGTTACCCATTGACGATAGACACGCGGGCGTTCCGGGCCGCCTATGGCTGGAGCGAACCTGTCGCCGCTGAACTCGCGCTGTTGCGCACGGTGGAGGATGAACGCCGGCGCCGATGACGGAAAGCCGCGATGTCCGGTCACGACGCATCGCGCACCAACTCCAGGACGACATCGCCATAGCGGTCGAGCTTGCCCTGGCCGACGCCGCCGATGCCGGCGAGCAGGGCTCGACTGGTAGGGCGAACGCGCGCGATGTCCGCCAGGGTCTGATCGTGGAAGATCACATACGGCGGCACGCGCTGGCGGGCGGCTTCGGCTCGGCGCCAGCCTCGCAAGACCTCGAACAGTGCGCCTTCGGCGCCCGCGCCGGGAGCCGGGGCCGCGTCACCGCGCTTTCGGCCCCGTCCCGCGCCCTTGTCGCCGGACTGCGGCGCCCGGCGCATCGCCACGCGGCGCTCGGCGCGGTAGACGGCGCGTACATCCGAGGGATCGCCCAGGCCGATCACCGGCCGGCCGTCATTGGCGTGCTCCACGAGCAGGCCCTCGAACATCAGCTGGTCGAGCAGATCGCGCCAGCCGGTCGCGCTCAGTTCGCCTCCCACGCCATAGGTCGACATCGCCGCCTCGGCCTGCGAGACCGCCTTGGTCTTGCCGAGCAGATGGTCGATCAGCCGGCCTCGCCCAAACCGGCCGCCCAGTCGGTGCACGGCGGAAAGCAGCTTCTGCGCCGCCAGGGTGGCGTCGATGCCGATCGGCGGCGAGACGCAGACGTCGCACTGGCCGCAGGCCGCGACCTCGGTCTCGCCGAAATACCGCCGCACCGCGGCGGCGCGGCACACGGCCCCATCCAACATGGCGTACAGCTGGCGGATCTTGCGCGCCTGCACCAGCGCCACTTCGTCGGGCAACTCGCGGCGGCGCAGGCGTTCCAACGCCCACGCCATGTCGGAGGCGCCGTACAGGGTAATGCCCTCGGCGGCGGCGCCGTCACGTCCGGCGCGCCCGATCTCCTGCCAATAGGCCTCGATGGCGGCCGGCGGATCGGCATGGATCACGAAGCGCACGTCCGGCTTGTCGATGCCCATGCCGAAGGCGATGGTGGCGACCATCACCGCGCCTTCCTCGGCCAGGAACCAGGTCAGGGCGTCCGCCCGGACGACCTTGTCGAGCCCGGCGTGATAGGCGCGGGCCGGCACGCCTTCGGCCGACAGCCGTTCGGCGAGCGCCTGGGTCCCGTCGCGCGACCCGCAGTAGACGATGCCCGACTGGCCGCGGCGGGCGGCGACCAGCTGGGAGACCCGGTTGGCGGCCGCACCGCGCTTGCGCTCGGCGGCCAGCGCCAGCTCCGGCCGCGCGAAACTGGCCACGAACCGCGCGGCGTCATGCAGCCGCAGTTCCTCGGCGATGTCGGCGCGGGTGCGCGCATCGGCGGTCGCGGTCACCGCCAGGCGCGGTACGTTCGGGAACAGCTCGGCGAGCCGACCGAGACTGCGGTACTCCGGCCGGAAATCATGACCCCACTGGCTGACGCAGTGCGCCTCGTCGATGGCGATCAGCGACAGTGGCGCGGCCTCCAGCCGACGTAATGCCGCGGGCTGCATCAGCCCCTCGGGCGAAAGATAGATCAGGTCGAGATCGCCGGCGGCCAGGCGCCGCCAGGTCTCCTCCCGCTCGTCGAACGACAGGCCCGAATCCATCCGCGCCGCCGCCACCCCCAGCTGCCGCAGCGCCTCCACCTGATCGCTCATCAGGGCGATCAGCGGTGAGACCACCAGTCCGACGCCGGGGCGCAGCATGGCGGGTATCTGATAGCAGATGCTCTTGCCGCCCCCGGTCGGCAGCACCGCCAGCGCATTGCGACCCGCCAGCACTTCCGCCACCACGCCGGCCTGCAGACCGCGAAAGTCGGCATGACCGAATGTGCGCCGGAGCACGTCGCGGGCCTGATCGAGTAAGGGAATCACGCCAGCCTTATGCCAGGGCCCGCGACGCTTGCCCACGATCCGCAGGGCAGCATGTCCCCACCGGGCCGGTTCCGTTTGGCGGCGGGTCGCCACGAACCCGGTTAGGAATTCGTCAATGATCTCGCGCCATGTGTATGGCTGGGCTATAGAGCGCGGCTGGCTCGGGCGAGGAACGACGCATGGCGCATGTTCACGGCGGCGCGCCCGCCGGCCCGCCCAGCCGACGGCGTGGTCCATTGGGGGCCCTTCTCTATTGGTCGCTGGTGCTCGGTGTCTGGGGATTGATCTTCCTGGGCGCATTCCTCGCGGTGTTCGCGCGCGACCTGCCCGACACGTCCAAACTCTACGATGTCCACCGCCAGCCCTCGATCACCTATCTCGACCGGTCCGGCGCGGTGGTCGCGGTTCGCGGCAGCCAGTTCGCGCCGCCGGCGAACATCGATTCCCTGCCAGCCTATGTCCCGGAGGCCTTCATCGCCATCGAGGACCATCAGTTCTATCATCACATCGGGTTCAATCCGTGGGGCATGTTGACCTCCGAGGCCTATAATCTCACCCACCCGGGCGGCCCGTTGCGCGGCGGCTCGACGATCACCCAGCAACTGGCGCGAAACCTCTTCCTGACGCCGGCCCAGACCTATCGTCGCAAGGCGCAGGAACTGATCCTGGCAGTCTGGCTGGAGATGCATTTCACCAAGAAGCAGATCCTGGCGCTGTATCTGAACCGGGTCAGCTTCGGAGGCGGGGCTTACGGCATAGAGGCGGCCGCGCAGCGTTATTTCAACAAGCCGGCCTCCGGCCTGACGCTCGGCGAGGCGGCGTTGCTGGCGGCCACCATGAAGGGACCGACCCGCTACAATCCGGCCGCCAACAGCGTCCGCGCGGCGCGCCGGGCGACCATGGTCCTGCAGGCGATGACCGAACAGGGCTTCATCACCGCCGAACAGCGCGACGCGGCGTTTTCCCAGCCGGTGCATGTGTCGGCGACGCTGGCCAATCAGCGGGCGCAGTATTTCGTCGACTGGCTCGATACGCAGGTGCGGGCGCAGGTCGGCGAGCCGACCCAGGACCTGGTGGTCGAAACCACCCTCGACCTGCCGATCCAGGCCGCCGCCGAGCAGGCGATCCGCGCCGGGGTCCAGGCGCACCAGGCCCAGGGCGTCGGGGAGGGCTCGCTGGTGGCGCTGGATGGCGAGGGCCGCATCAGGGCCTATGTCGGCGGCAGCAACTATGCTGAAAGCCAGTACGACCGCGTCACCACCACCCGTCGTCAGGCGGGCTCGGCGTTCAAGCCCTTCGTCTATCTGACCGCCATGGAAGCCGGCCACACCCCGTCCGAAACCGTGGTCGACGAGCCGATCACCATCGGAAATTGGACGCCGCGCAACTATACCGGGCGTTACCTCGGTCCGATCACCCTGCAGACCGCGCTGGCGCAATCGATCAACACCGTCGCGGCCCGCCTGGCCAACGAGGTCGGCCCCGCGGCCGTCGCCCAGACGGCGCATCGGCTGGGGATCACCTCGCCGATCCAGACCGATCCGTCGATGGCGCTCGGCGCGGTCGAGGTCAGTCCCATGGAGATGGCCCAGGCCTATGACGCCTTCGCCAATGGCGGCGCGCGGGTTCACGCCTACGGCATCGAACGGATCCGCACCGAGACCGGCCAGGTGCTCTACGACCATGCGGCGGGGGCGCCGCCGCGCGAACCGGTGATCGGCAGCCCGGCGCTGCCGTATATGATTCAGATGATGCGGCAGGTGCTGATCTCGGGCACCGGGACCCGCGCCCGGGTGCCGGGCTATGATCTGGCCGGCAAGACCGGCACCACCAGCGATTATCGCGACGCCTGGTTCATCGGCTACACTGGCGGATTCACGGCGGCGGTGTGGCTCGGCAAGGACAACAACACGCCGATGGCCAAAGTCACCGGCGGCGGCGCACCATCCGAGATCTGGCACAATTTCATGGTTGCCGCCCTGCCACGCCTGGCCGCCCAGCCGATACCCGGCGGCGCCTCGCCGACCCCCCCGGGATCGGGCGACGCCATAGGCGATATCCTGGGCGGCGGTCAGCCGCCGGCCGACGAGGCCCCGCCCCGCGGCCGACCAGCCGCCTCCCGCCGATCGGCCGGCGGACGTGCCGCTGTAGGCGATGTCACGTCGCGCAAGCGCCACGTTCAACGACCGAACGCGTGCAGCGATGCGCCATGCGCCCTGAGCCATGCGCGGTGCGGCCTCTGGTCGCCGACCAGCCCGCCGACCAGGGCCCAGAAGCGCGGGCCGTGGTTCGCCTCGCGCAGATGGGCGCACTCATGGGCGACGACATAGTCGGCGACCTCGAACGGGGCCAGCGCCAGCCGCCAGGACAGGCGGATCGAAGGCGGCCGCCCCTCCCGTCCCGGGCTGCACGATCCCCAGCGCGAGCGGGCGTCGGCGATGGCGATCGGCGGAACCGACACGCCTAGAGCGGCGCAGTGGATCGCGGCGCGGGCCTCGAACACCTCCAGCGCCCGCCGCTTGATCGCGCGCGCCACCAATCCGCCGTCGACGGCGCCGACCCCGCAACCGACCAGCCGCGCGGGCTCCGCGTCCTCGGCCGCGAGGCGTCGTGGCCGGCGTCCATCGGCGACCACCCGGTGCGGCTCTCCGAACAGCCTGACCTCGTCCAGGGCCGCCGCCGGTCGGGGCGCCGGAAGCGCGGCGAGACGTTCGGCCGCCCAGGCCCGACGTTCGCGTGCGAAGGCCCAGGCGTCCGCCAGGCGGCGAGCCGAGGGGGCGATGGCCACCACCTCACGGCGGGCCGGATCGATGCGCAACGAGACCCGGCGCGCCCGCGAACTGACGCTCAGGCGAACGACCAGGCCTTCGAGATCAAGCCGCGCGCCGTCCGCGAGTCGGGAGCCGAACAGGTTCATCCGCCGGGGTTAGGCCGGGAATCGCCGTCGGCAAAGCCCCTTCGCATCGGGCGATGAAGTCGCGAACACGGGGATAGATCTCCTCCCGGAACCGGCGACCGTTGAACACCCCGTAGTGGCCGACGCCAGGCTGCACGTACAGCTCGCGCAAGCTCTCGGGGATGTTTTCGCAAAGGCCGTGCGCCGCCTGGGTCTGGCCGACGCCGGAGATGTCGTCGTTTTCGCCCTTCCACCGTCATCAGTCCGACGTCCTCGAGGGCGCGCAGATCGACCGACCGGCCGCGATGGACGAGTTCGCCTTTCGGGAGCAGATAGCGCTGAAACACCACGTCGATCGTCTGGAGGTAGAACTCCTCGCTGAGGTCCAGCACGGATAGATATTCGTCATAGAAGTCGCGGTGCTTTTCCGCCGAAGTCCCCGTCGCCGCGCACCAGATGGCTGAAATAGCGCCGATGCGCCTCCTGGTGCATCTCGGCGTTCATCGACATGAAACTGAACAGTTGCACGAACCCTGGATACACCCGCCGCCAAACGCCCACGTACGGCGGGGGAACGGTATAGATCATGTTCGACTCGAACCACGCGAACGGGCGCTCCTCGGCCAGCTTGTTGGTCACCGTCGGAGACAGGCGCGCGTCGATCGGCGAGCCCATGAACGTCAGGCTCGCCGGGCGGAGCGGTTCGCCGTCCTGAGCCATCAGCGCCGCCATGGCCAGAACCGGCGGACCGGGCTGACACACCGCCACGACGTGGGCGCGCCGCCCGATATGGCGCAGCATGTCGCCGATCCGATCCATGTAGTCGTGAAAGTCGAACCGTCCCTCCAGCAGGGGTACGTCGCGGGCGTTGGACCAGTCCGTGACATAGACGTCGTGATCGGTCAGGAAGGCTTGCACGGTGCCGCGCAGCAGGGTCGAGAAATGCCCCGACAACGGCGCGACGATCAGCACCGCCGGCGTGTCGAGCCGCGCTCCGGCGGCTCTCAAACCATCTGGATCGCGCGTGAACAGCCGCAGTTTGACCCAGGGATCGCGCCAGGGCGTCGTGCGGCTCACCGCCACGGGCGCGCCGCCGACGGTAACGGCGTGAATGTTCCATTCCGGCTTGAAATAGCGTCGGGTCAGATTGGCCGTCAGGTCGGCGGAGGCGAACAGGGTCCGGCCGAGTTGCGAGGCGGCGGCCGGATTGAACGGTGATCGCCAGAAGGCGCGGGTGAGCTTCGCCGCCAGGCTCAGCGGCGCCGCGGAGCGGTAGGCGGTCTCATGCAAGGCGTAGAGCATCGAGCCCCTCTTGATTGTGCAGCGCGGCAACATGACCGCGGCGAGCGGTCAAGTCCAGCCTCACGCGCCGCGCATCGCCGCGCCGATTTGCCGCGCGACGTCCGCCGGCGACTCTCCAAAGCCGATCGGAGCGACAAACTGGCCACGCGGATTCATCAGATAGACGATCGAGGTGTGGTCGACGCTATAGTCCGCTCCGGTTGCCGCCTTGCGATAATAGACGTGGTATTCGCGCGCCACTTGCGCGATCTGCGCGGCGCTGCCGGTCAGCCCGACCATGCCGGAGGGAAATGACGGGCTGGCCAGATATTGCCGCAGCTGAGCGGGCGTATCGCGTTCGGGATCGACGGTGATGAACACCACCCGTACGCGCGCGCCGGCCGCGCCGAGCCGACCGAGCGCCGCCCCAAGATTGGTCAGGGTGGCGGGGCACACGTCCGGGCAGAAAGTATAGCCGAAGAACACCAACGACCAGTGGCCGAGCAAGATCCTCTGATCGACCCGCGAGCCGTTCTGATCTGAAAGTTCGAAGGGACCGCCGACCGCCGGCGCGCCGCCTGCGGACGGCGCCGTTTCGCGGCCACATCCAAACAGGCAATTGACCAGGAAGACACCGAAGAAAATCGCCAAAAGGCGGCGTTTACCGGCGAAACGGACAAGTTTATTGCTCCCGCTATCGCCAAGGGGCGCGATCCGGGCGATCCTGTTCGGAATGACGGCGAATTCGATCATTTATCGGGTTGGTGGCGACCCCCGCGGCGCCGGGGAGATTCGTCCCGGTACGCTCGACGAGGCGGTTCCGCAAGGCTACCGCTCGGCTTCGCAACTGATACGTGACCGCGACCTGATCGTCGCCCGCTGGCTGATGCTGGCGTCTCAGACGATCGGCGTATTCATCGTCGGACGGATCATGCGCGTCCCGCTGCCGACCAATGCTCTGGCAATCGTCATCGGCGCAGGCGCGCTGATGAACATCGGCGTGATGATGTGGTCGGGGTCGCGGCGGGCGAGCACCTCGCTCGAAAAGACCGGCTATCTGCTCTTCGACATCGCTCAACTGTCGGCCATCCTGTATCTGACGGGCGGATCGACCAATCCGTTCTGCCTCGGGCTGATCTTTCCGGCGCGGATGGCGGCGACCATCCTGCCTCGCCGTCACTCGATGGCGCTGGCGGTTCTGATCGTGGCGATCTGTGGCTTGCTGACCTTTTCGTCCCTGCCCACCCCCTGGCCGGTCGGAACAACCATCCGCCTGCCGCTCGCCTACCGGATTTCCTGCGGCATCGCCAACGCCATGGGCGTGATGTTCGGCTTCGGCTTCGGCTGGTGGACCGCCCGGCAGGCGGCGCGAATGGAGTTCGCCGTGCATATGACCGACACCTTCCTCGCCCGACAACAGCGGCTCTCGGCCTTGGGCGGCCTGGCGGCGGCGGCGGCGCATGAATTGGGCACCCCCCTGACCACCATCGCGGTGATCGCCAAGGAACTGGCGCGCGACGCGCCGCAAGGGCCGCTGCGTGAAGACGCCTGGCTGCTGGTCGAACAGGCCGGGCGGTGCCGCGATATCCTGCGGCGCCTGGCCCGGGCGCCGGAGACCAGCGACGATCTGCACAAGCGGGTGGCCCTGCCGGCGCTCATCGAAGAGGTCGCCGCCCCTTACGCCATCCGGCTGCACCCCAAGGTGGCCACGCTGGTCAGCGGACCGCCACACCAGAGCCCACCGGATCTGTGGCGTCGCCCCGAAGTATTGCCTTCGATGACCTCCATCGTCGAGAACGCCCTGGATTTCGCACGCTCCGAGGTCCGGGTGGCGGCGCGGTTCGATGCCCGCTACATCAGTATCGAGGTCAGGGACGACGGGCCCGGCTTCGACCCGGTGATCCTGGCGCGGCTCGGCGAGCCGTATGTCACCAGCCGCGGCTGACGGCGAACTGGCCGTCAACGAGCATATCGGCATGGGCCTTGGGCTGTTCATCGCCAAAACCCTGCTCGAGCGGACGGGGGCGAGGGTGACCTTCGGCAATGGCCGGCCGCGTGGCGCCGTGGTCACCGTCCGCTGGCGGCGCGACGACATCGAAGCCACCTCCGCGATCGGGGACGAAACGAGACTTGAGGTCCCGCCAATTCCGGAATCATGATCATCTCATGCTACGCAATAAGCGTCGGCGTTTCGCGCGGGGAGAGGGTGGAGCATGGATGACTTAGCCGCGGCGGTCGCCGCCCTGCCCGAGAGAACCCTGCTGCTGCTGGACGACGACACCATCCTTTGTCGCCGGCTGGGGCGCGCTCTGGAGGCCCACGGCTTCATCACCACTCTGGTGGGTTCGGTGGCGCAGGCCATCGAGGCCCTGGCCGACTACCCCCCGCCTTCGCGGTGCTCGACCTGCGGCTGGAAGACGGTTCCGGCTTGAAGGTGGTGCAGGCGCTGCGCGAGCGGCGGCCGGATGCCCGCATCGTCATGCTGACCGGCTACGGCAACATCGCCACCGCGGTGGCCGCCGTGCGGGCGGGGGCGGTCGACTATCTGGCCAAGCCGGCCGATGCCGAGGACGTGGTGCGGGCCATGCTGGGCGTGCTGACCTCGGAAAGCCCCGCGCCGCCGGACAACCCGATGAGCGCCGACCGTGTGCGCTGGGAGCATATCCAGCGCGTGTACGAACTTTGCGCCCGAAATGTTTCGGAAACCGCCCGCCGCCTCGGCATGCACCGCCGCACGCTGCAGCGGATCCTGGCCAAGCGCGCGCCACGCTGACTCAAGGCTGAACGCCGACAAGGGCGATCGCCCGCAGAGCGGCGAGGCGGGCGAACGCCAGGGTCAGCGCCTTGCGCCGGGGACCGGACAGGGGGCTCACCGGCGCTTCGCGCAGGACCGCGCCGTCGAAGGCGTCGGCCACGATCACCCCCGGCTCGGGCGGCAGAATCTCGCGGGGGAACTCCGGAGCCACGGCGAAGGCGAAACTGTCGCAATAGTCGAGATACTGCGTCCATTTGCGATCGACCCGGAAATCTTCGACGCCGGACTTGACCTCGACGATGAACATTTGTCCGCGAGGTCCCAGGGCCATGATATCAGCCCGCCGCCCATTGGGCAGAGTCACCTCGAGCAGTGGCGCATAGCCCATGGCGGTGAGCAACCGCGCGGCGCCGCGGGTCACGGCGCCAGTGGTCTCGGGGCGGCTGAAGGTGAGGACGACGGCTTCCACGCCGCCATCTTGTTCCGCTTTCGTTCGAGGTCAAGGCCCACGCCGCCGGCCCGGAGCCGGCCGCGTGATGCCGATGCCTATTCCGCGGCGATCTTCAGCGCCGCGCCGCGGTCGCGGAAATTGATCGTCTTCAGATAGGCGATGCCGTCCTCGGCGATGGCGTCGCCGACCATCACGTCGCCCTCGCCCTTCAGTTCGTCCATGTCGACATAGATGCCGTAGAACGCCCGGGTACGGTCGGTGATGATGCCGGCGTTGAGCAGCGTCTTGATCAGGACCCGGAAGATGTTGGTGGACTTCCTTCATGTCCTCGCGGCGGGCGTCGTCGGTGGCGATCTCGGCAAACTCGGCGATCACCCGATCGGGGTCGAGGCCGAAGTCCTCGTAAAGGTCGCGCTGTTCGTGCGGCGCGACAAGGTTGAACAGCAGGGTCTGGAAGCAGTGAGCCGCCCAGTCCTCGATGAGGTCGTGCTCTTCGGGCGTGAGGTGCGGCACGGTGCGATCGGCCCAGATCTTGCCGAACTTGTGGTGGAACGCCTCGTCGGTCATCACCAGTTGCATCAGCTTGCGGCCGAGCGGGTCGTTCATCTTCTGATAGAAGGTCGCGAAGGCGCCCATCGCCAGACCCTCGACCAGCATCTGCATGCCGACGATCTTCTTATAGACTTCCGGCGAGCCGATGATCTCGACCAGCAGGGTTTGCAGCACCGGACTGCACTTGGCCGGACGGCCCCAGCGCGCCTTGATGTACTTGGCGAAGGCGGTGACGTGGCGGGCTTCTTCCCGGGTCTGGTTGGCGGCGTATTCCTGAGCCCCCTGGTCGTAGAGCACGTGGCAGAGCGAGGCCGACAGGTTCAGTGCGCCCTGTTCGCCGTGCAGGATCGAGGAAAAGCTGCGCAAGGCCTGCTGGTTGATGAAGCGGATCCGCTCCTTGGGGTCCGACAGGGCCTCGGAAACATATCGGGTCATCAACGCCGGGACCAGTTCCTCCGGCATGATCGCCTGGTTTTCCATGTCGAAGGGCTCGTCGAAGTCGATGTACTTCTTGTCGAGCGGATCCCAGAAGTGGTCGTGGGTGGCGCTGATGATGCTTGTCGAACGCCGTCGAGCGGTTGCCGTAGCGGTCCAGGTTCAACATCGACTCGAAATCGTCGGGAGAGACGGCTTCGTACATGACGTCCTTGGTGATGTTGCCATCGGCCATGGGAGTTCTCCTGCGAATGGTTGCGCTTCCTGAACCCAGGATGCCCACGAGAATGCCTCGCGTCAACAAAAATGACGGGGGCGTCAGGATTTTTTGGCGGCCGAACGGACGCGTTCAGCCGCTTAGGCGCGGGCTCGCGCGTCGCGCCGAGCCTTCACCCTCAGGCGCAGGGCGTTGAGCTTGATGAACCCGGCGGCGTCGCGATGGTCGTAGGCGGCCGCGCCCTCCTCGAACGTCACGAGGTCCTGATCGTACAGGGAGTAGGGGCTCGAGCGGCCGATGATCGAGACGTTGCCCTTGTAGAGTTTCACCCGCACCCGGCCGGTGACGAAGACCTGCGAATGGTCGATCGCCGCCTGCAGCATCTCCCGCTCCGGGCGAGAACCAGAAGCCGTTGTAGATCAGCGACGCGTAGCGCGGCATCAGTTCGTCCTTCAGGTGCATCGCGCCGCGGTCGAGCGTGATCGACTCGATGCCGCGGTGCGCGGCCAGCAGGATCGTCCCGCCGGGCGTCTCGTAGACGCCGCGCGACTTCATGCCGACAAAGCGGTTTTCGACCAGGTCGAGGCGGCCGACGCCGTTCTCATGGCCGAGCGCGTTCAGGCGCGTGAGCAGGGCGGCCGGCGACAGCGCCTCGCCGTCGATCGGCGACCGGATCGCCGCTTCTCGAAGTCCAGGGTGAACACTCGCGGCTCGTCGGGCGCGTCTTCCGGCGCGATGGTGCGCATGTGCACGAATTCGGGAGCCTCGACGTCGGGATCCTCCAGCACCTTGCCTTCGGAGGAGGAGTGCAGAAGGTTGGCGTCGACGCTGAACGGCGCCTCGCCGCGCTTGTCCTTGGCGATCGGGATCTGGTGCTGCTCGGCGAAGGCGATCAGCGCCTCGCGGCTCTTGAAGTCCCACTCCCGCCAGGGCGCGATCACCCGGATGTCCGGCTCCAGCGCATAGTAGGCGACCTCGTAGCGGACCTGATCGTTGCCCTTGCCGGTCGAGCCGTGCGACACCGCGTCGGCCCCGACCCGGCGGGCGATGTCGATCTGCGCCTTGGCGATCAGCGGCCGGGCGATGGAGGTGCCGAGCAGATATTGGCCCTCGTAGACCGTGTTGGCCCGGAACATCGGGAACACATAATCGCGCACGAATTCCTCGCGCAGGTCCTCGATGAAGATGTTCTCCGGCCTCACCCCCAGCAGCAGGGCCTTTTCGCGCGCCGGGCCGAGCTCCTCGCCCTGGCCGAGGTCGGCGGTGAAGGTGACCACCTCGCAGCCATAGGTCTGCTGCAGCCACTTGAGGATGATCGAGGTGTCCAGCCCGCCGGAATAGGCGAGCACGACTTTCTTGACCGGAGCGTTCGGGGGTCATGGTTCGGTCCTTGAACGACGAAGGCCGGACTAGACGGTGACCTGGGTGCCCAGCTCGACCACGCGGCCGGGCGGGATCTTGAAGAAGTCGGTGGGATTGGCGGCGTTCTTCATCAGGAAGATGAACAGGTGATCCTGCCACAGCGGCATGCCCGAGCGGGCGTCGGGCACCACCGAGCGGCGGCCCAGGAAGAAGCTGGTCGACATGATGTCGAACTTCAGTCCCATCTTGCGGCACTGGGTCAGGGTCTTGGGCACGTTGGGGCTTTCCATGAACCCGTAGGTGAGTGTGACCTTCTTGAAGTCGTCGTTGATCGGCTCGATCCGGATGCGGTCGGCGTCCTTCACACGGTCGGCGTCTCGGCCGTCTGGATGGTCAGGATCACGTTGCGCTCGTGCAGCACCTTGTTGTGCTTGAGATTGTGCATCAGCGCGATCGGCGCGACGTCGGGATTGGCGGTCAGGAACATCGCGGTGCCGCGCTGCCGGTACGGCGGCCGATTGCGCCAGCGCCGCGGCGACGTCGCGCCAGCGGCACGCTCTCGCCGCGGGTCTTGTCGGACAGGATCCGCACTCCGCGCGACCAGGTCCACATCACCAGCACCAGCCCGCGCTCCGAACGCCAGCGGCACCCAGCCGCCCTCCGGGATCTTGAACAGGTTGGACCCGAGGAAGGCGGCGTCCATGATCGAGATGGGTCCGAGCAGCAGGATCAGCCTGGCCACGCTCCACTTCCACATGTAGCGGGCGACGACATAGGCGAGCAGGGTGCTGATGAACATCGTGCCGGTGACCGCGACGCCGTAGGCCGACGCCAGATGGTGTGAGCTCTGGAACACCACCAGCAGCAGCAGCACGCCGATCATCATCATCATGTTGGCGGCCGGCACGTAGATCTGACCCGACTGGGTCTCCGAGGTGCGCTTGATGTCGAGGCGCGGCAACAGGCCCAGCTGCACCACTTGCCGGGTCATCGAAAACGCCCCGGAGATCACCGCCTGGCTGGCGATGATCGCCGCCGATCGTCGCCAGGATCAGCACCGGCCAATAGGCGAAGTGCGGGATCATGGCGAAGAACGGATTATGCCGGGCATGGGGATGGGCCAGGACGAAGGCCCCCTGTCCCAGGTAGTTCAGCGCCAGGCAGGGAAAAATCAGCACCAGCCACGCGGCGCGGATCGGCCCCTTCCCAAAATGACCCATGTCCGCATAGAGCGCTTCGGCGCCGGTCACCGCCAGGAACACGCTGCCCAGGATGATGAAACCGACGAAGCCGTTCTCGACCAGGAACCGCACGGCGAAATAGGGCTGCACGGCCATCAGGATGCGCGGGCTCTCGCCCAGATGTGAACACGCCGAGGGCCGCCAGGGTGAGGAACCACAATGTGGTCACCGGGCCGAACAGCGCCGCCACCCGATGGGTGCCGCGGGCCTGGACCATGAACAGCGCGACCAGGATCGCCGCCGCGGTCGGCAGGACGAACGGCGCCAGGATATGGCCCAGGTGCGGCGCGACCTTCAGTCCCTCGACCGCCGACAGCACCGAAAAGGCCGGCGTGATCACCCCGTCGCCATAGAATAGCGCGACGCCCAGAATGCCGAGCACGAACAGCAGCGCGTGACGGCCGCCCCAGGGCGCGCTGGGCCAGCGCCATCAGCGCCACCGAGCCGCCTTCGCCCTTGTTGTCGGCGCTCAGCAGGAAAAGGATGTATTTGACCGTGACGATCAGCGTCAGGGTCCACAGGATCAGCGAGACCACGCCGATACACCGCCATGTCCGGCGGCCCGACCGGGCGGGCGTGCGCCAGCGCCTCCCGCAGGGCATAGATCGGACTGGTGCCGATATCGCCGAACACCACGCCGACCGCGCCCAGGGTCAGGGCGGCGAACCCGCCGGCGGCTGGCGCGTTGCCGCGCCTCGGGCGGCGCCGTCGCCGCCGAAACCTCGCCGGAGGGCGGTGCAGACACATCCGCGGTCAATACCAGCTCTCCGAGACGGCCGGCTGCGGCCTGTCGCCGCCCGGTACCCGACCCCGTGCTCAGCGCAGGGCGCTGGGCGCGCGCGGTACACCCAATCGCCGGGGCGTTCAATCTGCACGTCGCCGGCCGGCCCTCGCCTGAGCATTTTGGCGCAGCCGGCTTTATTCGCCCGGCCAGCGGATTAAGACTTGGTCTTGCGCGCCCGGCCGGGCGGTCTTCCGGAGAACTGCGATATGAGCGGGCGCCTCGCTCTGATCACTGGAGCCTCGCGGGCATCGGCGCCGCCTTCGCCAGCCTTTACGCCGCCAGGGCTATGACCTCGCCATCACCGCCCGGCGCGCCGACCGCCTCGCCGTCCTCGCCGACGAGATCCGGCTGCGGCACGGCGTCGAGATCCTGATCCTGCCGGCCGATCTGGCGCAGGCCGACGCCGTCGACGCGGTGCTCGGCGGCATCGCGGCGCACGGGCGCATCGTCGACGCCCTGGTCAACAATGCCGGCTACGGGACGCCCGGCCCCTTCGTCGCCGCCACTTGGGACGAACAGCAGGCCTTCCTCAAGGTGATGCTGGTGGCCGTCTGCGAGCTCACCCACAAGCTGCTGCCCGGCATGATCGAGCGGCGCTTCGGGCGGATCGTCAATGTCGCCTCGGTCGCCGGCCTGACGCCGCCGGGCCCCGGAACCGTCATGTACAGCGCCGCCAAGGCCTTCGTGGTCAAATTCTCCCAGGGCCTGCACCTGGAGGCGCGCGGCGCCGGCGTCCACGTTTCAGCCCTGTGCCCGGGCTATACCTCATACCGAATTCCACGACGCCAACGGCACGCGGGCCGCCATGGCCGACTTGCCCGGCTGGCTGTGGATGGGGGCCGACGAAGTGGCGGCGGCGGGGCTCGAAGCGGTCGAGGCCAATCGGCCGATCTGCGTGCCCGGCGCGCCGTACAAGGCGGCCGCGGCCCTGGCCAGACTGCTGCCCGAGGACTGGGGCATGGCGCTAATGGCCCGCCGGGCCGGACGATCCGCCCAGGCTCTGAACCGGCGCCGGTCTTGTGCGGCGTCTGGTAAGGCGTCGCCGCGTCGCGGCGCATCAGACCCATGGTCGAACCCGCCAGCCCGGCCAGCACGAACTGCACCGCCATGGCGCAAAGAATCAGCCCGAGCACCCGCACCACGATCACCATGCCGACCCGCCCGAGCAGGCGGGAGATCAGGCTGGTCAGCCAGAAGGCGGCGACGATCAGCAGGCATTCGCCGGCGATCACTCCGACGCCGATCGCCACGCCGGCGACCCCGAACCGGCGCGCCTCCTCGGCATAGATCACCGCCGTCGAGATCGCGCCGGGCCCGATCAGCAAGGGCATGCCGAAGGGCACCACCAGCCCTTCGAACCGCCGCGCCGCATAGGCGTAGGTGGATAGTTTTTCGGCCGCCACGGTCGGATCGTCGAGGCCGTGCGCGGTATCGCCGCGCGCCATCTCCAGGCCCATGAGCAGCAGCAGTATGCCGCCGGCGATCCGGAAGGCGGACATCGAGATGCCGAAGAACTGCAGCAGGCCCAGGCCGGTGACGTAGAAAAAGCTCAGGAACACGAAGGCGAACAGGGCGATATACAAGGCCGTGAGCCGCCGGCCCTCTGGCGTCGCTCCGACCGTCGCCGCGGCGAACAGCGGCACGTTGCCGACCGGATCGATCAGGGCGAACAGTGCGACGAAGAAGTTGACGGCGAATTCGGCCCGGTTCATGCTTTCGGCTTAGCTCAAATCACGCCGCTTCGCGACCGCGCTCGCCGAGGATGCCACATGCCCGCCGACCCGCGCCTGATCGTACCGCTCGACCTGCCCACGCGCGGCGAGGCGGAAACCCTCGTCGAGACGCTCGGCGACAGCGTGAGCTTCTACAAGATCGGACTGCAACTGCTGGCCTCCGATGGCATGAACCTCGCCAGGTCGCTGCGGGCCCGCGGCTATTCGATCTTTCTCGACTGGAAACTGCACGACATCGGCGCGACGGTGGAAAAGGCCATGGCGGCGATCGTCGCGGCCGAGGCTTGCGACCTGGTCAATGTCCATGCCGAGCCGCAGGTGCTCCGCGCCGCCGTCAAGGGCCGCGGCGGCCATCGCCAGACGCGCATCCTCGGGGTCACGGTGATGACCAGCCTCGGCGACCTCGATCTGGCCGAGATGGGCTATGGCCTCGACGTCGAGGCCCTGGTCACCCGCCGGATCGGCCAGGTGATCGAGGCCGGCGCGGACGGCGTGGTCGCCAGCCCGCGCGAGGCCGCCATCGCCCGCCGGCTCGGCGGACCCGACTTCCTGGTGGTCACCCCCGGGATCCGCCCCGGCTGGTCGAGCCTCGACGACCAGGTCCGGGCCGCCACCCCCGCCTGCGCCCTCGCCGCCGGCGCCACTCACCTCGTCTGCGGCCGGCCGATCACCGCCGCCCCGGATCCGCGGGCGGCCGCGTTGGCGATCACCGCCGAAATGAACGCCTGAGACGGCTCAGAAGTCCACGGCGACGCCCTTGCGCTCCCAGTCTCCGAACCGGGTCGGCTCCGGGCCGGCCGGGCCGCCGCGCTCGGTGGCGACACGAAGCTCCTGGCTGTACCGCCTGGCGCGCGGCCGCCTCTTCCAGCGCCCGGCGCGCGGCGGGCGTCAGGGTCTTGCCGGGTGCGGCGTTGGGCGGAGGTCGATCGGTCATGACGGTTGGGATGTAGGCGAGGCCCGGTCGAGCGCCAAGCCCTTGCCGGAACCGGCGTATCGGGGCAAGCCGGACCGGTGAGCACTTCCGCCGACACCGCCCTGATCGCCCGCGCCGCCGCGCTGAAGCTGCTGGAGGCCGCCCTCGGCGGCCGTTCCGGGCTCGATGAGGCCCTCAATTCCGCCGGCCAGGGCCGGCTGTCCGATCAGGACCGCGCCTTCGCCAGGGCCGTGGTGATGGCGACCCTGCGGCATCTGGGTCCGATCGACCGCGCCCTCGATGCGCGCCTCGGCAAGGAGCCGCCGAAGCCGTCGCGCGACCTGCTGCGGCTGGGCCTGGCGCAGGCGGTCTATCTCGACACGCCGGTGTTCGCCGCGGTCGACACCACCGTCAGCCTGGCGCCCAAACCGCTACGCGGCCTGATCAACGCCGTGCTGCGCGGCGTGTTGCGCGACGGGCCGCTCAGCGACGACCCGGAAACGCTCGCCCCACCCTGGCTGTTCGCGCGCTGGCGGGCCGCCTATGGCGAGGCGGAGGCCCGCGCGATCGCGGCCTGCATCGCCGTGGAACCGGCCACCGATCTCACCCTGCGCGACGCATCCGACACCGCCGTCGTCGCCGACCTGGAAGGGCAGGTCTCGCCGACCGGCGGCGTGCGCACCGAACGGCGGGGCGACGTGGCCGGCTGGCCCGGCTATGGTGACGGCCGCTGGTGGGTGCAGGACGCCGCGGCCGCCCTGCCGGCCCGCCTGTTGGCGATCGAAGCCGGCCAAACGGCGCTCGACCTGTGCGCCGCCCCGGGCGGCAAGACCCTGCAGCTCGCCGCCGCCGGGGCGCGGGTGACCGCGCTCGACCGCTCGGCCGACCGCCTGCGCCGGGTCGTCGCCGGCCTGGCGCGAACCGGGCTGACCGCCGAGGTGGTCGCCGCCGGCGCGGTGGGATGGGCCGATGCGCGGGCCTTCGACGCGGTGCTGCTCGACGCGCCCTGTTCGGCCACCGGCACATTCCGCCGCCATCCCGACGTGTTGTGGAACGCCCGGCCGGGCGACATCGCCTCCCTGGCCGGAGCACAGGCGGCGCTGCTCGCCGCCGCGGCCGCGGCGGGTCGCGCCCGGCGGCCGGCTGGTCTACAGCGTCTGCTCGCTCGAGCCGGAGGAGGGCGAGGCGCAGATCACGCGGCTTTCTGGCGAGCCATGCCGGGTTCGCGCTCGAGCCGATCGCTCCCGGCGAGACCGGTTCACCGGCCGCGAGCCGGCAACCCGAAGGCTGGCTGCGGATCCTGCCTCATCAGGCCCGCCGGCGGTCTCGACGGCTTCTTCATCGCCCGCCTGCGGCGTGCTAGACCCTAGGGCCATGCGACGACCTCTCATCGCCCCGTCCATCCTGTCCGCCGATTTCGCCAGCCTGGGCGAGGAATCCCGCGCCATCGCGGCCGCCGGGGCCGACTGGCTGCACGTCGACGTCATGGACGGCCACTTCGTGCCGAACCTGACCATCGGTCCGATGGTGGTCAAGGCGCTGCGGCCGCACGTCACGATCCCGATCGACGTGCACCTGATGATCAGTCCGGCCGACCCCTATCTCGAAGCGTTCAGGGCGGCCGGCGCCGACCATCTGCTGGTGCATCCCGAGGCCGGTCCGCACCTGAACCGCACCCTGCGCGAGATCCGCCGCCTGGGCGCGAAGGCCGGAGTGGTGTTCAATCCATCCACGCCGCCCGACGTCATCGAGTTCATGCTCGACGACATCGACATCATCCTGGTGATGACCGTCAATCCCGGCTTCGGCGGCCAACACTTCCTGGCCTCGCAACTGCCGAAGATCACCCGCCTACGGCAGATGATCGACGCCGCCGGCCGCGACATCGTGCTCGAAGTCGACGGCGGGGTGACGCCCGAGATCGCCCGTCTGTGCGTTGGCGCCGGGGCCACCGCCCTGGTCGCCGGCACCGCGGTGTTCAAGGACGGTCCAGCCGGCTATGCGGCCAATATCACCGCTCTGCGAGGATAGGGTCGCGCGGCCTCAGGTATGCGGCGGCGTCTCGTAGCGCATCGCTCCGACGTCGTTGCCCTCGGTGTCGAGGAACCGGATCAGGGTCCCGACCGTCGGGATCGCCGCCTTGGCGAAGGTGATCACGCCGCCGGCGGCTTCGACGCGCGCCGCGATCTCATCGACGTCGGCCACCGCGAACGTCGGCTCGAATCCGTTGAGGCCCTGGCCGGAGCGCGGCGCGTGCCGCCGGTGCATAAGCCCCTGCACGCCCGGCGAGGCGGCGTCGCCGGTGTGGATCAGATAGAAGCCAGGTGGCCCCCACGGTTCGAACCTCCAGTCGAACACCGCTTCGTAGAAGGCGCGGGCCCGATCGACGTCGTCGACGTGGATGGCGAAGGAGGCGAGGTTGTTCGGCACGGACGCCAGCATAGGTCCAATCCGGCCCGCCCCGCAATCGGGATGTCCCGCCCGAGCCTGTCGCGGAAGACCTCGCGCCGCCCTGGCCGCGGCCGCCCGGGCGCGCCCGTTGACAGCCACCGTCCGGCGCCTATTTTCGCGCCGTTCGCGTGACTGGCGACTTGCAGGTGGGCCACCACCGGGGAGCGCGGACATTAGACCGCCGCACGCCTGGGCGCCCTTCCCCACCGAGGAGTCCGCCATGAGCGCCCCCGCCTTTCCGCCCGCTCCCGATCTCGCTCCGGTTCGCCGCGCGCTGATCTCCGTTTCCGACAAGACCGGCCTCGTCCCGGTCGCCCGCGCCCTGGCCGCGATGAAGGTGCAGATCGTCTCGACCGGCGGCACCCGCTCCGCTCTCACCGCCGCACGCGTCCCGGTGCGCGACGTTTCGATGTTCACCGGCTATCCGGAAATGATGGATGGCCGGGTCAAGACCCTGCATCCGGCCATCCACGGCGCCCTGCTGGGGGTGCGCGACGATCCCGGCCACGCGACCGCCATGGCCGAGCACCGCATCGTCCCGATCGATCTGCTCTACGTCAGCCTCTACCCGTTCGAGGCCACGGTGGCCGCCGGCGGCGATTTCGCCGCCTGCGTCGAGAACATCGACATCGGCGGGCCGGCAATGATCCGTTCGGCCGCCAAGAACCACGCCTATGTCGCCGTCTGCACGTCCCTGGCGGACATGCGGCTGGTGCTGGCCGAGTTGACCGCCAACGGCGCCACCACCCTGGCCCTGCGCCGCCAGTTGGCCGCCCGGGCCTTCGCCCATACCGCCGCCTACGACGCGGCCATCGCCGACTGGTTCGCCGGCGAGGTCGGCGATCCCTGGCCGGCCCGCAAGACCATCGCCGGCGCCCGCAAGCAGGTGATGCGCTATGGTGAAAACCCGCACCAGTCCGCCGCCCTGTACACCCTGCCTCACCCCCGGCCCGGCGTCGCCACCGCCCGTCAGGTTCAGGGCAAGGCCTTGAGCTACAACAATATCGCCGACACCGACGCGGCCGTCGAACTGGTCGCCGAATTCGATCCCGCCGACAGCGCGGCCGTGGCGATCATCAAGCACGCCAATCCCTGCGGCGTCGCCGTCGGCGCCGATCCGCGCGAGGCCTATGTCCGCGCCCTGCAATGCGATCCGGTTTCGGCGTTCGGCGGCATCGTGGCGCTCAATCGCCGGCTCGACGCCGCAGCCGCCGCCGAGATCGTCAAGATCTTCACCGAGGTGGTGATCGCGCCCGAGGCCGACGACGAGGCCATCGCCCTGTTCGCCGCCAAAAAGAATTTGCGCCTGCTGCTCACCGGCGCCCTGCCTGATCCGACCGCGCCTGGTCAGACCTTCAAGTCGGTGGCCGGCGGCTTCCTGGTCCAGGGGCGCGACAGTCTTCGCGTCACCCGCGACCACCTTACCGTCGTCACCCGGCGCACGCCCACCGAGAGTGAGATTGCGCGACATGCTGTTCGCCTTCACCGTCGCGCGCCACGTCAAGTCCAACGCCATCGTCTTCGCGCGGGACGGCCAGACCGCCGGGATCGGGGCCGGTCAGATGAACCGGCGCGACTCGGCCCGCATCGCCGCCCTGCGCGCCGGCGAAGCCGCCCAGGCCGCCGGCCTGTCCGAGTTGCTCGCCAAGGGCTCGGCCTGCGCGTCCGACGCGTTCTTTCCATTCCCCGACGGACTGCTGCAGGCGGTCGAGGCCGGGGCCACCAGCGTCGTCCAGCCGGGCGGCTCGGTCGGCGACAAGGCGGTGATCGCGGCCGCCGACCAGGCCGGCGTCGCCATGGCCTTCACCGGCGTGCGGGTCTTCCGCCACTGATCTCCGGGCGCCGCCCGGCAATGGTCGGAGGCGCCCGGCCAAGACATGCCGAGCTTGACAATTCACGAATATTTGCGCAATGACTATCGAAGACTTGGCGTCTGTGATGCCGATCGTTGGGACCGTCGTCGCACGCGTCGAGAGGATAGCGCCTTCCGCGGCGCGCGCCGCCGCCGAGGGAGCTTTGGCAACCTGATTGCGGAGACGACCCGATGACCACACCAGCGCTTCCCCATGGCCACGACCGGCCGGATGTCCATCCCAAGAAGCACCACCAATGGGCCAAACGGCTCGAAGCCTCGGTGTCGGCCGCCATGGTCGTGGTCGGCGGCGGCCTGCTGATCGCCGTCGCCTGGATGATCATCAACGCCCAGCCGACCACCCCGGCCTGGATGCACTGATCCCGGCCCCGGCCCAGCCGACGTTGGGCATCGGAATTTCCGCCGACCCGGCGCGCGTTACTGTATGGACGCGAGGTCCGCCGGGGAATTCGACCATGCGACTGACCGCCGTCTTCGCCGCGGCGCTGCTGGCGGTGGCCGCTGGCCATGCCCTCGCGGCGGTGGCCTCGACCTTCGTCGCCGACGCGATCGCCGATCGGACTCGACCACAGGCGGACATCGCCGCCGATGGCCTGCGCGATCCGGCCGACACGCTGAATTTCGCCGGTGTCACTCCGGGCATGGTGGTCGGCGAGCTGTTTCCCGGCGGCGGTTACTTTACCCGGTTGCTGAGCGACATCATCGGGCCGGAGGGCGAGATCTATGGGTTCGAGAACGCCGGCTGGACCGACTCGGTGGCGGCCGACAAGGCGCTGCTGGCGGAAGCTGGGCGGAGCAATGTTTCGCTGGACGTCGAACCCTTCGGCCAGTTCGAGGCGCCGCGCAAACTCGACCTGTTCTGGATCACCCAGAACTATCACGACCTGCATATCGCCAAATACGGCAGGGTCGACATGGCGGCGTTCAACCGCCGGGTCTTCGCATCGCTGAAGCCGGGCGGCGTCTATTTCATTCTCGACCATCAGGCCAATCCCGGACTGACCCTCGATCGGATCGCCACGCTGCATCGCATCGAAAAGGCCCAGGTGATCGCCGAAGTGACCGCCGCCGGATTCCGCCTGGCGGCGGAAGGCGCCTTCCTCGCTCGACCGGGCGACGATCATAGCCGGCCGATCTTCGACCCAGCCATCCGGGGCCGCACCGATCAATACGCGCTGAAATTCGTCCGCCCCTGATCCTGCATCCTCGCCAAACCGCACGGCTTGGCGTCGATCAGCTCGGCGAAACGATCCAGGCCTTCGCCTCGGCCAGTTCCGCCTGGTGAAAGACCTTCATCTTGGCCGGAAAGAACGGCCCGAACAGTCGGGCGGACCTCGCGCCCAGACCTGATCGGTGACCAGCGCGAGGTGGCTGAAATCGCGCCAATGCTTGATGCTGAACACCTGATCGTCCCACAACGCCTGCGGCGAGAACTCCGTGGCGTCGTCGTCGATCACGTACAGCGCCTTGACCGGTCCCTTGCCCATCATCGCCTCGGCCCGCGGCGTCAGCCGCTGATAGTCCTCGTGGGTGATCGCGCCCGAAGCTTCGACTCCCAGGACGTCGGCCGGCAGATCTTCGAGAAAGGTGAACATTGCGCTTGCCTCCAGCGCCGATGCCGGAAGGGTCGTCGACGCTGCGCGGAGGCTAGGATGTCTCGGTCCCGCCGCCATTGATCTCGAACAATAGCTCGCGAAATCCCGCGACCGGGCGGCGAGCGCGCCCTATGGCCGCCGGGCCGTCGCCGGGCAGAGTTTCGAGCGCAGCCTGCTCTCCTCACGCGCCCCCAGCGGGGCGCCGGTGATCGCATAGGCCTGGCCCGTCACCATCACGACATTCTGCAGCCCACGGATATTCACGGTGTTGTTGGACTTGTAGGCATGCACGAACCAGCGCACCGGCTCGCCCGCCGCGCGATCGGCCAACACGCCGAACACCACGCCGTTCCGGGCGGATTCGTAGTCCGCGTCGCCGGTCGGGGCCTTGCGGGCCGCCAGTGTGCCGCCTTGCAGCGGCGCATCGGTCTCCGCGCCGTTGGCCAGCTCGTAGCAGTCGCGTTTCGATCCGTTCAATTGCGTTCCCTGGTGGGTGTAGACCGTCATCTTCCCGTCCGGCGCGATCAGCAGATAGCCGGCCGTGAAAATCGTGTCGCCGTCGACGGTGACCGGATGGCGGGTGCTGTACAGGCCGGCGACGCCCGGCCCTCCGCCGGCTGGATCATCGACCAGGGCGCACCCCGCCAGGACCGATGCGGCCGCCGCGACGGCCCAGGCCATGCGACGACGGGCCGTGCGACGATGGCTCATTCGTTTGGCGGAACCCATGAACGCCACGGCCGTGTGAGGTCGCGATGTCGTGCGGACCGGTTATACTCCCGGGTGGTGAACCTCGACAATGGAGCGGCCGATGAGATTGTACTGGATCAGGGCCCAGGCCCCGCTTCGCGTGCTGGCGCTGGTCAAGCATCTGGGACTTCGAGGTCGATACCATCGAGGTGAACCTGATGGCCGGCGGCCTGAAAACCGCCGATTACGCCGCGCTCAACGCCAACAGGAAGGCGCCCACCCTGGTCGATGGCGACCAGGTGATCTGGGAGTCGTCGGCGATCATGGCGCACCTGTGCGTCAAGGCCGGCTCCGACATGTGGCCGGCGCGGGATACCGCCGCTCAGGTCGAAGTGCTGCGCTGGCTGTCGTGGGCCGATTGTCATTGGTCGCCCGCGGTGGCCCCATTCTATTTCGAACACATCGTCAAACCGACCTTCGGGTTCGCCGAGCCCGACCTCGCCAGCCTGCCGGCGCTCGTCCCCGAACTGCATCGCTACGCCGCCGTGCTCGACGGCCATCTCGCCGGCCGCGACTGGCTGGCGCGCGACCGGCTGAGCATCGCCGACTTCCAGGCCGCGTCGATGGCTCGCTACTGGCGAGAGTCCGACATGCCGCTGGCCGGCTTCGCCAATATCGTCCGCTGGCTGGACGGCCTACACAGTCTGCCCGCCTGGGCCGACCCCTGGCCGCCCAGCCCGGGCCGATCCGCAAACGATTCGCCTTGAGCGGCGCCGCCGACGCGCGATAGTCCTCATCGCCGAAGAACACGATCTCCCGATCTTCGGACCATGCCGGGACGGTAGGTGGTTGAGCCGCCGGTCTTGCGCCGTCCCGGGCGAGAGCTTAGTCTGACCAGACTTGGCCAAGGCGACGGACCATGCCGATCTATAACGTCCTGGAAGCGAAAACCAACCTCTCGCGCCTCATCGAGGCGGTGGAAACCGGCCGCGAGCGAGAGATCGTGATCGCCCGCAATGGCAAACCGGCGGCGAGGCTGGTGCCGGTCGAAACCAGGCAGGTTGGCAAGCGACTGGGTATCGCCGAGGGACTGTTCGAGGTCCCGGACGACATAGACAAGGACAATGCCTTTATTGAAAAGCTGTTCAACGGCGAAGTCGATTGAGGTTGTTGCTCGATACCCACGTCGCGCTGTGGGCGATCGCCAAAACGAGTTGGCTGTCGGCCGATATCGCGACGCTGATCGCCGAACCGGATAACGAGATTGTCATCAGCGCGGTCAGTGTTTGGGAAATCACCATCAAGCACGCTCTCTCACGCGGGCGGCCGGGCGACATCGGGATCTCGGGCGCCAGGGCGCTGACCCTTTTCCGGGGAGCGGGCTACGCCCTACTCAACGTAACCCCCGAACATGCGTCAGCGGTAGGGCATTTGCCGCTGCTGCATGCCGATCCGTTCGACAGGCTGCTGGTGGCGCAGGCGCTGAGCGAACCATTGCGGCTGATCACTCATGACAAGGACGTGGCCGCCTACAGCGACACGGTGATCCTGTTCTGACGCTCGTCTGACCCCCCGTCGGCAAGATCTGGAGAAGATCCGGGACACAGTACCTATCTCCCCCGATCGCCCGCGCCGGCCGCGGGCTTTGGCCCCGGCTTCCGGCGCGCCAGAGGGCGGCCCAGGTCGCGCTCCAGCGCGGCGACGAATGCTGCGGATCCCAGCGGGCGGCCTGTCCGCTCACCGGCGCGCAATGCGGCGAGTTCATCCTCGCGCAGACCCTGGTCGAGAAACGCCCGCCAATCGCTCTGGCGCTGGAGAAGCGGCGCCGCCGACACCAGCCCGTCGTCCCGGCCCTCCAGATGGGCCCGGGCGCTCGACCACCGCCAATCCTCGGCCCTGGCCGCCAGCCCCGCCCGCACCGGATTGAGTTCGACATAGCGCGCCGCCGCCATCAGGTGCGCCTCGTCCATCGCCACCGAGGCGAACCGGCCCTGCCACAGATAGCCGCGCCAGCCCTCGCGGAAATTCACCCGCCGCGTGTAGCGCCGATGCGCCTCGGCCAGGGCGGCGCGCAGCCCGTCGGCGCTCGAAGGGACCAGAATCAGGTGAACATGGTTGGGCATCAGGCAATAGCCCCATACGCAGACCCCGGCGGCCGCGCAGCCTTCCGCCAGCAGCGCCCGGTAGGCGCGATAGTCCTCGTCGCCGAAGAACACCGTCTGGCGGCGATTGCCGCGCTGGGTGACGTGATGCGCCACCCCCTCCATCACAACGCGCGCCAGTCGAGCCATGCCGGTCACCGTCGGCCACCCGCCGGCGCGTGTCAATTCCGTATTGTGTCCCCTGATCTTCGGCGGAGGTTATGGGGCGGGTGGCGAGTAGATGCGTGCACTTCCCCCTATCGTCCCGCCTTCTCCGCCACCCCCGAGCGGCCCTCGCGCGCCTCGAGCACGGTCGCAACCGCGTCCAGGCTGACGCCGGCGCCGGCGAGCAGCGCCAGGAGATGATAGACCACGTCAGCGCTCTCCTTGGCGATTGCCTCGCGGTCGCCTTGCACCGCCGCGATGGCGGTCTCCACCGCCTCCTCGGCGAGCTTCTTGCCGGCCAGGGCCGGATCGGCGAGCAGGCGCGCCGACCACGACGCAGCCGGGTCGGCCCCGCGCCGCGAGGCGATCACCGCCGCCAGGCGTTCCACCACGGCGGCGAACCGGCTCACGCCATCACCGTGCGCGGCGCCGCTTCGGTCAGGCGGACCGGCAGGCCGGCGCGGGCCATGGCCGCCTTGGCCTCGCCGATGCCGACCTCGCCGAAGTGGAAGATCGAGGCCGCCAGCACCGCGTCGGCTCCGCCGCGCGCCACCGCCTCGACCAGATGCTCGACACCGCCCGCTCCGCCGCTGGCGATCACCGGCACGCCGACCGCCGAGGTCACCGCCGCGAGCAGAGCGATGTCGTAGCCGCTGCGCGCCCCGTCGCGGTCCATCGAGGTCAGCAGGATCTCGCCGGCCCCGCGCGCCACCGCCTCGGCCGCCCAGGCCGCCGCCTCCAGCCCGGTCGCGCGCCGGCCGCCGTGGGTGTAGACCTCCCAGCCGCCGCCCGGCCGCCGCTTGGCGTCGATCGCCACCACCGTCGCCTGCGCGCCGAAGGCGTCGGCGCAAGCGCTGATCAGGCCGGGATGTTCCACCGCCGAGCTGTTGATCGAGACCTTGTCCGCCCCGGCCCGCAACAGCCGCCGCGCATCCTCCACCGTGCGGATGCCGCCGCCTACCGAGAGCGGCATGAAGCAGACGTCGGCGGTGCGGGCGATGACGTCGAGGATCGCCCCGCGTCCCTCGTGGCTGGCGGTGATGTCCAGGAACATCAGTTCGTCCGCGCCGGCCGCGTCATAGGCCGCCGCCTGCTCCACCGGATCGCCGGCGTCGCGCAGCTCGACGAAGCGAACGCCCTTGACCACCCGCCCATCCTTGACGTCGAGGCACGGAATGACGCGGATCTTCAGCATCCTGGCCCTTTGGCGCGCGATCGGGGTAACGACGAACGCGGCCTTCCTGACATAGCCGCGGCGCCTCAGCAATCCACCGGCTCGCCGGACCCGTCAGAGGCGATGGGCCTGACCTCCTGGCGCCGGAATGCGGCCGGCGAGACGCCGAACCGGGCCTTGAAGGCGCGGGCGCCAAGCCGCCAGGTATTTCAGCGGCGTCTGGCCGACCGCGTCGGCGAACCGGGCGGCGAAGGCCGAGCGGGAAAGCCCCGCCAGTTCAGCCAACGCTTCCACGGTCCAGCCGCGCGCCGGATCCTCGTGCAGGGCCGAAAGGGCCCGTCCGACCAGTGGGTCTGACAGGAACGCCATACGCCCGCCGACAGCGCCATCCCGCGGTCCATGGCGTGATGGTGACGTCGACGAACCAGGTGATGGCGGAACTGGCGACCGATTGGGCAAGCTCCGCCGGTGGACAGATCCAGACGGTGATGTACGAGGAAGTCCTCGAGCGGCTGGTCAAGGCCTAGAGATGGATCCGATCCTCCAGCTACCGCCCGATCTGCCGCCGCACGAGGTTGCGCCGTTGCCGCCGGTCGCGCACGCGGTCGTCGCGCAATGGCCGGTCGGGACCTTCGTCGAGAAGCTCGCCGTGCTCGACGATGGAGACATCGCCGTATCAGCATGCGCCTTCGGCCGGACCCAGGCGGACCGGAACGCGCTCTACGTGACCACCACCGGGGGCATCGTGACACCCCCGATGGGGTGCTACAACCCGCCAAGCTGGTCCGGCTCGATGTCGGGCGCGAGGGCGCCTGCTGACCCAGCCGGTCGGGGCCGCTTTCGTCGCCGGGACGACCGGCGGGCTGTTTCATCCTTGTACTGAGGGTTTATCAATGACCGATCCCATCGCCGAAGCGCTCACGGTCGCACCGAGCCGCGAGCATATCGTCTATGCGCTCTACGAGGCCGCGGAACTCGAGCACAACCTGATGTGCACCTACCTCTACGCCGCCTTCAGCCTGAAGGACGGCGTGGCCGACGGCCTGAGCGAGGAGGAAGCCGCCGCCGTTTCGCGGCTGGCGACGCGTGCTGCTGGACGTGGCGATCGAGGAAATGGGTCACCTCGCGGCGGTCTGGAACATCACCTCGGCGCTGGGCGCCGCGCCGCGCATCGGGCGCACAAACTTTCCCCTCGATCCGGGCTATCTGCCAGCCGGGGTGGTGGTCAAGCTGGCCCCGTTCAGCGCCGCCACCCTGCAGCATTTCATCCATCTGGAGCGGCCGCACGGCTCGCGCGAGCCCGACGGCGAGGGGTTCGCGCCGCAAGTCGATTTTGTGCGGGGCGCGCCCGGCGCGCGCCTCACCCCCATGGGCCTCGACTACGACACCGTCGGCGATTTCTATGCTTCGATCGGGGCCGGGCTGCGCGCGCTGGTGGATCTTCACGGCGAGGCGAACGCCTTTTGTGGCGACCCGGCCTTGCAGCTTTCGGCCGCCGAGGTCGAGCTCGACGGTGTCGCGCCGGTGATCTGCCTGAAGACCGCCCTGGCCGCCTTCGACGCCATCGTCGCCCAGGGCGAAGGCGCGCCGAGCCACAGCGAGGAGTCGCATTTCCAGAAATTCGCGACGGTGCGCGCCGAGTATGAGGCGCTGCGGGCGCGCAATCCCGACTTCTCCCCTGCCCACCCCGCCGCCCATAATCCGGTCCTGCGCCGGCCTCCGCGCCCCGAGGGGCGGGTGTGGATCGAGGATCCGGCCGCCGCCCGGACGGTCGACGTGGCCAATACAGCCTACGGATTGATGCTGCGGCTGCTGGCGCGCGCCTACGCCATCGCCGGCCCCGATCCAGAAAAAGCCTTCGCCGTCGATGCGGCGATCGGACTGATGCAAGCCATGGCGCTGCTGGGCGAGCGCGCCGCCCGACTGCCCGCCGGCCCGGCCAGTCCCGGCTGCAACGCCGGCGTCTCGTTCACCGCGCCGCGCGACACCGCCGCCCTGACGCCCGGCGAAGGCGCGCGGCGCTATCTGATCGAGCGGTTCGCGGAACTGGCCGCCGGCGCCCGCGTGCTCGCCGGGTCCGGGGATGCCCGCGCCGTCCGCGCCTCGGCCCTGCTGGAGGACCTCGCGGGCCAGGCGCCCCGGCGACTGACCGGCGCCTTGTCGGCGCAGTCCGCGCCGGCCGCGCCCTCCGACGCCGCGCCCGGCCCCGCCCCCGAGGTCACGATCGAGAACGGCGTCGAGCTCGTGGAGGGCGAACGCCTGACCCTGATGTTCGAGGCCAAACGCTGCATTCACGCCCGTTTCTGCGTCACCGGCGCGCCCGATGTCTTCCTCGCCAACGTAAAGGGGCCCTGGCTGCATCCCGACGCCATGGACGTCGAGGCGCTGGCGGCCATCGCCCACGCCTGCCCGTCCGGCGCCATCCGCTATGTCCGCAAGGACGGCCGACCCGACGAGTCAGCGCCGCCGGTCAACCTCGCCGCCATCCGTGAGGCCGGCCCCTATGCGGTCCGCGGCGACCTGGTGATCGCCGGCGCTCCGGCCGGCTATCGCGCCACCCTCTGCCGCTGCGGCGCCTCGCGCAACAAGCCCTACTGCGACGGCTCGCACCATGAGGTGCATTTCGACGCCACCGGCGAGCCGCCGACCGGCCGGACCGACGCGCTCGCCCATCGCAACGGCCCGCTCGCGATCGATCCCCAGATCGATGGCCCCCTGCTCGTGCGCGGCAATCTGGAGATCACCAGCGGCACGGGCCGCGTCGTCGCCCGCACGCAAGCCACCCGCCTCTGTCGCTGCGGCGCCAGCGCCAGCAAGCCGTTCTGCGACGGCAGCCACGCCCGCATCGGCTTCAAATCAACCTGACCGCAAGTTGAATTTTGCTCTCTTCTCCCTCTGGGAGAAGATGTCGTGAAACGACAGATGAGGGTCCCGATGCAGAGCGCGGTGCGGTGAGCAACGCACCGCGTACGGCCCGACGACCCTCATCCCCCGGCTTCGCCGGTACTTCTCCCAGAGGGAGAAGGGGTTCGGATATGTCGCCGAGAAGAGACATCTGGCCTCCCGGCGAGGGCCAGTTCCTCAGGCCGCGGCGGCCAGGGCCTCGATCGAGCCGATCGCCCCGGTGTACAGCGCGCGGCCCAGCACGGCCCCGGCGATCGGGCGGCCGGGCCAGGCGCGCAGGCGCTCGATGTCGGCCACCGAGGCGAGCCCGCCGGCGGCGATCACCGGGATGTCGACGGCGTCGGCGATGGCTCCGAACACCTCGATGTCGAAGCCCAGCAGCGCCCCGTCGCGATCGATGTCGGTGATGATCAGGGCGGCCACCCCGGCGTCCTCGAACCGCCTGGCCACGGTTATGGCGTCCAGCCCGGAATCCTCGGTCCAGCCCTGCACCGCGACCCGGCCCTTGCGCACATCGACGCTGACCGCGATCTGCTCGGGCCATTTGCGCGCCGCGGTCTTGACCAGGGTCGGATCGCGCACCGCGGCGGTGCCCAGGATCACCCGGCTGACGCCGGCCTCGATCCAGCCCTCGACGCCGGCCAGCGAGCGGATGCCGCCGCCCAGCTGCACCGGGATCGACACCGAGGTCAGGATCGCCTCGACCGCCGCGTCGTTCACCGCCCGGCCCTCCACCGAGCCGTTGAGATCGACGACGTGCAGCCAGTCGAACCCCGCCGCCACCCAGGCCCTGGCCTGTTCGGCCGGATCGGTGTTGAACACCGTCGCCGTATTCAGATCGCCACGCACCACGCGGACGCACTGACCGTCCTTCAGGTCGATGGCCGGATACAGGATCATGGCCGCCACTCCAGGAAGCCCGCCAGCAGGCGCAGTCCGGCGGCCTGGGATTTCTCCGGATGGAACTGCACGCCGGCCAGATTGTCCCGCAGCACCGCCGCCGGGAAGCGGCCGCCATGCTCGCTCCACGCGGCCACGTCGGCCTCGTCGTCGGGATGGAAGGCGAAGGAGTGGGTGAAATACATGTCGGCGGACACATCGGCGAACATCGCCGTCGCGTTCGCGCCGTCCAGGCCATTCCACCCCATGTGAGGCACCTTACACCGTCGATCGCCGGGCGCCAGCCGTCTCACCTCGCCGCCGATCCAATCCAACCCCGGTGTCGCGCGAAACTCCAGGCCGCGGGTGGCCAGCAGCTGCATGCCGACGCAGATGCCGAGAAACGGGGCGCCGCGTTCCCTGACCGCCCGCGTCATGCCCTCGACCAGGCCCGGGCCGCGCCTCGAGCGCGTCCATGCAGGCTGCGAACGCTCCCACCCCCGGCAAAACCACCGCGTCCGCCGCCGCGACGCGGTCCGGGTCGGCGGTGACCGCGATGGCGATGGAGTCCGCCACCCTGTCCGCCGCCTTGCGCAACGCCTTCTCGGCCGACCGCAAATTGCCGGCGCCATAGTCGATGAGGGCGACCGTCCGCATGATGCCGCCGTCCTATTCCATCGCCTCCGGCAATTAAATCCTAAAACCACGCCCTGACCGCGTCGCGGGGCGCGGCAAAAGCCTGCGGGCCGCCATCCTCTTGCCAAGCGGGCGGGTTGGGGGTCCACATCCAGGGGACCATCCACCAGCCCGCAGGAAAACCCCCATGCCAGACGACGCCCCCAGATCCGCCTTCGGCCTCGATCCCGCCGACGAGTTGAACGACCTGCGCATGAGCGCCAGGGCCAAGCCGCTGTTCGAGCACGTCAAGCGGTTCATCGCCGATACCGTCGAGCCGATGAACGCCGAGTGGGACCGGCTCGCCGAGACCCACAAGGAGCGCTGGAGCTTCGCGCCGGGCCAGCTCGAGGTGCTGGAGGTCGCCAAGAACAAGGCCAAGGCCGAAGGACTGTGGAACTTCTTCCTGCCCAACGCCGAGACCGGCGAGGGCCTTTCCAACCTCGACTACGCCTATATCGCCGTCGAACTGGGCAAGGTTCCCCTGGCCTCGGAAACCATGAACTGCTCCGCGCCCGACACCGGCAACATGGAGGTGCTGGAGCGGGTCGGCACGCCCGAGCAGAAGGAAAAGTGGCTGAAGCCGCTGCTCGCCGGCGAAATCCGCTCGGCCTATGTGATGACCGAGCCCAACGTCGCCTCGTCCGACGCCAAGAATATCGCGACCCGCGCCGAACTGGTCGGCGACGAATGGGTGATCAACGGCGAGAAATACTACATCTCCGGGGCCGGCGATCCGCGCTGCAAGATCATGATCGTCATGGTCAAGACCAGCCCCGAGGCGCCTCGGCAGTTCCAGCAGTCGCAGATCCTGGTGCCGATGGACACGCCCGGGGTGAAGGTCCTGGGCGCGATGGAGGTGTTCGGCCACGACCACGCGCCGCGCGGCCACATGCACCTGCTGTTCGAGAATGTCCGGGTGCCGAAGGAGAACATCCTGCTGGGCGAAGGCCGCGGCTTCGAGATCAGCCAGGTGCGCCTGGGTCCCGGCCGCATCCATCACTGCATGCGGACGATCGGCAAGGCCGAACGCGCGCTCGACCTGATGGTGCGACGCGGACTGTCGCGCGAGGCGTTCGGCAAGCCGCTGATCCAGCTCGGCAAGAACCTGGAGACGGTGTCGCGGGCGCGGATCGAGATCGAGGCCATGCGCCTGATGGTGCTCAAGGCCGCCAAGGCCATGGACGTGCTCGGCAACCGCGAGGCCCGCGTCTGGGTCAGCATGGTCAAGGCCATGGTGCCCGAGAAGGCCTGCCAGATCATCGACCAGGCGATCCAGATCCACGGGGCGACCGGCATCTCGCAATGGACACCCCTGGCCGAGATGTACACCGACGTGCGCCACCTGCGCTTCGCCGACGGTCCGGACGAGGTGCACCACATGGTGGTCGGCCGCCACGAGATCCAGTCGCCGGACCACCTGACGGCCGCCGCGGTGTCGCGACGCTAGACCGCGGGCCGGCCTCGGCGGTGGCGGTGCGGTCACATTGACCCGCCCGCTTCCGCGCGGCGTGTTTGCGCCGCGGGCTACGGGATCGAGGCCGTTCACGCCGTCGCCGGCGTCTCCAGGCCGAGATCCTCGATCATCGCCTTGCGGATCAGGAACTTCTGCACCTTGCCGGTGACGGTCATCGGGAAGTCGTCCACGAATCGGATGTAGCGCGGGATCTTGTGGCGGGCGATCCGCGGTTCGCACCAGGCGCGCAGGTCGGCTTCGTGGAGGCTCGCACCGGCCGCCAGGCGGATCCAGGCGCACAGTTCCTCGCCGTAGCGGGCGTCCGGCACGCCGACCACCTGCACCTCGGCGATGGCCGGATGGGTGAACAGGAAATCCTCGATCTCGCGCGGGAACAGGTTCTCGCCGCCGCGGATGACCATGTCCTTGATCCGGCCGACGATATTGCCATAGCCCTCCGCGTCGATCGTGCCGAGGTCGCCGGTGTGCATCCAGCCCTCCGCGTCCAGGCTCTCGGCGGTCCTGGCCGGATCGTCCCAATAGCCCAGCATCACCGAATAGCCGCGGGTGCACACCTCGCCGGCGACCCCGCGCGGCGTCACCGCGCCGGCCTCGTCGATGATCTTCACCTCCAGGTGCGGCTGGACGCGGCCGATGGTCGAGACCCGCCGCCCGAGTGGATCGGCGGGCGAGGTCTGGAAGCTGACCGGGCTGGTCTCGGTCATGCCGTAGGCGATGGTCACGTCGGGCATGTGCAGGGCGCCGATCACCTGTTTCATCACCTCGATCGGGCAGGGCGCGCCGGCCATGCAGCCGGTCCGCAGGCTGGTCACGTCGAAACCGCCCGCCTCCAGCGCGCCGAGGACGGCGATGAACATGGTCGGGACGCCGTACAGCACCGTGCAGCGCTCGGCCTCGATGGTCCGCAGCGTCGCCACGGGATCGAACACCGGGGCCGGATAGACCATCGCCGCGCCGTGGGTGACGCAGGCCAGATTGGCCATCACCATGCCGAAGCAGTGGTAGAGCGGCACCGGGATACAGATCAGGTCGTCCGCCCGCAGCCCCATCGCGGCCCCGACGAACAGGCCGTTGTTGAGGATGTTGCGATGCGACAGCGTCGCGCCCTTGGGCGAGCCGGTGGTGCCGCTGGTGAACTGGATGTTGATCGCCGCGCGGGCGTCGAGGCCGGCGGCGATCGCCGCGACCCTGGCCGCCTCGGCCGCGTCGCCGGCCGCCACCTGCTCGAACGCCAGCCAACCGTCGCGCGGACCCCCGCCGATCTTGATCCGCCGCTCCAGCGCGGGCAGATCGCCGCAGGTCTCGATCATGTCGACATAGTCGCTGGTCTTGAACCGTTCGGCGGCCACCAGAGCCCGCACCCCGACCTTGTTGAGCGTATAGGCGACCTCGTGGCGGCGGTAGGCCGGATTGATCGTGACAAGAATCAGCCCGACCCTGGCCGCCGCGAACTGCGTCAGCGTCCACTCCACGCAGTTCGGCGCCCAGATGCCGATCCGGTCCCCGGGCGCCAGGCCCAGGGCCAGCAGCCCCGCCGCCAGCGCCTCGACCCGCCGCGCGAACTCGCTCCAGGTCCAGCCCACCCCCTGGAACGGACACACCACCGCCGCCCGTCGCGGCCAGCGCTCCGCCGCAAGCTCCAGAGCCCGTCCGATGCTATGCTCGATCAGCGGCGGCTCCGACGGACCGATCACCCGGCTCAACCCGTCACGCATTCACGCCCCCCTCCCCCGCACGATACATCGGGGCGCGCCCTCACCCCCACACCATCGGCCGCCGGTCCTTCCACGGCGCTTCCGTCTCCAGCTGTCCCGCCAGCCTGAACAGCGTCGCCTCGTCGGCGTAGCGGGCGGTGAACATCATGCCGATCGGCAGGCCCGGTCGCCGACCAGGCCAGCGGCAGGGAGATCGAGGGCTGGCCGCTGGCGTTGAACGGCGGGGTGTAGGGAAACACCTCGGCCTGGCGGCGGTTGACCTCGCTTCGGCGTCAGGCCCACCGGGTCGATGTAGCCGATCGGCGGCGGCGGCGTGCCCATCACCGGCGTCAGATAGACATCGAAGGTCTCGAACAGGGCCAGGGTGTCGCGGTTGAGCCGCCGCATCTCCTGCAGGCCCACAGCGCGTCCTCGCCGGTCACCCTGCCGCCCGGCCTTCAGCGAGGCCCAGGTCAGCGGCTCCAGCTCGTCCGGCTCCGGCTCGCGGCCGACGCGCTCGATCAGTCGCCGCATGCCGGCCGCGAAATTCGCGCCGCTGGTCGCCGCCATGGCGCGATAGAGGGCAAGATAGTCGATGCCCAGGCCCTGCTCGACGACCTCGTGGCCCAGCCCCTCGAGCAGGTTCGCGGTCGCGTGCAGCGCGGCCTCGACCTCCGGATCGATCGCCCGGCCGCGCGGCGTCTCGGCCGACCAGGCGATCTTCAGCCGCCCCGGTCGAGCGGCCGACCTCGGCCAGATAGGGCCCGGCCTTGGGCGGCGCGGGATAGGGCGAGGCCGGCTCCGGCACGCCGGTGACGTCGAGCATGGCGGCGCTGTCGCGCACCGTCCGGCGTCACCACGTGATCGACCACGCGGCCGAACGCATAGTCGTAGCCGTCGGGCAGATTGGGATTGCGGTCGCGGGTCACCTTCAGCCCGACCAGGCCGCAGCAGGCCGCCGGGATGCGGATCGAGCCCAGGCCGTCGCTGGCGTGGGCCAGGGGCACGATGCCCGCCGCCACCGCCGAGGCCGAGCCGCCCGACGAGCCGCCGGCGATATGGCCCGGGATTCCACGGATTGCGGCAGGGGCCCAGGTGCGCGCCCTCGGTGGTGCCGGTGATGCCGAACTCCGGAGTGTTGGTCTTGCCGAGGAACACCACCCCGCTTTGCCGCGTAGCGCCGAACCAGGCCGCCGTCCGCCGTGTCGACCACGATCGCGGGCGAAGCGGCTGCCGTGGCTGTCCGGCCAGCCGGCCACCGCCATCGCCAGGTCCTTGATCAGGAACGGCACGCCCCGGAACGGTCCGTCGGGCAGGTCGCCGGCCGCCGTGGCCCGCGCCTCGTCATAGGCCTTGTAGACCACGGCGTTGAGCGTCCCGTCGTGCCGCTCGATCCGCTCGATCGCCGCCTCGACCAGCTCGGCCGGCGCCACCTCGCCGTCGGCGACCAGCCGCGCCAGCCCCAGGCCGTCATAGTCGGAATAGTCCGCGCAACTCATGTCCGTTTCCTCCGCTAGCCACCGGGCGACAATACCGCGGATCGCGGATCGCGCCCGGTCAGTCGTTCAGCGCCCTGGCGTATCCGGCCGCCGTCTCGCCGGCCAGCTTGCCGAAGACCAGACAGGGCCCGAATGAGCCGCCGCCGCCGATATAGACGTCACCGTGCAGGTTGCCGACGGTTTCGCCGGCGGCATACAGCCCGCGGATGGGTTTGCCGGCCTTGTCGATCACCCGGGTCGCGGCATCGATCCGCAGGCCCGTCCCCGTCCAGCACAGGATCGCCGGGCGGATTTCCACGGCATAGAACGGCGCGGTCCTGATCGGGGCCATCGTCGCGCGCTTGAAGAAGGCGGTGTCCCGGCCCTCGTCGGCGTCGATATTGTAGCGTTCCACGCTGCCCAGCAGGCCCTCCGCGTCGATCCCCGCCCTGGCCGCCAGGCTCGGCGAGGGTGTCCTGCCGGATGATGACGCCTTCGTCCGCCTTCCGCTCGAGGATCTCGTCGACCCAATAGGCCTGGAATTGCGGGCTGCGCCTGGCGGCGGCGCGCGCCGCTTCGTCGAATACCGCCCAGACGGGGCCGCCCTGCCGGTTCAGCAGCCCGGCCATCACGGTGTAGGAGACGGTTTCGTCGCAGAAACGCCGGCCCTGTTTGTTGACCATGACCAGCCAGCCCGGCAGGGCGACCTCGAGGTCGCGGCTGAAGCCCGGCGTCGCCAGCAGCAGGGCGCGGTTGTGGCCATCGACCACGCCGCCCACCGCCTGGCCGAGGGTGATGCCGTCGCCGCGGGCCCCCGGGGCCCCGATATACCAGCACCAGTCCCCGGTGGCGGCCGCCTGGGGCAGATAGCTGTCGATCATCGCCGGGTTGGCGCCGAAGCCGCCGGTCGCCAGGATCACCGCGCCGCAGCTCGCCATGTCGTCGCCGATCCGCACTCCGGTCAGCCGGCCCTCGTCGTCCGCCACCAGCGCGGTGACCCGCGACTCCAGCACCAGATCGACGCCGGCGCGGGATCGATGGCCATCGAGCACGTCGATCACCGCCTGGCCGGCGCCCTCGGGCGGGTGTCCGCGCGGCACGGAACCGACGCCGGAGGCGTAGAGCGCCTCCTTACGATAGCTGACGCCCAATTCCCGGACCCATTCCAGGGTCGGGGCCGAGAGATCGCAATAGCGCCGCACCACGGCCGGATCGACCAGCCATTGGGCCAGGATCATATAGTGTTCGAACATGGCGTCGGCGGTGTCGCCGACCACCCCGGCCGCCGTCTGGACGGAGGTGCCGGCGGCATAGAAATGTCCGCCCGACAGCCGCGACGAGCCGCCGACCCGCCTTTCGCTTTCCACCACCAGAACGGACGCGCCGGCGCGCGCCGCCGCCACGGCGGCGGCCAGACCGGCCGCCCCCGAACCGACGACGATGACGTCATAGTCTCTCGCCATGGCCTCCTCCGACGCCAATGTCTTCGTGGGCCGGCTTCGCGCCGCGGGAAGCGTCTCACCGAGACTCCTTCACGCAGCCTCGCATGTCACACGCCGATCGTCGAGCCGGATGAATCCGGCGGCGCGCGGATACAGCCTGTCCCGATCGGGCCGTCCGGACAGCCCCTCGCTGCTGGCGCCCACCGCACGCAAGCCTTCCCTTCTCCAGGGGAAGGCGGCTAGACTCGGCTAAACTTCGAAGGTTGCGCCATGACCGACAATTCCACGAGGCTCGACAGCGCCCTGGCCGACGCCCACCTGCCGGCCCTGCTGATGGCGCTGGTGCATCTGACCGGCGACGCCGGCCTGCTGACGCCCGAGCGCCGCGCGGTCTACCAACCGATGGCCGAACCCAACGAGGGCGGTTATTCGCCGAAGGTTCAGGCCGAGATCCGCGCCATCGCCCGACAGGCCATCGGGGCCTATTTCGACGGCGCGCCGATCCCGCCGGAACCCTCGCGCGAGACCATCCGCAAGATGATGGACTTTGTCGCCGGGGCCGAGATCCCCGAACACTACGTCCACTTCCTGATGGACGAACTGGGCCTCGGCGGCATCGACACCAAGACCCCGCGATGGCGACGGCGCCGCGCTGCAGGCCGCCGCCGGCGAACATCGCGGTGCTGGTGATCGGCGCCGGCATGTCGGGGTTGCTGATGGGCTTTCGCCTGCGCCAGGCGGGCGTGCCGTTCATCATCGTCGAGAAGAACCCCGACGTCGGCGGCACCTGGCTGGAGAACACCTATCCGGGCTGCCGGGTCGACAATCCCAACCACATGTATTCCTACTCGTTCGAGCCCAGCCACGACTTTCCGCAGCACTTCTCCACCCAGCCGGTGCTGCTCGACTACTTCCAGCGCTTCGCCGAGCGGCACGATCTGCGCCGCGACATCCGCTTCGAGACCACCGTCGAGGAGGCGGTCTGCGACGAGGCCGCCGGCCCTGTGGCGCGTCACCGTGACCACCGCCGGCGGCGGGCGCGAGACGCTGCGAGGCCAATGCCGTGATCACCGCCGTCGGCCAGCTGAACCGCCCGCGCTATCCCGACATCGAGGGCGTCGGCACGTTCGCGGGGCCGGCCTTCCACTCGGCGCGCTGGCGCACGGACGTCGACCTGACCGGCAAGCGCGTCGCGGTGATCGGCACCGGGGCCAGCGCCTTCCAGTTCGTGCCGGAGATCGCGCCCGCGCGCCGGTCATGTGACGCGTGTTCCAGCGCACGCCGCCCTGGGCCTCGCCCGTCGCCGAACTATCACGCCGATGTGCCGGAGGGGAAAAAGTGGCTGCTGGAGCACGTCCCCTTCTATGACAAGTGGTACCGCTTCTTCCTGTTCTGGCTGCTGACCGACGGCGTCTACGCGGCGGTCAAGGGCGATCCGGACTGGAATGGCCCGGCCCACTCGGTCGGCGCTGGCCAACGCCGAGCACCGCGAGCTGCTGACCATGGCCATGCACATGCAGGCCCCCGACCGGCCCGACCTCCTGGAGAAGGTGGTCCCGCAGTATCCGTTCGGCGGCAAGCGGCCGCTGGTCGACAACGGCGTGTGGATCGACGCCCTGAAGCGCGACAACGTCGACCTGATCACCGACGCCGATCGCGCGGATCACGCCGCACGGCGTCGAGACCGGCGACGGCGAGCGAGCATGCCGCCGATGTGATGATCTACGGCACCGGCTTCCAGGCCAGCCGTTTCCTGTGGCCGATGCGGGTGGTCGGCCGCGGCGGCGTCGACCTGGAGACCGCCTGGAACGGCGACGCGCGGGCCTACCTGGGCATGACCACGCCGGGCTTTCCGAACCTCTTCATCCTCTACGGGCCGAACACCAACATCGTCGTCAACGGCAGCATCATCTTCTTCTCGGAATGCTCGGTGCGCTATGTGGTGGGCTGCCTGAAGCTGCTGGCGCGAGACCGGGCGCGCGGCCGATGGAGGTCAGGCGCGACGTGCATGACGCCTTCAACGTCGAGGTCGACAAGGCCAACGCCCTGATGGCCTGGGGCTCGCCGCACGTCACCAGCTGGTACAAGAACGACACCGGCCGGGTGTCGCAGAACTGGCCCTTCCCGATCGTCGACTACTGGAACGCCACCATCGCCCCCAATCCAGAGGACTTCGTGCTCTGACCAAGGAACGAAGGCGTAGCACACCCCTCCCCGGTCGACGCAGCTGAATCGCGCAATGCGGCGGTCGCGTCGGCCCACCGGAGCTTAGGTCCGCGTCGAATTTGTCGCGGCGGCGGTGGCCGAACAGCAGGCGGTGCTCGAGGCGGGCGCGCAGGGCGGCGTAGTAGGCGGACGAGGAAGTCGGCGTCGGTTTCGGCGAGTGTGGCTCTGCCAGCCGATCTTGCGGCGGATGCGCTGCGCGACGATCCTTGAGCGTCGACCGCTTGTCGCGCCGCGCGCAGCACCTGCCTCCAGGACCTGCAGCTCCTTCACGCCGTAGGCGGCAGACCTGTTCGGGCGTGAATGTCGAACCTGTGATGGCGCGGCCACGGCTTCGCCGGCGAGGTCGGCGGCAGCCGCGGCGCGGCCCGCCTGACCACCCAGGTGCCGGCGACGAAATCGCCGACCCGCAGCCGGTCGCGATTGAACAGCGGGAACAACAGGAACATCCCCGACCAGGCCAGGGCCAGCAGGCCCATGACGGCGTCGACCTGCTCGCCGGCCGATGCGCTCGAGCGGCCAGGAACACCAGCGGCAGGAACATCTCGATCTCGCGCATGGCGTTGCGGGCGAACACCGCCTCGCTGGTCGAGCCGGCCGCCGTCGCGCGCGACCACGCGCAGGCCGAGCGCGCGCTTGCCCGGTGTCGCCGCGCGCGGCGTCAGCTCGAACAGCAGGAAATAGCCGTTGCGCAGGACGAACGCGCCGACCAGCCAGAGCATCCCGACCAGGTCCTCGCGCGCTGTTCGCCGGCGGCGCCGAACGCCCAGGCGATCAGGATCGTCAGGGCGATCAGCGTCGCCGAGGATGATCAGCGGCGTCGAGCAGGAAGGCCGCCGCCCGCTCGCCCGCGCTGGCCAGCACCAGGCGCAGGTCGACGCCCTCCGGCGTGATCAGCGAGCGGGTGCGCGGCGCGGCCGTGCGCGTATCGGGGCCGACGCTCGTCATCGGCCGCGCCCGATCGGCGGGGCAGGTAGAAGTAGGCCAGCCACAGCGCGAGCATGGCCGCGCCGATCGCGTAACGGGCGATGTCGGCCTGGATCAGTTGCCGGCCGACGCCTTCGAGCAGGCCGGCGAAGATCAGCATGACCACGACCCCGGCCATGGCCGCTCCGGCGACGCTGGGCCGCGGCGCGGGCGGCGTCGAGGCGCGAGCGGCCCCGGGAAACAGCACCGCCCAGCCGATGCGGAAACCGGCGGCGGCGGCCAGCACGCTGGCGAACAGCTCCGTGGCTCCATGGATGATCAGCCAGCCGCCCAGCTGCAGGCCAGTCCGCGCGAGGCGTAGAGCGCCAGCAGGGCCCCCAGCGTCAGGCCGTTCTGGGCCATCAGCAGGGCGGTCGGCAGGCAGAAGGCGAAGCCGAGCGCGAAGGCCAGGATCGCAGACCTGGGCGTTGTGCGTGAACAGGAAGACGGCGAAGATCGCCAGCCCCTCGCCGCCGTGATCGTCGTAGAGGACCTTCTTGCAGGAAGGCGGTCGAGGCGGTCGGGTCGCGCCCCTGGCCCATGCCGCCCACGATGCGGTGAACCAGTCGGGATCATTGGCCACCAGCACGTAGCCGGCGAGGGTCGGCGATCAGCAGGATGATGCGGCGGCGGCCAGGCCGTCTCGCGCCACAGCGCCTGCACCGCGGCCGGCCAGTCGCGCAGCAGGAAGCCGGTCAGTCGCTCGCGCAGGTCGGTCCGCGCGCCGTAGACGTAAAAATAGGCCCGCGTCGCCAGGCCTTCCAGATAGGCGATCAGGTTGGCGTCCAGCGAGGTGGCGCGGGCCACCGACAGCGACGAGAGGCAGGCGCGGTAGAGGACGGGAATTTCGAGAAGCTCGTCGTCGCTGAGCCTCCGGGCCCGTCGGATTTCGGCCTTGGCCAGCAAGGCCTCCAGCCGGGTCCAGTCCGCTTCGCGTTCACGGCGGAAACGCCGGCTGCGCAGCCCGGGCGCGCTCACGGGCGGTCCCCGCGCTTGAGCTCGAGATAGGCCGCGATC
>CAWHEE010000015.1:0-64078 GCA_963828365.1 uncultured Alphaproteobacteria bacterium | reverse complement strand
CTACCTGTGCATTAGGTGCCTCGCGTGACGTTACCAGCGCGGCATCTGAGGCCTGCTCAGGAGCGTCCGAACGAAGACCCGTTGCCAGCCGCCGCCCAGCAAGCGGCGCAGCAAGTTGAGCGTGGCGGAAATCGAGTACCAATCCCTCTGGGGCGGCAACTGCGACTCACCCAGCTTATCCACGCGGTGGCGCGCGACGCTGGCCCGCACCACCTGGATGCATTCACCGGCAATCTGGCCTACAACGCGTTCGTAGCCATCATCCCGTTCATGCTGTTCGTGGTGCTGGCCATGCGCGCACTGCATCTTGATGACCTGCTCGGCGGCGTGGTGAGTCTTTTCGCAGGGACCCTGCCTGCCTCATCGTCGCAGCTGCTTCAGGACCAGATTCAGTCGGACGTGACCAGCCTCGTCCCGGCGTGGTGGGTGCTGGGCCTGCTACTCGCGGCAGGCTCCCTGTGGGCCTGCTCGGCAGCGTTTCGCGCGGTTAGCGCTGCTCTGAATGTGATGTACGGCGCATCAGAGGATCGCCCTTGTGGATTCGACTCGGGCTGTCGATCCTGCTTGCGCTAGCGACGGCCATCCTGTGGCTGATCGCTTTCCTCGCGATCGAAATGACCTCACGTGCGGTGGGAGCGGTCTTCCATGCGCCACTTCCGCTCGTCTGGAATGCCATGCGTTTGCTCGTCATGCTGCTTGGCGCGTTCGTGGCCGCCGGCGTCGTCTACGGCGTTGTCCCGAGCAACCGGCGACCCTTGCCGGCGATCGTGCCTGGTGCCGCGTGCGCGGCGGTGGGCTGGCTTGTGTTCTCGCTCGGCTTTGATTTTCTGCTCAACGAGTTCGGCAGCTTCTGGTCGATCCGCTGTACGGATGGTTTACAGGCCTGTTCGCGTTGCTCCTGTACCTGTACTGGTCGTCCTATCTGTTGCTGCTGGGCGCGGAAATCAATCACGCGATCGAGCTGCAGGGCCGCGATCGCGCGCGGTCGGACGATGCTCCGTCAACTCAGCCATGAGCACTGAAGCACAAACTCCCGCGGTCCCAACCGACGACCAGGCGCCGACGCCACCGACTGGAGTGGCCGAGTCGATCCCGACCGCCGCCGCCGCTACTGCGTCGGTGTCGGCCCTCGAACCGCTGGCCGATCCGTTGTTCCGCGTCCTGCTGGCAGCCTCCGTCGTCTCGAACATCGGCACCTGGATGCAGAACGTGGGCGGTACCTGGCTGATGACCGAGCTCACGCCATCCCCGGTTCTGGTAGCGCTGATGCAGACGGCGACCAGTCTGCCCATCTTCCTAGCGGGCTTGCCAGCCGGTGCGCTGGCCGACCTGGTCGACCGCCGCCGACTCCTGATCGCGGCTCAGACATGGATGCTTGCGGTGGCCGCTCTTCTGGGCGGATTGACCCTGTTGGGCTGGATGAACCCATGGCTGCTGCTCGCGTTCACGTTCGCCCTCGGGCTGGGCAGCGCGTTCAATGCACCGGCGTGGCAGGCGATCATTCCCGAGATCGCGCCTGGACGGCGTATGCCGGCCGCTATGGCGCTCGAATCAGCCGGTTTCAATATGGCGCGGGCGGTGGGACCGGCGGCTGGCGGGCCATCGTCGCCTGGGTCGGTCCTGGTGCGAACTTCATGCTCAATGCCGCGTCCTTCCTGGCCACGATCGTGGTTCTGTACCGCTGGCGGCGCGCTCACCGCAGGAGCCACTTGCCAGCGGAACGACTCGTCGGGGCGACTCGAGCCGGGCTGCGATACGCTCAGCACGCGCCCGAGCTGCGCGCGGTGCTGGTGCGCACTGTCGCGTTCATGCTGTGTGGAAGCGCGCTCTGGGCGCTGCTGCCGCTGGTAGCGCGGCGAGAGCTGGGACTTCCATCGAGTGGCTACGGGATCCTGCTCGCGTCGCTCGGCCTGGGCGCCGTGGCTGGAGCGGCTCTGCTGCCGCGGCTGCGCGACCGATTCTCGGCCGACGCGCGTGTTGGCGGCGCCACGATCGTATTCGGGCTGACGACACTCGCGCTCGGCTATGTCCCAAATCTGCCGCTGGTCTGCGCACTGATGGCCGCCGCGGGTGCGGCATGGATGGTAGTGACGTCGGGCCTGAACGTCATGGTTCAGGCGTGCGTGCCGAAGTGGGTGAGGGCGCGCGCACTAGGGACGTACCTGCTGGTCTTTCAGGGCACGCTGGCGGTAGGCAGCCTGGTCTTCGGCTTCGTGGCCGAGCGACTTGGCGATCCGGTGACCCTCGCCGTGGCAGCAGTTGGGCTCGTGCTTGGAATGGTAGCAACCTGGCGCTGGCGGCTGGAAGCCACGGAGCAGCTCGATCTGACGCCGCTGCATCTGTTACCCGAGCCGGTGATGGACGACGCTCCCGATCTCGACGAGGGGCCGTGCTGGTCACTGCCGAATACCGCGTCGAACCCGAGCGGGCGGGCGAATTCGTCCAGGCCATGCGCGAGATCGGCCGCCTGCGCCGCCGCGATGGGGCCATCCGGTGGGGTTTGTTTCGGGACCCCTCCGATGGAGGCCGATATCTGGAGAGCTTCGTGGTCGAGTCATGGGTAGAGCACCTGCGTCAGGTCCAACGGGCCACCCTGGCGGACGGAGCGATCGATGAGCGCGCCCGAGGGTTTCTGGTGGATGGCGACCAGCCGACCGTAACCCACCTCGTAGCCGCTCAAGCACCGGACGATTCGGGACCGGTCACCAGTGGCGTATAAGCGAGAAGCGTTCGCCGAGCGCATGAAACGTTAGAACGTGGAACGTGGACCGTCCAACGTGCCGAGGCGCTTCGCACATGTGCGCGGAGCGGCCGTGTCCAGGAGAATGGGGGCTTCGAGCGAATGCCTGCGTGGGAACTACCCTGCCAGAGGTCGAATGGTCAGGCTGACGCGCGTGCACCGTCCGTGGGCTCGTTTTTACGCGTCCAGGCCGTTTGCCGTGGTGTCGCGTTCGGCTATGGCGTCGAGTACGTCACGCGGTTCAACATCCTGCTTTGCTTCCTCGAGGTCCGCATTTTCGTCATACTCGACGCCGAGCTTCCTGGCCACCGCGTCGAGCAGATTGACGAGCTGGGTGACTTCGTGCTCCGCCAGCAGACTGATCTGCAGGTCGAGCTCGGCCCGCTTCTCCGCGCTGGCCTGCATACGGTTCTGGCTGATCAGCACAAACGTGGAAAGGAAGATCGCTTCCACCGATGCGGCCATCGCCAGGACGACGAAGCTCGGATCGAACACCGGCACGCCGGGAATCAGTCCCAGATTACAGATAATCCAGCCACCGAACAGGGCAGCGTGGATGTAGACGAAACGCATGCTGCCCGCGAAACTGGTGATCGCGTCTGAGATGCGTTCCTGTGGGGCTCTTTGCCGCTGCTCGTCACGCCGACTAGCAATCAGGCCATCGATGTTCCGGGATAAAACGCGACTGAACGGTCGATCGGTCTGCGTGCTTTGCTCGTGCTCAGCGTTCGTCATTTCCGGCAAGTTCACGCGGTAGAGCACGCGGCATGCCAGATCACGTGGTGGCGGCGACCTGCACCGCGGGCTGCGCCGTGCGCGGCGTTGGGCGTCATCTCGGTGGTCGCGCGTCCGACCTCCTCCCAGAAGGTTCGATGGTCGGACAGGCGCGCGGTGCTCAGATGCGGGGTTCGACCGCTGTCTCGCTTCCGTGCTGCCGCATCGTCACGTTCCCTGACGCGGCGTTCACGACGGTCAGACCCGGCTTTGCTGCAGTCAGTTCAACGCAGCCTGCGCTTCAAAGTCACCATGACTGCCCTGGTCACCGCGGCTGCCGATGAGCTGTGTTCCGAAGTGACGGCCGTTGAGGTCGGCGGGCTGAGCAAGGGAGTGATGGCTACGATCTTCCAGGCTTCAGCCCCAAGCTGGTTGAGGATGGTTTGAATCGAGACAGCATTGAATCTGTCTTCTCCCGCCTCGAAGCTCACTACGTGATATTCCCATTTCGCCATATTGCGTTCTCCTCTGCACAGGTGAACGGCGCGCTACCATCGTCCAAAAAGTGCGCCGCCCCAGAAGTATCTGTTAATTACCGCTGCGTACATGAAGGTAGTCAATGGACATCACTGAGCTCATTCTCGACGACCATCGCCAGCAACGCGCCGCTTTCGCCCGGCTGACGAAATCGATCGCGCTGACCTTCGGAATCTCGGCCTGATCTGGAATCAGCTGGCTCAACTTCCGAGGTGCACGCTGCGGCGGAAGAGGCGATCTCTATCCTGAACTTCTGCGCCTGGCCGACGAGTCCGGCGCCGAAACCAAGGACGCGATCCACGACCACAACGAGATTCGCGATGCGATTTCGGAAGCTCGCAATCAGCTGGTCGGGTCGGACGCCTGGTTGGCGGCGGTGCACAAGGCCCGCACGGCCAATACCGAACACATGGGCGAGGAGGAGGACGACGGCTTACCGGACTTCCGTCGTCATGCCAGCCTGCAACTGCGCCACGATCTGGCTGTCCGCTTCGAGGCGGCGAAGACCAGTCCCGTCGCGACGAGGCTTGACTACTCTGACAAAGACCCCGACACCTACATTACCGAGCACACGCGCTGAGGTACTGTGTGCGCGCGGGCAGTAGGTCGGCGGTCGCATCAGGTATCGGATTCGGCACCCATGTACTCTTGCACATTTTCCTCCCTCGATTCGGATTCCGACCGGTGGAGGCACGCGGCGTGCGTTAGGGCGGCCGTGACCATCCAACATCACAACGCGCGACCCCCGGTCGGCTGCCGTTGGCAGCTGTTATGGACTGGCCGGACGAGACGGCCCGACATTGTGATTGATGCGGAAGAGATTGTTCGGATCATATCGATCCTTCAATTCGACCAGCCGTTGGTAGTTCGTTCCGTATGCCGCGCGTACACGGTCCACACCTTCGTTCCCGAGATCGTTGACGTACACACCTCCGGTGTGAAACGGCTCCAGCGCCTCGAAGAAGGCGCGCGTCCAGGCAATGTTCTCTGCCGACGCCTGCGGATCAGGCCATTGGGCGAGGATCAGACAGTCGTACTGGTAGGCGCGATGGGCGAACGCGGTCGCGGAGGGTTCTACCCGACTGGCGGCCCCGTGCATCTGCTGCAGTCCAATACCCGAGGTCAGCCGGCGACGGATTACGCGCCATGAATTCAAGGAGCACGTCGATCGCTCCTTCACTCAAATCCTGGAGCCAGACGGACTTCCAGTAATGTTGCTGCCCGGCTAGGATCGCATACGGAGTCTGAGCCGCTCTGCAGCGAGCAGTACGCCAATGGCCCGATGGTGTCCGCGACTGGCGGGCCGAATTCACCTAGCGGTCGGAGCACCTGCTCGCCTTGCTCCAGCGAGCCGCAGTAGCAGACGGCAACAGACACGCTAACGCCTCCGTCTGGAGCGGTGCCAAGCGAGGCTACCAGCGACAGCTCGCTCCGGGCACGACCGAGCAAATGCATGAAAGAAGCGAAGGGCCTCACGCGAACGTTCGACCGGGTAGCTGACGAAGCCACCGCCGGCCAGCGCGTGCCGCCCTATGTCATCTTCCACGACCAGACCCTGGCCGACATCGCTCGGCTGCGACCGGCGACCCGCGCCGCCCTGCTGGCCATCGATGGCGTCGGGCAGGGGAAGCTCGGGCGCTATGGGGCGGCGGTGTTGGGCTTGGTGGCGGAGGGGGACTAGCCTCGCACCTTCTCGGCGAGTCCCTTCAGCCACCGCTGGTGCCAGTCGCTCATGCGGCTGGGGAAGAACAGCTTGCCGGTCCGGGCGAGGACGCCGTGCTGGGTTTCCTCGGGGACATGGCAACCGCCCTGCGTCGGGGTGATCAGCCAGGCGTGGTAGGCGGAAACGCCGGCAGCTTCGGCCAGCCAGGCGATCCGCGTCTCGGGAACGAACTCCTCGACGGCCGAGCGCAGCGCGACCCCGCAAGGTCTTCCAGGCAAACCGCGCGCCGAGGCTCAGCTGGGCCGCACCGCCTTCGATGGCGACGTCGTCAGCGTTGGCGTACCAGCCCGGCCATTGCGGCGCGGCGATCAGCGCGGCCCAGATGGCGGTCGCCGACGCTGCGATGGTGAGTTCATTGCGGCCGTGTACGGGCGAGCGGGAGGGCTCGAATCTCGCCGGCCAGCGGATTGAGGGGGCGGGCATTGCGCCTAGACATCCACCTCCGCGTCCAGCGCATTCTCCTGGATGAATTCGCGCCTCGGCTCAACGAGGTCGCCCATCAGGCGGGTGAAGAGGTCGTCGGCGTCGTCGGCGTGGTCGACCTTGACCTGCAGCAGGGTGCGGGCGTTGTGGTCGAGGGTGGTTTCCCACAGCTGGTCGGGGTTCATTTCGCCCAGGCCCTTGTAGCGCTGGATGGCCAGGCCCCGGCGGCCGGCGTCGAACACGGCGGAGACGAGGTCGAGGGGCCCGCGGACCGGCTGGCTGCGGTCGCGGCGGCGGAAGATGGCCGGGGCGGAGAAGGTCCCCGAGAGCTTGCTCGCCCGCTCCGCGAGCCGCCGCGCGTCGGCCGAATGGAGCATCGGCTCGTCCAGGACGATTCGTTCGGAGACGCCGCGCTTGGAGCGCTGGAAGACGTAGCCGCCGATCTGTCCGGGCTCTCCGGACCAGGCTCCGTCGCCCTCTTCGGCATAGAGGTCGAGGCGCCGGGCGGCCGCGGCGAGGTCGTCGGCATTGCCGAGCAGGCCGGCCAGCGCCGCCTGCTCGATGGCGAATGCCGGGGCCCGGGCCGACAGGCGCTCGATGTTGGCCTTGGCCTGGCGGGCGGTCTGAACGAGAGCCGCCAGATCGGCGCCGGTCATGCGCTCGCCCGAGGCGAGATCGAGCTGCGCCCCGTCGAGGCCCTCGTCGATCAGGAAGATCTCCATCTCGGCGTCGTCCTTGAGGTAGCGGGAAGACTTGCCCTTGCTCGCTTTGTAGAGCGGCGGCTGGGCGATGTAGAGGTAGCCGCGCTCGATCACCTGCGGCATCTGGCGATAGAAGAAGGTCAGCAGCAGGGTGCGGATGTGGGCGCCGTCGACGTCGGCGTCGGTCATCACCACGATGCGGTGATAGCGGATCTTCTCGATGTCGAAGTCGTCGCGGCCGATGCCGGCGCCAAGCGCCGTGATCAGGGTGCCGATCTGCTCCGATCCCAGCATCTTGTCGAAACGGGCGCGCTCGACGTTGAGGATCTTGCCGCGCAGGGGCAGCACCGCCTGGTTCTCGCGGTTGCGCGCCTGCTTGGCCGAGCCGCCGGCGCTATCGCCCTCGACGATGAAAATCTCCGACTTGGCCGGATCGCGCTCCTGGCAGTCGGCGAGCTTGCCGGGCAGGGAGGAGATATCCAGCGCCGATTTGCGCCGGGTGAGCTCGCGCGCCTTGCGCGCCGCCTCGCGCGCCGCGGCGGCCTCGGCGATCTTCTGCACGATCAGCTTGGCTTCGTTGGGATGCTCCTCGAACCAGTGGCGATGCCCTCGCCGACCAGGCCCTCGACCGCCGGGCGCACCTCGGAGGAGACCAGCTTGTCCTTGGTCTGGGACGAGAACTTGGGGTCGGGCACCTTGACCGATAGCACGCAGGTCAGGCCCTCGCGGGCGTCCTCGCCGGTGACCTGAACCTTCTCCCGCTTGGCGGCGCCGGAGCTCTCGGCATAGCCGGTGATCACCCGGGTCAGGGCGGCGCGGAAGGCCGACAGGTGGGTGCCGCCGTCGCGCTGGGGGATGTTGTTGGTGAAGCACAGCATGGTCTCGTGGTAGCCGTCGTTCCACCACAGGGAGAGGTCGATCTCGACCTTTTCGCGCCGGCCGCGGATGACCAGCGGAGCCTTGAGCAGCGGGCGTCTTGGCCTTGTCGAGGTGGCGGACGAAGGCCTCCACGCCGCCCTCGTAGTGCAGCACCTCCTCGAAAGGTTCGGCATCGCGCAGGTCGCGGAAATAGATCACCACGCCGGAATTGAGGAAGGCCAGCTCGCGCAGGCGGTGCTCGAGGGTCTTGCGGTCGAAATCGATGTGGGCGAAGGTGCGCGAGCGAAGGCAGGAAGGTGACCTCGGTGCCGGTGAGGAACTCGCCGTTCGCCCGCAGCGGGGCCACGCCCGCCGACGGCCAGCGGCAGAGACCGTGTCGCCGCGCTCGAAGCGCATCTCGTGGGTCTTGCCGCCGCGATGGATCTTCAGCACCAGCCAGTCGGAAAGGGCGTTGACCACCGAGACGCCGACGCCGTGCAGGCCGCCGGAGACCTTGTAGGAATTCTGGTCGAACTTCCCGCCGGCGTGGAGCTGGGTCATGATCACCTCGGCCGCCGACACGCCCTCGCCTTCGTGGATGTCGGTGGGGATGCCCCGGCCGTCGTCGGTGACGGTGCAGGAGCCGTCGGCGTTGAGGATCACCTCGACGCGCGTGGCGTAACCGGCCAGGGCCTCGTCGATGGCGTTGTCGACCACCTCGTAGACCATGTGATGCAGGCCCGAACCGTCGTCGGTGTCGCCGATGTACATGCCCGGGCGCTTGCGCACCGCGTCCAGCCCCTTGAGCACCTTGATCTGCTCGGCGCCGTATTCGGGGTTCATGTCCGGCGCGGCTTCGTCCGGAATTTCGTCGGTCATCTAGGCGTCCAACTTGGTGAGTTGCGCAGGTCGTCGACATGAACGCCGAGGGCGCGGCCTCTGAGGGTTTCGAAGAGCGTCTCGTCCGTACCGGTGAGAAAGGCCTGCAGCGAGAGCGCCTCGATATCGTCGAAGAGAGCGGCGCGCCGGACCGGGTCCAGATGCGCCGCGACCTCGTCCAACAACAATACAGGATTTGGCTGGCCGTTGGCGCCGGAAAGTCGGGCGGCCTGAGCGAGGACCAGGTTGAGGATCAGCGCCTTCTGCTCGCCGGTGGAGCATTGCGCCGCCGGCCGGCCGGTCTCGGCGTGAACGACGACGAGATCGCAGCGATGCGGGCCGACCGACGTCCGCCCGGCCGCGCCGTCCCCTGCCGCGCGCCGGCCAAGGCGGCGGCGAGGGCCCCCGCCATGTCGGCCGCCGCCGCGCCGGCCGCCGCCCGCCGCTCCCATTCCCCGGCCAAGGCGAGTCGCGCCTTGGGGAAGGGCGTGGCGCTCCGCGCCTCGATCGCGCCGGCGAGCGCCTGGACGGCGTCCGATCGGGCCAGCGCGATCAGGGCGCCGGCCTCGGCCATCCTCGCCTCGATGGCGGTCAACCAAGCGCCGTCCGCGGGCCCCTCGGTGAGCAGGCGCAGGCGCTCGCGCAGGGCGCGGTCGTAGGCGGTGACCCAACGGGCGTGGGCGGGCGCGGCGGCGAACACCAGGCGGTCTAGAAACCTTCGCCGGTCGGCGGCGCCGTCGAGGAACAGCCGATCCTGGGCCGGGGTCAGCCAGATCGGGCGCAGGTGTTCGGCCATCCGCCCCGGCGGCGCCGGCGACGCCATCGATGCGCACCAGGCGGCGCAGATCGCCGACGTCTTCGATGCCCGTGCCGATACGAACCTCGCCGTCCTCGCCGCCGATGCTCGCCGACACGGTCCAGGCGCGGCCGGCCGCCTCGCCGGGCGCCCGGCGACCTATCTCCGCCAGACTGACGCCGCGCAGCCCTCGTCCCGGCGAAAAGAGGCTGATGGCATCCAGCAGGTTGGTCTTGCCCGCCCCGTTGGGCCCGAACAGGAAGACGCTGCGGCCGTCGGCGACGAGCTCCGCCCTTTCGTAGGAGCGGAAATCGGCGAGCAGAAGCCGGGTAATCGCGGAGCGCACGCCCGCTCCGGGCCGTCCTAGGCGCGCAGGGGCATGAGCACGTACTGCACCCCGGCGTCGGTGGGATCGAGGACCAGCACCGGTTCGAGCATGGTCGCCGCGCCGGAACGGTCGGCGAACCGGAACTCGGCCGTCTCGCCGCCGATCTGGGCGGTGACGTCCATCAGATAGCGGGCGTTGAAGCCGATCTCGAAGGGCTCGCCATCGTAGTCGACCTCGAGCTCCTCGACCGCCTGGCCGGTCTCCATGTTGCGCACCGTCGAGCACGACCTTGCCGGATTCCACCGAAAGTTTCACCGAACGGCTCTTTTCCGAGGAAATGGTCGCCACCCGGTCGACGGCGGCGGCGAACAGGGTGTTGTCCACGGTCATCACGCGATGGTTCTCCCGCGGAATCACCCGCGTGTAGTCCGGGAACGAGCCGTCGATGACCTTGGAGGTCGAGCGCGGCGCGGCCGAATTCGAAGCGAACCTTCTGCGGGCTGAGTTGCGACCTCGACGTCTTTCGCCGGCGTCTTCCATCAGGCGGCGGGCCTCCTGGATGGTCTTGCGCGGGCACGATCACGCCGGGCGCGGCGCTCGATCCCTCCGGGGCCGGCATGTCGGCCAGGGCCAGACGGTGGCCGTCGGTGGCGACGGCGCGGAGCATCGGCCGGCCGTCCTCGACCACCGTGTGCAGATAGATGCCGGTCAGATAGTAGCGCGTCTCCTCGGTGGAGATGGCGAAGCGGGTCTTGTCGATCAGCCGCATCAGCTCGCCGGCGTCGACGGTGACGCGGCCCGGACAGGCCGTCCGACGACATGATCGGGAAGTCGCCAGCCGGCAGCACCGGCAGGTTGACCTTGTACCGTCCGGCCTGAACCTGCAGGCGGGGATCGTCGCCGGTGAAGCTCAAGGAAACGTCGGCCCCCTCGGGCAGCTTGCGAACGATCTCATAGAGGGTGTGGGCCGGGGCGGTGATCTGGCCCGGGCCCTCGACCCGGGCCGGCGCCTCGTCGATGATTTCCATGTCCAGGTCGGTGGCCGACAGCGCTAGGCCCTCGGGCCCGGCGGTCAGGAGCACGTTGGACAGGATCGGAATGGTGTTGCGCCGCTCCACGACGCTCTGCACATGTCCAAGCGCCTTGAGCAGCGCGGCCCGCTCGATCGTCAGCTTCATCTCTGTGTCCGAATCGGTCGGCGCCGCGGATCGATCCCCCGGGACGCGACGGCAAAAAAGGACTTGGCAGACTAGCGGATTTGGCGGCGCGAGGAAGGGGGCCGATGCATCGGGAAATCAGACAGTCGCGCCGACCTGCCCCGCGCCGTCTTCTCGTTCGGCGTCGTCGGAGGGGCCGACCCCGGTGGAGTCCTTGGCGGCGACCACGACCATGGCCGGGCGAACGATGCGGCCGAAGAGTTCGTAGCCGGCCTGCAGCACCTGGATCACCCCACCCGGAGGGACCTCGGCGGAGGTCTGCTCCATCATCGCCTGATGCTGGTGCGGATCGAACCGTTCGCCCGTCGCCGGCACGAATCCGCTTCAGGCCGTTGCGTTCGAACGCCGACAGCAGTTCCTTCTGGGTCATCTCCAGGCCGACGGCCAGACCGCGGGCCAGGGGATCCTCGGCGTCCTTGGGCGCATGTTGCAAGGCGCGCGTCGAGGTTGTCGGCGACGCCCAGCAGGTCGCGCGGCGAACTTCTGGATGGCGTAGGCGCGGGCGTCGTTGATCTCGCGCTCGGCCCGGCGGCGGGTGTTCTCGGCCTCGGCGGCGTAGCGCAGGGCCTGGTCCTTCAGCGCCGCCGTCTCGGCCCGCAGAGCTTCCAGGGCGTCGGAGTCGACCGCTCGTCTCAGGTTCCGTCCTCGGATCGTCCGCCGGTCTCGGTCGGCTGCTCGTCGTTCATCTTTTCCGGCTCATCCGTCCATCATCCGGCCCAGCGCCCGGGCGGTGTAGTCCACCAGCGGGATCACCCGGGCATAGTTGAGGCGCGCGGGACCGATCACGCCGATCGCGCCCAGCACCTTGCTGTCGGCCCGACATATAGGGCGCCGCGATCACGGCGGAACCCGAAAGCGAAAACAGCCGCGTCTCGGCGCCGATGAAGATGCGCACGCCCTCGGCCTCGCGCACGTCGTCGAGCAGGCCGATCAGCTGTTCCTTCTGCTCCAGATCGTCGAACAGCATGCGCACCCGCTCGAGGTCGGCGGCCGCGTGGGATCGCCCAGCAGATTGGCCCGGCCGCGCACGATCAGCGCCCGCTCAGCGCCCTCGCCGCCGCCCCAGGCCGCCAGGCCGTCCTCGACCAGCCGCGCGGCGGCCGTGTCCAGCTCGCGCCGCGCCCGGTCAGTTCGGCGCCACCTCCGCCTTGGCCTCGACCAGGGTCTTGCCGCGCAAGCGGGCGTTGAGGAAATTGGACGCCTCCTGCAGGGCGGCGGGGGTGACGCCGGGCGGCCGGCGCATCAGGCGGTTTTCCACCGCGCCGTCGTCGAACACCATGATCGCCAGGGCCTGGTCGGGGCCCAGGGCCACGAACTCGACGTGCTTGACCCCGGCGTCGCGCACCGGCGTGACGACCACGCCGGCCCCGCCGGCCAGGCCGGACAGGATGGCGCTGGCCTCGTTCAGCGCGTCCTCGAAAGCTGCGGCCGTGCGCCGACAGCCGCGCCTCGATGTTCCGCCGATCGTCCTCGGCGATGTCGCCGACCTCCAGCAGGCCGTCGACGAACAGCCGCAGGCCGGCGTGGGTCGGCAGGCGCCCGGCGCTGACGTGCGGCGCGCCCAGCAGGCCCAGCTCGGTCAGGTCCTGCATGGTGTTGCGGATCGAGGCCGGCGACAGGTGCACGCCGCCGCGCGACAGGGTGCGCGAGCCCACCGGCTCGCCGGTCTCCAGATAGGTCTCCACGATCCGGCGGAAGATGTCGCGGGCGCGCGCGTCCAGCTCGGCAAAGGCTGGCGCCGCGATCCGGCGACGTGGCCGAGGAGCGGGTTGGTCATGGACGGTCCGCTCGAGATTTGAAGGATAAGCGCCGCCTCCTCCGGCGCAAGGCGCGGCCGCGCAACCAGTGAGCCTGAAACCGCTATGCGACCCTCCGAACGCGCCCCCGACGCCCTGCGCGCCGTCACCCTGGAAACCGCCGTCAATCGCTACGCGGAAGGCTCCTGCCTGGTCTGCTTCGGCCATACCCGGGTCCTGGTCACCGCCAGCCTGGAAGAAGGCGTGCCGCCGTTCCTGCGCGGCCGGGGCCAGGGCTGGGTCACGGCCGAATACGGCATGCTGCCCCGCGCCACCCACACCCGCGGCCGCCGCGAGGCCGCCCAGGGCAAGCAGTCGGGCCGCACCCAGGAAATCCAGCGCCTGGTCGGGCCGCTCGATGCGCGCGGTGGTCGATCTCAAGGCCTTGGGCGAGCGCCAGATCACCCTCGACTGCGATGTCGTCCAGGCCGACGGCGGCACCCGCACCGCCGCGATCACCGGCGGCTGGGTGGCCCTGAAGCTGGCCACCCGCCACCTGCTGGAGGAGGGCGTGATCGAGCGCGACCCGATCCTCGATCACGTGGCGGCGATCTCCTGCGGCCTCTTCGAGGGCGCGCCGGTGCTCGACCTCGACTACGAGGAGGACAGCAACGCCGAGGCCGACGCCAATTTCGTGCTCACCGGGCGCCGGCGACATCGTCGAGATCCAGGCCACCGGCGAGAAGCGCGGCTTTTCCCGCGACGAGTTCGAGGCCCTGTTCGGCCTGGCGCGCGACGGCATCGCCAGACTGGTCGACATTGCAGCAGGCGGCGGTCGGCGGCTGATGAAAGCTCAGCCTACGCCTCGAGTGTCGTCCTCGGGATCCCCGGGCGGCCCCGGCTCGAAGACCACCAGGTCGCCGGGCTGGCAGTCGAGTTCGCGGCAGAGCGCGCCGAGGGTCGAGAACCGGATCGCGCGGGCCTTGCCGGTCTTCAGGATCGACAGGTTGGCGATGGTGACCCCGACGCGGTCGGCCAGCTCGGTCAGCGACATGCGCCGGTCGAGCAGCAGGCGGTCGAGGCGAATGCGGATGGGCATGGCCTAGATCGTCAGCTCCGCTTCGCCGCGAAGGCGGGCGCCCTCGCGGAACACCTCGGCCAGGACCACGATCACCAGGACCGCGAACCAGGTGGTCAGGTTGACGCCGCCGCCGAAATGAGCCCGCCCGTGGAAGATCACATGGGACAGGGCCGAGGCGGCGTATCGGCCGAGCTCCAGAATCGCCAGGGCCAAGCCGATCGACCCGCAGGCGGCGGACGTTGTCGGGATGGAAGGGATCGCCGGCGATCAGGGTCTGGAAGATGCGGCGCAGCCGGCTGACGATGATGATCGCGCCGGCCAGGTAGAGATCCGCTCCGGCGAGGGTCGCCGCCGCGATCGGCCCGAGCCAGGGTCCCTCGATGCGCAGTCTGTCCAGGGTGATGTGGCCGCCGAGAAGTTCGGGCTTGAAGCTGAGCAGGAGCACCGCCAGGATGCCGAGCGACACGCCCGCGACGGCGATCCACAGGACGATATGGAACACGTCGAGGATGACCTTCAGGAAGCTCGATACCGAGCCGGGGCCCAGGGCGCGCATCAGCCCCTCTTGTTCCAGTCGAAACGGCGCCGCCGTCCGAGGTCAGCGGCCTCGGACGGCGGTGAACATGCCCCGAACGCGTCCTGCTTGGAAACCTCCTCCCTTCACAACGACTGGGCGACCATGCCGACGGCCACGAGAGGCAGGCCGACGAGCGCCAGCACGTTCATCACGCCGAGCGCGACGCGATCGACGATGGTCATGATCTTGGTGGTGGTCATTGCGAAATTCCTTCGGTTTGTGTCGCGGGACGGCCCGTCGCCGTCCTTGTGTGATTATCGATATGCCCGCATCGCTTTTCGATCAACTTAATTATCGTTTATCGATATTACATCTTTGCAATGCAATTTGCCGGCGGCCCGCCGAAAGGGCTACGGAAGGCGCATGAGCCTTCGCCTCGCGCCTTCGACCCGCCTGGTCGCCGCCACCCACAACCCCGGCAAGGCCCGCGAGCTGGCAGCCCTTCTCGGTGGACCGCTTCGATGTGGTCGCGGCCGGCGCCCTGGGGCTGGCCGAGCCCGACGAGCCGGAGACGACCTTCGCCGGCAACGCCCTGCTCAAGGCGCGCTGCGCGGCCGAGGCGAGCGGCTTGGTGGCCATCGCCGACAACTCGGGCCTCTGCGTCGCCGCCCTGGATGGCGCGCCTGGCATTCATTCCGCGCGGTGGGCCGGCCCCGATCGGGACTTCGGGCACGCCATCGCCCTGGTCGAGCGGCGCCTGGTGGAGCGCGACGCCGACGATCCGCGCGCCTGGTTCGTCTGCGCCCTGGCCGTGGCCTGGCCGGGAGGCCCGGGCGTCGTCGTCGAAGGGCGGGTCGACGGCGTCCTCGACTTTCCGCCGCGCGGAGATTCGCGGCTTCGGCTATGATCCGATCTTCGTTCCGGCAGGGTCACCGCAGACATTCGGCGAGATGGATCCCGCCGCGAAGGACGCGATCAGCCATCGCGCCCGCGCCTTCGCGGCGCTGAAGGCGGCGTTGTTTTGAGCCCGGCCCGCCGCTGGGCGTCTATGTCCACTGGCCCTACTGCGCGCGCATCTGCCCCTATTGCGATTTCAACGTCGTCCGCGATCGAGGCCGCGGCGCCGACCAGGACGCACTGCATCGGGCGATCCTCGACGATCTGCGCGCCCACGCGGCGCTGACCGGGCCAAGGCGCCTTGCGTCGATCTTTCTTCGGCGGCGGCACGCCTTCGCTGATGGACCCTGCCCAGGTAGCCGAGATCGTCCAGGTGGCGCGGGCGCTGTGGACCTCTGCGCCGCGACCTCGAGATCACCCTGGAAGCCAATCCGACCGACGCCGAGGCGCAGCGCTTCGCGGCCTTCGCGCAGGCTGGCGTCAATCGGCTGTCGCTTGGCGTCCAGTCGCTCGACGACGACGCGCTGGCGTTCCTCGGCCGCAACCACGACGCCGCGACCGGGCGTCGCGCCGCCCGTCGCGCGGTCATGGCCTTCCCCCGCGTTTCCATCGACCTGATCTACGCCTTGCCCGGCCAGACGGCGGCCGGCTGGGCGGCGGCGCTGTGCGAAGCCGTCGCCATCGGCGCCGAACACATCTCGCCCTACCAGCTCACCATAGAGCCGCGGACGGCATTCGATCGCGCCGTGCGTCGCGGCGCCTGGGCGCCGCCGGAACCCGAACGGGCGGCCGACCTCTACGAGGCCACCCAGCGGCGTCCTGGAGGGCGCGGGCTTCGAGGCCTACGAGGTCTCCAATCACGCGCGCGGAGCGAGGCGGCCCGGTCGCGGCACAATCTGATCTACTGGCGAGGCCAGGACTATGTCGGCGTCGGTCCGGGCGCCCATGGGCGCCTCACTCTTGCGGAGGGGCGCTTCGCCACCGAAGCGCCGCGTGCGATCGCCGACTACGTGGCGCGGGTGCGGCAGGCGGAGCGGGCTCGCCGCTCGAAGCGCTGACCGCGCGAGAGACGGCGGTGGAGCGGCTGCTGATGGGTCTGCGCACGGTGGAAGGCGTTTGCCGGGACGAGCTGGCGGCATTGGACATTCCGGCCGAGCGCCTTTCCGACCTGAAAGATCTGATCAAGGTGGGCGACGAACGGCTCATGGTCACGGCGCGCGGCCGGCCGGTGCTCGACGCGATCATCACCCAGCTGGCCGGAGCGGCCTAGGCGATTGCGCGGCCCGCACCCGTTCGTCTTTGCCGCCCGATGGGCTAGGCTCGCGCGATGGTCGCCGAGAGACCGCGTCAACCAGGGCCAAGGCGGTGGCGCCGGGTCTCTATCTGGTGGCCACGCCGATCGGCAATCTGCGGGACATCACCCTGCGCGCGCTGGACGTTCTCGAGGCCGCCGATCTGGTCCTGGCCGAGGACACGCGGGTGAGCGGCAAGCTGCTGGTCGGCGCATGGCATCGCCAGGCGCGCTCCAGCGCTACGACGAGCACGCCGCCGAGCGGGCGCCGGCCCAAGGCCTTGGCGCGCCCTGGCCGGCGGCGCGCGCGTGGCGCTGATCTCCGACGCCGGCACGCCGCTGGTCTCCGATCCCGGCTTTCGGCTGGTCCGCGAGGCGGCCGGCGCAGGGCTCGGCGGTGATCCCGATCCCCGGCCCTTCGGCGGCGCTGGCGGCCCTGACGGTGGCCGGCCTGCCCACCGACCGGTTCCTGTTCGCCGGCTTTCCGCCGCCCAGGTCGGCCGCGCGCCGCGCGCTCTTCGCCGAGCTGGCCCCGGTCCGCGCCACCCTGATCTTCTTCGAAGGCGGCCCGCGCCTGGCCGCCAGCCTGGCGGACATGGCCGGCGGGCTTCGGGCGCGCGACCGGCGGCGGTGGCGCGGGAACTGACCAAGCTCCACGAGACCGTGATCAGGGCCCGCTCGACTTGCTCGCCGCCGACCCGCGCTGCGACGCGCCGAAGGGCGAGGTCGTGGTCGTGGTCGGTCCCGCCGTGGAGGCCGTCGCCAGCGCCGCGCAAGCCGACGCGGCCCTCGCCGAGGCCTTGTCGCGCGCCGGTCCCGGCGAGGCGGCCGCGGAGGTCGCCAGAGCCCTGGGCCTTTCCCGACGTGACCTGTACGCGCGGGCCCTCGCCCTGAAGGGGCGCATGAGCGTCCGCCACGGCGCGCGGCGAACGCGGTCGCAGGGCCCGGCTGTCGGGCCGGCGCGGCGAGATTCTGCTGTGCAATATGGCTGATGGCGCAGGGCTACCGGATCGTCGGGTTTCGAGTCAGGACGAGCCAGGCGGAGATCGATCTGCTGGCCACCAAGGCGGGGGTGCTGGCGGTGGTGGAAGTCAAACGGCGCGCCAACCTCGATGAGGCGCTGGCCGCGGTCACCTGGCGTCAGCGAGAGCGTCTGCGCCAGGCCGCGCAAGGCCTGGCGGCGCGGCGGCCGGACCTGGCGGGCGCGGCCATCCGCCTGGACCTGATGGCTCTCGCCCCGGGACGGCTGCCCCGTCATCTGCCCGACGCGTGGGGTGAAACGTGATGAGGACGCGACGGCCATGACCCGCGGCGAGGCCGAGGCCTTTCTCAGCCAGGCCGGCGGCGCGGATGACGCCGCCTTTCCGCTCCTGGAGGCGGCCATCGCCTGCGCCCTGCATGAGGATCCCGATCGCGATCCCGCGCCCGCGCGGGCCCTGGCCGTCGAAGGCGCCGAACGGCTGAAAAGTCGCCTCGCGCAGGAGAAGCCGGAGGATGCGCTGGCCGAAGCCATGGCCGGCGACCTGCGCCTGACCGGCGACCTGATGACCTACGAGCATCCCGACAATGCCGACGTGGTCGCCGTGGTCGAGCGGCGGCGGGGACTGCCGGTGGCGCTCGGCGTCTTCTACCTGCACGTCTCGCGGCATTGCGGGCTGAACGTCCGGGGGGTCGATTTTCCGGGCCATTTTCTGCTGCGCATCGAAACCGCCCACGGCCCGCTGGCCCTCGACCCGTTCAGCGACGGCCGCGTGGTCATGCCCTCGGAACTCACCAGCCGCGCCCTGCACGCGGGGCTGACCCCGGACGTGGCCGACCGGCTGGACACGCTGATGGCCCCGGTCGAGGACCGCGCCGTGCTCATTCGGCTGCAGAACAATATCTTCGCCCGCGCGGTGGCGGCCCGTGACTATGCTCGGGCCGAGCGTTCGGCGCTGCGCCGCGCCCTGCTCGATCCGCGTGACCACCGCCCCTGGCTCGACGTCGCCGCCGCCCGCGAAGGCCAGGGCGCGCTGGCCGGGGCGCTGCAGGCGCTCGGCCGGGCGCAGATCCTCGACGGCGGCGCCGCCCTGGCCGCCCGGGCCGCGCGCGAACGCGTGCGCCTGAAGCTCAATTGAGGCATGCTTCGTTCGCCGCCCCGGCGGGCGCGCGCTCTCGAGGCGCCTGGAGGTCTTAAGAACGCCGATGCCGCTTAAGGTCGCCATCCAGATGGACCCCGTCGAAGCGGTCAACATCGACACCGACACGACCTTCCTGCTGATGCTGGAGGCCCAGACGCGCGGCCACGGCCTGTGGGTCTATCGCGCCCGAACAGCTGGCGCTGGAGGACGGCCGGGTCATGGCGCGCGGCCGGCCGCTGAACCTGCGGGCGGTCAAGGGCGACCACCACCGCCTCGGCGAGCTACGAGGCGCGCGAGCTGGCGGAGATGGACGTGGTGCTGATGCGCCAGGACCCGCCGTTCGACATGGCCTACATCACCGCCACCCACTTCCTGGAGACGCATCCACCCGGCGACCCTGGTGGTCAACAACCCGGCCGAGGTGCGCAACGCGCCCGAGAAGCTGTTCGTCACCGGCTTCCCGGGCCTGCAGCCGCCGACCCTGATCACCAGCGACGCCGAGGCGATCGACGACTTCCGCGCCCGCCACGGCGACATGGTGCTCAAGCCCCTCTACGGCGGCGGCGGCTCCGGCGTGGTGCGGCTGAAGGCCGACGATCCCAACCTCGACGCCCTGCTGGAGCTGCACGCCATGATCGGCCGCGAGCCGGTGATCGCCCAGAAGTTCATCCCGGCCGTGTCCAAGGGCGACAAGCGCATCCTGCTGGTCGACGGCGAGCCGGTCGGCGCGATCAACCGGGTCCCGGCCGAGGGCCAGGTGCGCTCCAACCTCGCCCGGGGCGGCCGCGCCGAGGCGGTGGAGCTGACCGCGCGCGACCTGGAGATCTGCGCCACCATCGGGCCGGAGCTGAAGGCGCGCGGCCTGCTGTTCGTCGGCATCGACGTGATCGGCGACTATCTGACCGAGATCAACGTCACCTCGCCCACCGGCGCCCAGCAGCTCAAGCGCTTCGGCGGCGCCGACGCGGCGGCGCGCGCTGTGGGACCGGATCGAGGCGATCCGCGGCGTGCCGCGACTGCAGCACCTAGGTTGTGTGCCGGACATGCGAACTTCGTCAGCGTTCGTTGAATCGTCATAGGTTTCCTGTTTCGTTCCGATTTTGTTCTTGATCTGCCTCGCGCCATGTGCAGCCTGTGGATAAGTTCTGGGCGGAGGGCGCTGGCGATGGCCGCGCGGGTCGTCTCGGTGGCGTTCGAGGGGGTCGAGGCGCGGCGCGTCGACGTCGAGGTCCAGACCGTCGGCGGCCTGGCCGCCTTCGTCGTCGTCGGCCTGGCCGACAAGGCGGTGGGCGAGAGCCGCGAGCGGGTGCGCGCGGCCTTCGCGGGCCTCGGCCTGGCCCTGCCGCCCAAGCGCGTCGTGGCCAACCTCGCGCCGGCCGACCTGCCCAAGGAGGGCAACCACTACGACCTGCCGATCGCCCTGGCGCTGATGGCGGCGATGGGGATCATCCCGCAGGACGCCCTGGACGGCTGGGCGGCGATCGGCGAACTGAACCTCAACGGCGAGATCGCCGCCGGTGGCCGGCGCCCTGCCGGCCGCGATCGCCGCCGGCGCCATGGGCCTGGGCCTGATCTGCCCGGAGGCCTGCGGGCCCGAGGCGGCCTGGGCCGGCGAGACCGCCGATCCTGGCGCCCCGCTCGCTGATCGCCCTGGTCAACCATTTCCGCGGCACCCAGATGCTCGGCCCGCCGAAGCCCGGGCCCGATGATCGACGGCGCCGCGCGGCCCCGACCTGCGCGACGTCAAGGGCCAGGAGAACGCCAAGCGGGCGCTGGAGATCGCCGCCGCCGGCGGCCACAACCTGCTGTACATCGGCCCGCCGGGCTCGGGCAAGTCGATGCTGGCCCAGCGCCTGCCGGGCATGCTGCCGCCGCTGACGCGCGGCGGAGCTGCTGGAAACCTCGATGGTGCATTCCATTGCCGGCCTGATCGCCAAGGGCGCGCTGACCCGCGCGCGGCCGTTCCGCGCGCCGCACCATTCGGCCAGCATGGCCGCCCTCACCGGCGGCGGCCTGCGGGTCAAGCCGGGCGAGGTCTCGCTGGCCCACAACGGCGTGCTGTTCCTCGACGAACTGCCGGAGTTCAGCGCCCAGGCCCTCGATTCGCCTGCGCCAGCCGCTGGAGACCGGCGAGGTGATCGTCGCCCGCGCCAACGCCCATGTCCGCTATCCGGCCAGGGTGCAGCTGGTCGCGGCGATGAACCCCTGCCGCTGCGGCGCCGGCGGCCTCGGCCGAGGCGCATGCGGCAAGGCCCCGCGCTGCCAGCAGACCTACCAGGCCGGGTCTCCGGCCCGCTGATGGACCGCATCGATCTGACCGTCGAGGTGCCGCCGGTGACCGCCGCCGACCTCTCCCTGCCGCCGCCGGCCGAGGGCAGCGCCGAGGTCGCCGCCCGTGTCGCCGCCGCGCGCGACATACAAGGCGAGCGCGCCAAGGCCGCCGGCAACGGCGCGCCGCGCCTGAACGCCCGCGCCGAGGGCGCGTGGCTGGAAACCATCGCCGCCCTGGACGCCCCGGCCAAGGCGCTGATGGCGCGGGCGGCCGAGGCCGGCGTCGCTCACCGCCCGCGGCTGGACCCGCACCCTGCGCCTGGCCCGCACCATCGCCGACCTCGAGGGCGCGCCGCGCGTGCGCCGCGTGCACGTCGCCGAGGCGCTGATCTACCGCCGCATCGGGCCGGCGGTCGAAGCGTCGCCGACGGCGCGGACGAGCGTCTGGGGGATTTGACGCCGCATCGAAGCTGTCCACAGGTCTCGGGCGCCGCCTTGACCGGCCGTTAAGCGCGTCCGCCGTAGGCTCCTGGCCATGAACGATCTCGATTTCGCCGGCCCGGGGGGTATCCCGGCCGAGCATCTGGCCGCCCTCAGCCATGAGCTGCGCACGCCGCTCAACGGCGTGATCGGCATGGCCCGGCTTCTGGAGGGGACGCCCCTCGACCGCCGAGCAACGCGCCTATGTCGCCGCCCTGACCCAGAGCGGCGAACACTTGTTGGGCCTGGTCAACGACGTGCTCGACTATGCGCGCCTGGGGACCGGAAGAGTGGAGTCTGACCCCGCAGCGTGATCGACGTCGAGGGACTGCTGCGCTCGGTGTGCGAGCTGATGAGCCCAAGAGCGCACGAGAAGCGCCTGGAGATCGGCTGGGCGGTCGGGCGCGGCCTCGCGCCGATCCTCGCCGATGAGGGACGCCTGCGGCAGATCCTGCTCAACTTCGTCGGCAACGCGGTGAAGTTCGTCGAGCGGGGTGGAGTGCTGCTGGTCGCCGAGCCCCTCGGCGCGGGGCGGGTCAGATTCACGGTCAGCGACACCGGCCCAGGCGTCGCCGGCGGCGGCGCGCGAGAGGATCTTCGAGGCCTTCAGTCAGATCGATCCGGTGGGGGGCGCGAGCCTGGGCGGGGCGGGTCTCGGCCTGGCTATCGCCCGGCGGATCGCCGAGGCCATGGGCGGCCGGGTGGGAATCGAGCCGGGCGAAGGCGGCGGGGCCGACTTCTGGTTCGAGGCCACCTTCGCCTCCGCGGGGCCGGCCTGGAAGCCCAGCCGCTCAAAGGCCACACCGTGGCGATCGCCTCACCCAGCGCCATTGTGCGCGCCGCCGCCACCCGGCAGATCGAGGCCGCCGGCGGCCGGGCGCTGAGCGGCGCCGGGATCGCCGAGGTTCTGGAGCGGTGTGGCGAAGCCGCCGTGTCGTCCTCGTCGACCACGCGCTGGCGAGCGGCCAGCCTGCCCTTCGGCCGCCGCCCGGCCGTGCCGGCGTCATTCTGCTTCGGCCCGATGAACGGGGCCGCATTCGCGGCCATCGCCAAGCGCGGCTTCGCCGGTTACCTGATCAAGCCGTTGCGCCCCAGTTCGCTGGCCGCCCGGGTACTGGCCGCGGCAGGCGTCGGGCCGGCCGCCGCGCCGGTCGATGACGAGCGGATCAAGGACGCCAAATCGGCGCCCGGCGCACCCGACCCCGCGATGGGCGCGCGGGTCTTGCTGGCGGAGGACAACCCGGTCAACGCCATGCTCGCTCGGACACTGCTGCGGCGCGAAGGCTGCCGGGTGGACCAGGTTGCCGACGGCGCGGCGGTCCTCACCGCCCTGGCCGGGCAGGACTACGACCTGGTGCTGATGGACGTGCGCATGCCGGTGCTCGACGGCGTCGGGGCAACCGAGGCGCTGCGCAGCCGGGGCTTCAAGGTGCCGGTGGTGGCCCTGACGGCCAACGACTTCGACGACGACCGGCGCATGTGCACGGCCGCCGGCATGAACGACTTCCTGGTCAAGCCGGTCAGCGCCGAGGCCCTGCGCGAAGTGCTCGGCCGCTGGACCGCAGGCGTTCCGGCCGCGCGTCTGTCGGCTTAGGTCATTGCCTTTGGGGAGGCGGGCCGCATACCACTGAGGTCAGTGCGCCCGCGCGATTCGCCTCGCGCTTCAGAGCCTTCGTCCGTGACCACGCCTACCGAAACCGAACCGGCGTCGCGGGAGGCGACGGCGCCGAAGCCGCGCAGCTTCCTGGCGGCGCTGGCGGTGTTCGGCGAGCGTCCGGTCGCGGTCATGCTGGGCCTGGGCTTCGCCGCCGGCCTGCCCAACTTCCTGGTCTTCGACACCATGTCGGCCTGGCTGAGGGCCGCCGGCCTGTCGCTGGCGGTCATCTCGCTCTTCAGCCTGGCCACCCTTCCCTATTCGTTCAAGTTCATCTGGGCGCCGCTGGTCGATCGCGCCGCGCATACCCCTGCTGACCGCGCTGGCTCGGCCACCGGCGGTCCTGGATGGTGGCGCCCAGGCCGTGGTCATCGCTCGGCCTGCTGGCGATCTCGGCCGGCGATCCGGCGCACCGGCTGGGGTCGCTGGCCGTGTTCGCGGTCCTGACCGGCTTCGCCTCGGCGACCCAGGACATCGTCATCGACGCCTGGCGGATCGAGGCGGTGGACGCCTCGCGGCAAGGGGCGATGGCGGCCGCCTATCAGTGGGGCTACCGCATCGCCAACATCGTCGCCGGCGCCGCGCCCCTGTTGCTGGCCGACCGCTTCGGCTGGCATGTCGCCTATGTCGCCATGGCCGTCGTGATGGGCGCTGGGCGTGGTCGCCGTCCTGCTCGCGCCGACGCGAAGCCGTGCACGTCGTGCGGCCGATCTCCGACCGAGCGGCCTGCGGCCCAATCCGGCCCTGGAAGTCGGCGAGTGGTGCGCTGCGCCTGCTGCTGATGGTGCTGGGCGCGGCCCTGCTGGGATCGGGCCTGGGCGCCAAGGCCGACCTGCTGGCCGGCGCGTTGCGAGGCCCTGGGCGCGCCCGGCGCGGCCGACGCGCTTGCAGACGCGCGTGGACGGCCAAGCCCAACGGCGTCTGGCTGCAGCTGCTGTCGGTGATCGCCGGCTTCGCCGTCATCGCCATCGCCGCCTGCCCGGTCCCGCGGATACGCACGCGCCCGGGCGTCTTCCTGTTCCACGCCCTGGGCGATCCGCTGGCCGATTTCTTCCAGCGGTTCGGCAAGCGGGCCCTGCTGATCCTGGCGCTGATCTGCCTCTACCGGCTGTCCGACTTCGTCCTCAACATCATGAACGCCTTCTACCAGGACCTCGGTTTTTCGCTCACCCAGATCGGCGAGGTGCGCAAGGTGTTCGGCGTCGGCGCGTCCCTGCTCGGCGTGTTCGTCGGCGGGGTGTCGATCGCGCGGCTGGGGGTGATGCGCTCGCTGGTCATCGGCGCGGTCGCCCTGCCGATCACCAACACCATCTTCGGCTGGCTGGCGGTCCAGGGCCCGCACGTCTCGGCCCTGCTGATCGCCATCGGCATCGACAATGTCGTCTCCGCCTACGCCGGCACCTGCCTGATCGCCTACATGTCGAGCCTGACCGGGATCGGCTTCACCGCCACGCAGTACGCGCTGTTCTCCTCGCTCTATTCGCTGCCGGGCAAGCTCATCGCCTCGCAGTCCGGCCGGATCGTCGAGGCCGTCGCGCACTCGGCGCAGAGCCGGGCGGCGTCTTCGCGCCCCTTGCAAGGCCTGTTCGCCCACGCGCCGCGCCGAACGCCTTCGCCACGGCCATGGCCAGGTCGCAGGTCGAGCCCGGCGGCGCTCGGCGCCGGCTATGTGGTGTTCTTCCTCTACTCCGGCGCTGGTGGGCGTGATGGCGATGATCCTGGCCGTCCTGGTGGCGCGAGGACGCCGCGACCGGAAAGGGCCGGATCTAGCGAGCGCCGAGGTCCAGCACACCACCTGCGCGACCCGCAGGTCGCGGCGCAGGTCGTCGGCGACGCGGCCGTAGTTGTCGGCGGTGATCGGCTCGGACGGCGGCGGCGGCCGGCGGCGTGACGCCGGCGCGCGGTCAGGGCGGCGCGGATGGCGCCGGGCGTGGTGGTGTAGATGCGGCCGCGGCGCGGCGCCTGGGCGATGGTCACCCCGATGACGCGGCCGGCGCCGTCCAGGGCCGGGGCGCCGGAGAGGCCCGGCAGATTGCCGGCAGGCCCGGCGGTGCGGCCGATCTCCGCCCAGGCCAGCACCGCTCGGCCGCGCCGCCGCCGCGCCGCGCGGATAGAGCCAGTCTCGCGGCCGACCAGGCGGGAGGCGGCCTCGCCCGGCCTGGCCCTGGGGAAACCCGGGATGGAAGGCCGCAGTCGCCGCGCCGCAGCGCGGCCTGCGGCGCGATCGGCAGGGCCGGCGCGCCGCCGCGGGTGATCAGGACCGCGGTCTCGCCGCGCGGATCGATACGGGCGGCTGGCGGCGACGCCGCTGCCCGGCTGGACCACGATCGCCACCGATCGGCAGCCCTCGACCACGTGGCGGGCGGTCAGCCACACGCCGCTGTCGGCCACCGAAAAGGCGGTGCCGGCGCCCTGTCCCGGCCTGGCCGGCGCCTTGACGACGACGGCCGGATCGAAGGGCGAGGCGGCGGCAGCAGGGCGGCGCCGACCGGCATCGGCGGCGGCGCGGGCGGCGCGTCGGCGGGCGCCCGATGGCGATGGCGGCGACGATCAGGGCGACGACCACCGCCAGATAGATCAGCCAGTCGGGCAGTCGTGGCGCACGCATGTCCCGTCCGCCGCGCGCGGCGGCTCAGGCGGCGACGGCGGCGGCGAGCATCACGGCGGTGGCGATCTTCGCGCCGACCAGCAGGGCGGCGGCGGCCATCTCGCCCTCCGGCGATGCGCGCGGCAGGCCGTGCAGGACCAGGTCGATCAGCCGGAACACGGCCAGCTGGACGAAGACGCGTCGGTCGCGCCCCACAGGGCGATCTCCGGCAGCGACACCGACGCGGCGAGGCGACGCCGCCAGAGGCAGGGCCAGCCCGACCAGGACGCCGCCGAACGAGACGGCGGCGGCGGCGTTGCCCTCGCGGATGAGGGCGATCTCCCTGTGCGGCGTGATCAGGGCGTAGAGCGCCGCGCCGACGCAGCGAGAATGACGAGCGTCACGCCGGCATGCAGCAGGGTCGACCGGGAACCCGGTCGCCCAGGCCTGGAGTTCGGGCGATGCAGCTGCAGCGGGCATCAGGCGGTCCGTCCGACGACGACCCGCGCGGCGCGCGCTGGCCCGCAGCTTCTCGCTCTCGGACTTGAGCTGGCCGCAGGCGGCCAGGATGTCGCGGCCGCGCGGGGTGCGGATCGGCGAGGCGTAGCCGGCGCGGTTGACGATCTCGGCGAAGGTCTCGATGGCCGCGCGGTCCGAGCACACGTAGGGGCTGCCCGGCCAGGGATTGAACGGGATCAGGTTGATCTTGGCCGGGATGCCGGCCAGCAGCCGCACCAGGGCGCGGGCCTCGGCCGGGCTGTCGTTGACGCCCTTCAGCATGACGTACTCGAAGGTCACCCGCCGGGCGTTGGAGAGGCCCGGATAGGCGCGTATCGCCGCCAACAGTTCGGCGATCGGGATAGCGGCGGTTGAGCGGAACCAGCTCGTCGCGCAGGGCGTCGTTGGTCGCGTGCAGGGAGATCGCCAGCATGGCGCCGGTCCGCTCGCCAAGGGCCTCGAGCTTGGGGACGACGCCGGCGGTGGAGACGGTGATCCGCCGCCGCGAGATGCCGATCCCCTCGTTGTCGGAGATCACGTCCAGGGCGTCGGCCACGGCGTCGAGGTTGTACAGGGGCTCGCCCATGCCCATGAAGACGATGTTGGTCAGCCGCCGCTCTCCGGGCGGAGCGGCCCATTCGGCGAGGTCGTCGCGCGCCACCTGGACCTGGGCGACGATCTCGGCGGCGGTGAGGTTGCGCACCAGCGCCTGGGTGCCGGTATGGCAGAAGGTGCAATTGAGCGTGCAGCCGACTTGGCTGGAGACGCAGAGGGCGCCCGAGCGGCCGACATCGGGAATGAACACCGTCTCGGCCTCGACGCCGGGCGCGAAGGCGATCAGCCACTTGATCACCCCGTCGCCACTCTCCTGGCGCTCGACGATCCTCGGCCGTTCGATGGTGAACCGGCTCGCCAGTTCCGCGCGCGCGTCCTTGGCGATGTTGCTCATGGGCGAGAAGTCGGTGACCCCAGCCTTGTGGATCCACCGCCACACCTGCCCGGTCCGCATCCGCGCTTCGGCCGGCGTCGCCGCCCCGCCCTCAACCAGGGCGGCGGAAAGCTGGGCCCGGTTCAGGCCGGCGAGATTGACCCGCGCCTTGGGGGCGGCGGCCTTCGTCGCGGGTCGGGCGAGATCGAGGATGACGGACACGCCCTAGAACACCTCGCAAAGGATGGTTCCGTCGGCCAGCAAGGCGGCGCGCTTCATGCCGGCGGAATTGAATGGCATGGCGATCTCGCCGTCCCGCGTCAGCGCGATCACCCCGCCCTCGCCGCCCAGGACGCGCACGTCGTCCAGGGCCGCCGCCGCCGCCGACGCCAGCCCCTCGTCGCCGAAGCGGCAGCGAAAGGCGATCTGGGCGGCGACGGCGGCGCGGATGAACATCTCCCCCGCGCCGGTGCAGGAAACGGCGACCTCGCTGTCGGCCCACACCCCGGCCCCGGGATGGGGCTGTCGCCGACCCGGCCCGGCGGCTTGCCGAACACCCCGGCGGTCGAGGTCGCCGGCGGCCAGGGCCCCGGCCCCGTCCAGGGCGACGCAGCCGACGGTGCCGGTGGCCAGCTCGGCCGGCCTGCGGTCGCGCCCGGCGCCGGCATGGGTGAACCAGGCCGCCGGATCGGCGATCGGCGCCAGCCCTGCTCGCGGGCGAAGGCGGCTGGCCCCTGCGCCGACCAGCAGCACGTGCGGCGTCGCCTCCATCACCGCGCGGGCGGCGACGACGGGCGAGGCGAAGCCCTCCAGGGCCGCCACCGCCCCGGCCCGCTGGCCGGCGCCGTCCATCACGCTGGCGTCCAGCTGATAGCGGCCCTCGGTGTTGGGCGAAGCGCCGCGACCGGCGACGTAGAGGCCGGATGCTTCCAGCGCGCCGACCGTCTCCACCACCACGTCCAGAGCCGAGGCTCCGGCCATCAGACGGTCCCGCCCGGCCTCGATCAGGCCTCGCATGTGGGCAGCTCGGCCGTGTAGTCGCGGCCGCGGAGGGGACCGGCGCCGCCGTGCAGGGCCATGGCCGGGCATGTCCGCTCATCGCCGCTCATCCAACCTCTTGGCTTCCGCCCGCCCGAGCCTTCGGATAGCCTCGCGCGCGAGCAAAGCAAAAGGCGCGGCAGAGGAAGACGAGCGATGAAGGCGTTCTGAGCAAGGCCGTCGGCGGTCCCGAGACCCTGGTCCTGGAGGAAATCGCCAGCCCTTGGCCGAGCCCGGCTGGGCGGTGGTCGCGGTCAAGGCCTGCGGGGTCAACTATCCCGATGTGCTGATCATCGAGGACAAATACCAGTTCAAGCCGCCCCGGCCGTTCTCGCCCGGCGGCGAAATCTCCGGCGTCGTCAAGGCGGTCGGCGAGGGCGTGACGCACGTCAAGCTCGGCGACCGGGTGCTGGGCAACACCGGGCGCCGGCGGCATGGCCGAGGAGCTGGCCGTGGAAGCCGCGCGGCTGGTGCCGATCCCGGCGGCCATGCCCTTCGACGAGGCCGCCGCCTTCCTGATGACCTACGGCACCTCCTACTACGCGCTGAAGGACCGCGGCGCATCTGAAGGCCGGGCGAGACCCTGCTGGTGCTGGGCGCCGCCGGCGGCGTCGGCCTGGCGGCGGTGGAGCTGGGCAAGGCCATGGGCGCGCGGGTGATCGCGGCCGCCTCCTCGCAGGAGAAGGTCGACCTCGCCATCAGGCACGGGCGCCGACGAGGGCGTGGTCTATCCGCCCGGCCCCTTCGACCGCGACGGCCAGAAGGCGCTGGCCGACCTGTTCAAGGAGGCCTGCGGCCCGGACGGCGCCGACGTGATCTATGACGGGGTCGGCGGCGACTATGCCGAGGCGGCGCTGCGCTCGATCGCCTGGGAAGGCCGCTTCCTGGTCATCGGCTTTCCGGCCGGCATCCCGCGCATCCCGCTCAACCTGGCCCTGCTCAAGGGCTGCGACATCGTCGGCGTGTTCTGGGGCGCGGCGGTGGCGCGCGATCCCGCCGGCCACCAGCAGAACGTCAAGGAGCTGCTGGAGCTCTACGCGGCGGGCAAGATCAAGCCGCTACGTCTCCGAGCGCTTTCCCCTGGCCCGCGCCGGCGAGGCGATCACCCACCTCGCCAGCCGCAAGGCGCTGGGCAAGGTGGTGGTGACGATGGACCGTGGAGCGAGCACCCATGACCGGACGGCTGGAAGGCAAGGTCGCGCTGATCACCGGCGGGTGCTCGGGCATCGGCCTGGGCACGGTGGAGCTGTTCGCTCGCCGAGGGCGCCCGGGTGGTCGCCGCCGACGTGCAGGACGAGAAGGGCGCCATGCTGGAGCGGCGCTTCGCGGGCCGCGTGCGCTACATCCACTGCGACGTCACCCCCGAGGCCGACATCGCCGCCGCCTGCGCCCTGGCCGACGGCGAGTTCGGCGGGCTCGACGTCCTGTTCAACAACGCCGGCCACGCCGGCCAGCCGGGCGGTGTCGAGACCTGACCGCCGAGGGCTGGGACGCCATCTTCGCCCTGCTGGTGCGCGGCCCGGCGCTCGGCATGAAGCACGCCGCGCCGCTGATGCGCGGCCGGGGCGGCGGCTCGATCATCAACACCGCCTCGATCGCCGGGCCTCGCAGGCCGGCTGGGGGCCGCTGGCCTATTCCTCCGCCAAGGCGCGCGGTGATCCACATGAGCCGCTGCGCGGCGGCCGAGCTGTCGCCGCAGAAGATCCGGGTCAACGCCATCTGTCCGGGCCTGATCGCCACCTCGATCTTCGGCGCCGCGCTCGGCATGACCCGGGATGGCGCCGACCAGATGGCCGGCCAGGTCGCCAGAACGGCGCCGTCGCCCAGCCGATCCCCAAGGCCGGCCTGCCGGAAGACATCGCCGAGGCCGCGCTCTATCTGGCCAGCGACGATTCGGCGTTCGTCACCGGCACGCATATGGTGGTCGATGGCGGCATCACCGTCGGCGCCGCGCACGCGTGGGATCCGACCGCCGCCTCGCCCTTCGCCGCCATCTTCGGCATGACGGCCGAGGACATCGCCTCGGTGGCGACGGGGCGCCCGGGGTAGCGCGCGCCAAGTCCGGAGCGCGGGCTTCCAGCCCGCCTCTACGTCACTCGCCGATCGGGAAGAGCCGCCCGGATGGCCGCGCTCCGCCAACGCGCCGGCCGAATTTGCTGGTAGAATGCGGCCATGGCCGTCGCCGCCCGGGTCAGTCGCAAGGACTTCTTCACCGCCGAGGCGTGGGAAGGGCTTTCACGCCGCTCGAACTGGCGTGGCCTGGGCCTGGTCGCCCATGCCTGGGCGGTGATCGCGGCGGCCATGGCCATGGCCATGATCTGGCCGGTCACCATTCCCCTGGCGGTGGTGGTCATCGGGGCGCGGCAGCTGGGTTTGGCGATCCTGATGCACGACGCGGCCCACGGCGCGTTGCACCCCAATCTCGCGGTCAACGACTGGGTGGCCGAATGGCTTTGCGGCGGCGGCCTCGCCAGCTACCGCGCCTACCACCTGCAGCATCACAAATACGCCCAGCAAGCCGAGGATCCCGACCTCGTGCTCTCCGCGCCCTTTCCGATCACGCGCGCCTCCTTGCGGCGCAAGATCGTGCGCGACCTCACCGGCCAGACCTGGTTCAAGCAGCGGTTCGGCCGGCTGATTGCCCGGCTCGAGGCTCGCAAGCGCGGCGAGCGCGTCACGACGATCCTGGCCGAAGAGATCGTCCGACAGCGGCGCTGGCTGATCTTTAACGGCCTGGCCATCGCGGCCTTCAGCGCGGCCGGCTATCCGTGGGCTTGGTTCGCTCTCTGGCTTCTTCCCCGAGCGACGTGGTTTCAGCTGGTCACCCGCATCCGCAACATCGCCGAGCACGCCCTGGTGGCCAAGGACGAGCCCGATCCCCTGCGCCACGCGCGAACGACTCACGCCAACTGTCTTGGAGCGCGCCCTGATCGCGCCCTACTGGGTGAACTACCACTGCGAGCACCACATGTTCATGCATGTGCCCTGCTGGCGCCTGCCGGCGGTTCGGCGGCTTCTGCAGCGCGACGGTGTCACCGCCCGGATGGAGGGCGCCCGGGGCTACGTCTTCGTGCTCGAAGCGGCCGCCGCAGCCTGATCAGTGCGCGGCCAAGACCGCCGCCTGCAGATTGCGATTGGCGTTCACGACCTTGAACTTCGCCGTCGCGCTCGCGTCAAGGGTGGCGCGCAGTTTCGGTTGGGCGGCGATGATCGCGTCGAGATGGGGGAGGACGAGGGGCGCGGCGTTGGCCTGGGCCGGGCGGGCGTCGATCTGCTTGCGCATCGTATCCATGGCCGCGGTCAGCTGGCCGACCCGGTCGCCGAGCGCCTGGATAGCGGCCTGCTGCTGGGTCACGAACTCGGCGTTGGCCTGGCTGGCGGCGGCGACCTCCTGGCCGATCTCGAGGCTGCCGCCCTGAGGGCCGAAACTCATCTTGATGTTGGCTACCCCGCAAAGGGCCACGCCGAAGGCCACGAACACCGCCGGGGTCCATCGCGAGGTGTCCTTGAAGTAGCCGAAAAGGCCGCCGGCAATGGTCAGGGCGCCGATGGCGATCAGAACCCAGCGGAACGTATCGGTCATCGTGACGCCCCAGGTTGTTGCGGCGGCACTATGCGCGCGGGCCGGGCACATGCAAGCTTGCGCCGGGAAATCCGGAGGTCTAGAACAAACCGCGAACCACGGAGAGGCTGACGGCCCATGCGCGAAGACGGCAAGATCGACTATGTCGAGTTCCCCGGGAGCGACCTTCCGGCGGCCAAGCGGTTCTATGGCGAAGCATTCGGCTGGAGTTTCACCGACTACGGTCCGGACTATGTGGCCTTCGAGGGTCAGGGCATCGATGGGGGTTTCACCTCGAACGGACCTGAGGCGCCGGCAAAGCCTCTGGTCATCCTCTACGCCCACGACCTGGAGGCGATGGAGGCCAGGGTGCGCGCGGCCGGCGCGGCGATCTCCAGGCCGATCTTCGCCTTTCCCGGCGGGCGGCGGTTCCATTTCCGCGACCCCGCCGGCAATGAACTGGCCGTCTGGTCTGTGACGTGAGGTTCTGATCGGGTCTATGCTGGCGGCGACCAAGATGCTTCGCCCGAGGCCGCCATGCGTCGTCGCACCTTTCTCACCACCCTGCCGCTGGCCGCCGCCGCGACGCGCCGGCGCGCCGCCGGTGAGCGGCAGCCCTGGCGGCGAACCCGGACCGGCCCGACGTGCATGGCGGCGACCGGATCAACGGCGCGACCTTGGCCTCGCGCTCGACGGCGTGGGGCGTCCACGGGGCGGCGGCCACGGCCCATCCGCTGGCCACGCTGGCGGCGATCGAGATCCTCAAGGCCGGCGGCTCGGCGGTGGACGCGGCGATCGCGGCCAACGCGGTGCTGGGCTTCTGGAGCCGATCTCCTGCGGCGTCGGCGGCGACTGCTTCGTGCTGATGTGGGACCCCAAGGCCGGCAAGGTCGCTGGGCCTCAACGGCTCGGGCCGCAGCCCCAAGGTCGCTGAGCCTGGCCGACGCAGCGCAGGCGCGGCCAACGCCAAGGGCCTGATCAACTCCGTTCGGCGCGGTCTCGGTCAGCGTGCCGGGCGCGGTCGACGCCTGGTGGACCCTGCACCAGCAAGTTACGGCAAGCTGCCGTGGAAGGACCTCTTCGCCGCCGGCCATCCGCCATGCCGAGGAAGGCGCGCCGGTCGTCCAGAACGTCGCCTTCTACGTCGGCCGCCTCGCAGCGCGATCTTCAACAAGCCGGAGAGCCGCATCGAGGAGGTCGCGAACTTCAAGCGCTCTGGGCGCCGGACGGCAAGACGCCGCGCGAGGGCGAGATGTTCCGCAATCCGGCCCTGGCCCACACCTACCGCCTGATCGCCGAGGGCGGCGGGCGCGCCTTCTACGAGGGCGAGATCGCCGACAGGATCGAGGCCTATTTCAAGCGCATCGGCGGCTGGATGACCAAGGCCGACCTCGCCGCCCACCACACCGAGTGGGTCGAGCCGCGCTCGATCAACTACCGCGGCGACCGACGTCTGGGGCCTGCCGCCCAACAGCCAGGGCCTGGTCACCCTGCAGATCCTCAACATCATGGAGCAGTTCGACATCAAGGCGCATGGGCTTCCAGTCGGCCGCCGGCGCTGCACCACGAGGTCGAGGCCAAGCGGCTGGCCTTCGAGGACCGGGCGAAGTTCTACGCCGACCCGGACTTCTACAAGCAGCCCGACCGACTGGCTGCTCTCCAAGGACTACGCCACGCGAGCGCGCCAAGCTGATCCGGCCGGACAGGATCCTGATCCCCGCCTACGCCGGCCAGGCGCCCAGCCACGGCGACACCACCTATTTCACCGTCGCCGACAAGGACGGGATGATGGTCAGCCAGATCCAGTCCAACTACCGCGGCATGGGCTCGGGCCTGATGCCGGACGGCCTGGGCTTCATGTTCCAGAACCGCGGCGAGCTGTTCGCCCTGCAGCGACGGCCACCCGAACCTCTATGCGCCGGGCAAGCGGCCGTTCCAGACCATCATCCCGGGCTTCGCGACGCGCGGCGGCGAGCCGCTGCTGGCCTTCGGGGTCATGGGCGGCGACATGCAGCCGCAGGGCCAGGCGCAGATCATCTCCAACCTCGTCGACTTCGACCTCGGCCTGCAGGAGGCCGGCGACGCGCCGCGCTGGCACCACGAGGGCGGCCACGAGCCCACCGGCGAGGACCTGGGGCCGCTCGGCGTGCTGAACCTGGAGACCGGCGTGCCGGAGGCCACCCGGCAAGGCGCTCGCCGGCTCTCGGCTGGAAGCTCGGCCCCACCGCCGGCGTCTATGGCGGCTACGAGGCCATCCAGCGCCACCCCGGCCGCTACGCCGCCGCCACCGAGATGCGCAAGGACGGGCGGCGTTGGCCTACTGAAGGCGCGCGGGTCCAACAGATGGCGCCTTGCCTTGCTCGCCCTAACCGCCGTCATCCCGGCCGCAGGGCGCCATCTCGCGCCCGAAGAGCCGGGACCCAGGGGGTTCGGCGCGTCTAGTCCGCCGCCGCGAGCATTGTGGGCGGCTGTCCTGGGTCCCCGGGTCTCCGCTTCGCTACGCTCCGCTTCACCCGGGATTACGAATTGAGGGGAAATCTTCCGAGCGGTTCTGCCCACGAGAGGGCTTAAGGTTGTCATCTAACCCTGGAAGGAGGTTTCCGATGACCGCGGAGGAAATACGCGACATCTGCTCTGCCGTTTCCCGGCGTCACCGAGGGGACCTCCTATGGCCGACCCTCCTTCCTGGTGAACAAGAAGTTCCTCACCCGCCTTCGCCGCGAGGACGCCAGCGTGGTCCTCATGGGGGTGGGCTTCGACGAGCCGGGAAATGCTGATCGAGGCGGAACCGGCGACCTTCCATTTCACCGCCCACTACAAGGACTATCCGTGCGTTCTGGCGCGCATCGCGAGCCTGCATCCGGGCTCATTCCGCGCCTTCCTGGAACGCCGCTGGCGAAAGGTGGCGCCGAAGGCGGCGGTGAAAGCCTACGACGCGACCCGCGCATAGGTGGCCGGCGTGCTCGACCGAAGCAGGAGGCGGCGAAACTCGCTCTGGCCGCGCAGCTTGGCGAAGGCGGTGTCGCGGGCCATGCCGATGTTGTCCGGCTCGTGGCGTTCGACGCTGGTGCGCAGCATGGCCATCGCCTGGCCCGCCATGCCGGCGGCGGCATAGGCCTGGGCCACTTCGAAGGCGCTGGCCGCGCCGTCGGCATGGAGCTTCAGTTTCTCGGCGAGGAGGGCGCGGAACATGCCCTGTCGACCACCCGAGGCGAGCCCTTGCTCCGCCGCCTGAGCCACCGCCACCCGGCGATCGTCGTGCAGCAGGCGCGCGGCGGCGGCCATTTCCCTCAGGGCGTCCTCATCACGCCCCAGAGTCATGTAGGCGTAGGAAAGATACTTGTGTGGCGAGAGGAAATTGGGCGCCGTCGCCTCCAGGGATTCGAGCAGGGTGACCGCGTCCTCCGTCCGGCCCTCGCCGAGCAGGATCAACCCGCGATCGGCGAGGATGGCGCTGGAGCCGGGATCGAGACTCTGCGCGACGCCGATCTCGGCCAGGGCCCGGTCGTCCTGGCCGAGCGCGGCCAGGACATTGGCGTACCAGTGGTGGGCGATGGCCGACCGCGGATCGAGTTGCAGGGCGCGCTCGAACTCCCGCCGGGCCGCCGGTGTGTCGCGGGTCCAGTAGAAATCGACGAAGCCGAGGGAAGCGTGGCCCTCCGCCAGGTTCGGATCGAGGGCCACGGCGCGCTCGGCCGCCGCCTTGGCCCGGGGATACGCCTCCTGGGGCGACATCTCGGAGAACTCGCGCAGGAGATTGTAGGCGTCGGCGAGGCCGGCGTAGGCCTCGGCATAGGCCGGGTCGCGCACGATCGCCTGGGTGAAATAGTCCACCGCCTGATGCAGGCTTTCTGGCGTGCGGGCGTGCCAATAGTAGAGGCCGGTGCGGTAGAACTCGACTGCCACGGGATCATGGCCCCGTCCGGCCGCGCGGCTCGCTGCCCCGCGCGAGGCGCCGCTGCCGGCCGCCGACGACCAGCTCAGCCGGCCGATCCAGAAGGCGCCGACCACCAGAGCGATGGCCGCGCCGAACAGGACCAGCGACCTGATCCATCGTCGGCGCGTGGCCGAGAATGCCGGGTCGCCTCGGACTTCCCCTGCGCCCGCCTCGCCCGCCGCGCCGCTGGTCAGCCAGGACTGGAGTTCGGCGCGATAGGCATAGACCTTGGCCCCGCCGCCGCCAGGCAGGCGATGCAGCGGCAGGCCCCGCCGGGTCTCCCAGCGCTTCACCGTGCGCTCATCACGGCCGAAAAAGGCCGCGATCTCCTTCCAGCTGTCGAGCCGCTCGTCGGCGGCTGCCCCTGACTTGCCGGCGCTGACCACGTCGCGTTTTCGCCCCATCCCGCCGGCCACGCCCGCCGCAGGGTCGGGCCGCCGGCAACTACTAGACCATTCCGGGAGCAGTGGGACTGGGACCGATCGGCGCGCGCTTCACAAGGCGCGTGGCCCCTAGAATTCGTCGTGGATCATGGCGTTGAACTGCTCCATCACCTCGGCCATCCGCTCTTCGGGCGGCGCCTCGGCAAGGGGCTCGGCGGGCGGCGCGGCGGAATCGACGTGAAGGCGCGCGACCAGCGTTCCGCCCTGGACCACCGCCAGCGTATCGTCGTGGGCAAGGCCCGAGAGGAGGGCGGCGATGCGCGGCGGCAGGTCGTCGAGGTCGATCTGTTTCATGGCCGGCCGATTGTAACGCCGGGCGCGCCGGCGTGACAGCTTGGCCTCACCGCCCTAGGAAACGCCATGGCCTATCGGTCTTTGCGCGACTTCATCGCCGCCCTGGAGGCGGCCGGCGAACTGGTCCGGGTCCGCGAGCCGGTCTCCACTGTGCTGGAGATCACCGAAATCTGCACGCGGCTGCTGGCCATCGGCGGCCCGGCGGTGCTGTTCGAGAAGCCGGTCCGCGCCGACGGCCAGCTCTCGTCCATTCCGTGCCTGGCCAATCTGTTCGGCACGGTCAGGCGCGTGGCCATGGGCGTCACCCTCGAGGGCAAGGCGCGCTAGACGGCCGCCGACCTGCGCGAAGTCGGCGAGCTGCTGGCCTTCCTGCGCAATCCCGAGCCGCCGCGCGGCCTCAAGGAGGCCTTCGAGATGCTGCCCCTCGCCCGCACCGTCATGGGCATGCGGCCCGCAAGTCGTCTCCCGCGCGCCGGTGCAGGAGGTGGTGATGACCGGCGCCGACATCGATCTTTCCCGCCTGCCGATCCAGACCTGCTGGCCGGGAGAGCCCGCGCCGCTGATCACCTGGCCGCTGGTGGTGACCAAGGGGCCGTCGGACGCGCGAGAGGACGACTTCAATCTCGGCATCTACCGCATGCAGGTGATCGGGCGCGACCGCACGATCATGCGCTGGCTGGCCCATCGCGGCGGCGCGCAGCACTTACCGCCGCTGGAAGGAAGCGGGCAAGCCCGACGCCCTGCCGGCCTGCGCGGTGATCGGGGCCGATCCGGGCACCATCCTCGCCGCGGTGACGCCGGTGCCCGACACCCTGTCGGAATACCAGTTCGCCGGCCTGCTGCGCGGCGCCAAGGCCGAACTCGTGCAGGCCAAAACGCAGCCACTGCTGGTGCCCGCCCAGGCCGAGATCGTCATCGAGGGCGAGGTGCGGCTGGACGAATACGCCGACGAGGGGCCCTACGGCGACCACACCGGCTACTACAACAGCGTCGAGACGTTCCCGGTCTTCCAGGTCACCGCCATCACCATGCGGCGGGACCCGATCTACCTGACCACCCACACCGGCCGCCCGCCGGACGAGCCGAGCGTGCTGGGCGAAGCGCTCAACGAGGTGTTCATCCCCCTGCTGCGCGGCCAGTTCCCGGAGATCGTCGATTTCTGGCTGCCGCCCGAGGGCTGCAGCTACCGCATCGCCGTGGTGTCGATGAACAAGGCCTACCCCGGCCACGCCAAGCGGGTGATGATGGGCGTCTGGTCCTACCTGCGCCAGTTCATGTACACCAAGTGGGTGATCGTGGTGGACGACGACATCGACGCCCGCGACTGGAAGGATGTGATGTGGGCCCTCGTCCACCCGCATGGACCCGGCCCGCGACATCACCCTCATCGAGGGCACGCCGATCGACTACCTCGACTTCGCCTCGCCCGAGAGCGGCCTCGGCTCGAAGATCGGCCTCGACGCCACCAACAAATGGCCGCCGGAGACTAAACGGCAGTGGGGGAGACTGATACGGATGGACCCGGCGGTGGTGGAAAGGGTCACCGGGATGTGGTCAAGGCTAGGGTTGCCGGACGAACGGATTTAGAAGCGGGGGCGCGGGAGGTGAGTTCAGCCAATGACGGTCACATTTGGAACTAAGCGCGCGACGGTCACGTTCGCTGCAGTCCTAAGCCTGGCGGCGACGGTCGCCGCCACCGCTCATGCCGCCTGTCCGCCCGGCCTGCCCCCGGGGGTGGCCTGCGGGGGCAAGGACATCGCGGCGGCGACGGCGGGGACCTACGCGATCGATCCGGCCCACGCCGCGGTGATCGCGCGGGTGTCGCACATCGGCTATTCGTTCAGCATCTTCCGCTTCGACAAGGTGGCCGGGACGCTCGCCTGGGATCCGGCCGCGCCGGCGGCCTCGAAGCTCTCGGTCACGGTCGAGACCGGCTCGATCGACACCAATGTGCCGGGTTTCGCCGCCCAGTTGGCGGGGGACAATTTCCTCAAATCGAAGGCCTTCCCCGAGGCGACTTTCGTCTCGACCGCCTTCCACGCCGCCGACGCCACCCACGGCAAGGTCGATGGCGACTTCACCCTGATGGGCAAGACCCATCCGCTCTCCTTCGATGTCGAACTGGTCGGGGCAGGCAAGGGGTTCGGCTCGCCACGGATGGGCGTGCAGGCCCGCGCCAGGATCGCGCCCGCCGACTATGGCCTGCCGCCGATGTTCGCCGACCCCATCGAACTGGTCGTCGACGCCGAGTTCGCCCGCAAGCCGTGAGGCGACAGCTCTTCCCCTAGCCGGATCGGAGCGCGATCGTCCCGATCGCGACGCGGCCCGGACGGCCGCGCTCCAAGGCGAGGCAGAGCTTCAGCGCTGTCCGCTTCTTCCTCGAATTGCATATTGACAACTACCCACCGGCGGATTACAATATGCAATATGCGCGCCATCATCATCGACGCTCTCTGGACTGCGTGCGGGACCTTCCCCTGCGCCGGCGGTCAGCCCCGCGAAAACACGCGAAAAGCGGGCGTTGCGACGCCGAAAACACGCTGTTTTCTGTCGTTTTTCGGTCGAAAACCGGCGGAAAACTGTCGAAAAATGTCGAAAACTTTTGGGTCGATCAAGCGTCGCGCGAGGCCCGGAGCGGCCCCTATAATCTTGAATCGGCAGCGTTTCTTCGCGACCAAACGGACCCGCGCCGCCTCCACGGATGTCGAAAACTTCGCCTATTGCTGGACAGCGGGGACCTCGGGGCCTATGAGCCGCGCCCTTCGCCCCGCTGTGTTCGAGCCTGCGGCGCGCCCATCAGAGCGTCCCCCCATGCCTCGCCCGTCCGCCCATCGCGGCAAGCCGCGCGCCGGCCCCTCGCAGCGTCAGTTGCGCGCCGGCGAACTGGTCCGCCACGCGCTGGTGGAGATCCTGCGGAGGAAGATCTCCAGGACCACGCCCTGGCCGGTGTCTCGGTGACCCTGAGCGAGGTGCAGATCAGCCCCGACCTCAAGCACGCGCTCTGCTTCGTCGAGCCGCTCGGCGGCCTGCAACGCGCGAGGCGTGGTCGCCGGCCTCAACCGGGCCTCGCGCTTCCTGCGCGGCCGTCTGGGCCACGCCATCGACATGCGCTTCACCCCGGACTCTGAAGTTCGTCCACGACGAGACCTTCGATGCCGCCGACGCACATCGGCCGCCTGCTCAACGATCCCCGCGTGCGCCGCGACATCGAGGCGCACGAAGGGACGAGCGAGCCGACTAGCGTGCCCCGCCGCCGCAAGGGCGACGCGGTCTCGGGCTGGGTGTGCCTGGACAAGCCGCTGGGCTTGGGCTCCACCCAGGCGGTGGGTCGGGTGCGGCGAGCCTTCAACGCCCAAAAGGCCGGCCACGCCGGCACCCTCGATCCGCTGGCCACCGGCATCCTGCCCATCGCGCTGGGCGAAGCGACCAAGACCGTCGCCGTTCCTGTTCGACGCCGACAAGGCCTATCGCTTCACCATCGCCTGGGGGATCACGACCGCCAGCTACGACGGCGAAGGCGCGGTGACGGCGCCTCCGACGTCCGGCCCATCGCCGGCGGACGCAGGCGCGGCGCTGGCCGGCCTTCGTCGGCGAGATCGACCAGGTCCCGCCGGCCTTCTCGGCGGTCAAGGTGGACGGCGAACGCGCCTATGACCTGGCCCGCGAAGGCGTCGCCGTGGACCTCGCGCCGCGCGGGTGACCGATCCATCGGCGCGCGCGTGGTCGGACGCCCCGGACCCTGATCACCTGACCGTCGAGATCGATTGCGGCAAGGGCACCTATGTCCGCGCCCTGGTGCGCGATCTGGCCGCTGCGCTCGGCGCCTGCGGCCATGTCAGCGCGCTGCGCCGCACCCGCGTGGGCGCCTTCAGCGAGGAGCGGGCGATTGCACTGGAAAGCCTGGAGGAATTGTGCCATAGGGGCGCGCCTCGGAGGCCCTGCTTCCGGTCGAGACCGCCCTGGACGACATCCCGGCGCTGGCCGTGACCGCCGAAGACGCCTTCAGGCTGACGCAGGGACGATCGATCGTTCTGCTCCCCCGGCAGGTGGAGACCTTGAGGGCGAGGCTTTCCGCATCCCGCACCGTTTCGGCCAATCGAGGGCGGCAGGATCGTCGCTCTTTGCGAGATGCGGGCGGGACGGCTCAATCCCACCCGTGTCTTTCAACCTCCCCTGAGCGGAAAGTCACCCGATGTCGATTACCGCCGAACGCAAGGCCGAACTGATCAAGACCCATGCCCGCTCGCGAGGGCGACACCGGGTCGGCCGAAGTCCAGGTGGCGATCCTCTCCGAACGGATCGCCAACCTCACCGAACACTTCAAGACCCACAAGAAGGACAACCACTCGCGCCGCGGGCTGCTCAAGCTCGTTTCGCAGCGCCGCTCGCTGCTCGATCACCTGAAGAACGACCGACGAGGGCCGCTATCAGGCGCTGATCGGGACCCTGGGCCTGCGCCGCTAGGCGCTCATGGAGCGCGGCTCTCAGCCGACGCTCTTCCGCGAAGCGACAAGGGCGGGCTGGAAGCCCGCGCTCCGATACGCCGGCTGGAAGGTCCTCGTCGCTTCGAGGCCGGCCAAGAGGTCCGCTCCGCCCCGCCGCCGGGAATTCGCCCGCGGAACACGAAAGAAAGACTCAAAATGTTCGATATCAAACGCAAATCCATCGACTGGGGCGGCCGCAAGCTGACCCTGGAAACCGGCCGCATCGCCCGTCAGGCCGACGGCGCGGTGCTCGCCACCTACGGCGACACCACGGTCCTGGCCGCCGTGGTCTTCGACAAGGCGCCCAAGCCGGGCCTCGACTTCTTCCCGCTGACCGTCAACTACCAGGAAAAGACCTTCGCCGCCGGCAAGATCCCCGGCGGCTTCTTCAAGCGCGAGGGGCGGCCCTCCGAGAAGGAAACCCTGGTCTCCCGCCTGATCGACCGTCCGATCCGGCCCCTGTTCGTCAAGGGCTTCAAGCACGAGACCCAGGTCGTCATCACCGTGCTGTCGCACGACCTGGAGAACGATCCCGACATCGTCGCCATGGTCGCGGCCTCCGCCGCCCTGACCCTCTCGGGCGTGCCCTTCATGGGCCCGATCGGCGCGGCGCGCGTCGGCTTCATCGACGGCGAGTATGTGCTCAACCCCACGCTCGAGCAGGTCAAGGACCCGGCCAACCGCATCGATCTGGTCGTCGCCGGCACCGACGAAGCGGTGATGATGGTCGAATCCGAGATCCAGGAGCTGGGCGAAGACGAGGTTCTGGGCGGGGTGATGTTCGCCCATCGCGGCTTCCAGCCGGTGATCGAGGCGATCATCGAACTGGCCGAACACTCGGCCAAGGAGCCGTTCGACTTCACCCCGGAAGACACCGACGCGCTGCAGGCCAGGTGGCCAAGTCCTGGTCGGCGAGCGATCTCACGGCCGCCTACGCGATCACCGCCAAGGGCGCTCGCCACGACGCGGTCAGCGCCGCCAAGGCCAAGGCCATCAAGACCCTCGGCCAAGTCGGACGACAACCCGACGGGCATCGACGCGACCAAGCTCGGCGGCGTCTTCAAGGACTGCGAGGCCGACATCGTCCGCCGCGACATCCTGGACACCGGCAAGCGCATCGACGGCCGCACGGTCGACACGGTCCGCCCGATCGTCTCGGAAGTCGGCGTGCTGCCGCGCACCCACGGCTCGGCCCTGTTCACCCGCGGCGAGACCCAGGCCCTGGTGGTCGCCACCCTGGGCACCGGCGACGACGAGCAGTTCATCGACGCGCTGGAAGGCACCTACAAGGAAACCTTCCTGCTGCACTACAACTTCCCGCCCTATTCGGTCGGCGAGACCGGCCGCATGAACGCGCCCGGGCCGCCGCGAGATCGGCCACGGCAAGCTCGCCTGGCGGGCGATCCGGCCGATGCTGCCGTCGCAAGGAGGACTTCCCCTACACCATGCGCCTGGTCTCCGAGATCACCGAGTCCAACGGCTCCTCCTCGATGGCCTCGGTCTGCGGCGGCTCGCTGGCCCTGATGGACGCGGGCGTGCCCCTGAAGAAGCCGGTCAGCGGCATCGCCATGGGCCTGATCCTGGAGAAGGACGGCTTCGCCGTGCTCTCCGACATCCTGGGCGACGAGGATCACCTGGGCGACATGGACTTCAAGGTCGCCGGCACCGCCGACGGCATCACCTCGCTGCAGATGGACATCAAGATCGCCGGCATCACCGAGGCGATCATGAAGCAGGCGCTGGCCCAGGCGAAGGTCGGCCGCCTGCACATCCTGGGCGAAATGGCCAAGGCCATCGACGGCGCCGCGCGCCGAGCTCGGCGAATACGCCCCCAAGATCGAGACCATCACCATCCCCACCGACAAGATCCGCGAAGTGATCGGCACCGGCGGCAAGGTGATCCGCGAGATCGTCGCGACACCGGCGCCAAGGTCGACATCAACGACGACGGCACGGTCAAGGTCGCGGCCGCCGACGCGGCCAAGATCAAGGCGGCCATGGACTGGATCAAGCTCGATCACCTCGGAGCCCGAGGTCGGCCAGATCTACGACGGCAAGGTCGTCAAGATCGTCGACTTCGGCGCCTTCGTGAACTTCTTCGGCGCCAAGGATGGCCTGGTCCACGTCAGCCAGATCGCCAACGAGCGGGTGGACAAGGTCTCCGACGTCCTGCAGCGAAGGCCAGATGGTCAAGGTCAAGCTGCTCGGCTTCGACGACCGCGGCAAGACGCGGCTCTCGATGAAGATCGTCGATCAGGAAACCGGCGAGGACCTGACCAAGCAGGAGCCGGCGACGGCCGAAGCGTAGGCGTCTTTCTATCGTCCGTCCGCGAAGGGGAGGGGTCCTAGCCCCGCTTCCAGAAGACCCCCGACCGCGCCACGTTGCGGCGGGGGAGATCCTTGCTGCCGGCCTCCGCATAGCCCAGGGCGCCCATCAGTTCGGCCACCAGCCTCTGGGCGGTGGGGACCGCCGCGGGGTCGAGCCGATAGTCTTCGCCGAGTTCCCGGTGGAGCAGGGTGTCGATCCCGGCCATGGCGGGAAGGCCGTCGAGCGTCGCCTCGATGGCCGCCGAACGCGCCTCCGGGCCGGCCATCACCCCGCGCATCCTAACCATCAGGGTGTCGTGTTCCGACAGGGCTTCGGGTTCGGCGTAGGGCAGGCCAAGCCGCTCGATGGCCCGCGCCAGATGATTTCCCTCGGCCGAATGCAAGGCCCGGGCGCGTTGCCACACCGCGAACCGCTCGGTCTGGGTGCGCTCGCGCAGCTTGGTCCGTGTCCAGCCGCCGATGAAAACCTCTTCGTCCATGGGCTTTCGCATACGGCGCCGATGCTGCTTTGCTCAAGAGGGCCGAGGCGTCTACTCTCGATCCCATGGCGAGCTTTCGATCGGGCGGGCTGACGCTTGCCTATGACGACATTCGGCCGGCGGGCAAGCTCAACGGAACCGTCGTCCTGGTCCACGGCTTCGCCACCAACCGGGCCGAAAACTGGAAACGGCTGGGCTGGTACGCCGCTTTCGAGCGCCGCGGCTACCGCGTCGTCGCCGTCGACCTGCGCGGCCACGGGATGAGCGACAAGCCGCATGACCCGACGGCCTACGCCGGAGACGAGATGGCCGATGACCTGCTGAGGCTGATGGACCATCTGAAGCTCGGGAGGGTGGAGCTGATGGGCTATTCCCTCGGTGCTCATCTTTGCGCGGCCGCGGCGGTGGCCGATCCGAGGCGGGTGGCCAGCCTGATCCTGGGCGGCGTCGGTGGGCGCCTGCTCACCGGCGAGGCGGCCCCGGCGGCCGCGATGACCCTGGCCGAAGCGATGGGCGCCGACGATCCGGCCAGTATCACCGATCCGATTCTCAAGGGTTTCCGACAATTCGCCGAGAATCAGGGCGAAGATCGCCTGGCGCTGGCGGCCTGCGCGGAATCGAAGAGATCGATCGTCGCAGCCACCGACCTGGCCGGTATCGCCATGCCCGTCGTCGTCATCGCCGGCGATCGTGACGACATCGCCGGCGACCCTCAGGCCCTGGCCGACGCCATCCCCGGCGCCAGGGCGGTGCGCCTTGCCGCCTGCGACCATTTCTCGGCCATCCCGCACGCGCTCTTCAAGGCGGCGGTGTTCGACTTCCTCGAGGGCTGGATTGACTAGGACTTCTTCGTCTCGATCCCCACGAACACCACCGGCGTCCCTTTCTTCACCATCCGGCCGAGGGCGGCGGCGTCCCAGTTGGTCAGGCGCACGCAGCCGTGCGAGGCGGTCTTGCCGATCCGGGTCGGATCGGGCGTCCCGTGGATGCCGTAGGTTTCCTTGGTGAGGGCGATCCACGTGGAGCCGACCGGATTGTTGGGGCCGGGCGGAATGACCATTGCCCCCTTGGAAGCGTCGCCGAAGGTCAGCCGCTTGGGATCATAGGAATAGTTGGGATTGGCAACGACAGTCTTCACCGCCCATTCGCCGTCGGGCGCGGGCCGCTCGGTGCTGCCGACGGTGGCGGGGAAGACCGCCAGCAGCCTACCGCCGGCGTCCAGGGCGCGAACCTGGTTCAGGGCCTTGTCCACTTCCACCCGCGCCGCTCCCTCGGCGAGAGCGCCTGCGCCGGGTCGGACGGCCACGATCGTCGTCCCGGCGACCCCGAAATCGGCGCCAGGGTTGAGCGATCGCAACAGACCCTCGCTCATGTGGAACTTCTCGGCCAGGGCTTGCAGCGGGGTCGCATAGCCAACGGCCTTGAGCTTGGCGAGATCCGCCATGTTCTTGGGGACCGTGCCGAGGAAGGGCCCGGCCACGTCGCTGGCCGAAATCACGTAGTCCTGCGTCACCGGACCGCCGTCGGCGTTGGTCAGGGCGGCCAACGCCTCGGCCGAGAGGGCGCCGTCCGCGGCCAGCCCGTGGGTCTGCTCGAAGGCCTGGAGGGCGCGCTTGAGATTGGTCCCGCTTCGTCCATCGATGACGCCCGGCGAAAAGTGCGCGCGGTCCAGGAGGACCTCGGTCCTGATCAACAGCCGCTGCCTCGCCGCCGCCGCCAACCGGTCGGCAAATGCGCTCGTCTCGATGAGCTTGGCCGCTGGCGCGCTCGAAGCGGGCTCGGCGGCAGGGGGTGGCGCCGCAACCGGCGGCGGCGCGACCGCGGTGGCTGATGCGACAACAGGGGGGGCGGCCGTGGCGGGCGCGGGCGCGGGCGCGGATGTGGACGCTCTCACCGGCGCCGGCGGGGCCGCGCGCGCCGTGGCGGGCGGTTGGAGGTCGTCGCAGGCCGCCAGCAGAAAAGCGAAGGTCACCACGGCGCCGGTTAGGGCGGCTTGACGCTGGTCCATCCTTCACTCCCATTGATCGCCCATGAGCAAGGCGCCAGCCACCAACCGGTTCCACGGCGTCGTCGTCGCATTCACCGTCGCGAGCGCAATTTTCTGTCTGGGCGGGGCCGCCTGCGCGCGCGCAGACGCCAGCCGCTGCGACCAGGGCGACTCCGTGGCGGCGGCTCGCAACGGCGCATCCTTAAGCAGCCTCGCCTGGGCGCCTTTCGGCCGCCTGGAGATCGGTTGGGCGATCTATCAGCCTTTGATCGCGCACGAGATCGGTTCGACCTGTTCGGTCGCCTCGTCGGGGTTCGCCGCGCGTCTCGCCGGCTGGCAGAGAGCGCACGGCCTGGCCGCGACAGGTGTCATGGACATGGCGAGCTTCGCGCGCTTCAAGCTCGTCTGGCAAGGCCGCCGGCCCTTCGTCGCCGCCAGCCGCGCGGCCTGCCCGGCGCCTCCGGCGGAATCGTCCCTGGCCCGCGCTTCCCCCGCCGAGAGTTACGGTGGCAAGGTGATCGTGCTGCGGCCGGCCGCCCTGGCGGCGTATCGCCGGATGGTGGCCGCCGCCCGCGCGGACATGCCGGCAATGAATGCCGACCGCCGTCTCCTGACCATCTTCTCAGCCTATCGCAGCCCACAATACGACGACGCCCGGTGCGCCCGCCAAGGCAACTGCCAGGGGATCACGCGCGCGACCTGCTCGGCGCACCGGACCGGTCTGGCGATCGACGTCTATCTGGAATCCGCGCCCGGCCAGATGCCGGATTTGTCGGACGACGCCAACCGGCTCGCCATCTCGCGATCATCCGCCTACCGGTGGCTGGTGGCCAACGCGGGCCGGTTCGGCTTCGTCAACTACGCCTTCGAACCCTGGCATTGGGAATGGGTCGGCGAGCCGCCCTGACGTAGGCAGGTCATGGCGAGGGCGCGCGCCAGGTCGTCAGCGCCGGACCGAGGGCGTCCTCGAGGGGTCCCAGCCAGGACTGGTAGTGGCGCCATTGATCCAGACCCTCGCGGAAGATCGGCTGGCGCACCTGCTCGGAGCTGACCGTGCGCACCGCGCGGGGGTTGTCGTAGAATTTCAGGCACGCGGCCTCGAACGGCAGGCCACAGTGGTCGAGCAGGCGGCGAATTTCTCTCTCGGCATCGTCGACCAAGTCCTCGTAGATCACCCGGTGAACGCGTCCTGGGAGCACCTCGTCGAAGTGCGCCATCAGGTCGACATAGTCACGGTAGTAGCGGCCCAGATCGCCGAGGTCGTAGGAAAAGGCCTGTCCCTGGGCGAAGCGCTGCTTGAAGGTCGAGAAACAGGCGGCCATCGGATGGCGGCGCACGTCGATGATCCTGGCGCCCGGCAGGATCAGGTGGATCAGCCCGACATGCTGGAAATTGTTGGGCATTTTGTCGACGAAGAACCGACGGCCCAAGGCGCGGTGAATTGCGGTGCGTTCGATGTAGCGGTCTCCCCAGGTGGTCCGCGCGGCGGCATCGAGATCGGCGGCCGCTTCGGGGTACCGGCGGGCGGGCGCGCCCTCCGGCTTGGCGCCGCGCAGGCTCGCGGCGATGACGCCGATGTCGGACAGTTCCATGGTGCCTTCGACGGCGGAATGACTGGCCAGGATCTGCTCGATCAATGTCGAGCCCGATCTCGGCAAACCCACGATGAAGATCGGCGCGGTCGAGGTCGACCCGCCATCGGTCCGAGCCTCGAAAAACGCCCGGGTGAACAGCGCCTTGTGTCGCGCGATCAGCGCGGTGGCGGCATCGGCGTCGTAAGCCAGGCTCTGTCGGCGGATTTGGCGCTCTTGGCGTAGTGGGTGAACGCGCGCTCGTGCGCGCCGCGGTCCTCGAGCGCCTTGCCCAGGGCGGAGTGGAGGTGAAGCCTGTCGCTATCTTCGAGGTCCGCCCGGTCGAGTTGCGCCGCCATCGCCGCTGCGTCGTCACCGGTCAGGGGCGCGGTCTTCAGATCGGCGAGGCTCGAATAGGCTTCGCCGAACTGCGGCGCGAGGTCGATCGCGCGCCTGTAGGCCGCGACGGCGTCGTCGGACCGGCGGATCGTGCGCAGGGCGTGTCCCTTGTTCAACCAAATTCGGGGGTCGTTCGGAAAATCCGCCAGCAGGCCCTCGTAGAGAACCAGCGCCTCGTCGTGCCGTCCGGCGAGGGCGAGGCAGGCGGCCATCAGGTTGCGGTAGGCGGAGTTGTTCGGGTCGGTCGCCAGGAGCCGCCGCATCTGGCCGAGCGCATCGGCGGCGGCCTGACGCCGGAACAGGGCCCTGGCGTAGTTGAAACGGGTGGCGTCCTGGCCGGGTTCACGTTCGAGGACATAGGCGAACAGGGATTCCGCTTCGTCCAGCCGATCCTGGCGCAGGAAGGCTTCGGCCAGCAGATGCGCCGCGCTCAAGTCGTCCGGATTCGCCCGAAGATGCGCCATGAGTTGCGTTTCGGCCTCGATCAGTCTTCCGTTCAACAGGTCGTCGGCGGCCGGACGCAACGCCGGATCCTCGATCGAGGCGCGGTCGTGCTCGGCATAGGCGCTCTCCGCCCCGGTCACGTCGCCAGCCGCGTAGAGGTGGTCGCCCAGCGCCCGCCAGGCTTCGGGCAGGTCGTGGTTGAGCGCGACCGCCGACCGGAGGGCGGCCACGGCCCCGGCGGCCTCCCCGAGCATGCCCAGGACGAGGCCGAGTTCATACTGGGTGCGGGCCGCGCGTGGATGGGCTTTGGCGAGCGGGACCAGCAAACCGTGCGCCGAGCTGGCGTCACCCTGGCGCCTGTGCGCGGAGGCGAGAATGAGCAGTGCGCGCGGATCGCCGGGCGCGGCCTCGAGGATCGCCTCGGCTTGGCTCTGTGCGCGCGCGGGCTCGGTGGCGAGCAGGGTCGCGGCCCCGGCGATCGCCTCGCTCAGGCTGAGCGGCGATTTCACAATCGCTTGCCCATCAGGATCAGGGGGACGCGGACGCCGCCCACCGGCGCGGCGGTGGTGCGCTCGATTTCTAGATAGCCGCAGGCCCGGTAGAGCGGCTCTCCCGAAAGGGTGGCCATGAGTTCGACGCGGCGGAAGCCCGCCGCCGCCGCGGCGGCTTCGCAGAGGCCGAGGATCAGCCTCCCGACCCCCCGCCGGGCGAAGCGGGGATGAGTGTACATGGCCCGCACGCGGGCGGCGTCGCGGGCGGGGTCGAGCAGGGCGGCGTCACGCAAAGCGGTGCTGTGGTCGCCACCGTAGAGCGTGGCGCGGCGGCTCCAGCCGCCACAGCCGGCCAGGGCGCCGTCTTCGTCGACGCGGAAATAGGTCCGGTCGGCCACAAGTTGGCTGTCGAGGCCCATGACCATCCGGCTGGCGGCGATCTGCGCCTGGTCGAGGAACTCGCGCTGCAGCTGGTCGATGGCGAGCGCCATCAGCGCCTCGAGCGCGGGCAGGTCGGTCTTGGTGGCGAGGCGGCTGGTCAGCATGTGGGCGGGACATCTACCCCGCCCACGCGCCGGCTAGAAGTTGTAGGTGACGCGGCCGTAGTAGTAGCCACCGTCGATGCCGAACGGAGACCACTGCGCGGGTTCGCCATAGACGTTGTTGCCGGTGGCGGGCCGGAGGCCGCCGTGTCCGTCGGGCACGTTGGGGGTGGGCGTCGGCCGGCGATCGAAGAGGTTGTTGGCCCCCACATCGATTTTCAGTGCATCGGTGATCTTGTAGCCGATATCCAGATCGGTGATGCCCCCGGTGGGTGACGGTCACCTTGACACCGTTGACGCCGGTGCCGCTTGGGCTTTCGATCTCGGTGGCCGGGCCATAGATCGTCTCGCGAAGATTGGCGCTGAACCTGCCGAGCGTCCAGTATGCCCCGAGCACCAACTTCTCCCTGGGCGCGGCCGTGGTCAGCTGGCTGATCGCGGTGGGCAGCAACAGCGTCGTCTGACCGGCCGCCGGATTGGCCACCGGGGCCGGTAGCGCATCGAGCTTGGTGATGTCGGTCTTGTTGTAGTTGAAGCCGACCGACCAATCGACGTGACCCATGTCGCCGAAGTCCGAAGCGTAGTTGGCGGTGAATTCGACACCGCGGGTGCGGGTGTTGGCGCCGTTGGTGAACAGGGCGACACCGACGTAGCTCACCGTCGGATCGATGACATTGCCATGGACGCCGATGGCTTTGAGCACGCCGCAGGAAATCACCGTGTCGGTCAGGGGAATCGGCGTGGTGCTGTTGGGCAGGGTCGCACAGCCCGGGACCGGCCCAGGGGGGAGGCCCGGCACCGCGCCGCTAACCAACCCCAGAAGCGTGCCGGTGTTGACGATCCGGTCGCGGATGTCGATCTCGTAGGCGTCCAGGGTGATCTGCAGCCTGTCCATCGGATGGGCGACGAAGCCCGATGCTGAAATTGGTCGACTTCTCGGGCTTGAGGGGCGAGAAGCCGGCAGGCGGCGGCGGCCGGCGAGTTCGGCGGCAGGTTGACCGTCGCGAAGCCCGGGGCGACGTTGGTCGCCGAATAGAACTCCTCGGCCAGGGTCGGGGCGCGGAAGCCGGTGCTGACCGTGCCGCGGATGGCGAAATCGGGGTTGAAGTCGTAGCGCGCGGTCAGCTTGCCGACCGTGGTGCTGCCGAAATCGCTGTAGTGCTCGTAGCGGCCGGCGAGATCGACGTGCAGGCCGGTGATCGGATCGACCGCGAAATCCACGTACCCGGCATAGTTGGTTCGCGAGTGGCTCGCCGCGTCGCTGGGCTGGAAGCCCGGAAACGACTGGCCGCCTTCCTTGTAGATCGACGCCGCGTCGCCGGCGGCGATGGCATAAGTGTCCTTGCGCGCCTCGGCGCCGAAAGCGACGTTGAGGGGAGACGCCAGGCCGATCGGGACGGCCCGGTCGATGTCGAGGTTGGTGGTCCACTCGCGAACTGGTGAACCGGCCGTCGTAGAAGTTGGTCGGCGATGGCGTGGGTGTCGATGAACAGCGACGCGTTGGCCGAATTGATGCGTCGAGATGTCGTCCCTGTCCCTGCCATAGGTGGTGGCGAGATCCCAGTTCCACCCGGCCAGAGCGCCCTTCAAGCCGAATGTGCCCCAAAGTCCTTTTCGCGTAGCGCTTCGCGCGGACTGAAGCCGTGGGGATAGGAGATGAGCTCGCCGGGTGTCGTGTCCGTGCCTCTGACACCCAGGACGGGCGAGGCGATGACCCGGTTGGGCACGCGATAGTTCTCGAACGCCGAGGCCTTGCGGTCGCTGTAGTTGCCGAAGCTGTAGGCTGGATGCCGGAGCCGAGGTCGATGCCGGCGTTGTAGAACAGGTTGTAGATATTGGAGGCGGTGTCGCCGTAGATGTGATTGACCCTGGGGTAGCCCGGCGCGCCCTTCGCCGCGGCCGGTTGAAGGGGTCGCCGTTGCCGTTCACGTGGCCATCGGGCTCGATGAATTTCACCGTGCCGTCGGGATTGAACAGGCGCTGATCGATGCCGCCGCGCTGACTGAATTCATGGTAGCGTTCCTCGCCGGTGATGTTCAGGAAGCCGTTCGGCCCGAGCGGCAGGCCGAGGTTCAGCGACCCCGCGACGGTCGCGCCGTCGCCGGGATAGTATTGACCGGCGGTGCCGGTGAAAGTCCCGCCGTGGGTGGCGCTCTTGAGGATGATGTTGACCACGCCGGCGATGGCGTCGGTGCCGTACTGGGCGGCGGCGCCGTCCTGGCAGCACCTCGACGTGGTCGATGGCGCCGACGGGATGAGGCCGAGGTCGGCGGTGGCCGCGCCCTGGAAGTTGCTGCGGATCGACGTGCAGGTTGGCGGTTGGGTGACGCCGCTTGCCGTTGACCAGCACGAGGGTGTCGTTGGGGTTGAGGCCGCGCAGCGCCGCCGACAGCGTGAGGGCGGCGGTGTCGGCGCCGATACTCCTGGGCGTTGAACGAGGGGAGGTTCTGCGACAGCGACTGGATCAGATCCGGCTGACCGACGGGCTTCAGGGCCTGGCGCCCCGACGACCTGGACGGGGCGGCGCTGTCGGCGGCCTTCACCCCGGTCTGGCGCGTGCCGGTGACGATCACTTCGCTGACCGCCGAACCGGCCGTGTTCTCGGTGGCCGGGGCGTCGGCGGCGTGGGCAAATCCGCCGATGGCGAGCAACGGCAGCAGGCTGGCGCCGGCAAGTAGATTTTTCATGTCGTGCAGATCCCCATCTTGTTCTATTCGTCGCTCGGTCCGATTATCGGGCCCGGCGCGTAGGCGGTTTGAAGAGTGCGCGCCGGCCAACGAAATCGGCTTCCGTCGATCGCCAAACGGCGACCCCAAGCAACTAAGGCGAAACCCCCACGAGGCGGCTGTTCGCCGACTTTCACCGAAAATCGCACGTCCTGTGTTCAGGTGTCCAGTATCGGGCGACGCCGCCCTGGCCAAATTGTGACGAGTGTGTCGCGTTTGCCTCAACCCTGGTCGCGACGGTCGGTCCCTTAGGCGAGATTGTAGGCGCCGCCCTTTTCAATCGCGGCCCTGAACGCCGGGCGGGAGTGCAGGCGGTCCAGCCAACCGGCGACGTCGGGCAAGGCCGCGAGCCGGCCGAAGGCGCGCCCGACTTCGCCGACGAAACTCATCTGGATATCGGCCCCGCTGAACGTCGCGCCCAGCAGATAGTCGCGGCCTTCCAGCGCCCGGTTCACATAGCCCAGATGATTGGCGATCTCGCCGTCGATGCGCTCCTTGAGCGGCGCCGCGGCCTCGCCCAGGCGCATGACGTAAGCAGCAGCATCAGCGGCAGCATGGCCGAGCCCTCGGCATAGTGCAGCCATTCGAGGTAGGTCTCGTGGTCCGGCGATCCGGGGCCGGCGCCAGGCGGCCCGCCGCCGTGGCGGCGGATGATGTAGTCCACGATCGCGCCGGATTCGGCGATGGTGACTCGTCCGCCGTCGGTGATCACCGGCGACTTGCCCAGCGGATGGACCGCCTTCAGCTCCGGCGGCGCCAGGTTGGTGGTCGCGTCGCGCTGGTAGTGCGCGATCTCGTAGGGAATGTTCAGTTCTTCGAGCAGCCAGAGGATACGCTGGGAGCGCGAGTTGTTGAGGTGGTGGACGACGATCATGCGGGTCTCCGAAGCGGCGGGATCGCTATAGGCGCGCGCGGCGCCGCCGAGGCAATGGACTTTGCGGCGAACGCGGCGGGCGGCTAGTGTCGGCGGTATGCGCGACATTTTCGATGTGCTTCTGCCAGCTGCGCTGACGGCCGTGGCCATCACCCTGGGCTTCGGCATCTACGCCCTGTTCCGCGGCGGCGACTTCGGCCGGTCCTGGTCCAACAAGCTGATGCGCCTGCGAGTCGTGATGCAGTTGCTGGCCATCCTCGTTCTGGTCGCCGCCTTCCTGTGGCGCGCCCACGCGCACTGAACGGCGGTATCGCCATGGTCACGCTTGAACCGCATCTACACCCGCACCGGCGACGGCGGGCGCGACCCGGCTCGCCACCGGCGAGAAGGTCAGCAAGGCCGAGCCTGCGGGTCGAGGCCTATGGCGCGGTGGACGAGACCAACGCCGTCATCGGCCTGGCGCGGCTTCACACCGCCGCGGACGCCGCGCTCGATCCGATCCTGGCCCGCATCCAGAACGATCTCTTCGACCTGGGCGCGGATCTGGCGACGCCGGCCAAGGCCGGCGAGCGGCCGGCCGACCCTGCGCATCCTCGCCACCCAGGTCGCGCGGCTGGAGGGCGAGATCGACGCCCTCAACGCCGAACTCGCCGCTCGACCTCCTTCGTCCTGCCGGGCGGGTACGCCGGCCGCCGGCGGCCCTGCACCTGGCGCGCACCGTCTGCCGGCGCGCCGAACGCGAGGCCGTGCGCCTGTCGAAGCCGGCGAGCCGGTCAGCAGGCGCGGCGTTGCGCTACCTGAACCGGCTCTCCGACCTGCTGTTCGTCGCCGCGCGCTTCGCCAACGACCCAGGGCCGCGGGCGATGTCCTCTGGACGCCGGGCGCGACCCGCTGAGCTTCGGGCGCCTCGGCCGGTCCGAAGCGCAGGCCCTGGCCTTGTGAGGCGGGCGATCGGTACGGGCGTGAGGCCTGAAGGTCCCGCCCGTCCCACCAGTCGCCACCGGCCTCGCACCGCTGCGCCGGCCAGACGAAAATCATCTCATAGGCGACCGCCGTCGCGACGGCGGCGACGAAAAGCGCGAGCGCGGTCAACTGCGCGGCGGTGAACCAGCGGGCCATGACGCGGCCTTCTAGCAGGCGCGTTGCGCCAGGCCAGCCCCGGGCGCGCGGCTTTGCATCGCGCGCGCAAGGCGCTATTGCCCAATGCCGCGTGCGAAAATGGTGAAGGCGATGAAGGTCCTGGTCCCGGTCAAGCGGGCGATCGATTACAACGTCAAGGCGAGGGTCAAATCCGACCAGACGGGCGTCGATCTGGCCAACGTGAAAATGTCGATGAACCCGTTCTGCGAGATCGCCGTGGAAGAGTCCATCCGCATGAAGGAAAAGGGCGTGGTCGAGGAGGTGGTCGCGGTCTCCATCGGCCCGCATCCAGGCTCAGGAGACGATCCGCACGGCTCTCGCCATGGGCGCGGATCGCGGCATTCTGATCCAGACCGACCGCGATCCCGAGCCCCTGGAGGTGGCCAAGCTGCTGAAGGCGGTGGCCGGGCCGAGTAGCCAGATCTGATCCTCATGGGCAAGCAGGCCATCGACGGCGACAACAACGCCGTGGGCCAGATGCTATCGGCCCTGCTCGATTGGCCACAGGCGACGTTCGCCTACAAGATCGAACTGGCCGCCGAGACGGTCCGCGTCACCCGCGAGGTGGACGGCGGCCTGCAGACCCTCGAGCTGGATCTGCCGGCGGTGGTCACCGCCGACCTGCGACTCAACGAACCCCGCTACGCCTCGCTGCCCAACATCATGAAGGCCAAGAAGAAGATCATCGACGTGAAGACGGTCGACGACTACGGCGGGGCCGGCGAAGGGCATCTGAAGGTGATCAAGGTCGCCGAGCCGGCCAGGCGGGTGGCCGGAGTGCGGCTGGAAAACGCCACCGAGCTGGTGGCCAAGCTGAAGACCGAAGCCGGAGTTCTTTAGAGAGATGGCCGTTCTCGTCGTCGCCGATCATGACAACGTCACGCTCAAGGACAATACCCACAAGACGGTGACCGCCGCCCTGGCGCTTTCCCGCGATGTCGATGTCCTCGTGGCTGGCCAGGGTATCGCGGCGGTCGCGGCGCAGGCGGCCAAGATCGCGGGGGTGCGCGGGGTGCTCACCGCGGAAAGCGAGGCCCTCGGCAAGCAGATCGCCGAGGCTGTCGCGGCGTGCGTCCTGCCGCTGATGGACGGCTACGATGCCCTGCTCGTTCCGGCGACCTCGGTCGGCAAGAATTTCGCGCCGCGCGTCGCGGCCAAGCTCGACGTGGCCCCAATTTCGGAAATCGTCGAGGTCGTCGACGGCTCGACCTTCGTGCGCCCGATCTACGCCGGAAACGCCATGGAGACGGTGAATTCGGCCGATGCCAAGAAGGTGATCACAGTTCGGGCGACGGCCTTCAAGGCGGCGGCGGACGGAGGCTCGGCGAGCATCGAAAGGATCGATGCCGGCCCTGGTGCTCCGAGGACCCGGTTCGTATCGGACGAGATCGTCAAGTCAGACCGTCCCGAACTGGCCGGCGCTAAGATCGTGGTTTCCGGCGGCCGGGCCATGGGTTCGGCCGAGGAGTTCCACCGCGTGATCGAGCCCCTCGCCGACAAGCTGGGCGCGGCGGTCGGAGCGTCTCGCGCGGCCGTGGACGCCGGCTATGCTCCCAACGACTATCAGGTGGGCCAGACGGGCAAGGTGGTCGCGCCGCAACTCTACATCGCGGTCGGCATTTCAGGCGCCATCCAGCATCTGGCGGGCATGAAGGACTCCAAAGTCATCGTGGCCATCAACAAGGACGGCGACGCGCCGATCTTCCAGGTGGCGGACTATGGGCTGGTTGCCGACTACAAGACCGCGGTCCCCGAACTCATGGCGGCGCTGACCGCCGCCGGGGTGTAGACCCTCATTACGCTGCAATGCAGCAAGGGCGTGGCGACGGAGCCGCGGGCTGTGCTACAAAGTCGTCACAAACGGGGCTCGCCGTGAAGATGGGCCCGCGAAAACGAAGGCCTGAGGCGGGTCGAATGACGGATATCAAGACGGTCGGCGTGATCGGCGCCGGCCAGATGGGCGGCGGCATCGCGCATGTCTGCGCCCTGGCGGGCTACCATGTGCTGCTCAACGACGTGGAGCCGGCAAGGATCACCGAGAGCCTGGCGGGCATCGAGCGCAACATGGCGCGGCAAGTCTCCCGCGGCATCGTGGCGGAGGCGGACAAGGCCGTCGCCCTGAAACACATCACCGCGGCTCCGACTCTGGAGGAGATCGGCAAGGCGGACCTGGCCATTGAAGCGGCCACCGAAGACGAGGAGATCAAGAAACAGATCTTCAAGGCGCTGCACCCACACCTGGGTCCGAATACCTTGCTGGCCTCCAACACCTCCTCGATTTCGATCACCCGTCTGGCTTCGTCGACCGACCGCCCGGAACGGTTCATCGGCCTGCACTTCATGAATCCCGTGCCCCGGATGAACTTGGTGGAGATCATTCGCGGCATCGCCACGGATGCGACCACCTATGAAGTCGCCGTCGCCTTCGCCAAGTCGCTGGGCAAGACCACGGCCAATGCCGAGGATTTCCCGGCCTTCATCGTCAACCGCGTGCTGGTGCCGATGATCAACGAGGCGATCTACACGCTCTACGAGGGCGTGGGCACGGTGGACGCCATCGATACCGCCATGAAGCTCGGCGCCAACCATCCGATGGGCCCCCTCGAGCTGGGAGATTTCATCGGCCTCGACACGGTTCTGTCGATCATGAACGTGCTCTACGACGGCTTGGCCAATTCCAAGTATCGTCCCTGTCCGTTGCTGGTGAAGTACGTCGAGGCCGGCTGGCTCGGCCGCAAGGCCGGCCGCGGCTTCTACGACTATCGGGGAGAGCACCCGGTTCCCACGCGATAGGACTGGCGCGGGTCTACAGACCGCTACGGCGTAAGGGGTGACTTCCGGGGCTTTTCAGCCGCTTGGAAGGCCCGAACCCTGTCGGCGCGGGCCCCCGTGCCATGCGGCGACCTTTCCGAACGTCAGCCCCTGGACCACGATCGAAAAGACCACCACGGCAAAGGTTGTTGACAGGATCAGAGCCTGCGCGGGCCCAGGCGGGACACTGAGGGCCATGGCTAGCGACAGCGCGCCGTGCAGGCCGCCCCAGCCCAGCACCAGTCCCGCATGCCTCTCGCCCTCCCGAATCTGGAAATGGGCGCCCCAGGGCAGGACCACCGCGAATCGCGCGGCCAGGACGAGGACCAGCGCCGCGCCCCAGAGGCCCGCCAGCCGAAGGTCGAAGGGGATCACCAGGATTTCCAGGCCGAGGAGCATGAAGAGCAGGGCGTTGAGGATCTCGTCGATCAGGCTCCAGAACCCCCGCATATATCGCTGCGTTGTTTCGCTCATGGACCTGGGCCCGGTGTCGCCCATCAGCAGGCCGGCCGCGACGACGGCGATGGGCCCGCTGATGCCGAGCGATTGCGCCCCGGCGTAGCCTCCGGCGGCTAGCGCCAGCGAGAGCGTCACCTCCACGGCATAGTCGTCGATTGTCCGGATGACGCGGATCGCCAGCCAGCCGGCGGCGAGACCGAACGCCAGCCCGCCGAGAGCCTGGAGCGCTACCTGGCCGACAGCGCCGAGTGGATGGAAGCCGGCGCCGCCGCTCGGCGATCGCCAGGATCGCGGTGAAGATCACGATGCCGACCCCGTCGTTAAACAGCGCCTCGCCCTGCAGCACCACCTCGAGCGCCTTGGAGAGCTTGCCTCGACGAACCGCAGCGAGCACCGCGATCGGGTCGGTGGGGCTGATCAGCGCGCCGAACGCGCAGGCCCAGGGGAGGCTCAGGTCCAAGCCCAGCTGACGTGCGGCCAGCCACAGTCCGACGCCAACGATCGTGGTGGAGGCAAGGACGCCGAGGGTGGCCAGGGTCCAGACCGCCAGGCTTCGGCGCCGCAGTTCGGCCAGGTCCACCTGCATCGCACCGGCGAACAGAAGGAAGCCCAACATGTAGCCGAGCACGGCTTTGGGGAAATCGACCGCGGCGACCGCCGCGATCACCCGCCCCGCGCCGCCTTGGGGCGACAGATGTTGAATCCCCAGCAGCAGGCCGGCGTTGACGACGCCGGCAATGACCATCACCGTGGCGCCCGGCCAATGCAGCAGGCGCGCGTTAACCCAGCCGGCCAGTCCGATGAGGACCAGGAAGATCGCCGCCAACTGGAAGAGCGTCATCCGAAGAGGTCTCGCACGCGGGGCCGCGTCAGCCACCACACAATGCCGGTCGCGACGGCCACGCCCAAGACACCTTCCGATGGTGCGCCCAGCGGGATCCGGGCGGCGTCGGCCAGGCCGTTGACGACAAAGATCGTCAGCGCAAGGCCCCAGCCCCAGCGAAGGCGGCCGAAGCATCCGATGCTCGCCGCGGCCATGGCGACCGAGAGACCGCAAAATCCGAATCCGACGAGCGGGCCCATGGCGAGCAGCGCCTGATGGTCCCTGGGCTTGATCCGCCAGATGACGTCCAGCGACCGGTTGGGAGACAGGAGGGAGACGCCCGCGGCGGCCGTCAGGACCGTGGCGATGGCGAAAAACAGGCCGGCAGCAACGGGCGTGACGGGGCGGTGGTCACCTGAGCCCGCTTTCCCGAACCGGTTCACCTTCCGGCTAGCGGGCGAGGCCATGCATCCTCAGCTTCGGGCAGACCCGTTTCTCCTCGTTGGCGTCGCAACTTGCGCTCCAGCCCCTGAGCTCATGGCGGAGCGCAGCGAGCTCCTCGATGCGCGCTTCGATCACGGCGAGCTGGCCGGCGGCGGGCGCCCGGCCGGCATCGCAGGAGGGCCCCGGCGCACTGCCAGGAGGGCGGCGACCTGGGTGAGCACGGTCGTTGCCAGGGCGGGGCTGCGTCTACTGCTCCTATGGGTCGGCGCTGTCCGCCCCCTCGGGGGGGCGACGGAAGGGACCCGCTCATGGGCAGGCTGGCGTCTGGCTGGCCAACGCGCTCCGATGCTACCCGGTCCCCGGTCATGGGGAGTCTGTTGCTTCCCCTCGCCGCGAACGGGCTGCTCGGCCTCGTCTTGTTGATCGGGGAGATCTCTGCTCATGGCGCGCACCGAATGGGTCCTCGGCAGGTGGGCGGCCTATCGACGAGGGCAGACGTGAAGCCGTCCCCGACGCGCTTCAGGACCTACTACGAGTAGTCCGGCATCTCGAAGTCATCTCTCATCTGGGCGCCGATCAACAGGCCGGGTACGCCAGCGATACCCATCAGTCTGGTCGCCTGATTGCGCAGCCACACGCCTAAGGCCGTACGGGGCGTGAATGAACTCGCAAAGCCGCGCGCCGATTTCTGCTTTCCTTCAACGAAGCGCCTGAGCCGAGTCTCGTAAGCCGCGAAGGCCTGACCGTGGTCGCCGTCGGCCAGGGCAAGTTCGCCCGCCAACACATAGGCCTCCGTCATTCCAAGACCGGTCCCTTCGCCCGCGACAAGGGAGACGCCGGCCGCGGCGTCACCCACCAAGGCCACACGACCCTTCGTCCAGGCGCTCATGGAAATCTGACTCACGCGGTCGAAGTAAATTTCGTCGGCGTTCTGAAGCGACTCGACAATGCTTGGCCACTCCCAGCGGGCGCCGTCAAAGACCCGAAAGAGTGTCGCCTTGCGCTCTTGAACGGATCTCGGTTCGGGCCCGTCCAGGTGTTCGGCGGCGAAGACCAGCAGGAACATGGTCCTGTCGCCCCGCAGAGCGAAGCGCGAGATCTGCCGGCCCGGATAGCCGTAGCTCGCATAGGTCAGTTCATCGCGAGGCCGGTAGCCGTCCGCTTCGAAGGCGGCGACGTAGTAGCCGATGTGCCTTTCGAATTGCGCCTCGGGACCAAAAACGAGGGCGCGCACGTTGGAGTGCAGCCCATCGGCGCCGATGACCAGGTCGAACTCCCGTTCGGTTCCGTCGTCGAATTTCAGCGCGACGCGGCCGGGGTGTTCCTGGATGGACAAGATCGACGCACCGAACAGGGTCTCGGCCCGCCCCTCAACGGATCGGTAGAGCACGGCAGCCAAGTCGCCGCGCGGGAGGCTGTTGAACCGGTCGCCCAGTTCGCGGGCCATGGTGTTCGCGGAAATGCTGCCGGCGGTGCGTCCGCGACCATCGACATAACGGACTTCCTGCAGATCATAGCCCGCCGCTCGGACCGCTGGCAGAATCTCCATGCGTTCAGCGACATCATATCCGACGCCCCAGAAGTCGATCATGTAGCCGCCGGTGCGGAGCGTTGGGGCCGCCTCGACGAGCGTCGGAGAATGTCCATGACGCATCAGCCAATAGGCGAGCGTCGGCCCCGCGACACCCGCACCGCTGATAGCGATGTTCATGACGCTGCTCCCGTCTGCGGCCGCACGCGGTTTGCGGCGCGATGTACCGTCCTGAACTAAGAGTATACACCTTGGGAGGTCAGAAAGGCGCCTCGCCGTGGCGGTGGCATTCAGTGAATAGCCTGAGTGTGCGGAGGGGAAGGTGGTCGCGATCAAGCGCATCGCTATGTGGATGACGATCTGACGTCCAATGATCTCAGATTGACCGAAAAGTTTACCGATAAACTCGCCGACCGGGCGTGATGAAACAGGCGATGCCTGTTGTGCGCCCTTCGATCCGGTCGGATTCAGGACCCCTGCCGGCTCTCCGTCTGGCGCGCATCGAAAATGGTCCATCATTTTGGACTAGCCAAGCCGGGCTCGTGGTCGGGGCGCGGCTGGCGTTGACCTCGGTCGCGCCCGCCTCTACGGCGCGGCGGAGATGACCGAGCTCCTCTCCGGCCTCTCCGAGATCGCCGACCTGTACGACGTCCTGCTCTGCGACGTCTGGGGCGTGATCCACAACGGCCGCGAGGCTTTCCCGGCCGCCTGCGAGGCCCTGGCCAGTGGCGGCGCGAGCGCGGGCCGGTGGTGCTGATCTCCAACTCGCCGCGCCCGTCGCGCCGACGTGGCCTAGCAGCTCGACGCCCTGGGCGTGCCCCGCGCCAGCCTGGTCGGCGCTTCGTCACCTCCGGCGACGTCACCCGCGTCCTGCTGGCCGAGCGCGCCCCCGGCCCGGCCTGGCGCGATCGGCCCCGACCGCGACGCGCCGCTCTACGAAGGCCTGGGCCTCGACCTTCACGCGGACCCGAAGAAGCGGCCTTCATCTCCTGCACCGGCCTGATCGACGACGAGACCGAGACGCCCGAGGACTACCGCGACCGCCTCGAGCAGCGGCGGATCGCGGGCTGGAGATGGTCTGCGCCAATCCCGACCGCGTGGTGCAGCGGGGCGACCGCCTGATCTGCTGCGCCGGCGCCCTGGCCGACCTCTACGAGAGCTCGGCGGCAAGGTGATGATGGCCGGCAAGCCCTACGCGCCGATCTACGACCTCGCCCTGGCCGAGGCGGCGCGGCTGCTGGGCCGCCCGTCGACCGCGGCCGGGTGCTGGCCATCGGCGACGGCTTCGCCACCGACTCGCCGGGGCCAACGCCCAGGGGCTCGACGCCCTCTTCGTCGCCGGCGGCATCCACGGCGCGACGACGATCGACCCGATGGCGGCTGGACCTGCCGGCGATCGCCGCGCTGCTGCCGGGCGGGCGTCGACGCCGCCTACGCGATGGCCGATCTGTCTGGTGAGCATGCCTGCTCATTCGTGCCGAGCCGGTTACAGCACTCGCCAAGGCCGAGCGAGGCGGATGTGAACGGACGCTCTGTCTCGAAGATCTCGCCATCGGCCAGGCCGCGGAGCTGACCCGGGACGTGCAGCGAGAACGATATCGCCGCCTTCGCCGAGGTCTCCGGCGACGACAATCCCGTGCACCTGGACGAGGCCTACGCCGAGACCACCGCCTTCAAGGGCCGCATCGCCCACGGCATGCTCTCGGCCGGCTACATCTCGGCGGTGATCGGCACGCAGCTGCCCGGCCCCGGGGCCATCTACGTGTCGCAGACGCTGCGCTTCCGCCGCCCGGTGCGCATCGGCGACGTGGTGACCGCCCGGGCGGAGGTCACCGCCATCGACGCGGAGCGGGCGCGGGTGACGCTGAGCACCACCTGCACGGTCGCCGGCAAGACGGTGGTCGAGGGCGAGGCGGTGGTCATGGTCCCGCGGCGCGGGCATGAGGCGCCCGAGTGAAGATCCTCCACGGCTGGAAGGACCTCGCGCCGAGGACAAGGGCGCGGCGGTCGCCCTGGGCAACTTCGACGGCGTCCACGTCGGCCACCAGCGGGTGATCGCCGACGCCGCGCGAGCGGCGCGCGGGCGCTCGGGCGCGCCGCTGGGCGTGATCAGCTTCGAGCCCCACGCGCGCATGCACTTCCAGCCCGACGCGCCGCCCTTCCGCCTGATGACGCCGCACCAGCTGGCCCGCACCGTGGAGGCCTGGGCGCCGACCGCCTCTACCTGCTGCCGTTCGGCGCGGAGATGGCCGGCTTCAGCGATCGCGACTTCGTCGACGAGGTGCTGGTGAAGGGCCTGGGCGTGCGCCACGTCGCGGTCGGCTTCGACGTCACCTTCGGCAAGGGCCGCACCGGCGATCCCGGTCGCTCATGCGCCCTATGGCGAGCTGTTCGGCTTCACCGTCTCGGTGGCCGAGCGCGGTCGAGGCGAGCGGCGCGCAAGATCTCCTCCTCCGCAGTCCGCGAGCCTGCTGCGCCAGGGCCGTCCCGAGCAGGCCGCGCGCCATCCTGGGCCGCCCCTTCGCCATCGAGGGCGTGGTGCAGAAGGGCCGCCAGCTCGGCCGCAAGCTCGGCTTCCCGACCGCCAACGTGCCGCTGGGCGACTATGTGGCGCCGCGCTTCGGCGTCTACGCCACGCGCACGCGGCTGCCGGACGGCCGCGCCTTCGGCGGCGTCGGCCAACATCGGCGTCAATCCGACCACCGGCATCGTCGATCCGCGCCTGGAGGTCTGGCTGTTCGACTTCGACGAGGACATCTACGGCGAGCGGATCGAGACCGACCTGATCGACTTCCTCCGGCCGGAGGAGAAGTTCGACAGCGTCGAGGCCATGGTCGATCAGATCCGCTTCGACGAGGCCAAGGCGAAGCGCATCCTGGCGGCGGAGGCCCCGCTGGCCGACGCCGGCTCTCCCTAGCCCTGCACGCGTGGCTCTGTTAAACCGCCGCCATGCCCAGCCACCTTCGGGATACGCGAATTAGCCGCGCGGCGTGACGCTCTAGCGGGCTCGAAGCCAGAGCCGCCGACACGCCGTCCGCTTTCTCGCCTCCCTCCCTTCAAGCTGGACGACCGATCATGCCCGACACCGCCGACGCTCCCGTCCGCGACTATCGCGACACCATCTTCCTGCCCAAGACCGACTTTCCCATGCGGGGCGGCCTGCCGCAGCTCGAGCCGCGCATCCTGGAGCGCTGGGGCGACCTCTACGACACGCTTCGCGCCGAGCGTCAGGCGGCGGGCGCGCCGCTCTATGTGCTGCACGACGGGCCGCCCTACGCCAACGGCGCCATCCACATCGGTCACGCGCTTCAAGAAGACGCTGAAGGACTTCGTCGTCCGCTCCCGCTTCGCCCTCGGCTACGACGTCGACTACGTGCCGGGTTGGGACTGCCACGGCCTGCCCATCGAGTGGAAGATCGAGGAGGAGTTCCGCGCCAAGGGCCGGCGCAAGGACGAGGTTTCGAAGGCCGAGTTCCGCGCCCGCTGCCGCGACTACGCCGCCCACTGGATCGAGGCCCAGGGCGAGGAGTTCCGCCGCCTGGGCGTGCTGGGCGACTGGGCCAACCGCTACGCCACCATGGACTTCGCCTCCGAGGCGGCGATCGTCGCCGAGTTCCACAAGTTCCTGCGCACCGAGCCAGGTCTATCGCGGCTCGAAGCCGGTGATGTGGAGCCCGGTCGAGCGCACCGCCCTGGCCGACGCCGAGGTCGAGTACCACGACCACGTCTCGCCCACGGTGTGGGTGAAGTTCCCCGTGACAGCGGCCCGCAGCCGGGGGCCTCGGTGGTGATCTGGACCACCACGCCCTGGACCATCCCGGCCAACCGCGCGATCACCTACGGCCCGACCATCGCCTACGGCCTCTACGAAGTGGAAGCGTTGGAAGAGGGCCTGGCGTTCGAGCCCTGGGCCAAGCCGGGCGACAGGCTGATCATGGCCGACGCCCTGGCCGAGGATGTGTTCGGCGCGGCCAAGGTCGCCCGCTGGCGCCGCGTCGAGACAGTCGATCCGTCGCGGCTCTCCGCCCGCCACCCGCTCGCCGCGCTCGACGCCGGCTACGACTTCGAGGTCCCGTTCCTCTCCGGCGCCCACGTCACCGATGACGCCGGCACCGGCTTCGTCCACACCGCGCCGGGCCACGGCGCGGAGGATTATCAGGTGTGGCTGGCCAACGGTCACACCGACATCCCCGAGACCGTCGATGAGAACGGCGCCTACTTCGCCCACGTGCCCCTGTTCGGCGGCCTGCAGGTGCTGGAGACCGAGGGCAAGAAGGCTGGCGTTTCGGCCCCGC
>CAWHEE010000014.1:0-74905 GCA_963828365.1 uncultured Alphaproteobacteria bacterium | reverse complement strand
CAAGCAATACGGTACCGGCGCCCAGGCCAGCGGCAGCGCCGTATTGCTGGAGCGAAACGCCCCCCGACCGAAGCGGTGCGGAGGGCGGTTCGAATTCTTTGCGAAGGTGGAGACGGCGGGAATTGAACCCGCGTCCGCGGTCGCGTAAGAGGTGGCGTCTACGAGCGTATCCGGCGCTCTGATCTCACTCTCGACTCGCCACGCCGGCGGGGTTGTCGAGAGCCAGCTCCTGAAGATGTCCCCGGATCGGCTGGAGCGGACCTCACCGGGTGAGCCTGCTAATTGATCCCGGCCCCCCGCCGCAGGCGAGCGAGAGGCCGAGACGACCGGGGCTAGCGGCTAAGCAGCCGCCAGCCCGAGGTCGAAATTGTGCGTGTCCGCACTTATTGTTTTCCGGGGGTTTTACGAGGCCGCCCGGAACCTCGACTCGCAACCACCCCCACGATCCGACCACGTCGAAGCCTGTCGTCCCCGGGGGTGTATGTGTGCACTATCGATTGTAGAGGCCGAGCGAGCCCCAGCCCTCCAACCCCCCGCCGGCCCACCGCCCCCGGCCTACCACCAACCGAAGGACTCCTCAAGACCTGGTGCAGTGTAACTGATGCCTGCCAGATCAACCACGTGAGCAACCCCACCACCCAGTGGGCCCCCCCCGCCTGCGCCAGAGCCGGGCACTCCACCAGCGGAACAGCAGAGACGACGAGTCGAGCACGCAAATATTGCTATCGAGCAGCTTCATCAGCGTGAGGTTCAGCGGCGTCTCGCCTGCAGGCCGATAGTAGAAGGCCGAGCGGCTGATCGACACTAGCCGGCATTGCCGCTGAACCGAGAGCCGGGCGTGCTGGGGATCGACGATCTGACGCCTCCGGTTCAGCCTATCGACCGGAGGCTTTCGACAAAAAATCTCGTTCCACGACCAATTGGCCAATCTTGGCATGGAGCTTTTCGATCTCGCCTTCGCGGACCGTTTCCCGCCTCGCTCTTGCCGGAGAAAACACCGGCCATCCCCTCGGTCGCCTGCTTCTTCCATGCCGCAATCATCGTCGGATGAATGCCATGCTTGGCCCCCAGCTCCGCCACCGTCCGCTCGCCTCGGAGCGCCTCCAGCGCAACCTTCGCCTTGAAATCAGCCCCGTATCGCTTCCGCTTGCCCGTCATCGGGTTGTCCTTCCTCTCGGTCGAACCCACCTTAGCCCGCCTGTCCGATTTCCCGGGACCACCTCAGACCTCGCCATCCCGGCCTTTGGCCATTGCAACCACATCGCGATTGACCGCCGTTTCGGCCTGATCCGCACATGGCTTGCCACCGACGCGGCGGCCCACGAGGGACCCTCGGCTGCGCGAAGGTCTGCTGGACAAGACCAACACCGCCGCGGCCGTATGGGAAGACACCGCCTACTGATCGGCCGTCAACGAGGCCTTCATGGCCGAGAACGGCTTCGTGTCCCGCATCGATCGCCGAACAAACCTGCGGCGCGAATGGTCAGCGCCCCCTCGCGCTCGTGCGTCGCGCCAACAACGCCAAGACCGAAATCCGTGCCCATGTCGAGCACGTCTTTGCCCAGCAGAAGGACCGGATCCTACCCGCCATCCGCACCGTCGGCCTGGCCAGGGCAACGACCAAGATCGGCCTCGCCAACCTCGTCTACAACGTCAAACGCCTCATCACCTTTGTCGCTTTCAATTGCCGTGAGCCAAGACCCGGTGATCAGGTCATCAACCCCACGCCGCGCACAGCCGTAAATCGAATTTCCAGCCCCAATCCGCATCACGGCGGTCCCTCCGACGGGGATGATATAACGGTCCACTTCTTCGCCCACGCCTCGGGCATGCGGCCGGCCCTGATCTCCGCCTTCTCGGCTTGCGTGTTCCGCTGCCGGGCGCCTGCACCAGCGTGGCGTCCACGATCTGACCTCCGCCAGCCTCTCCAACAGGCTTCGCCTGCCGGAGCCTCAGGCTGGCTCCGCCGGACATGGCGATGTACCCCGCCAAACTGCACCCTGTTTCGACCGGACAGTCTGGCATAGCTCGATAAGGCATAGGCGTACGCCTATGAATACGACTATGACGACGAACTCGGACACTCCTGGTCCCCGTGTTGAAGTGATCACGTCGGTGCAGCGCCGACGCCGGTGGTCGGCCGCCGAGAAGCTCCGGCTGATCGAAGAAGCCATGCAGCCGGGATCGTCGGTGTCCATTGTGGCCCGGCAGGCTGGCGTCGCTCCGTCTCAACTGTTTGGCTGGCGGAAGCGCATGCTGGAGGGTGGACAAGCCGCCATCCAGGCCGATGAAGACGTGGTCGCTGCGAGCCGGCTTCGCGAACTCGAAAAGCGGGTCCGCGACCTTGAACGGCTGCTCGGCCGCAAGACGATGGAGACCGAGATCCTGAAGGAGGCGCTCGATCTCGCGCGCCCAAAAAAACCGACATCGCCGCTCTTGTCGTGGAGCAATCGTCTGGACGGTTCAAAGTGAAAACGGTGGCCGAGGTGCTCGGCGTCTCGCGGTCCAACCTGATCGACAGGATCAAGCAGCGGACGAAGGCGCGCGGCCCCTATCGCAAGGCCGAGGACGATGCGCTCCTGCCGTTGATCCGCGTCGTAGTGGATGAGCGGCTGACCTACGGCTACCGGCGCGTGACAGCCTTGGTCAACCGCAAGCTGCGCCAGGACGGCAAGCCGACCGTCAACGCCAAGCGTGTGCTCCGCATCATGCGGCGCCATGCTTTGACCCTGGAGCGCCACACCGGCCTACCGTCGTCGAGAATCCACGACGGCAAGATCATCGTGCTGGCCTCGAACATGCGGTGGTGCTCGGACCATCTCGAACTCCATGCTCGCAATGGCGAGGTTGTGCGCGTGCTGTTCGTCCTCGACGCCTGCGACCGCGAGATCATCGCCTGGTCGGCCGTGGCCAATGCGGGCATCTCGGGCGAAATGGTGCGCGACCTGATGATCGCCGCCGTCGAGCGTCGCTTCGCACGACCAAAGCCCCGCACAGGGTCGAATGGCTGTCCGACAACGGCTCGGCCTACATCGCCAAGCCAACCGCCGAAACGGCCGCCGCCCTCGGCCTGACCCTGCTCTTCACGCCAGTCCGTTCACCCGAAAGCAACGGTATGTCCGAGAGCTTCGTCAAGACCCTGACGCATACGCGATCAGCCTCAGCGGCGACCTCGACGTCGGAGATATCCGATAATATCTTTCCGAACATCCGCTTGGTCGCTCGTCTTCGATCGCGCAGGAGGTCAGGATCGATCTCGTGCGAAGCGCCAGCTTAGAGTCTGCGCTCAAACGAGGCGCCGACGAATTGCGTCCGCCGCCTCGGCGCATTATCGCTGCTCCGATGATGCTGACCGCGCATGACCCTAGGGCTCGCGCAATCCAAGCGTTCATCGGCACGAAGCGTAAAATAACTGATCGTGAACACGGTTCCGGTCGAAGACCTTCAGTTCGAGAGGGGATCTTGACGGTCGAGACCTTCGTCCAGCGTCGCCCCGACAGGGCGACGCCCGCCGCGCGCGCCAGCCGCCGCGCGTTCGCCAGCCAGGTCAGCGTCCCTCGCCGGTCCAAGACGCTCATCGCCCCGGACCTCCTGCTGAATCTTCGTTCACGAGTGAGTCGAAGCCGATCTCCATCAAGATCTCGACATGCCCTGCTCCTAACTCTGGGCATCTACCCAACAAAGGCCGGCGTCGAACGCGCGCGCCGCGATGATCCACATTTGATTCTTTCCGGCGTCGATCTGGTATCAGGTCGACCAGGTGCGCTACACCGTTCCGGCTCCCCGTCGCCTACTCGCGCGGCGCCACAACGCGATCTCGCCTCACGCCTATCGATGCTTCCGTCTCGTTTTACTCTCATCCTCGCTCCGTCTACGGAACGGGGGCCCGATTTTACAACTCGCCAATGTTCCCGGACAGGATCCTCAGATTATTGCAAGGTCCACCCGCATCAGGCTTCAAGTTCCATCCCTCGGGAGCTCATGCGCCTGAGTGCTTAATCACCCGCCCCCTGTCCGGCGAAACGGGTGCACACCACCCCGCCGCCCGCAGCGTCGCATCGAAACGGGCGAAACAGCGGCCCTACTGCCCCGCCTTGGTCAGCTTCTCCCGGAACAGCCAGATCGTGCGCGCGTCCGGCACCCGGTCCGACAGCCCAAGCCCCAGAAAGCGCATGAACGAGAGGCGGTCGTTGATCAGATACTCGGTGCGTTCGTCGGACAGCGTGTTGGCGGTCTGGATCACCAGCACCTTGAACATCATCACCGGATCGAACGGCGGCCGGCCGCCCTTGGCGCCGTCCGAGTAGGCCAGCGCCGCCTCCAGCTCCGGCCGGAACACCTCGAAGTCGACCGCCGCCGTGAAAGCCTCGAGCTGATCGCCGAGGTCGCTCAACCGCTTCAGCCGCTCATCAACATCAAAAAAGCCGGTGCCCGCCCATGCCGCTCTCCACCGCCGCACAGGCAGGGAATCAAAAATCGGCCGAAAGGCGAGGTTCTTAGAACTGTCCAGCTCGCACCAACTGCTACCATGGCGCTGGAAGCCGCTCGAAGCCGCCGCCCAGGCCGCTTGACCAGCACAGGGCCACTCACCGGACTGAGTTCCAGTTGCCTCTAGCCTAATTCTCCACCCCTTTTGCTCCATTCGCTATTGCCGACTCCGACGGAACGCCGGCATAAATGCCAAATTCGGTTGTGCTTCGGAACCACAGCGCCAGAACCGATCACAGACCCTCGGGCAATATGAACTCCGTCTAGAATACGAGCGCCACGAATCGACATTGTCTGCAATGACAACGCCTTTGCTGCTAGAGGGCTGCTCAAAGATAAATTTGTCTGCGCAGATTTCATGATTTGCAGGAACAATGACCACGTGGGCAGCGACGCCACTCGGCCGATTTTCAATCCGCCTAAGCCGTAAAGGACTGCATAAGGATTTACGCTGACGTCATCTCCAAGCGTAGCAATACGTAACTGAGCTGAAGGTACCAAACACAACATTGCTCACTAATCTTTTTGGGATAGATTCAGGACCTTGCCATCTCCCAAGCAAGACGACCAAGCATCTGCGGCGTACACCGAGGGCGAAGTGAAGGCATAGGTGCGCGTATATGGTTGACGCTGTCATATTGTACCAGGAGCAGGAACGTTTTGGGCAAACGTAAAAGCTCAAAGGGGACGGGAAGATTTTCCTCACTTGTCCATCTAAGCTCGACTTTGCACCTTTCCAACCTAGCAACAGACGGCGTAGGCCAGGAGACTGTCAAAAACCAGGGGAGGTTGTTCTGACCGAAGAAGCAGCAATACGCAACCGTAAGCGAGGCACCACAGAACCGTATTGCACACCGCCCATCGGATTGTTGTTGCTGCCGATCGTGCGGCTGGTCCAGGCGGAGCGCGGCACCAGCGCGTAGCCGCCGGCCAGCGGCGCGGGGATGTTCTCGTGGTCGCTGACGTCGTTGGCCGCGGTCTCGGGCACGGCGTCGACCTGCTGCGGCTCGCTGACGACGTCCTCGCGCGCGGCGAGCGGGTCCTCGTGCAGCTGCGCCACCCCCGGCAGGAAGATCTTCGTCCCGGGGCGCAGGTGGGCCGAACCCAGGTCGTTGGCCGCGACGATGGCCTCGACCGACAGCCCGGAGCGCCGGTGCAGGTAGGAGAGCGTGTCGCCGATCTGCACGACATAGTACATGCCGCCGGAGCGCGCGGAATTCTGACCGCGATTGCCGCACCCGGTCATGATCAGGGCGGAACCCGCGAGGAGAACCTGCCGGCGCGACACATGTTTGTTCATGCCGGCCGACAGTGGGACGGTTTCCGCGCGTTTCAACCACCAGCTGCGCCGGAGCCACGCAAATCGGCCGGTTTCCAGCGCTGGCAGCGCAGCAGGATGAATCGCGCGGAGACAGCGTCGGAACGAGCATCGGCGCATGATGCGGAACCTGCGGACGGGAATTTGTGAATAAATCGTTCCTTTACTCTCGAGATGGAACTTGCATTTCAGATCGAAATATGCTTTACTCATGCTTCGTAACGAAAATCCAACCCCTTTCCGGAGTCCCCGCATGCCAAACCTGGCGAAGCTCGTTGCCCAGAAGCTCAAGGCCGAAGGCCTCACCGTCACCGCCGCCGCCAAGAGCGCCGGCATCAGCCTGCCCTCGTTCCGGGGCGTGGTCTCGGGCAAATCGGTGCCGAATGCGCGCAGCGCCGGCAAGTACGCCGCCTTCCTGGGGCTCAGCGAAGACCAGCTGGTCAGCGCTGCCGGCAAGGCGAAGCGCGGCCCCAAGGGCAAGGGCAGGAAGGGTGCGGCGAAGGGCAAGCGTGGACGTCCCGCCAAGGCCGCCGCGCCCAAGGTCCCCGGTCGTCGCGGCCGCCCGCCGACCCCCGGCCCCAGCCCGCGCGTGATCAAGCGCCTGGTCGCCCAGATCGCCCGCGCCGAGAAGGCCCTGGGCAAGGCCAAGGCCCTGTTCGGCTGAGGAACGCCACCAGCGCGTGCCTGCCGCAGGCGCCGGGGAGCTCCCCCGGCGCCTGTTTTTTTTGGCTGTTCCACGAAAGCGCTGGTGCACGGCGATCGGTAACGAGGTCTCCGGCGGGACTGGAGCCGACTGCCGCAGAGGCGCAGAGTTCCGGAGCGGGCCGCAGAGGGGAGCCCGCCAAGAGGCCCGCAGGCGATGCCGTGAAAGGCAGCTTGATCACGACAAGAGGTCCTCTGCGGCCCGCTCAGGAACTCTGCGTCTCTGCGGCGACGGACGTGGCCAACGGGGGATGACCCCGGGACGTCCGCGCGTCCTTGTTTCGCCGGGTGGCGATCCACGATGCCGCCCATGGCGCTCATCACCCAGTCCTCCAGCTACCCCTACGGCCTCTCCAGCTCCGCGCCGCTCGAGGTGCTGGCGCGCGGGGGCTTCACCGTGCGCCTGTCGCCGCACCGCCGCAAGCACACCCCGGTCGAGACCGCGGCGCTGCTCGGCGACGTCGACGTGCTGCTCGCCGGCACCGAGCCGCTGCCGGCGGCGACCCTCGCGGCCGGCCTGCCGCGCCTCAAGCACGTCGCCCGCGTCGGCGTCGGCCTGGACGGCCTCGATGTCGCCTTCTGCATGCAGAACGGCATCGCCGTCACCTACACCCCGGACGCGCCGGCGCGCAGCGTCGTCGAACAGGTGTTCGCCCTGCTGATCGGCCTCAGCCGCCGCCTGGTCGAGGCGCACGAGGGCCTGCGCCAGGGCAAGTGGCAGCGCTTCACCGGGGTGCTGTGGCGCGGCAAGACCCTCGGCATCCTCGGCTGCGGCCGCATCGGCAAGCAGGTCGCCGAGGTCGCGCGCGCCTTCGGCATGGAGATCCTCGCCCACGACCTGGTCGAGGACCACGCCTGGGCGGCCAGCCACGGCGTGCGCTACGTCCCCCTGGACGAACTGCTGGCGCTCAGCCTGGCCGTCACCGTCCACCTGCCCTACACGCGCGCCACGGAGAACATCCTGTCGCGCACCGCGCCTGCAGAGCATGCGCAAGGGCGCCTACCTGCTGAACACCTGCCGTGGCGAGGTCCTCGATGAAATGGCGCTGTACGACCAGCTGGTGAACGGCCACCTCGCCGGCGCCGCGCTCGACGTCTACCATCAGGAGCCCTACACCGGCCCCCTGCGCACCCTGCCCAACGTCTTCCTGACCTGCCACCAGGGCAGCTGCAGCCACGACGGCCGCTTCGACATGGAGATGCAGTCGGCCGAGAACGCTGTGGCCTTCGCCCACGGGCAGGCGATCAGCCCGGAGCGCATCGTGTGGCTGCCGGGCATGGACAAGCCCGCGGTCGAGCTGTACTGAACCGCAGCTGACGGCTTCGGGAATCCGAAACGTGCGATCCGGGATGCGCGCGCGTGCGCATGGTCGAGGATGCCGTGGGACGGTGCGCACGTCCCGAGGGGCTGTCAGCTGTCAGCCGCCAGCCCGCACTTTCCCGCTTCCGCTGCCCGCTTCCCCCGCACACTTCCACGCCACCACCCAAGGAAACACCCGCAATGGCCACCCACGCCGACGCCGAGATCATCCTCAAGCTCTACGACCTGCGCCGCGAAGCGGTCTGCCGCAAGGCGCGCGAGTTCTTCGCCTCGTGGATGCCGGTGACCGCGGACGAGGCCAAGACCGTCGGCGCCGGCGGCGGCCGCCAGGACAACGCCTACGTGCGCCAGGCCACCACCTACTGGGAGATGGCCTTCTCGCTCGCCAACACCGGCGCGCTCGATGCCGAGCTGCTCGCCAAGAACAGCGGCGAAGGCGTGCTCTTCGCGGTGAAGTGCCAGGTGCTGAAGAAGAAGTTCCCCGAGGCCTGGACGCGCACCATGCCCGAGGCCGAAGCCTTCATCGCGGGCAGCCCGATCGCGAAGCAGAAGATGGAGATCATGCAGAAGCGCTTCGCCTGAACGCTGGCGGGCGCGGCTTCGACGGACCGGATGGGCGCTGCCCATCCGGTTTTTTCGTCCGCGCTCGCAAGACCAGGCCGCCAGCGCGACTCGATGCCAGCCCAGGGCGAGCCCTCACACCGCGTGGAAGTACCCCTGCAGTACCGGGTACAACGCCCGGAACCGCTCCGCGATCTCCGCGTACGCCTTCACCGCCTTCGCCTTCGGGGCGAAGGTGCGCGCCACCGGTCCGGGCGCGCAGGCGCGTGCGATCGGCACGTTGCAGCAGCCGACCAGCGCCAGGCGCGCCCCACCGAGCGCGGGACCGGCGTCGGCGCCATCGCGCAGCACCACGCGCACGTCGCACACGTCGGCGAGGATCTGCATCCACGCGTCGCTGCGCGTGCCGCCACCGGTGACGGTGGCCTCCTTCACGGTGGTGCCGGCCGCGCGGATCAGGCGCAGCGACTCGGCCAGGCCGAGGCTGATGCCCTCGAGCACGGCGCGGGTCAGGTGCTGGCGCTCGTGGCGGCGGGTCAGGCCGATGAAGGCGCCGCGCGCCTGCGGGTCGCACAGCGGCGTGCGCTCGCCGGTCAGGTAGGGCAGGAAGGTCAGGCCCTCCGCGCCCAGCGGCGCAGCGCCGGCCGCGGCGCAGAGCTCGCCGAAATCGGCGCCTGGCGCGCAGGTGTCGCGGAACCACTGCAGCGAGCCGGCCGCCGAGAGCATCACGCCCATCTGGTGCCAGGTGCCGGGCAGCGCGTGGCAGAAGGTGTGCAGGCGCCCGGCCTTTTCAGGGCTGTAGCCGGCGGTGGTGGTGAAGACCACGCCCGAGGTGCCGAGCGCGATGGTGGTCTGCCCCGGCAGCACGCAGCCAGCGCCGACCGCGCCCGCCGCCTGATCGCCGGCGCCGGCCACCACGGGTATGCCGGTGCGGATGCCGAGCTCGGCCGCGGCCGCGGCGGTCACCGTGCCGGCGACGGCGGTGCCCTCGACGAGGCGGCCGAGGAAGGACTCGTCGATGCCGCACAGCGCCAGCATCTTCTTCGACCAGCGGCGCTTGGCCACGTCGAGCAGCAGCATGCCGGCGCCGTCCGACATCTCGGCGACCTTCTCGCCGGTGAGCTTGAAGCGCAGCCAGTCCTTGGGCAGCAGCACGCTGCGCACCTTCTTCCACACCGCCGGCTCGTGCTTGGCGACCCACAGCAGCTTGGGCGCGGTGAAGCCGACCAGGGCGCGGTTGCCGGTCTCCTTGACGATGCCGGGGAAGCGCCGGTGGAGCTCGTCGCACTCCGCCTGGCAGCGGCCGTCGTTCCACAGGATGGCCGGACGCAGCACGCGGTCCTGCGCGTCGAGCAGGGTCGCGCCGTGCATCTGCCCACCGATGCCGATGCCGGCGATCGGCTCGCGCGGGCACTGCGACACCACTGCGCGCACCGCCTCGACCATGCCCTTCCACCAGTGCCGGGGATCCTGCTCGCTCCACAGCGGCTTGGGCTGGCTGAGCGGGTAGCTGGCGGTGGCGGAGGCGAGGATGCGGCCATCGATGTCGACCAGCACGGCTTTGCAGCCCGAGGTTCCGAGATCGATGCCGAGGACGCTGGTCATTGGGATTCTCTGGTTGCGGGATGGTGAATGGCTGACGGCTGACGGCCGGCGGCTGGCGGCTGGCGGCTATCGGCCGTCAGCTGCCAGCCGTCAGCCTTCAATGCGGCTTATCGACCGCCGTCGGCGCCGCCGCCTTGGCGGCGGCAACCGCGCCATTCTTATCGCCCGGCCCCTTGCCGCGCTGGCTGGCGAGCAGCCGGCGATAGTCCTTCGAGCGCTTGCCCTTCGCGGTGATCTTGCCGAAGCGCTCGATCAGGCCGTTGTTGAGGTCGTGGTAGCGCTGCACGCAGTCGGTGATCACCTGGTGGGCGACCAGGCGGTCCTCCCAGCCGTAGGTGTCCGACTTCTTGCCCTCGAGGTCCTTGTAGATGTTGAAGAAGTAGTCGACCTCGGCCAGGTAGTGGCTGGCGAGGTGCTGCAGGCCGTGCACTTCGCGCATGCGCGGGTCCTTCACCGGCACGGCGAGGATCTTGTGGTCGAGGCCCATGTCGTCGCGCATGATCAGCACGCCCAGCGGCCGGACCTCGATCAGGCAGCCCGTGAAGGTCTCGTGCTCGACGATCACCACCACGTCCAGGGGGTCGCCGTCCTCGGCGTGGGTCTGCGGGATGAAGCCGTACGCGCCAGGGTAGTGGACCGGGCTGTAGAGCGTGCGGTCGAGGCGGAAGACGTTGAGCTCCTTGTCGTACTCGTACTTGTTGGACGAGCCCTTCGGGATCTCGATGACCGCGTTGATGACGTTGGGCACGTCGTTGCCGGGCGGAAGCTCGAGATAATTGGTCATGACGGGTCCTGAGGTGATCGCGCGGCGGCGGCGCGGCGGGAATGCCGGCAGGGTAGGCCGGCAGGCGGGGTCCGCAACTGCGGGAAACCCGCGCCGTACAGGCGTGGAAGCGGTTCCACAAGGGGCTTGGCAAGCGCTGCAGGGCCCTACCATGCGCCATCGTACCCCATCCCTCCAGACCTGCGCCCCGCGCGGAGAGCTCATGCCCAAAGTCAAAGCCAACGCCCTGACCTCCCACTTCGACGCCATCCCCGCGATCAGGTACGAGGGCCCGGACAGCGACAATCCGTTCGCCTACCGCTACTTCAATCCGGACGAGAAGATCCTCGGCAAGGCGATGAAGGACTGGATGCGGAACGCGGTCTGCTACTGGCACACGTTCCGCGGCACCGCCCTGGACATCTTCGGACCGGGCACCCTGGTCCGCCCGTGGGAGGACGGCACCAACTCGCTCGACATGGCGATCAAGCGCACCGACGTGGTCTTCGACTTCATCTCGCGCCTGGGCGTCGAGTACTACTGCTTCCACGACCGCGACGTCGCGCCCGAGGGCGCCGACCTCAGCGAGACCAACGCCAACCTGTGGGCGGTGGCGGAGAAGCTGAAGAAGCTGCAGAAGGCCACCGGCATCAAGCTGCTGTGGGGCACCGCCAACATGTTCAGCCACTCGCGCTTCAGCCAGGGCGCCGCGACCAGCCCGAACGCCGACGTCTTCGCCTACTGCGCGAACTCGGTGAAGGAGATGCTCGACGTCACCAAGTTCCTGGCCGGCGAGAACTACGTGTTCTGGGGCGGCCGCGAGGGCTACAACACGCTGCTCAACACCGATATGGGGCGCGAGACCGAGCACGCCGGCGCGTTCTTCCGCATGGCGGTCGATTACGCGAAGAAGATCGGCTTCCACGGCCAGTTCCTGATCGAGCCGAAGGCGTGCGAGCCGACCAAGCACCAGTACGACTTCGACTCGGCGACCGTGCTCGGCACGCTGCGCAAGTTCGGCCTCGAGAAGCACTTCAAGCTCAACATCGAGCAGAACCACGCGACCCTCGCCGGCCACGACTTCTGCCACGAGCTGGCGGTGTGCACCAGCAACGGCGCGCTCGGCTCGATCGACTCGAACCGCGGCGACGTGATGAACGGCTGGGACACCGACCAGTTCCCCAACGACTTCCGCGAGTGCGCGCAGGCCTGGCACATCATCATCAACGGCGGCGGCTTCGGCAGCGGCGGCCTGAACTACGACTCGAAGGTGCGCCGCGACAGCTACGACGTCGCCGACATGTTCCACGCGCACATCTGCGGCATCGACACCTGGGCGCGCGGCCTGCGCATCGCCGCGAAGATCATCAAGGACAAGCAGATCGACAAGTTCGTGAGCAAGCGCTACAGCAGCTACGACAAAGGCATCGGCAAGGAGATCGAATCCGGCCGCACCAACTTCGAGAAGCTGCAGAAGTACATCCTCGCCAAGGGCGAGGCGGCGCCGAACGCGAGCGCGCGCCAGGAATACCTGGAGAACCTGTTCAACACGTACTGCTGACGGCCGTCGGCCGTCGGCGGGCGCACTCCTCCAAGGTGGGGATGCGTCGCGTGTTCCATGGGCGGCCGATATCTCCCGCACCGCAGGCGCGACGCGCGCCTGCGGTGCGGTTTTTTCCGGCGCAATCGCGATGGACGGCGCGCTCACGCGCGGCCACGGCCTCAACGCGGCGCGGTTTCACCGGTACAGAGCGATGGGGCCGGTCGTATCAGCCCTGGCCGTTCCCGGCACCCAGCGCCCCCGGCCGCCCTGGCGGTGGCAAATCGCCCGCCGGCGCGCACCATGCCTCTCCTCTCCTCAAGGACCACCTCCCCATGCGCACCACGCACACCCTCCTCCTGCTCGCCGCGGCGGCCGCCCAGCTCGGCGCCGTCGAAGGCTACTCCGACACCCCGCTCGTCCCCGGCCAGAAGTGGCACGTGCACGATCCCGCCCGCCCCCAGCCGGTGGTGGTGACGCCCGGCACCGCGAGCACCGCGGAACAGCCCGGCAAGCCGCCGAGCGACGCCATCGTGCTGTTCGACGGCAAGGACAATTCGGCGTGGAAGACCGCCTGGAAGGTCGAGGACGGCGCCATGGTCGCCGGCGGCGGCGACAACTTCACCAAGGAGGAGGATTTCGGCGACATCCAGCTGCACGTCGAGTGGGCCGAGCCCACCCCGGCCAAGGGCAACGGCCAGGGCCGCGGCAACAGCGGCGTGTTCTTCTTCGGCCGCTACGAGCTGCAGGTGCTCGACTGCTACCAGAACCAGACCTACCCCGACGGCCAGACCTCGGCGATCTACGGCTCGTGGCCCCCCCTGGTCAACGCCTGCCGCCCGCCCGGCGAGTGGCAGACCTACGACATCGCCTTCACCGCGCCGAAGTTCGATGGCGAGAAGCTGGTCACCCCCGCCTTCATCACCGTCTTCCACAACGGCGTGCTGACCCAGAACCACACCCAGTACAACGGCGACACCAACCACAAGGCCGCCGCCGCCTACCACGCCCACGCGCCGACCGGTCCGCTCAAGCTGCAGGACCACGGCAATCCGGTGCGCTACCGCAACATCTGGGTGCGCAAGCTGGTGGACCGCGGGGAAAATTGAACGGGATGGGCTGATGACCGGCAGCTGACGGCTGACGGCAAAAAAGATGAACCCGGCGCTTCGCGCCGGGTTCATCTTTTTTCAAAAGCCCGCTCTTCGGGCTTCGACCCGAGGCAGTCCCTCGCTGTCAGCTGTCAGCCGCCAGCCGCAATCACAGATTATCCTCGATGATCGACTGCGCCCCGCGCAGCAGCGTGCGGTATTCCTCCGCGTGCTCGCCGCCGGGGATCTCCTTCTCGACGACGCCGGCGTTGCTGTCATGGGTCGGATCGTCGTCGTGGGTGGCGACCTGCTTGTCGATGCCCAGGGCGAAGCTGTCGGGCGACCAGCGCGCGGCCATGGTGCCGGTCATCACCGCGTGGTGGGCGTCCACGTGCAGCGTGCCCTCCTTGTCGCGGTAGGCCTGGGCGCGGTAGGCGACGGCGACCTGCCCCTGCGCGCCGCCCTGGCCGTTGACCGCGACGAGGGTCACGATCCACGCCGGGCGCAGCAGGCCGGAACTCTCTTCGACGACGATGAGCGTGCGGTAGTCGTCCCAGCGTACCCACCACGCGCCGGCCTTGGCGGCCGCGAACGGTGGCTTGAAGGGGAGCGCCTCGTGCCCGGGGGGCGCTTCCTGGCCAGCGGGGGCGCGCTGTTCGATGTCGACCGGCGGCTCGACCAGGACGCGCGGTACCGGCGGCGGCAGGTCGGGCAGCACCTCGTCGACCGCGACGCCGCGCCCCACCAACACCAGCAGGACGGCCGCGAGGAGCAGCGCCCGAGCGTGGAAGGGTGCCAGGCGCGCGCCCATCGCCGGCCTAGAACGACCGGCGCTGGCGGGTGGAGGGGATGCCGTCGGCGATGCGGTACTTGGTCACCGTGCGCCGGCTGATGTCGAGCCCCTCCTTGGCGAGGATGTCGGCGACCTCCTGGTCGGAGAGCGGGTTCTTCACGTCCTCCGCCTGGATCAGCTTCTGGATCTTCAGCTTCACCGACTTCGAGCTCTCGGCCTCGCTGCCGTCCTGGGTGGCGATGCCGCCCGAGAAGAAGCTGCTGAGCGGGATCACGCCGCCGGGAGTCTGGATGTACTTGTCCTTCACCGCGCGGCTGACCGTCGCCACGTGCATGCCGATCTTGTCGGCGATGTCCTGGCGCATCAGCGGGCGCAGGTTCTCGACGCCGCCCTCGAGGAAGGCGGTCTGGTGCTTGATGATCTCGCTGACGATGCGCAGCAGCGTGCGGCGGCGCTGCGCCACCGCGTCGATGATGAAGCGCGCGCCGCTGATCTTCTCCTTCAGGTAGGACTTCTCCTTCTGGTCGGCGCTCTTTTCATAGAGCTGGAAGTAGGCCTCGCTGACCGTGACCTTGGGCAGGTGGCCGTCGGGCACGCTCACGATCCACTGGCCGCGCTCGTCGCGCTCGACCACCACGTCGGGCACCACGTACTGGCTGGCGCCGGTGGCGAAGCACAGGCCGGGCTTGGGGTCGAGCTGGGCGATGACCTCGACCCCCTCCTTGACGCGCTCGACCTCGACGCCCATCGCCTGGGCGACGACCGGCAGGCGGTTCTTGAGCGCGTCCTCGAGGTGGTCGCGGATCAGCGCCATCTCGAACCCATTGTCGCCGGGCTCGCGCGCCAGCTGCAGCAGCAGGCAGTCCTTGAGGTCGCGCGCGCCGACGCCGGCGGGGTCGCAGCGCCGCACCGCCTCCCAGGCCTGCTCGGCGGTCTCGAGCTTCTCCTCGGGGCACAGCTCGGTGAGGGGCACCTCGAGGAAGCCGCGCGGCGAGAGCTGCCAGCAGATCTCCTCGGCCAGCTCCATCACCTCGGGGCTGAGGTCCATGAAGCGCAGCTGGTCCAGCAGGTGCGAGGCCAGGCTGGGCGGTCGGTCGGGCGCGGCCTCGAGCGCGGCCATCTTGTCGGGACCATCGTCATCGCCGCCCAGGCCGTTGGCGGACTTTGGCTTCCACAGCCAGTCCTGACCGTCGTCCTTGAAGCGGTCGCTGACCTCGACCATGCCGGCATCGACCGGGGTGTTCGACTCGCGGCTGGCGCGGTCGTCGGCCAGACCGGACAGGCTGTCCGCACCGGACTCGCCGCCGTCGCCGCCGTCGCCGCTCTCGCCGCCGCCGTCCTGGATCTCCAGGACCGGGTTGGTCTCCACCTCGTTCATGATCCGCTCTTCCAGCGCCATCTGCGGCAGCAGGAGGATCTCGATCGACTGGATCATCTGCGGCGTGAGCTTGAGCTTCTGCTCCATCCGCATGTTGAGGTTCTGGCGCATCTGCAGAGCCATGGACGATCCTCGCACGGGTGGGGCGACGCTGGAAGCGGACTGGCCCGGGCGTCGCAATGCCAGGGCTAAGCAAATCCTACGCCAATGGGTTTACCCTGGCAAGGGTGAGTCAGTGGCAGGGAACACTTGAAGCGTTTCCGCAAGGGTTTTCCTCCTTCACCTTGCCCAACCGGCGGGCGTGGAGTACCAACAGGTGACCCTCCCTGCGCTGCCGGGAGCGAGGAAACCGCATGATGAAGGCTGCCGGCGGACTTGCGGGCGCGGTAACCACCTGGGCGACCGCGGAGCGCGTGATCCGGGCCAACGCGTGGTGCGATGCAGCCCGCCTGGAGGCGGCGCGCGACCGCCTGGCGGGCCTCCCCCCCGGGGATGGGCGCGCCCTGGCGCGGCGCCTGTTCGAACTGCACCTGGTGACCCAGGAGCAGTCCAGCGACCTCGAGGCCATCCTCGACCTGCAACCGCACTTCGCCAACTACAGCCTCGAGCGCAAGCTCGGCTCCGGCGGCATGGGCACGGTCTACCTCGCCACGCAGGCCAGCACCGGCCGGTCGCTGGCGCTCAAGATCATCAACAACCGCATCAAGGAGGACGCGGACTTCATCGGGCGCTTCCAGCGCGAGACCAAGGCGCTGGCGGTCCTGCGCCACGCGCACATCGCCGAGGTCGTCGAGAGCGGCGAGAGCGACGGCACCTGCTACATGGCCATGGAGCTGATCCAGGGGCCGAGCCTGGCCCTGCTCCTCCACGAGCACCAGGTGCTGCCCGAGGCCTACGTGCTGAACCTCGCCCGCCAGGTCGCCGAGGGCCTGGCCTACGTGACCACCACATCGGGCCTGGTGCACCGCGACCTCAAGCCGGAGAACATCCTGGTCGCGCGCAACCCGGCGGCGCAGGAGCCCTTCCCCGCCGACGACGTCGCCAAGCTCATCGACTTCGGCCTGGTCAAGCCGGTCAACGACGATGAGCGCCTGACCCAGACCGGCATGACCATCGGCACGCCCCTCTACATGTCGCCGGAGCAGATCCGCGGCGACAAGCTCGACCTGCGCAGCGACATCTACGGCCTGGGCGCCACCGTCTACCACCTGCTGACCGGCATCACGCCGTTCAGCGGCGGCAGCCCGGGCATGATCATGAGCGCCCACCTCACCCAGCCGGTTCCGGACCCGGGCGAGCGCGTCCCCGGCCTGCACCCGCTGACGCGCAAGCTGACCATGACCGCGATGGCCAAGGACCGCGAGCAGCGCTACCTGAACTTCACCGCGCTGGTGGGCGCCATCGACGCCGCCCTCGCCGCGATCAACGAGAAGCAGGGCAACGCGCCGAAGCTGCTGCGCAAGCCGCTGGTGCTGAAACCGCCGCCATCCCGCAAGCCCGCTGAAAAGCCGGTGGCGCCGGAACTGCTCGGCGAGAGCGGCGACAGCATCGATGCGCGCATCCTGCAGAAGCACCGCCAGGCCACCGGCGAGGTCGTCGCCCCCACCCAGCGCCAAGTCAACCCGGCGCTGCGCCCCGCGTCGCCCCAGTCCAGCGCCTTCCACGTGCGGCCGGGCGGGGGCGAGGCCCTGCGCCAGGTCAACTCCAGCAAGTACTTCAAGCGCGGCGACGGCGTGGCCCCCGGCATCTCCTCCGCCTCGGGCGAGACGCTGGCTCCGCAGAACCCCGCCACCGGTCGGGAGCAGCAGCCCCTCACCAGCGCGGTGTTTCCCGAGGACACCCACGGCCCGGTCGGCATGGGACCGATGCCCTGGGTGCTGCTGGGGGTGGCGGTGGTGGCGCTGGGGGCGTGGCTGGTGCTGCACTGAACCGCGGGGGCTGACGGCTGACGGCCGTCGGCGCGCGGCCCCAGTGCCCACCGCGTCCGCGCGTCGGCTCCCGGCCGGGACGGCCCGTGGACTCCGCGGACGGGCCGTCTAGGCTCCCCCCGTGCACTTCGCCGGCCGCCACGTCATCTCCATCGCCGACTTCAGCCGCGCCGAGATCCTGCGCATCCTCGAGGTCGCCCAGGGCATCGAGGCCGGCCAGCACCGCGAGCTGCTCGCCGGGCGGCTGATGGCGACCCTGTTCTTCGAGCCCAGCACGCGCACCCGCCTGAGCTTCGAGGCGGCGATGCTCAAGCTCGGTGGCGAGGTCATCGGCTTCAGCGACGCCGGTTCGACCAGCACCAAGAAGGGCGAGAGCCTGGCCGACACCATCCGCATGGTCGAGCACTACGCGGACGTCATCGTCATGCGCCACCCCCGCGACGGCGCCGCGCGCCTGGCCGGCGAGATCAGCAAGGTGCCGGTGATCAACGGCGGCGACGGCGGCAACCAGCACCCCAGCCAGACCTTCCTCGACCTCTACACCATCGCCAAGCTGTTCCCCGAGCTGATCGACGGGCGGCGCGAGCTGACCATCGCCTTCGCCGGCGACCTGCGCTACGGGCGCACGGTGCACAGCCTGCTCACCGCGCTCTGCCACTTCCGCGTGCGCCTGCTGACGGTGGCGCCGCGCGGGCTGGAGATGCCCGACCAGTACCTGCAGCATGCGCGCGAGGCCGGCATCTCCGTCACCGAGGTCGGCCACCTCCAGGACGCGATCGCGCAGAGCGACGTGCTGTACATGACGCGCCTGCAGGAGGAGCGCTTCCCGGACGCCCTCGAGTTCGACCACATCAAGGCCACCTACCGCATCGCCGCCGCGATGCTCGCGGGCGCGCCGCCGCAGCTGCGCATCCTGCACCCCCTGCCGCGCGTCAACGAGATCGCCATCGACGTCGACCGCACCCCGCACGCGCACTACTTCGCCCAGGCCGGCAACGGCATCCCGGTGCGCCAGGCGCTGCTCGGCCTGGTGCTGGGAGCGCTATGACCGACGAGCCCGCCACCGCCTCCAACACCCGCGTCCGCCAGGTCGAGGCGATCGTCAACGGCACGGTCATCGACCACATCCCGGGCGCGATGACGCTGAAGGTCGCCAACCTGCTCGCCACCGCCCACGACCAGGTGTCGATCGGCATGAACCTGCGCTCCGAGCGCCTCGGCCGCAAGGGCGTGGTCAAGATCAGCGGCCGCGAGCTGGACGAGCGCACGCTGTCGCGCCTGGCGCTGATCGCGCCGAGCGCGACCGTCAGCATCATCCGCGACTACCAGGTGGTGCAGAAGTTCCCGGTGCCGATGCCGACCATGTTCGAGGACATCGCGCGCTGCGCGAACCCGAACTGCGTGACCAACCACGAGAAGTGGAGTTCGCGCCTGGCCGTGGTCAGCCTCGAGCCGCTGCGCGTGCGCTGCGTCTACTGCGAGCGCGGCTTCGAGACCGACGAGCTGGTGCTGGTCTGATGGGCGGCGCGGACCGGGCCGCGGAGCTGATCCGCCTGCTCGACCTGCAGCCGCACCCGGAGGGCGGGCACTACCGCGAGACGTTCCGCTCCGCGCTCCGCCAGCCCGGGCCGCGCGGCGAACGCGCCGCCTCGACCGCGATCTGGTTCCTGCTCGAGGCCGGGCAGGTCAGCCGCTGGCACCGCGTCCTCGCGGACGAGTGCTGGCACTGGTACGAGGGTGCGGAGCTCGAACTGCTGCAGTGCGAAGCGCCCGGCGCGCCGATCACGTTCCAGCGTCTCGGCCCGGTCGCAGACGACCGCATTCCGCAGCGCGTGGTCCCGGCCGGATGGTGGCAGGCGGCCCGACCGCTCGGCGCCCACACCCTCGTCGGCTGCACCGTGGCGCCGGGGTTCGACTTCGCCGATTTCACCATGCTCGATCCGGCGGGAGCCGATTCGGGCTGGTTCCGGCAAGCGGCGGACCCCGGCCTGGTCGGGTGAGCGGCAGCGCGCGCCGGGAGAGAGGCGAGCCCCAGCTCGCCTTGCCTCCATCACGCCGCGCGAACCCCGCCACCCTCCGCAACCCCTGACCATCTGCCGCGTGGCGCGTTCCGTGCCGTGGACCACCCCCGGCGAGCTGGGGCTCGCCTCTCCCGGCGCGCTCACCCCTTCCCGATCCCCAGCTCGTCCATGCGCTTCTTCAGCGTGATGCGGTTGATCCCCAGCATCTCCGCCGCGCGCAGCTGGTTGCCCTCGGTGCGCGCGAGCACGGCGCGCAGCAGCGGCTCCTCGACGGCGGCGAGGTAGCGCTGGTGGACCTCGCCGGCGTGGTGCGTTGATCAGGCGCGAGGAGAGCGCGGCGAGCGCGGCGTTCAGCGTCGAGGGCGAGGGCGCCTGCCCCGGCGGCGGCCGGCAGCGAGAAGTGGTCGGGGGCGATGATGCCGCCGGTGGCGAGGACGGCGGCCTCCTCCAGGACGTGCTTGAGCTCGCGCACGTTGCCCGGCCAGGTGTGGCGGCCGAGCAGGGCGAGGGCGTCGTCGGTCAGGGCCAGCGGGCGGCCGAGGCGGCTGGCGGCGCGCGCCAGGATGTGGCGCACCAGCGCGGGCAGGTCGTCGAGGCGGTCGGCGAGGCGCGGCAGGGCGATGCTGATCACGCGCAGGCGGTAGCCGAGGTCGTCGCGGAAGGCGCCGCTGGTGGTCAGGCGCGCCAGGTCGCGGTTGGTGGCGGCGATGACGCGCACGTCGACGCGCAGCTCGTCGGTGCCGCCGACGCGCGTGAAGCGCTGGTCCTCGAGGAAGCGCAGCAGCTTGACCTGCGCGGCGGGCGGCAGCTCGGCGACCTCGTCGAGGAACAGCGTGCCGCCGTGCGCCGCCTCGACGCGGCCGATCTTGCGCGCCTTGGCGTCGGTGAAGGCGCCGGGCTCGTGGCCGAAGAGCTCGCTCTCGACCAGCGCCTCGGGCATGGCGCCGCAGTTGACCGCGATGAAGGCGCCCTCGCGGCGCTTGCTGAAGCGGTGCAGGGCGCGCGCGACCAGCTCCTTGCCGGTGCCGGAGTCGCCGGTGACCAGCACGCCCAGGTCGGTGGCGGCGGCGGCGGCGATGCGCCGGTAGACCTCCTGCATCGCCGGAGTCGAGCCGATGATGGTGGCCTCGACCGCGGCGCCGTCCGGCAGCGGCTGGGCGGCGAGCGCGAGGGTGTCCTCGCCCAGGGCGCGCTTGACCAGGTCCAGGGTGCGGTCGAGGTCGAGGGGCTTGGGCAGGTAGTCGAAGGCGCCGCGCGCGACCGCCTCGATGGCGGTCTCCATGGTGCCATGGGCGGTGGTGACCACGACGGGCAGGCCGGGATATTCCTGCTTGAGGCCGGCGAGCAGGTCGAGCCCGGACTCGCCCGGCATGCGCACGTCGGTGATGACCAGGTCCGGGCGCGCGCGGCGCACCATCCGCCGCGCCGCCGCCGCGTCCGCCGCGATCGCCACGCGGTAGCCCTGCGAGCGCAGCACCTGCTCGAGGGCCCAGCACACCGCCGCGTCGTCATCCACGATGAGGATGGCGGCGGCTTCGGCGGCGGGAGAGGGTTCGGCCATGCGCGCGGCTTCCTGGGTCGGTCGGACGACCGGATGCTAGGCGGTGTGGCGGCTGCGCCTATGGCGAGCGCCCCCGCGCGCGCGGCGCGTGCTTCAACCCGTGGCCGCGGAGCGGATTGGGGAAACGACGCAAGGCGGCCTGCGGCCAAGCGGCTATATGTCGACGTCCGCTGACACAGCCTTGACAGGACCTGCCTGCGGGCGGTAGAATTGGCAGCGTCCGCTGTCCGCCATCCGCCCCCGATTCGCGCCTTCCGCCGGAGCCCCCATGCGCAGCCTCCTCCTCCATGCCGTCCTCGCCCACCCTCGTGCGCCTCGCCCTCGCCGGCGCCTGCCTGCTCGCGGCCGGGCACGCGGGGGCGATGGAATCCTTCATCGTCGGCCCGCGCGCGCTGGGCATGGGCGGCGCCAACGTCGCGTCGGTCAACGACATCCAGGCGCAGTTCTACAACCCGGCGGCCTTCGGCTTCTTCCACGACCGCGAGCCGCTCACGGCCATGCCGGCGCCGCCGCCGCGGGCGGACCAGGTCCCGGCCAAGGACAGCCAGGTGCCGGCCGGCGGGCAGACGCCGGTCGCCGCGCAGGCGCCCATCGGCGAGACCGAGTACACGGGTGGGGGCTTCTGGCCATCGGACAACAACCACCTCGGCCGCAAGAGCTGGGGCTTCGGACTCGACGCCAGCGTCGGCCTGCGCGCGCACGGCGATGTCAGCCGACCTACATCGACCTGCTCAAGAAGCTGCACGACAGCGGCACTTTCGACCGGCTCTCGCCCAGAATGGCATCACCAGCCGAGCAGGACGTCGCCGACGCGCTGAAAGGCGTGAACGCTCTGGAGCAATCTCGCGCAGCCGCAGAACGCGGTGTCAGCCGACGCGAACGGCGGCGTCGGACTGCGCATCGGGCACTTCGGCGCTGGGCGCGCGCGCGTACGCGCAGGCCACCGGCCGCGGGAGCAGACCCTCGACTTGGCGAACCTCGGGCTGGGCGGTGGCGGCGCGGGCCAGATCGAGCACCAATGTCGAATCCGTCCGTGACGATCGCGAACAACGACAACCAGATCCTGTTGTTCACCCCCGCCCAGGTCACGCGACCTGGAGAACAACCACGGCTACTCGCAAGCGACCGTCGCAGAAGCTCGACTTCCTGGCCCGCCAGAACGGCGTGACCGCCGGCCAGGCGCAGAACCTGGTGTCCATCATGGGCACCGCCAATCGACGGCTCCGGCAACCCGCTCAACGCCAACCAGACGGACGTCCGCGTCTACGGCGCCGGCATCGTCGAGTTACCGTTCACCTACGGCTACGCCTTCGACGAGCACCTCGCGGTCGGCATGAACGTCAAGCTCATGGTCGGCGAGGTCTTCCTGGCCGACATCAAGGCCGAGTCAGGCAGCGCCTCGACCTCCGGCGCCGACACCGAGCACGCGACCAAGCAGACGGTGAACCTCGGCGTCGACCTCGCCGCCATGTACCGCCTGCGGTGGGTCAACTTCGGCCTGACCGCGCGCAACCTCAACGCGCCGAGCTTCGCGGGCCGACCCTCAACGGCTTCGTCGCGCCGAAGTTCCACGCCGATCCGCAGGTCGACCGGCGGCGTCGCCTTCATCCCCTGGGAGACGCTGACCGTCGAGGCGGACTGCGACCTGACGCAAGGGCAGCACCACCTTCGACGGCTACGAGAGCCAGGACCTGCGCTTCGGCGCGGAGTGGAACATCCTGCACTTCCTGGCCCTGCGCGGGGGCGCCTACCGCAACCTCGCCGAGAACGACATCGGCTGGGTGGTGACCGCTGGCATCGGCCTCGATTTCTACGCGCTGCGCACCGATTTCGCCATCGCCGCCGCGACGCAAGAAGACGGACCTTGATGGCCGCCGAGATCCCGCGCGAGATCCGCGCCTCGTGGCAGCTCCTCCTCGATTTCTGACCCGCGCCCACCCCGCAACGGGCGGCGGCTGGACTGGCCGACCCGCGCGGGATGATCCCCCACCATGAGCGAACGCCCAGCCGCCACCACCGCCGACCCGTGGCCGGAGGAACCGTGGCAGCGGCGACGCCGCGTTGGCGGAGAGCGGTGCGCGGCTGCTCGCCGGCCACGCCTGGGACCGCGCCGCGCTCGGCCGCATCGTCAGCGCGCATGCCGGCTCCGCCCAGGCGCGCGCGCAGGCGGCGGCGCTGCTGCAGCCCGGCACCGCCGCGGTGGTCACCGGCCAGCAGCCGGCCTACGGCGGCGGTCCCCTCTACACCCTGGTCAAGACCGCGCACGCGCTCGCCCTGGCCCGGCGCCTGGGCGCGGCAGGGCTGGCGAGCGTGCGCCGTGTTCTGGTGCGCCAGCGAGGACCACGATCTGGGCGAGGCCGGGCACGCCGACCTGGTGCTGCGCGATGGCTCGATCCGCCGCCTGGCGGGCGCACTCGGCGGCGGCCACGCCAGCCTGCGCCACCGCCCGGCTGCGGCGACCTGGGCGGCGCTGGTGGCCGGCTGCCGCGAGCACCTCGGCGCGGGCCTTGGCGCGGCGTGGCTGGAGGCGCAGCAGCCGCGCGCGGACGAAGGCTACGGGGCCTGGCTCTGCCGGCTCATGGCGGCCTTGTTCGCGTCCCATGGCCTGCTCTGCGTCGAAGGCCACCAGCTGCGCCCGCTGTGGACCGCGACCGTCGGCCGCGCTTTGGACGCGTGGCCGGTGGCGGCGCTGGCGGCGCAGCGGGCGCGACGCCTGGCCGCGGGCGGCGGGGATGCGTTCGGTGAGCTCGCCGCGCCGCCGCTGTTCGCCGACCGCCCAGCCGGCCGCAGCGCGCTCGACCCGGCGGCGGCGCGCGCCCTGCTCGCGCAGGCGCCGCTGGAGCTCAGTCCCGGCGCCGCGCTGCGCCCGGTGCTGCAGCAGGCCGCGCTGCCCTGCGTCGCCTACGTCGCGGGCCCGGGTGAGCTCGCCTACCACCACCTGATCGCGCCGCTCTACGCGGCGCTCGGCGTGCCGCGGCCGGCGCTGGTGCGGCGCTGCTCGCTCACCCTGGTGCCGGGGTGGGTGGAGCGCGCCGCGCGCGCCTGGGGCGCGACCACCCAGCAGGTCCTGGCCGGCGGCGACGCGCCGCGCCTGGCCGGCGACGATCCGGCGGCGCTGCTCGACGGGCTCGCCGGCGCTCTCGCCGCGCTCGACCGCAGCGCCGCCGCGGCTCGCGGACGGGCAGCGCGCGCGCCTGGTCACCGGCGTGGCCGCCCTGCGCCGCGCCGAGGCGCGGCTGGCCGCCAGCCTGGCGCGCGGCGCCCGCCAGGCCGCCGGACGGCCGGCCTGGGGCGCGCTGCACGCCTGGCTGGCGCCCCGCGGGCAGCCGCAGGAACGCACCATGAGCCTGTTCCAGGCGATCTGGGAGCACGGTCCGGGCCTGGCCGACCGCCTGGTCGCCGAGGCGGCCGAGGCGGGGCCGGGGGCGCACCGGCTGGTCGCTCTCGGCAGCGGCGACGGGTGAGGATTGCAGCCGGCGCGGCCGGCGGGTACGTTTCCCAGCCGAGATGAGCGATGACGACCCCCTGATCGGCTGGAGCAGCGCGACGCTGCGCTTCGACGCCCTGCTCGGCCGCGGCGCGATGGGCGCCGTGTACCGCGGCGTGCAGCTCGGCCTCGACCGGCCGGTGGCGATCAAGGTGATCGCGCCGCACCTGGTCGGCGATGGCCCGCACCGCGTGCGCTTCACGCGCGAGGCGCAGGTGCTGGGCCGGCTGGTGCACCAGAACGTCATCACCTGCCACGACGTCGGCACCCAGCGCGGTCCCGACGGGCGCGAGCTGTTCGTCATGGTGCTGGAGTTCGTCGATGGCTGGAGCCTGGGCACGCTGATGCGGCGCCGCCCGCCGACCGTGCGCCAGGCGCTGGAGCTGCACGCGCAGGCCGCCGACGGCCTCGCCGCCGCGCACGGCCTCGGCATCATCCACCGCGACATCAAGCCCGACAACATCATGGTCACGCGGCGCGAGTTCCAGGCCAAGCTCGCCGACTTCGGGCTGGCCAAGGGCGACGATTCGGCGCTGCTGACCCACACCGGCGCGATCATGGGCAGCCCCGCCTACATGGCGCCGGAAGCCTGCCGCGGCGACGCGCCGGGACCGTCGGGCGACCTGTACGGCCTGGGCTGCTCGCTGTTCCACGTGCTGTCCGGAACGCCGCCCTACACCGGCAGCAGCGCGCTGGTGGTGCTGAACATGCACATGACCGCGCCGTCGCCGCGGCTGTCGGAACGCCGCAGCGACCTCGCCGGCCTGGACAAGATGATGGCGCGCTGCCTGGGCAAGGTGCCGGCGGAGCGCGCGCCCGACGCGACGACGCTCGCCGGGTGGCTGCGCGCGGCCGCCAAGGGCGTCCCGGAAGACCTGCCCAGCGGCAAGCTCGCGGGCAGCGGGACCGTGGCGCCGCCGGCGCTGCGGCCGACTGCCCAGCGCGCGTCCCGCCGTGGACCTCAGCGCGCGGAAGCGCGCAACCGACCCTGCTCGACAGCAGCACCGCGGCGGCGCGGCCGCAGCGGCGACCGGGCCTGGTCATCGGCTGCACTGGCGGCCGCGGTGGTGCTCTGCGCAGTCGTGCTGCTGGCGCGCGGCGGTCGGCAGAAGGCCGCAGATCCCGCGCTGTCAGGCGGGGCGACCACCGCGGCCCCGATCGCCACCCCTGCGGACACGGCTGCGGTGGTCCCCGTACCGCCACCCGCCGCGGGTCCGCCCAGCGCTGGCCGCGTGCTCGAACTCCTGCCGGGCGAAAGCCTGCTCGAGGTCTGGGCCCCGCCCCCAGGGTCGCCGGACATCCCCGCCCGCATCCCAGCCGGGAATCGGCCGATCCAGTTGAGCAACAAGGACACCGACGATGGCCTGCAGCACCTGCGCATGCGGCTGCCCGCAACGCGCGGTCGCACCGGGGTGGTGATGGTGCTGAGCGCCGGGGTCGCCACCGGCCGGACCCTGCTGGTGACGGTGCGGACCGCGGGCGTCGCGCGCGGTTTGAAGCCGATCCGCGTGGTCGACGATTCCTGGCGGCGGATCACCATCGATTGCGGCGAGGCCGGTGGCGATGAGGTGGTGGTGAGCTGCAATGGCCCGCAGCCCTTGGCGGTGGCGCGCGCCCTCGCCTGGAGCGGAGCCCCGCCGGACGCGGCGACGACGGCCTTCACGCCGGGCACCCTGCAGCCGCTGGGCCCCATCGGCAGGGTGCCCGCGGAGTTCTCCGACGTGCTCGGCAAGGTGGCGGTCGGCCACCACCCCTTCCCCGATCCGCAGCGCGTGCGCATCGCGGTCTCGAACCAGCACCTCGCCGCCAACCGGGAAGCCCTGCTCACCTTGACGCGCGGCATCGCCAACGCGTGGGGCGCCGATGCCACCGCGACGGCCGCCGAAGCCGCCCTGCTGCCCTACGCGAGCACGCTGATGCTGCACCCGGTGGCGGAGAGCGCGGTGCGCGCGAAGGCCCAGGTCCTGGTCATCGTGGTCGGCAGCGAGGAGGCCCCGAAGATCCTGCCGCTGAGTTTCGGGGTGGCATACCGCGAGCTCATCGATGGTGGCGTGCTGCCGGTGCTCCTGCTCGCACCCGCCGGCTGGCAGGAACCGCTGCGCAGCAAATGGGCCGAGAAGCTGGGCATGCTGCAGGAAAAGTTCCCGCAGCTGCCGATCATCGACCTGATGGAGGTGCCGATCGGCCTGGCCCGCCAGGACCTGCCGGTTGACCTCCACAGCAGCGACGTGCACGCCCGCGTCGCTGAAGGCCTGGCCGCCGGCATCGCCGAGCTGCAGGCGCGCATCGCGTGGCTGGCGAGGAACGGCGGGGTGCGGGCGAAATGATTCAGACCCTGGGCCCTAAACCCTACCCGCTCCACATCTGTCGTTTCCCATCTCTCATCTGCGAAATCTCCGAATCTCGGATTCTTCGCAGACCCACCGAAGAATCCGCAAATTCGGGGGATTCGGGAGATTTCCGCTGAGACCGATCACAACCACGGCGGGGATGAGGGGACTTGTGGGTATGGTTAGACCCTGGACCCTAGGGACATCACAATGCATCCGACGTGCGATGGGATTCCTGGTTCTGCGTCTCGCGTTCTTCTGGGGACTAGGTCTAGGGTCCAGGGTCTTCCCCTAAGCCCCCAGCGCCGCCCGCTTCTCGATCAGCAGCTTGACCACCCCGGGATCCGCCAGCGTGCTGATGTCCCCGAGGTTGTCCGTCTCCTGCGCGGCGATCTTGCGCAGGATGCGGCGCATGATCTTCCCGCTGCGCGTCTTGGGCAGGCCGTTCGTGACCAGGATCTTGTCCGGGGTGGCGATCGGGCCGATGTGGTGGCGCACCGAGTTCTTGAGCGCCTGGATCAGCTCGGGGCTCTCGACCTGGCCCTCCTTGAGGATGACGTAGGCGAAGATGCCGGTGCCCTTGATGTCGTGCGGGTAGCCGGTGACGGCGGCCTCGGCGACGGCACCGTTGGCGACCAGCGCGCTCTCGACCTCGGCGGTGCCCATGCGGTGGCCGCTGACGTTGATGACGTCGTCGACGCGGCCGGTGATCCAGTAGAAGCCGTCGGCGTCGCGCCGGCAGCCGTCGCCGGTGAAGTAGTAGCCCGGGAAGGGCTTGAAGTAGGTCTCGAGGTAGCGCTGGTGGTCGCCGTAGATGGTGCGCGCGATGCCCGGCCAGCCGCGCTTGAAGGCGAGCACGCCGCTGACGTCGTTGCCGGCGATCTCCTGGCCCTTGTCGTCGAGCACCGCGGGTTCGACGCCGAAGAACGGCAGCGTCGCCGAGCCCGGCTTCATCGGCGTGGCGCCGGGCAGCGGGGTGATCATGTGGCCGCCGGTCTCGGTCTGCCAGAAGGTGTCGACGATCGCGCAGCGGCCCTCGCCGACGACCTCGAAGTACCAGCGCCAGGCCTCGGGGTTGATCGGCTCGCCGACGCTGCCCAGGACGCGCAGGCTGGAGCGGTCGTACTTGGTCGCGAAGGCGTCGCCCTCGCGCATGATCGCGCGGATCGCGGTCGGCGCGGTGTAGAACTGGGTGATGCGGTGGCGCTGCACCATGTCCCAGTAGCGACCGGCGTCGGGGAAGGTCGGGACGCCCTCGAACATGAAGGTGGTGCCGCCATTGCACAGCGGGCCGTAGACGACGTAGCTGTGGCCGGTGACCCAGCCGACGTCGGCCATGCACGCGAACAGGTCGCCGTCGCGGTAGTCGAACACGTACTTCTGCGTCATCGCCGCGTAGAGCAGGTAGCCGGCGCTGGTGTGGGCGATGCCCTTGGGCTTGCCGGTCGAGCCGCTGGTGTAGAGCAGGAAGAGGATGTCCTCGCTGTCCACCGGCACGGCCGGGCAGTACGGGCGGCGGCCGGCGAGCAGTTCGTCCCACCACACGTCGCGCCCGGCCTTCATCGTCACCGCGCCGCCGGTGCGGCGGTAGACGATGACCGTGCCCACGTTCGGGCAGTGCGCGAGCGCCGCGTCGGCGGTGCCCTTGAGCGGGACGGTCTTCTTGCCGCGCAGGCCCTCGTCGGCGGTGATCAGGACGCGGCAGTCGGCGTCCAGGATGCGGTCGCGCAGCGACTCCGCGCTGAAGCCGCCGAACACCACGCTGTGCACCGCGCCCAGGCGCGCGCAGGCGAGCATCGCCACCGCCGCCTCGGGGATCATCGGCAGGTAGATGGCGACGCGGTCGCCCTTGCGCACGCCGCGGCTCTTGAGGGCGTTGGCCAGGCGGCAGACCTCGCGGTGCAGTTCGCGGTAGGTGATGCGGCGGATGTCCTCGGGGCTGTCGCCCTCCCACAGGATGGCCAGCTGGTCGCCGCGCGTGGCGAGGTGGCGGTCGAGGCAGTTCTCGCTGACGTTGAGCTGGCCGCCCGCGAACCAGGCGTGGTAGCCGTGGCTGAAATCGGTGTCCTGGACCTGGTCGAAGGGCCGCTTCCAGTGCAGGAACGTGCGCGCCATGTCGCCCCAGAAGCCGTCCGGGTCCTGTGATCGAGCGGTCGTAGAGCGCCTGGTACTCGCCCAGGCTGGCGATGTGCGCCCCCTTCTGGGCGCGGTCGATGACGGGGTAGACGTCCTTGAGCGGGGCATTGGACATGGCGGTCTCCCTGGAAGGTGCGCGGGGGCGGGACCGCGACTGTGCCAGCCGCGGCACGGACTCAAGGCGGGGACCCTGACCCGGGTCCGGCGATGAGTGGGCGCGCGGTGGAGCATGCCCCCGCTGCGCAGCCGCGCCGCGGGCGCCAGCTGACACTGGCGGGTCTGCCGCGCCCTGGCAGCATGGCCCCCTGGGGAGCCGCCCATGCCCGCCGAGCCCAAGTGCGCGCCAGACGCCGGCCGCGTCGTGCCGGTCATCGACCGCGACCGCTGCGGCGCCAAGCAGGACTGCGTGCGGGTCTGCCCGCGGCCGGGCCCGTCGTCACGAGAGCGCTCTCCGGGTCCCGCCGCGAGCATGCGACAGTCGAAGGGGGAAATGCAAGCGTGGCTTCGGATCCGCGGACGTCATCGGCGTTGAACCGCCAGCCGACTGGATCCGGACAAGGTGCGGCGCGCCGCGGGGGAACGGCGCGCCGCCAGGAGCATCTTGCTTTGCCCTGATCGATCGCCACCGCATCGGGGGACGGGAGAGCGCGGCCGCGGTCGACCAGCTGACCATCGTGAGAATCGCCTGAACCGAAAATGAACGGATGGCCCAAGATGCCATGTTGGCAAAAATCAATCTCTCGCTCCTCCCACCGAAAACTTGGCCAAGCCGAGATGTGTGGACTGACGCAGAACTCGGCGTTGGAGATCCCAGCCCCGCGACGCCGGCTAGGTTCTGTCGACAAAATTTGATCTGACGATTCCCCTCGAGGTCAAGCTCTGATTCAAGGCTTCTCTTTGGGAGAGGCCAGCCTTGATTCGCGGATTGATGTCGGATGAGGAGTGGGAGATCTTCGAGCCGTTCGTAAGCCCGAGCGTGCCTCGGAAGGGGCGACCGGCGCAAGACCACCGTCGGGTACTTGACGGCATCTTCTGGATCACTCGGACGGGATCCCCCTGGCGCGACTTGCCGGAGTATTTTGGTAAGTTCGGTTCGGTCCACCGGCAGTTTCGGCGTTGGAGCGTCTCAGGTCTGTGGGACGTCATCCTTGAAGCCGTCAATGATTGTGGCGAGGGAAAGGACAGCCTTCAAATGATCGACAGCACCATTATTCGCGCCCACCAACACTCGGCTGGTGCAAAAAGGGGGTCCGGACGAAGGTCTTGGCCGTTCTCGCGGTGGTCTCTCGACAAAAATCCATCTGAGAGTCAACGGCTTGGGCCTTCCTGTCGCGGTCGTTCTGACGGGTGGCCAAGTCAATGACGTCAAGGGCTACGCGCCGGTCATGGCCGAGCCGGGTCCCACACCAAAAGTGCTGCTGGGCGACAAGGGCTATGACGCCGACGCCATCCTGATCGATCTTAAGAGCCGTGACATCTGCCCCGTCATCCCGGCCAAGCGGACCAGGATCGTTCAGCGACCGATCGACGGACACATCTACGCCCTTCGCAACGCCGTCGAACGCTGCTTCTCGAAGCTAAAGCACAGCCGGCGACTCGCAACGCGTTACGACAAGACCGCCGACAGCTTCCTAGGGTTCGTCGTCCTCGCTTGCATCCGCCTGTGGAACAGACATTTTGTCGACAAAACCTAGAGCGACGGCGTTGTATAGTTCTTTCCGAAATGGCGTCCCGTAGAGGACTTCGAACCTCTGACCCCCGGTTTAGGAAACCGGTGCTCTATCCTGCTGAGCTAACGGGACCGCGCCGCCGTCATACGACCGGGCGCGGTCCGCGAAAACCCCTTCAGCTACGGCCGCGACCGTCCTGGCCGTCGGGATGAGCGTGCCCGCCGCGCTCGGCGTGACCACCCCACTGACGGTGGTCGCCGCCGTCGCGCCCGCCGGACTCGCCGCCGCGCCAGCCGTCACGGCCGCGCCAGCCGTTGCGCTCGTCGCCGCGCCAAGCGTCGCCTCGGTCGTAATAGCCGTGGCTCCAACCATAACCGCGGTAGCCTGCGCCGTAGCCGTAGGCGACGCCGCCACCGTAGTAGCCGCCATAGTACGCGCCCGGCGCATAGCCTTCGGCGTAATAGGCAGGAGCGATCTCGATGGCGGGGGGCGGCGCGTAAGCGGCGACGTACGGCCGGGGCGCGTATCGCTCCTCATGGTGGTAGATGATCGGATGCACCGGGCGCACGACGACGTGTCGAGCGACGAGGTGGTGCGACGCCACGGGACATCCGCAGAGAGCGGCGGACGCGCCGCCGGCGGTCGCCAGCGCCGAAGCCGCCAGACCGGCGGCGAGCAGGATCTTCATATCCAGGTTTCCTTTTGCGAGGGGGTGAATGGCTCGTCCTCGAAACTCACAAGAACATCCTGGCTCTGAACCGCCTCTGAACCCCGGGATGGCTTCCCGTTCATCGGCGGGTTAAGCCGTCGCCGGCCACCAGGGATCGACGATGCGGGCGTTCAGATCGCTATACGTGCAGGTGCTGATCGGCGTGGCGCTGGGGATACTGGTCGGCGCCCTGTGGCCGCGGGTCGGCGTCGCGATCAAGCCGCTGGGTGACGGCTTCATCAAACTGATCCGTATGCTGATCGCGCCGATCATTTTTTGCACGGTCGCCGGCGGCGTCGCGCGGATGAGCGACGTCAAGGCTCTCGGCCGCATCGGCGGCCGCGCGCTGATCTATTTCGAGATCGTCTCGACCCTCGCTCTGGTGATCGGATTGCTGGTCGGCGAACTGGCGCGTCCGGGCGCCGGCTTCAATGTGCCGGCCGCCAGCCTGGATCCCCGGGCGGTCGCCGATTACGTCGCCAAGGCCAGGGCGATGGGTGACATTTCCGATTACCTCCTGCACCTGATCCCGGACACCTTCGTCGCCGCCTTCGCGAGCGGCGACGTGTTGCAGGTTCTGTTTCTGGCGATCCTGACCGGCTTCGCCCTGGCGGCGTTGCAGCGTCGCGGCGTTGGCCTCGCTGGCCCTCTGGACAGCATTGGCCAGGTGTTTTTCGCGATCATCCGGATCGTGGTGCGGGCCGCGCCGCTCGGCGCATTCGGCGCCATGGGCTACACCATCGGCAAATACGGCCTTGCGGCACTGATCAAGCTCGGGGGCCTGGTCGCCTGCGTCTATCTCACCTCGGCCCTGTTTGTCGTCGTGGTGCTCGGCGTCATTGCCCGCGCGTGCGGCTATTCGCTGTTTCGCCTCCTGCTCTATGTGCGCGAGGAACTGTTGATCGTGATCGGGGCCTCATCGTCGGAAGCCGTCCTGCCGCAACTGATGGAGAAGCTCGAGCGACTTGGCGCACCGCGAGCCGTAACCGGTTTGGTGGTGCCGGCCGGCTACTCGTTCAATCTAGACGGCACCAACATCTACATGACCCTGGCGACCCTGTTCCTCGCCCAGGCCACCAACACTCACCTGACCTTTGCGCAGGAGGCGACCTTGCTGGTCGTGGCCATGTTGACCTCCAAGGGAGCCAGCGGCGTCACCGGGGCAGGATTCATCACCCTGGCCCTCACACTCGGCTCCGTGGGGTCAATTCCGGTCGCTGCAATGGCCCTGATCCTGGGAGTCGATCGTTTCATGAGCGAGTGTCGCGCGCTGACCAACGTCATTGGCAACTGCGTGGCGACCCTGGCCGTCGCCCGCTGGGAAGGAACCCTGGATCGAAATCGGCTGCGGACGGAGTTGCGGGATCCGAGGAGCGAGTCCGTCGATCAGACGCCCTGATTGAACAACACAGCGGCGACCGCCACGCTTGCCGCCATGGTCAGGAACACCGCGACGCTCAATCGTGTGAACAGCTTCGAGTAGAATTCGTCGCGTGAAGCCGCCTTCGAGGCCGTCCGGTTCTGGACCGGCGAGGCTTTGGAATAGTCTCGAGCCATCAGGCCTCCATCATTGGGCGCGTTGAATTGCATCGAACGCATCATCCCCGCAATTTGTTGCATGCGAATTTCATACTTGCGGCCGTGGCCTCGCACGCCACGCGGCGACTCCGCCGTGTGCAGAGCGCGGCGCGCATTTTCAGCGATTGCCGGTTAATTGAGCGATCCGCCGTTGGCGCGGACCCTGGCGCCACCGATCACGCAAAGGTGACCAGTTGGCGCTCGCTTCCGGGCGGCGTTGGGAAAAACCAAGCTTCCGAGCGATGGCGCCGCGGCTGATTGACGCGTACAGATTTCAATCTCAATTCGGATCGGAGGACAAACGTGCGAATACAAACCTCAACCCTGTCCCGCGCCTTGTGCGCCGGCGCGGTCGTCGCCTTGACGACGGCGTCGATGCTGCAAGCGGCTCCTGCCGCATCGGTGGAAACCAGCGGCGACATCCACCACGACGTGTCGCCACCCCTGCGCCTTCTCGCCCGGATCGCGCCCCCCTCGCACCCCGCGGCCAGGATCGTGCCACTGCGCCTGATCCCGCCGGTGGGTTTGTCGCCGGAGCAAGGTGACGGAGCCCTGCAGTCCAAGGCCGGAGCCCCGGTGGGCACCACCGATGGCCTGAATTTCGCCGGCGTCGGCCAGGGCGACTACGGCTATTCCGACGTCTATGCGCCGCCGGATACCAACGGCGCGGTGGGCGCGACGCAATACGTCCAGATCGTCAATGCGTCGTTTGGCATTTTCGACAAGACCACCGGCGCTCTGGTGATGCCTGTTGCCTCGACCAACACGGTCTGGGCCGGCTTCGGCGGCGCCTGCGAAGCGCAAAACGATGGCGATGGCGTGCTGAAATACGATCGTATCGCCAACCGCTGGGTAATTACTCAGCTGGCGGTCAGTTCGACTCCGTACACGGAGTGCATCGCGGTTTCGACGACCAGCGATGCGACCGGTTCCTGGAATCGGTATTCATATAGCTACGGCACCGGCTTCAATGACTACCCAAAGATCAGCGTCTGGCCGGACGCATACTATATCACCTATAATATATTCGCGAATGGACAGTCGTTCGCCGGAGCCAAGCTTTGCGCTCTCGACCGCCACAAGATGCTGAAGGGCAAGCGCGCCACCGAACAGTGCTTCCAGCTCTCCACAGCCTACGGCGGCGTTCTGCCGGCTGACCTGGACGGCGCGATGATGCCGCCGGCCGGCTCGCCCAACTATCTGGTCAATTACGGCACGAACTCCCTGAACCTGTGGAAATTCCATGTGGACTGGAAGACACCGGCCAACAGCACCCTGACCGGACCGGCCAAGATCACCGTTCCGGCTTTCTCCCCCCTGTGCGGCGGCGGCACCTGTGTCCCGCAAAAGGGCACCACGCAGACGCTCGACAGCCTCGCCGACCGCGTGATGTATCGCTTGGCCTACCGCAACTTCGGCGACCATGAGTCCCTGGTGGTCGACCATTCGGTGAAGGCCGGGTCGGGTTCGGGCGTTCGCTGGTATGAAGTCCGCAGTCCGGGAACGACGCCCACCCTGTACCAGAGCGGCACCTTTGCGCCCGATAGCGCCTACCGCTGGATGGGCAGCGTCGCCATGGACAAGGTCGGCGATATCGCGGTCGGCTACAGCGTGTCGTCCAGCACGAAATATCCGACCATCGCCTATACCGGCCGGGTTCCGACCGACGCGCTCGGCACGATGGAAGGCGAGAAGATCGTCAAGGCCGGGGCCGGCTCTCAAAACGGCGGCCTCAACCGTTGGGGCGATTACAGCGGCATGTCGCTCGATCCGAGCGACGATTGCACGTTCTTCTATACGAACGAGTATCTGAAGGCCTCGGGCAGCTTCAATTGGAGCACGGAGATCAACTCCTTCAAGTTCCCGGGCTGTCACTGACGACGTCACGGCGCCGAACTCTGTTCGGCGCCGACTTCGCGAATCATCCCGGCGCGGCTCTCCGCCCCGGGATGATTTTGCGTTCGGCAGCCGCCGGGCCGGCGGTTTGTTCGACCAGAAATCGGCTTCACGGAGATGGATCCCGCCCGATGAAATACCGCAGGCTCGGCGCGAGCGATCTCGCGGTGTCGGAAATCTCCCTTGGTTCCTGGCTGACCTATGGCGTAGGGGTGGAGCGCGACAGCGCCGCCGCCTGCGTCCGCAAGGCGTTCGATCTGGGTATCAACTTCATCGACACGGCCAACGTCTATGGCCGAGGCGCGGCGGAAAGCGTTCTCGGCGAACTGCTCGCCGGGCGCCCTCGCGACAGCTATGTCCTGGCCACCAAGGTTTATTTCCCGATGAGCGACACTGACCGCGGCCTGTCGCGGATACAGATCGCCAAACAGATCGACGCCTCGCTGCGGCGTCTGCGCACCGATTACGTCGATCTCTATCAGTGTCATCGTTACGACGCCGAAACTCCGCTCGAGGAAACCATGCAGGCGTTGAGCGACGTCGTGCGCCAGGGCAAGGCTCGCTACATCGGCTTCAGCGAGTGGTCGGCCCAACAGATCTCGGAGGCCGCGGAAATTCCGGGGGTCGAGCGGTTCGTTTCAAGCCAGCCCCAATACTCCCTGCTCTGGCGGCGCCCCGAGGACGCCGTCATCCCGCTTTGCGCCGCCAACGGCATCTCGCAGATCGTCTGGTCGCCCTTGGCTCAAGGCGTGCTCAGCGGCAAATACGCTCCTGGCGCGGCGCTCCCGCCGGATAGCCGGGCCACCAGTGAAACCATGGGCCAGATGATGCGCAACTGGTTGCGGCCAGAAGTTCTGGAGGCCGTCCAGCAACTCAAGCCGCTGGCGGCCGAGGCCGGCTGCACGCTATCGCAGTTTTCGCTGGCGTGGGTCTTGCGCGAACCGAACGTCGCATCCGCCATCGTCGGGGCGAGCCGTCCAACCCAGCTCGAGGAAAATGCCGCGGCCTCGGGCCTGGCTATCGACCCGGCGCTGTTCGCCCGCGCCGAGGTGATCGCCGCCGGGGCCCGCCGCTCGACCTGAGCCCGCCGCTCGACCTGAGCTTGTGTTCACTCATCGCCTCGCGGCCGGGTCTCCGTGAGGTTCGACCGCGAGTGCGCAGGGGCTGCCGGCGAAACCGGTCGGCCGGACGCTCTGCCACTCCAGACGCTCTGCCACTCCGGACGTCGCCGATGCGGATTGTTTCGCGCTCGGAGCGTGCCTGGCCCCCGACGGCGGGACTTGGAACGTCCCCGGCCGTGCATATCTAGCCCTTGGGGGGCAGAAATTCGGAGTTCAAATGGCCGGTGGTTGGACGCGCGACGGCGCGGTTCTGGACCAGATCGACGACACCGTGGCGGACGGTGTCCTTTCGGCCCGGGCGCGATTGCCTGCGGGGGAGGGGACCGAGCATTGCGTGGAATGCGGCGAGGTGATCCCTCAGGCGCGCCGTCGCGCGTTGCCGGGGGCCCGGACCTGCGTGCAATGCCAGTCCGGCCGCGATCGCCGGGTGGTGACCGGCGGCATCAATCGGCGCGGCAGCAAGGACAGCCAGCTGCGCTAGCGCCTGTCGCCACCAAACGGGACTTCCGGGGTCGGCAGCCTCTCTCCCATGCCGGGTCGACCGATCAGGGCTCAACGATCGACGGCGTATCGCTCGCCGGCAAGCTCTCCATCAGGCCCTCCTCCAGACGCGCGTCGCTCTGGTCGCGCAGCCTGGCGTTCAATGCGACGCTCGCATCCATTCTCGCTAACTGCTCGGGCGTCGCCTCACGCTGGTGGCGCGCCTTCCAGTCGGACGTCGGCATGCCATAGATCGCTCGTCTCGCCTGTTCGCGGTCCAACGTTCCGTCGGAGGCTTCGCTCAGCCAGTCCGCCAGACAGTTGCGGCAAAACCCCGCCAGTCCCATCAGGTCGACGTTCTGAACGTCCGAACGCAGTCTAAGATGCTCGACGAGCCGGTGAAACGCTTTGGCCGCGAGATGGTCGTCGATCGGATCCATGGGTCATTCCGATGCCAGTTGTTGGCGTGAAGGTTCGATGTCCGGCGGAGCGGTTGTCGGGTGAGCCAAACTATCTAATCAATTTTGCGCCGATAGCCACTGGCAAGGCAGTCGGTTGCACGGTCACACGAACGACAAACTTCTCACGTGAATTGCCGCCGATCGTCGGGTTTCCGTCGACCAGCCATTGGCGTGGCCGGTTAGTCGGTATTGAACCTTCCGCACCGTCGCGTGTTTGATATTACTGGCCCTTTAATAGATTACCATGCACGTATTGATCATCGAGGACGAACCGCTGACCGCCCTGGTCCTGCAGCTGTTGAGTCAGGACAGTGGCGCGACCTCGATCGATGTCGCCAACTCCGAGGCGTCGGCGATCAGCGCGGCCGAGGCTCGCCGACCCGACATCATCACCGCCGATCTCACGCTTAGAGACGGCAGCGGTCCGGCGGCGGTGCGCTCGATCCGCGCCGGGATCGGGCCGGTGCCGGTGATTTATGTGACCGCGACACCGCGCGATTGCGAAGACCTCGAGCCCAACGACCGGCTGCTCGGCAAGCCGCTCAACGAGGGTGCGTTCATGCGGACCCTTAGGGCGGTTCAGGCCACCCTGCGACCGCGCGCCTGATCCGGCTCATCCCCGCCGCGTCTTCCGGGTGTCCACCGCCGTCTGGCGCTCGATTTCGGCGTTGAGTTCGGCGCCCAGGAGCACCACGCTCACCGACAGCCAGATCCAGGTCATGAATCCGACCAGGGCGCCCAGAGCGCCATAGGTCTGGTTGTAGTGGCCGAAGTTGGCGACGTACAACGAGAAGACCACCGACATGATCAGCCACAAGCCGGCCGCCAGGACACTGCCGGGCGTGATCCATCGCCACCGTGCCTGGGCTCTACACGGTCCAAACCGATAGAGCAGGGCGAACAGTCCGATCAGCAAGACCTCGATCACCGGCCAGCGCAACAGGCTTTCGCCGGCCACATGCCCCAGGCCGATCCGCGACAACACCTGTGGCGCGGCGACAACCACCGCGACCGCGGCCACCGCGAACACCGTCAGGCCGACGGTGAAGGCCAGCGAGGTCAGGTTCAAGATCAGGAAGTTGCGTTTCTCGCGCGCCTCATAGGAGATGTTGAGGCCACCCAACAACGCTTTGACCCCCGCGTTGGCGCTCCACAGCGAAATCAGCAGCGAGGTGGCGAAGGCCAGCCCCAGATGGGCGTGATTGGTGGCGGCCAGCCGGGTCATCTCGTCGCCGATCACCGTGACCGCGCCGCCGGGTAGCACGCCGGACATCGCGATCACCTGCCGGCGGGCGGCGTCGACGTCGGAGATCAGGCCGTATAGCGAAACGAACGCGCCGATCGCCGGGAACAGGGCGAGCAGGCTGAAGAAGGTGACCCCGCCGGCGACCGCGAGAATCTGGTCGGCGTTGAATGCCGTCCAGGTCCGTGCGGCGATCTGTCGCCAACCGGCGGCCGGAATATCCGAGGGTGTCGCAGCGTCCATGCCCGGGCGGGCGGGCAGGGCGTCAGGATGCGGCGCGCGCAGCCGCGACGTCGGGCGGATCCGTGCGATCCCCAACCCCGCCGCCACGCCCAGCAGCAAAAGCGCCGCCTCGCTCAACCGAAGGCCGCCGCGCGATGGATCGCGCTCGAGACTCGTTTTGCCAATCGCCCGTCGCATTGTCAGCCCGCCAGGCGCCGAGTGCGCCGATCGTTGCAACGCCCGATCTCCGGGGCCGATCCGCCTCTCCGCCGTGTGCCAGCTCGATCGCCAACGGACTACTCGATGTCCTCGCGCCGGAGCTCCAGAAGCTTGACCAGCAATCCATCCGGCGTTCGCAGCTTGAGCATTCGGCCGAATACCTCGTCCGCCACGCCGCGCTCGATCAATGAGGGGTCGCTCGCCCGGACATGCGCCTCGACTTTTTCCAAGGAGGCACGGCAAGTGAATTGAAGTTCCACAGTCTCCATTTTGCCGTCGCCGGGTGGATGGGCCAGCAGGCTGAGTTTCGAACTGCCGAAGTCCACCAGCGCCCAATCGCCGTCGCGGCTCCCGAATATCACCCGGCCACCCAACGCCTGATAGAAATCCAGGCTGGGCGCCATTTCCGCCACGTGGACCATCGGCTGAACGGTCAGACCGAAACCGGTCTCGTCGTCGCCTTCGAACATCGCTGTCTCCTTCTTGTGGGTCCGGTTCGGAGCGCCCTACCTGTCGCGCCTTGGCGGACGGACTTGCTGGCGGCCGATGGCGCTCCCGGGGCGCCGCGACCGGCGCGAAGCATCGCACCGCCGCGCCGCACGCTAATTCGTGCGCGCTGGCGACGGTGGGGCGGGCCGGCGCCGACCCGCCTCGACCACTTCGGACGAGGCCCCCGTTTCCACCAGCGACGCGCGGCAGATACCGAACAGTCTGGCGAATGTCGCTTCACTGGCCAGGACGGACGCGTCATGGCGCGCCACGATTCGCGCGGCGGCCTCGGTTACCGCGATCGCCATCGCCAACTCGATCCCCGAGGCTATCCAGCCCTGGCGGCGTTCAGACCGTTGCACGGCAGCGCCGATCAGACAGGACATCTCGCTGGTGAAGGTGGCGCCGTGAAGCGCGAAACATGCGGCGAAAGTCCGGGATACTTTGGAGCGGTCGTTGTTGCGAATGACGAAGTCGGTGAGGCAGCGAGCCAGTTCATCGGCGTTCTCGAACCGGTGCGAGATCAGGCGCGTCAGCAACGCCTGGTGTTCGAGGGCCAGTATGCGCCGCACGCAGGCGCCCACCAGATCGTCAATGGTCGGGAAGAATCGCCGGGCCAGGCGCAGGCTGACCTTCGCGTCGGCGGCCACCGCCTCGAAACAGGCTTCCGTGACCTCGACATCACGCAACAGCAGGATCTCCGCCGCGTACAGCAATCTGGAAAGCGCTTCGAACTCCTCGCCCGGCAGGCGCGTCGGAATCGCGCGAGCCATGATCCGGTCCATCGAACCAGCCATCGCGCCCTCCGGCGGCCAGGGTTTGGGACCGATGAGGGTTCGCGGCTCGAACGAATGCAGCGCCCGAAAGATGATCGCCCGCTCGGACTCGCCGAGATCCTCGTTTTTGAACCGGCGCATGGCGAAATCGCCATAGACCCGCCTCGTGATCGGACCATCCTGCACCGTGACGACATGGCGGTGTCGGGGATCCAGCCGGATCCGCCCGTACAGCTCGCCGACCCTGGCGCCAGGTCCTTCCAGCACCTGGATGAACCGATTGCTGAAGCAATACATCATGCCGGTCACATCCGCCGACAGGTTGTGGCTGCACGATAGTACCGTCAGCTGGTCGAGGCATTCTTCACTGAAATCCCCGGCCATCTCGCTGATATAGGCGATTGATCGCAACATGTCGGGACTCCCTCCAAGTCAGTAACGCAATGCGGGATGGCGTCTTTCGTTCCCTGGGCATGATAAGACCCGCCGTATGTTGGGCGGAATATATCCTAGTTATAGCTATCTAATCATGTGTTCAAAGTGTCGAGTTGGATTGTGCTACGGCTTAACACCGCGATAGTAAATATTATTATCGTCGACAGTAGTGTCAATAGCCCCGCCGCCCCGTTGGCGCAACTTCTGCTACACTACCCCGCCGCCGTGGCCGTGCGACCTGCAGAAAAGTCAACAGGACTATTACCGCGTCAAACGGGAAACAATATAATAAAGGGAAGATATTACGGGGGCGATCAAGATTATTGTCGCTACCCTGCAGTGTCGGCGACGATCTTTCGAGCCGTTGCCCCTTCTCGCCGGCGCGATTTGCCGCCGGTAGCGACGGAATCCCGACTTTGGAACGGCCGATGGTCGAAAATAATTGCCTGGGCATGACTCTCAGCTTCAGAGACCGTCCGACCGTCATCGAGCGAGCCTACCAGTTGGCCCGCTCCGGTCAGTGCGACGGCATCGGCCACGTCCGGGCCCGTCTGATCGGCGAAGGCTACCTCGACACCCTGCCGCAACTCGCCGGCGCCGGGCTCAAGCGCGAACTCTCCCGTCTGTGCAGGGAAGCTCAGGGCAAGCCCGCCCCGATGCCGCCCCGCCGGCCACGCCCGGGACTCCGCAACGCTAGCTGACGCCATCGCCCATGAGTGTGCCGCCCGTCGCCGGTTCGCGGACCGGCCCTCGGTCGCAGCCCGATCACCCCGTCAGGCTCGACAAACCCGAATTTTGGCTGAATGATCTGACGCAACGGCAGCGCGTCCGCGTTCGCCGCGCCGCCGGTGTCGTAAGGGCTCGATCCGCGTGGGGGGAGATTGCAACTTGCCGACCATATTTGGCTACGTCACCACCAGCCAGCTCGCCGGCCACGACGACCCGGTCGAGATTTTGCGCAGCGCCCCGAGCCGAGACGCCTTGCTGCGGCTCGACAGTTTTTCGCCCGGCGATACCAGTGGCTGGGCCCGCGCCGGGGTGGCCGGCCTCGGCCAGACGCGCGACATCATTAATGACGACACCGGCCTTCCCGTGGAGGTCGCGGTATGCGCCCTATCCTGACCAAGCGGCGCGGATGGTCCCTCGCCGTTCTAGCGTCGGCCTCGCTAGCGGCTTGCGCCGGCGGTCCGACCCTCGATCGCTGGACCCGGGCGACCGAACAGGCCGGCGTCGACCCCGCGGCCGACGCGCTGCAACTGTATGTCAGTTCCGCGCCGGCGGCCGATGACACGCCCCCGCTGTCAATCAGATCCCTGCCGGATCACGCTGGCGCGGCCCTGATCGCCGGGCTGGCGGCCAGGGATGCCTCCGCGGCGGCCCTGCGCGCCGACGTCGCCAGACCGCTGGCGCCGCTCGACCGGCGGTGTCGCCGACACCACCAAGCTCGCCCGGGTGATGCTGCTGGGCGTGCAGCGCGGCGCTTACCGACCCGGCGATCGGCTGTTGGCCACCACCATCTCGATCCGGCCCACCGCCGGCGCGCGCTTTACCGATTACAGCCTGGCCGCCACCGACCGGACGGCGATCAATATCGGCGCAGTGTCGGTCACCGATCAGAGGAGCGGCAATATCGCCGTCGCCCCCGGCCCCGTGGCCGCGCTCGCCGAGGGCCTGTCCGCCGGCTTCGCTGCTTCGCGGACCCAGACCGGCTCGCGCAACATCGTCGCCAACACCGAGTTGAGCGTCCACGTCGCTCCCGATGAAATCGACGCTTATCGCACCGGCGCCGAGGGCCTCGACCTGACCGGCAACACCCTCATCAAGCTCGCCTTGCAACTGCCGACCCGGGACGCTCGCACCTATATGCTCGGCGCGCCGATCCTGATCGACGACGCCGGAAAGCCGCTGCCGCCCGAAAAAGTCACAATGGACACCGGGCGCATTACCCTCGATGCCGCCCGCGACCTCTATGTCTGCGCCCGGCTCACCTACACCGACCGCGTCATCACCGGCGGCCGGGCCAGCTATGACGAAGGCCGCCAGACGGTCACGTTGCGCAGCGGCGCCAGCCCGTGGACACCCTTTCTCATCGTGCCCTCACAGGATCTGGAAACCCCGCTGTGGGTGGTCGCCAGCGGTCACGGCGTGGTCTTCTTTGACGACCACATACGTCGCTCGCAACTGACCTTCGACGACCCCGCAGCCGCCGAGGATTTCACGCGCTGGCTGAGGACCAACCGCCGGTCGCGGCTCGCCAACGGCGACCTGTCGGCCGGAACCGTCGACCAAGTCGACCCGATCGCCTTCGGCGACCTCGGCGTGCGACGCTTGCCGCAAACCGCAGGGGAGTCGACGGTTCCCAGTTGTGGGTGATTCTTCTGACGATGGGTGGTTCGAGAGCCTCCCTCCCTTTCATGGGAGGGACAGACGGCGGATCCGTCAGGGTCGTGCACCCTGATGGAGCGATAGTCCACGAGAGGACAATACCTCGATACCCGCCATCCCGTCGCGGCCGCGTGAGGCGAGGGGCTCCGGCCGGTGGCGCGGTTGAATCCGCCACCCATACCGCCAGATGGCGCCGTCACCCACCGCTGGCGCAAGCCGCCTCTAGGTCAGCCGTCGCCTGGTCAGCCGCTCCAGCACACGCAGCGGCGAGGCGGCGGGCTCGAGCATGGCCTCCACCGGCAGATGGAAGGTCTGTTCCAGCATGAACCGGCCGGCTATCGCCGCGTGGATCACGGCGTCGGTATAGACGATCCAGCTGGCGCCGGCGGCGAACGCTACCTCGCGGCGCGGCGCATCGCGCTGATAAGCCTCGTCCAGCTTTGCGTGATCGTGCAGGCCCAGCATCATGGCGTCATAGGGCGTGCGTCGCCCCCGGGTGACGCCCAGCCGCCGCAGCAGCCAGGCTTCGCCGGGCATCAGCGGGCGGACGCGATCGATCCAGCGGCGGGCATAGGCCTCGAACGGCTCGCCGATGCGCCACAGGCGGGCCTGGCCGTCGGAATTGATGTTGCTGAACACTCGCAGGATGCGCGCACCGCCGGTCGGGCGAGAGGGAAAGGCGTCGGCGTGCAGCCGCCGGTCGTCCCTTCGCGGGCTCAGCGCCGGCTCGGCGGCGGCGTCGCGGGTGCGCAGACTGGCGCGTCCCAGGCGCAGGCGGGGGCCGTAACTCGGCGCGGCGTCGTCGATCAGCCGGCGAGCCCAGACCGCGTGGCGTCGCATCAGGCCCGCCACCACGCCGTCGGCGGCCACGTCGACCGATGCCCCGCGCATTTCGCAGGTGCTCAGGTCAAGGCTGACGTTCTTCGCGTGGCCGGAGGCCACGCCCTCGATAATCCGCCTCCGCTCGTCAAGGCTCATGGCGAAGCCTGGGCCGGCGGGGGTGATCACCTCCCCGGCCTCCAGGTCGCGGGTGCGGCTGGACGCCATGGTCGAACGGTTCAGGCGGCCTTTTGCAGTGACTTGTGCAGCAAGGTGATGGCGGCCTCGCGGTCGATGCGCTCGATGGCGGCGACTTCGCGGGCCATCCGGTCGAGGGCCGATTCGTACAGCTGACGCTCGGAATACGACTGCTCCGGCTGGCTGTCGGAGCGGTGCAGGTCGCGCACCACCTCGGCGATCGAGATCAGGTCGCCGGAATTGATCTTGGCCTCGTATTCCTGGGCCCGGCGGCTCCACATGGTGCGCTTCACCCGGGCGCGGCCCTTCAAGGTGGTCAGAGCCTGAGACACCACATTACCCTCGGCCAGGGCCCGCAGGCCGGCGGTCTTGGCCTTGCGCGTCGGCACCCGCAGCGTCATCTTTTCGTGATCGAAGGTGATCACGTACAATTCCAGAGCCGAACCGGCGATGTTCTGCGTCTCGACTCCCTGCACCATGCCCACGCCGTGCGCGGGATAGACCACGTGATCCCCGACCCTGAACTCGTGTTCGTTCTTGGCGTTCATTCGTCAGCTTTTCCTTCATCTGCCCAGAGCCTCGCCCTCTGCCGTCACCGATCGAGACCCCCTCGCGATCAAGTGACGGCGGCGCCGGCCGCGAATTCGCGGAGACGCCGCTGCGTGACAATGGATTCCAATAAGACGCCGGCCGGATCGGCCGCGACCGTCGAGCAACGGTAACACAAAACCGAATGCATTTGAAGCTTTAACGACAGGTACGGGGCGCGGCGAGGCGGGCCGGGCGGCCAACCAGATCTCAGGAACCCTTTCCGGGCTTTTCGCTGAAGTATTTCTCGAACTTGCCGGTCTCGCGTTCCCATTGCGCGGCGTCGGCCGGCGGGGCGCCCTTGACGGTGATGTTGGGCCAGATTTTGGCGTAGTCGGTATTCACCCGCAGCCATTTGCCGTCCGGCTCGTCCTCGGTGTCCGGCTTGATCGCATCGACCGGACATTCCGGCTCGCAAACGCCGCAATCGATGCATTCGTCGGGGCTGATGACCAGGAAGTTCTCACCCTCGTAAAAACAGTCGACCGGACACACTTCGACGCAGTCCATGAACTTGCATTTGATGCAGGCGTCGGTGACGATGTAGGTCATCAATCTCTCGAAGGGGTGGGGGCGTGGCGGGGTTTTTCAGCCCCGCGCTTCGATTGTCAATGGCGCTCCTCCCTCCCTAGGCTTTATGGGGTGGGATAGAGGGCGACGCCGTCAGCGGGGGGTTCGTGTCGGCCCGACGCTGCCACGGCTGAACGACCGTTCCTTACCCCGGACGCTTCGCATGCTGTCCCTGCCGACCAAGAGGAGGAAGGAGGGTTCAACTCTCCCCCAATTCGGCATACAGCCCGCGGGCCTCGGCCGGCGGGCCGCGGCGGGCGCCAAGGGCAATGATCCGCACCGCCGTCAGCCGGCCGCCGATGGCGAACACCACTTCGTCACCCACCCGCACCGCGCGCGAGGGCTTGTCGGCCCGCGACCTGACGCCGCCGCGGGTCAGGTGGATCGATCCGCGCTCGACGATTTCAGCCGCCAGGGTCCGGGTCTTGAAGAACCGCGCGCGCCACAGCCACACGTCGATGCGGCAGGTCGCTTCGCCCTGGGCTTCAGCCACCGGCGGCGCGGACCTTGTGTCGGGCGGGGCGTTTGGCGCGCCGCGGCGGCGCCGGCCGCAGGGCGGCCAGGACGGCGAACGGCGAGGCAACGACCGCTGGCTTCGCCTCGCTGTCCGGCCGAGCGGCGGCACGCCGCCGCCGCCAGGCGCGCGGCTCGCCGGCCGTCGCCCGGCCGGTCGGCAAGTAGCCCAGGCCGCGCAAGATCGCCTCGGCGTGAGCCTCGCTCCACCCCAGCGACTCGCGTGCGGCCGCGGTCAGCATCGTCGTCCCGCCGGCGCTTGCGGCCTGGCGCAGGCATTCGTCCAGCCGTTCCAGCGCCTCCACGTCCTCCTCCAGCTCCCCGACCGCCGCGCGCCCGCGCAGGCCCCGAGCGCGCGCCGGCGCCGCCTGGTTGGCGAAACCGGCGGCAAACGCCTTGGCCTCGGCGGTCAACTGGCTGGGCAGAAACAGGCTGAAGGCCCCGATCCGTACCCCCAGGGCTCGCAACCGGCGACGCTCGCCCTGGCTGAGCGCATGCACCTCGCCTTCCACGGCCCCGCGCGGAACAGCCCCGCCGGCCTCGATCAGTCGATAGGCCAGGCCGCGCGCCAGGCCCTTGACGGCGCCCTCGGCCACCGCGTCGATCAGGCGCTTGAGGGCAGGCAGGCGCCTGCCGGCCTCGGCCGCGACGAAAGCCTCCAGTCGACGCGCGGCGCGCGCCCGCGCCGCCTCGGGCCCCAGCGCGCCATACAGCCGCACGGTCGGGGCGAACGGCTGGTCGCCGACCAGGGCCCCGACCGCCTCCCCGCGCCACTGCAGCACTCCGGCCGCGTCGATCGAGAACGCCTCGTCCGGCTCGGCCGCCAGTGCGCCCAGCCGCCGAGCCAACTCCGGGGCGACCGCCCGCTCGGCGGCCGCTCGCAGCGCCTTCTGTTCCAGCACTCCCGTGGCCCGGGCCGGCTCGAACGCCAGGCCTCTGAGGCGGCCGACATAGTGGCCCTCGACGCTGACCGCTCCGTCACGCGCCACGCCGGCCAGCAGGTCCTCGCGCCGCCCCAGACCGCGCAGCAACGCGCTGGTGCGCCGGTCGACGAAACGCGCCATCAGCTTTTCGTGCAGGACGTCCGACAGCCGGTCCTCCAGCCGCCGCGTGGTCTCGCGCCAGTGCGCCGGGTCGGCCAGCCAGTCCGGCCGGTGGGCGACGTAAGCCAGGGTGCGGACCCCGGCCAGCCGTGCGGCCAGGGCGTCGATCTCGCCGTCGATGCGGTCGAGGCTGCGGAACTGCCCGGCCATCCAGTCGTCTGGCACGCGCCGTCCCCCATTGCTCAGCGGCTCGAACAGCGTCCGCGCCAGGCGCAGGTGCTCGTCCAGCGTGGTCTTGCGGAAATCCGGGGTCTGACAGACGTCCCACAGCCGGAACAGCAGCGAGCGGTCCTTGCAGGCCGCCGCGATCGCCGGGTCGGCCGCCATATGCCGCAGGGTGATCTCGTCCATCGCCTCTGGCGAGGCGGACAGGCCCAGCCGCGGCGGCGGCGCCTGCAGCGAGCGGAGCAGGGTGGCCAGTGACTGGAAATCAAGGTGCGGGTTGCGCCACTGCAAGGCCGTCACGGCTTCGAAGACGTGGTTCTCGACCGCCTCGACCATGGCGTCGTCCATCGCCTCGCAACCGCCGGTGATCCCGAACGTGCCGTCGCGACGGAACCGGCCGGCCCGTCCGGCGATCTGCGCCACCTCCTGCGGCCGCAGGTCCCGCCCGCGCCGGCCGTCGAACTTGTGCAGGCCGGCGAAGGCGACGTGGTCGACGTCCATGTTCAGCCCCATGCCGATCGCGTCCGTGGCGACCAGGAAGTCGACCTCACCGGATTGATACAGCGCGACCTGAGCGTTGCGGGTGCGCGGCGACAGGCTACCCATCACCACCGCGGCGCCGCCCCGCTGCCTGCGGATCAGCTCACCGATGGCGTACACGCTGCTCGCCGAAAACCCCACGACGGCCGTACGGCGCGGCAGCCGGGTGATCTTCTTGGGACCGGTGTAGGCGAGGGCCGAAAACCGCTCGCGGGTGACGATCTCGGCGTCAGGCAACAGCCGGCGGATCAGCGGGGCCATGGTCGCCGCCCCCAGCAGCATGGTCTCGAACCGGCCACGCGCATGCAGCAGTCGCTGGGTGAAGACGTGGCCGCGGTCGGGATCGGCGGCCAGCTGGATCTCGTCCACCGCCAGGAATTCCACCTCGCGGGTGAGGGGCATGGCCTCGACCGTACAGACGAAATAATGCGCCCTCGGCGGAATGATCTTCTCTTCGCCGGTGATCAGGGCGACCGACCGCACGCCGCGGGCCTTGACGATGCGATCATAGATTTCGCGGGCCAGCAGGCGCAGCGGCAGGCCGATCATGCCTGATGCGTGGCCCAGCATCCGCTCGACCGCCAGATGGGTCTTGCCGGTGTTGGTCGGACCCAGCACCGCGATCAGGCGGGCCGGCCCCTGTCCAGCGGGGCGATGGCTCATGGCCTCCGATTTGGTCGAGGATTCGCCGGTTTGCAAGCGCCGGACGGCATTCCGAACAGGGGCGCAACGAATCATGACCGAATCAGCGACATCGCCCGATTCAGTCTTTGTTCCCTACAAGCTATTGTATCTCATCTGAAATTGGACACAAGAAGGCTGTCCGACGGGATGTGGAAACGACTGGCGGCTTGACGAGCGGCCCGTGCGTGGCGTATCAGCCCGCCTCCGCGCGGCCTTACCCTGGGCCGCGTCTTCCTTTTGTCTGATCGAAAGTTTGGCGCCATGTCACGCCGCTGCGAACTCACTGGTGTCGGCCCGATGGTCGGCCACAACGTGAGCCATTCGAACATCAAGACCAAGCGCCGCTTCCTGCCCGCGCTCAGCCCGGCGACCCTGCATTCGGACTCCCTCGGCCAGGCCTTCCGACTGCGGATCTGCAACGCGGCGCTGCGCACCCTCGACTTCCGCGGCGGACTCGACCCTTTCCTGCTGAAGGCGCGTGACGAGACGCTGTCGCCCCGGGCGTTGAAGATCAAGAAGCAGGTCAAGGCCCGGCACGCGGCTCAGCCGGCCGCCTAGTCGGCGAGGAGCCGCCGGTCGGCCGCGCCCACGTCGGTGCAACCGGTCAAGGCCATCGCCACCAGCAATTCTTTCCTGACGATATCAAGGGCTTGCGAAACTCCGCGGCCGCCGTCGGCCGCCAGAGCATAGGCCCAGGCCCGCCCGATCAGGCAGGCCTTCGCCCCGCAGGCCAGGGCCTTGAGCACGTCGAGTCCGGAGCGCACGCCGCCGTCCATCAACACGGTCAGATCGCCGGCCACGGCCTCGACGACCGCCGGCAGCGCCCGGATGCCGCTTTGCACGCTGTCGAGTTGCCGCCCCCCATGGTTGGACACCACGATCCCCTCCACGCCGGCCCGGCGCGCCTCGCGGGCGTCCTCGGCGTCCAGCACTCCTTTCACGACGATCGGCCCGCTCCAGCGCTCGCGCACCCAGTCGATGTCGGCCCAGGTCACCGACGGGTCGAAATTCGCCCCGATCCAGCTCCAGAACTCACTCAATGAGTGCACGCCCCGACTGGCGCCGGCGATGTTGCCCAGACTGTGCGGGCCGCCCCGGAGTTGTACATCCCACAACCATCCGGGATGCGCCAGTCCATCGACCGCCCGCCGCGCCGCGTCCAGTCTCGTCGGCCCCGCGAGGGCCGCCCGAACGTCCCGATAGCGCGTCCCGGCCACCGGCAGGTCGACCGTCAGCACCAGCACCGGACACCCGGCCGCCCGCACCCGCGCCAGCAGATCCGCCATGAAGCCCCGATCGCGGATCATGTACAGCTGGAACCAGACCGGACCTTCGGTCGACACCTCTTCGACCGAACATACTCCCATCGTAGACAGGCAGAACGGCACGCCCGCCGCTTTGGCGGCCGACGCCGCCTGCACCTCGCCCCGCCGCGCATACAGCCCCGCAAGCCCCACCGGGGCCAGCACCAACGGCATCGACAGGCTCTGGCCGAACAGGTCGATCGCCGTCGATCTCGCCGACACGTCGCACATCACCCGCTGGCGCAGGGTCAGGTCCCGCAGGTCGGACTGATTGGCCGCCAAAGTCGTCTCGGCGTACGCGCCGCCGTCGATGTAGTCGAACAGCACCCGGGGGAGCCGATTGCGGGCGGCGTCGCGGAAATCGGCGACGCAGGCCCGCTTCACCTCGCCGCCTCGCGCACCCGTCGCAGGCTGGTGGCTTTCAGCGGCGGACCGCCCTGTACGCTGGGCAATGGCGCCAGCAGACCGGCGCTGGCCCGGGTGACGGCGCGCGGCTCCTCCTCGAACAGGGCGGCGAGCTGCTCGGTGATCGCCCCGCCCAGCTGTTCGACGTCGACGATGGTGACTGCTCGCCGATAATAACGGGTGACATCGTGGCCGATGCCGATGGCGATCAGTTCGACCGGCGACTTGCCCTCGATTTCGGCGATCACCCGGCGGAGGTGGCGCTCCAGATAGTGTCCGGAATTCACCGACAGGGTCGAGTCATCCACCGGCGCGCCGTCCGAAATCACCATCAGGATCCGCCGCGCCTCGGTGCGCGCCAACAGCCGCTGGTGCGCCCACATCAGCGCCTCGCCGTCGATGTTCTCCTTGAGCAGTCCCTCGCGCATCATCAGACCGAGGTTCTTGCGCGCCCTGCGCCACGGCGCGTCGGCCGATTTGTAGATGATGTGCCGTAGGTCGTTGAGACGGCCTGGAGACGCGGGCTTGCCGGCCTTCAGCCATTCGTCCCGCGCCGCGCCGCCCTTCCAGGCCCGGGTGGTGAACCCGAGGATCTCCGCCTTCACCCCGCAGCGTTCGAGCGTACGGGCCAGGATGTCGGCGCACACCGCGGCCACCATGATCGGCCGGCCCCGCATCGAGCCGGAATTGTCGATCAGCAGGCAAACGACGGTGTCGCGAAACTCGGTATCCTCTTCCTGCTTGAACGACAGAGGTGCGGTTGGATCGACGATGACGCGCGTCAGGCGGGCGACATCGAGCATGCCCTCCTCGAGATCGAAGCTCCACGAGCGATTCTGCTGGGCCAGCAGCTTACGCTGCAGCCGGTTGGCCAGTCGTGACACCACATTTGAGAGATTGGCCAGCTGCTGGTCGAGATAGGCGCGCAGCCGGGTCAGTTCGTCCGGCTCGCAGAGATCCTCGGCGGCGACGATCTCGTCGTGCTGGGTGGTGAACACCTTGTAGGCCGGTTCGGGACGCCCCTGGTCCTTGACGTCCGGTCGGGCCGGGCGGTCGCCTTCGTTGGCGTCCAGCTCGTCGTCGGTGGGCTGGGCGCTGTCGTCCTCGGTTTCGGTGAATTCGCTGTCGGTCGCCTCGCTCTCGGCCTGGCTGCGCTCGCTCTCGTCCAGCGAGGCGCTTTGTGGCGATTGTTCCTCGCCTTCCCCTTCGCCTTCGCTCGGCGACTCGGCTTCGCCTTGTTCGGCATCGTCGTCGGCGTCGTCTTCCGCGGAATCTGCGAGGTCGTCGCTCATTTCCAGGTCGCGCACCACCGCGCGGGCGATGCGGCCGAAGGCCTTCTGGTCCTCGACCGCCCCGGTCAATCGATCAAGGTCGGCGCCGGCCTTGGCCTCGATCTGGCTCCTGTGGGCGTCGACCAAGGCCCGGGCCGCCGCCGGCGGCGCCTGGCCGGTCAGGCGTTCCCGCACCATCAGGGCCACGATATCCGCCATCGGCGGATTGGCCGGGTCGGCGGCGCCGGCCATTCCCTTGCGTTGCGCCACCTGATCCCAGACGGCGGCCAGATTGTCGCGCACGCCCACCAGCGCATTGGCCCCGATGGCTTCGACCCGTACCTGCTCGAGACTGTCGTAGACGCGGGCGCCTTCGGGCGACTTGGGCTTGGACCGGGCGTGCACCGTATTGTCGTGATGGGCGACCCATAGCGCCATCTGGTCCGCCAGGCCGCGCAGGCGGGTGGCTTCGACTCCGCCAAGCTCTCGCGGCGGATGCGGCAGGATGGCGCGATGTCCGACCAAACTGGGCCCGTCACCGGAAAACACCACCTCCAGGTCCGGTTGTTCGGCCAGCGATCTCGCCGCGTGGGCCAGAGCGCGTTTGAAGACTTCCGCGGGACTTTCTTTCTGAGCCATGACGCAGCGGTCTTAGCGCGGGCGACGACCCGCTTGAAAGCGGAAACGGGGGCGGCTGCTACAGCAGCGCTTTCATCGCCTCCAGCCGGCGGCCATAGGTGTGGTCCGCCAGAACCCGTGCGCGGCCGGCCTGACCCACGCGCTCGGCTTGGTCCGGGTCCGCCATCAGGCGGCCATGGATCTCGTTGAGCTCGGCGGCATCGCGAAACACCAAAACTTCCCGGCCGGGCTCGAAACAGACTTCCAAATCGGCCTGGCTCTCGGCGACCACCGGCGTCGCGGCGAGGCACGGGTCGAAGTTTCTCTGGTTGAGTCCCGTCACCACATTGTTTTCGTTCGGGATGTTGAGGGCCGCAGAGTAGCGGCGATAGAGCGAGCGCACGACCTCGGGCGATATGCGCCGCGCGGCGACCTCGTGGCGTCCGCCGACCTCCGCGGTCCATCCCGGTCCATACAGGGCGATCGGCGCTTTCAGCTCGGCCACCAGGCTTCGGCGATGTAGGGTGGGGGCGCCGACGAACACCATCCGCTTCTCGCGCCGACCAAGGTGCGGCCCGTTGGCATGCGGGTTCGCCGCGTGAGGCAGGAAATGTGCCTGCGCGTCGAACCCGAGCCGCCGGTGACCGGCCAGAAGCCCTCTGTCGGTATAGAGCACCGTATCATAAAGGCGCGCGGCCTCGGACGCTCCGGCGTCGAACCGATCGCCGACCCAGCCGAGCATCGGCGGTCGCGTCGGCCAACTGGCCAGATGCTCCAGGATGCGGATCGGAATGTGAAACGCCCCGATCGCCACGATCAGATCGGGCGAAAAGCGCCGGGCCCTCGCCACCAGACGGCGTGCCAGCGGCTGCCCCAAGCCGCGCGATAGCAGCAACCCCTCGATCCCGGGATGAATCGCCGGATTGCGCGTGGCCGACACGCGCACGTCATGACCATCGGCCCGCCAGGCGGCCGCGCAGTCCTCGAGCCAGTGAGTGATGCTGCCGATCTTGCCGATGACCAGTATTTTCACCCGTCAACCGCGGCCGCGCTCAAGGGGTGGTGTCCGCCGCCGGCTTCGGAGCGGCCACCACCAGTCGCCACGCCTTGCCGTCGGGCGAGGTGGCCTCGTATGGTCCGCCGGTCGGTCCGGTGAAGGCGACGACGGAATGTCGGGCGATGTCCGAGAACACCAGGGCGCCGTGACCGTCGAGAGTCCATACGGTCAGCGCCTTGAGCGGTGGAAAGGCCCGTTGACAGGCTGCAGGGGTCTCCAGGTCCCGTCCTGAGGCGCCTTCGCGGTCGCTGAGGTTCAAAGTGCAGCCGACACGGCCGCCGACCACGCTCAAGCGCCAGGATCCAACCATTGCCCGCACCGAAGCGATATCCGTGTCCGGGTGTGGCGAATTGGCCGTCGCGACGATTGCCGAAAGGATGATCGCTACGCTCATGTCGCTCGGCCCGCTTGGAAGGCGGTCGATTGTAGTCCCGGCGACCCCACATGCCAAATGACCCCGGCGCCCCGCTCGGCGATCCTAGCGAAGTCTCAGAAAGCTCGGATCTCGGAAGGGATCGCCTGGCCGCAGGCTTCGGTGGATATCTGCCGCCCCGGGGCCCGGCGCGCCCGGGCCGGGCTTCATAGACCGCGTCCTGTCCGAAAAACCGCAGCGTCAGGGTGCGGCGGCGCTGCCCGGGATGGGTGGGAGCGCCGCCATGCAGCATCGCGGGGTGGAACAGCACCACGTCGCCGGGTTCGACGGCATGGGAAACGATGTCGAAATTCTCCCGGCCTCGTTCGATATCCGGCAACCGGGCAAGGTCTCGCCCGCGAACAACGGCGCGGTGTCGTCGCCGAACTCGAACCGGGAGCCATTGTACAGTGTGCCGCGATGCGAGCCGCGCACGAATTCGAGCGCGTCTTCCTTCGACACCGCGTCGAAGGTTATCCAGGCCACGGCCAGGTGGTGACCCCCGACGGCCAGATAGGAACTGTCCTGGTGCCAGGGGGTCCGGCGGCTCTCACCGCCCTCCTTCAGGAACACCTGTTCGTACATGAACCACACGTCGGGCGCACCCCACACCGCCGCGACCAGATCGGGCAGATCGAACGACAGCAGCACCTCGCGATACCCCGTCAGGCAGTCCGGATTGTCGAGGTCGTTGTAGAAGATCGCTTCGCCGGTCTGCGCGATGCGCGACGCTCTGGGCCCGGGGTGAGCCAGACTCCACTCATAGGCGGTCCGAAGAGCCTGCAGCGCATCGCCGTCGAGCGCTCCCCGAACCACGACGACACCATCGTCGCGGAAGGTTTGTCGTAGGCTAGCAAAGTCGAGCGACATGGTGGCGCCTCCGGTCATCGGCTTCAGCCGCGAAAATCGGCGAGACCGGCGGAGTCGAAATATTCGTCCAGCCGCACGATCAGACCGTTTTCCACCTTGCAAACCAGGCAGACCGGCAACGACACCTCGCGGTGCGGGCCCAGCAGGCAGTGGAGATCGTGTTGCTGGACAAAGCCGTCCGCGAAGGCATGCAGCCGCCGGTTTTCATAGCGCCGCCTGGGGACGCGCACCCAGAATTTGTGAGCGGTCTGCAGATTTTCCTCTCGCGTCGTGACCCGCCCGTCGACGTTGTGCCAGATCTGGACGTGCGGCGCGTAACAGGCGCGCAACGCCTCGCTATCCCCCTCTTCCAAAGCGTCGAAGTACCGCTTGGCCAGGGCCTGCATCGTGGTTTCCATTGTGTCTCACGTCCTCGCGCGGCCGACCCGACCCAGAGCTTATCCTCGGGCGCCTACGCCGGCCAGACGGCTCGGGATCTGTCGACGCGTCGGCTCGCCGGCTTGCGGGCGGCCCGAAAAGCGTTCTTTATGCTCGAGGCAAGGACCCGCGACGGTAAAAAGCCGCTCGCCGGGCGGAGGACGCGATGAGCGCAAGTGCAGGAGGTCGACTACGCGCGGCGCGGCCCGCTCGGCGTCATCACCTTGCGGCGGCCGGAGGCGCTGAATGCGCTGACCGTGGGCATGATCGCCGACATCGAACGGCTGGCGCGCGCCGCCGAAGCGCGATCCCGAGGTCATCGGCCTGTGCATCACCGGCGCGGGCCGCGGCTTCTGCGCCGGCATCGACATGGCCCTCCTGACCGAACACACCCGCTCGGGGCCGCCGCCGCGCCGGCGACGGCGCGGGCGCGGAACGCCGTCTCGCCCCGCCCTGTTCAGCTTTCTGCTCGACATCTCCAAGCCGGTGATCGCCGCCATCAACGGCGTCGCCGCCGGCGGCGGCTTTGTCCTGGCGATGATGTGCGACCTGCGCTTCATGGCCGAGGACGCCAGCCTGATCACCGATCTTCTCGCGCCGCGGCCTGATCGCCGAACATGGAACAAGCTGGCTGCTGCCGCGGATGATCGGCCTCAACCGGGCGCTCGATCTGCTGTGGAGTTCGCGCAAGGTGGACGCGGCGGAGGCCTACCGGATCGGCTTCGTCGACCGCGTCGCGCCGGCCGAGGCAGCTGCTCGATGAAGTCGAGGCCTATGTCGCCGCGATGGCCGCGTCGGTGTCGCCGCGAGCGCTCGCGGTGATCAAGGCCCAGTGCATCGCCATCTCGAGACCATCCTTCGACGTCGCCGCGGTCGAGTCGGCGAAACTGATGGCGCGGGCCCTGGCCCATCCGGACGCCGCCGAAGGGGCCCGCCTCCTTCGTCGAGCGGCGTCAGCCGCGTTTCGCCGCCTGGACAGGAGAGGATGCCCGATGACCACGACCTACCAGACCCTGATCGTCGAGCGCGCCGGCCCGGTGGCCGTGGTGAAGCTCAATCGCCCGGACAAGCGCAACAGCATCGGCGGACCGATGATGGTCGAACTGCACGCGCGCTCGAGCGACATCGCCGCGGACCCGGGCGGCGCGGGTGCTGGTCCTTCGCGGCCAGGGCGCGGATTTCTGCCCGGGCGCCGACGTCAAGCACTACGGCGGCCGCCGACCGCCGCGCCGGCGCCAAGGCCGGCTGGTCGGGCGTCAGGACCTTCGATGTCGCGGTCCTGCTGCACGAGATGCCGGCCGTGACGATCGCCGCGATCTCCGGGGCCTGCGCCGGCGCCGGCTTCGGCTGGGCCTGCGCCTGCGACCTGCGCGTGGCCAGCCAGACCGCCCGTTTCAACACCGCCTTCCTCGACGTCGGCGTCGCCGGCGACATGGGCGGCCCGTGGACCCTGCCGCGCATCGTCGGCGCGGCCAAGGCGCGGGAGCTGTATTTCCTGCCTGGCAAGTTCGACGCCGCCGAGGCTCTGCGCATCGGCCTCGTGTCCCGCGTCAGCGCCGCTCGACTCGTTCGAGGCAGACCTGGCGGCCCTGACCGGCCGGCTGGCGCGCGCCGCACCGCTTGGCCCTCGCCGCGATGAAAGCCAACTTCCTCGCCGCCGAGGCGATGGGCTTTTCCGACTACGTCCGGCTGGAGTCCGAGAAGCACCTGCGGCTGTTCCAGAGTCGAGGACACCAGCGAGGCTTTCAAGGCCTTCGTCGAAAAACGGCCGCCGGTTTTTCACGGTCGGTGAAGGAGAATCCGGACATGCGATTGCGGCAGGTCGCCCTGGCGTCGAACCACCTCGACGAAGTCGTCGGCGGCGTTGGCGCGACGTGTTCGGATTGAAGGTCGCCTACAACGACCCGCACATCCACACTACGGCTTGCGCAATGCCGTGCTTCCGGCCGGGGCCGGCCTTCCTGGAAGTGGTCGAGCCGGTTGCGCGACGATGCGTCCGCCGCCCGCTTCCTGACCGCGCCGCGGCGACGCCGGCTACATGGTGATCCTTGCAGGACGCCGACGCCGGCGGCGCACCGGGCCCGCCTTTTGCCATGGGGGTGCGGGTGGTCGACGACATCGATCGCCCGGACTATCGCGCCTCCCACTATCATCCGGCCGACTTCGGCGGCGTGCTGGTGTCGATCGACCAGCAGCGCAGCGCGCCGGACTATCTCGAGCCCTATGGCGACTGGATGCCCGCCGGGCCGGACTGGCGCGCCGCCCGAACGACGAGGTGTTGGATATCACCGGCATTGACCCTGACCGCGGCGGATCCCGACGGGCTTGGCCCGCCGCTGGTCGGACTTGCTCGATCTGCCGTTCGATCGCGCGGATCCACGGCTGTCTGCCGTTGGCCCGCGGGGAGATCCGCTTTCGCGCCCGGGCCGGCCGATCAGGTCACCGCGATCGCCACGCTCGACGTCGCCGTCGCGGATCCGGCGCGGGTTTGGGCCCGCGCGTCGGCGGCCGGGCTGGATGCCTCGGAGACGGCGTGCTGATCGGCGGGGTGCGCTTCCGGCCGTGGGCTGAGCAGCTGGCCGCCGCCCCGGGGTGATCACCGGCGAGTTATGACCGGCGCGGGGGATCCGAAGCGCTTCTGCACGATGGCGATCAGCTCGCCAGGCCGGCTCGCGGCCGGCGAAAATAGCGATGCCCGACCCCAGAATGGCGCCGATCAGAAAGTTGAGGCTCATGAAATTCTCCGATCGCTCCGTGAATCCCGTCCCGGCTCGCCGGCGTCAACGGCGGACGGGCCCGCGACACCGCTCTCCAGCGGTCGCGCCTTGTTTGGCGAAGACCGCAAACTCTGGCGCCTATAAATCAGGCGCCCACCAGCCTAGGTCGAGGGACCAGCCCCGGATAGCGCGGCAAATCGTCGAGGATCGGCCACCAGCCGGCCGCGACCGGTGTGAATGGAAAGCCGAGCGGCGCGCCGCGCGGCGGTCGAGGCTGCCGGCGCGAACCCGGACGATATCCGGGCGAGCGGTCGATCGGCTGAATATCGGCGAGCCGCATCGGGCGCAAAACAGCCTCTCCTTTCCGGGCGAACTCTCGATATGCCCGCATCCTCTCCGACCCGGTCGGATCTGAACCGCCTTGGCCGGAACCGGCATATTCGCTGCGAAGGCCGACCCCTGCGCCCTGCGGCAATCCCCGCAGTGGCAGATCTGGATCGGCGGAATTCGCGATCGATTTCGAAGCGGACGGCGCCGCAGAGGCAGCCGCCCGGCGGGCATGGCGTCGGGTCCTTCGGATCGCGCGCCGCGTCAGCCTTCGACATCGGTCTCGGGTCGGTCATCGCCGGCGGCGACCTCTTCGTGCCAACGGCCTTGGGCGATCCTCGTAGATATGCCGGTCCTCCTCGTCCGACACCCGCTGTTCGCCCGCCGCGCGAACTCGCCGCCGCCGCGCCGGTCGTGGCTGCGATAGGTCTCGGAATAGACGCCGTCGACCTCGTAGGCCCATCCGCCGTCATGCTCGACGATTTGATAGACGATCTTGGTCATCATGCTGTCCTGAATTGGCGAGCTGTGAATCTGGGGCGAACACCGGCGCCTCGCAACCCCCCCCGCTCGCCGTGGCTCAGTGGGCATCGAACGGGAGCACCTCCCGGGGATGGGGCAGCGCGCCCTTCTGCAGCCGCGCGACCGTGCTTGCGAACGCCGAGCGCAGGTCGGCGGCCCGCAGCCACGGTCGCCAGGAATCCCGCGTCGACGCCGGATCGCCGAGGTGCAGCCTTGCGATCACGCTGGTGGCCGGACCGAGCGGTTCTGGTTCCAGCGGCACGAGCCGACAGGGGGAACAATCGCGCAATCGCTCGATCGCGGCGCCCAGGCTACCGGCCGAGTCGACGGCCGTCCTGACCTCGCGGACTGAACGCCCCAGCCAGTGGCCGACCAGAGCGTCCCTGATTTCACCGATCCGCAGCCGGTTGTCTCGGCCGGGCGTCTCGCCGACCTCCAGCGAAAGGTCGCATTCGCTGTCGAAACCGAACGAGCGGTTGTTCATGTTGCTGGATCCGACGCGCAGCAACCGGTCGTCGATGATCGCGAGCTTGGCGTGCACGATGATCGTCCGACCGAGCCCCGTCACCGGATAATAAAGCCGCAGACGTCCGTGTCGATCGGCCGCCCGCAGGCGTCGCACGAACAGGTTGCGCGTCCGGTCCATGGTCAGCTTGTCGAAATAGCTCGGCGAGCATCGGGTCGAGATCAGGACCACCTCGGGTCCGACCGGCTCGGCGAGTTGTTGCGCCAGGGCTTCGGCGACGACCGGGGAGGTGAAGTACTGGTTCTCCATATAGATCGTGGTTTTCGCCGCGGCGATCATGGCCAGGGTGAGGGCTTCGCTTTCGCGGATCTCCACCTGGCTCCGCCACTTCGGGGCCGTTATCGAAAGCCCGACCGCGATGTCCCGAAAGTCCGGCGAGACGTGATCGGGCCAGGCGGCGGGCGGGCAGGGCTCGTAGCTCGGGACCGTCTCGCCCGTGGCGCGCCGCCATCGCAGCCGGAACAGTTCGCCCAGCGAAGTGGCCGGCGGACCATCGACGAGACACATGACTTCGTGACGCGAGGGATGGCACACGCCGCGCGTGTTGGACCGGCGATCGTCGTCATCCTTGTGAAGCGGCGTGTCCCAACGATCGGGGCCGATGTCGGCTCCGCCGCAGAATGCGACGCTGTCGTCGACGATCAGCGCCTTCTGGTGGTGCGACGCGCCGATCGGCAGGGCGCCGTCCAGACGAAACTTCACGCCGCTGCCGGCGAAACACTCGCGGGCCTTGATCGGAAAGAAATCCTGGGTCGCGGCGACGGGCAATGCCGATTGCCAGCACAGCAGGCGGATATCGAGCTCTGGCCGGTCGTCGGCCAGGGCGCGCAGGAACGGCCCGAAGCGGTCCGCCTCGCGGCATTGCCCGCGAAGTCCCGGCGCGAACGGCGTCTGCGGCTCGAAGGCCCAATTCAACAGGTGAATGGACCGGCGCGCCTTGGCCATCGCCGCCCTGGCGGCGGCGTAGTAATTCGCCACGTCGAGAATGAAGGCGGCTCGTGGCGCGGGATCCAGTCGCCAGCAGGTGATTCCAGCTTGCAGCAGCAAAGCGTGTCCCCTCTCACCCGGCGCCGAGCACCGGATTTCGGGCCCGAATCCGGACGTGAAGCCTACAACGCGCGAGACCGCGTTCGGACGCGTCCACCTTGCGCGGCTTCGGTCGCGTCCCCATCAAGGCCTCGTGCCCCGCATCCTGTCCTACAATGTTCATCGATGTGTCGGCACAGACCGCCGGCTCGATGTCGGCAGAGTGGCGCAGGTCATCGCCGCTGAGGCCCCCGACATCGTCGCCCTGCAGGAGGTGGATGTCGGACGTCCGCGGACCGGTGGCGTGGATCAGGCCCACGCGCTCGCCCGCCGCCTGCGGATGTCGTTTCATTTCAACGCTGCCTTGCGGGTCGAGGAAGAACAGTACGGCGACGCCATATTGACCTGCCTGCCGCACCGATTGGTCAAGGCCGCTCCCTTGCCCGGCTACCCGCGCATCCCACAACTCGAGCCGCGCGGCGCGCTCTGGATCGGCGTCGACCTCGGACAGGCGGAGCTGCAGGTGATCAACACGCATCTCGGCCTGGTGCCGCGCGAGCAGCAGATCCAGGCCAGGGCCCTGGCGGGGGAGGCGTGGCTCGGCGCGCCGGATCGCAGGGACCCATTGATCCTGGCTGGCGATTTCAACGCTGGCCGCAGGACCGTCGCCTATCGCGCGCTCGCCGCCCACCTCACCGAAGCCCGCGGCGCGGTTAGGCGCGTGCGGTCGACGGCGACGTTTCCCGCCGGCTTTCCGGTGCTGAGCATCGATCACATATTCACCAGCCCGGGCGTCAGGATTACCGCCGTGCGCGTGCCCTCCGATAATCTGGCTCGTGTCGCTTCGGATCACAGGCCGCTGGTCGTCGATTTCGAACTCGCCTGAGCCCGCCGCTCGTGCGAGGATCGACCGCTCTGCGAGGTTGACCATCCGATGCATGATCCGCGGACACCGCCCGATGGTTGGAAAACGACCGGCGTCAGGGTCGTGCCAGGCGATCAGCTCGACGCCAACACGCCCCAGACAGCCGGCATGAGCCGGGCGGTGGCGATCGACCTGGCCCGGGCCGGCGCACAAAAGCTCTGGGCGGGCACGGTCCGCATCGACCCCGACGCCAGGACCGGCGCGCATCACCATGGCGCGCTGGAAAGCGTGATCTACATCGTCAGCGGCCGCGCCAGGATGCGTTGGGGTGAGCGCCTCGAGTTCATGGCCGAGGCGGGCCCCGGCGATTTCATCTTCGTGCCGCCCTTCGTACCGCACCAGGAGATCAACGCCCTGTCCGACCAGCCCCTGCAGTGCGTCCTGGTGCGCAGCGACGGTGAGGCGGTCGTGGTCAATCTGGAGATCGACGCGGTCGAGGCGCCGACCCCGGTCGCCTGGATCGACCCCATCCATCGATCTTCCTAGAAGGCGTGGTGTCGTTGCAGCGGGGCGGCGATCGATGGAATCATTCAAAATCTGAATCATGCTCTAGGGGTCAAAATCCGACGATTGAGTCCCGGTGCACAGTCGGCGAGCCTGTCGGTCGAAGGTCCGGAGTCGGCCCGAAGCCTAATGGCAGTCAACGACCCGAATGGGCCCCCAGATGACCAGCCCATTGCCAGCAACTCAGGCAACCCTCAGGCTAAGTGCGACGGCCGACTGAGCGCGCGAGGTGAATGCGATGCTGACAATTTTCCGGCGTGTGGCCTATGGTTATCGTCATGCACTCGCGATGAACTCAGCCATAAACCTTTTCGCCAAAGGCAAATACGATGCTGCAAGGGCGCAGCTGGAGCGGTTCTTCCTGGAATGTGGCGCACCGGGACCCTCGACAATGGTTCCCGTTATGTCAAACGTTATGTTCGCTGACCTCTGCGAGCGGACCGGCGAGCAAATCAATTCATATGACGCTTGCAAAGTAGCAATCGAACAGCTGCAATCAGGAAATTGTATTAACCGGATTAATAGTGAAGATAAGAAATATCTATTGTTCCGCTGCAAATGGACATTATCTCTTCTTACAAGATATATTGACTCGATTGCGTTTCAAGATGCGTCGCGGATCAGTGTGCGATACTCTGATCTAGACTTACGCAGGGTTAGCCCGTACGTCCGTCGAAGCTTTCCCATTCCGGAGGACAGCGGCCGAGCTGTGGACAGGTATTTCGAGCAGAACGCGGCGGAGTTGGCACGCGGGTAGTCGGGACAGCGGGTAACCACCCCCTGCGGTCATCGGCGGGGTCGGCAGTTTGGCGGTGCCGCCTCGCCGCCGCGAATGTCGGTTGTCCGGCCAAGACCCAACGGGGGATTTCGACCCAGGCTGTGTAAAAACGCCCTCTTCTGCTAGAATCGGCTCGTGTTTGGAGGGTCGGTGATGGGACGTTTCGTCGAGGGCGAAGACCGCAGGCAGTCGTTGTTATTGCCGGATTCTCTCGACGATTATGTTACCGAGGACAACCCTGTTCGGGTTGTGGAAGTGTTCATCGACGAGCTGGCTCTGGGTGCTCTTGGGTTTGAGGGCGTACAGCCAGCGGCGACGGGCCGGCCCGCGTATCACCCCTCGACGATGCTCAAGATCTATCTTTACGGCTACCTCAACCGCATCCAGTCGAGCCGCCGGCTCGAGCGCGAAGCACAGCGCAACATCGAACTGATGTGGCTGACAGGGCGTCTGGCGCCGGACTTCAAGACCATCGCCAACTTCCGCCGCGACAACGGCCGGGCGATCCGGGCGGCGTGCGCGCAGTTCATCGTGCTGTGCCGTCAGCTCAATCTGTTCACCCGAGCGGTCGTCGCCATCGACGGCAGCAAGTTCAAGGCGGTGAACAACCGGGACAAGAACTTCACTGTGGCCAAGGTCGCCAAGCGCATCGAGCAGGTCGACGCTAGCATCGTGCGTTACCTGGCGGCCCTGGACCGGGCCGATCGCGAGGAGAGCGATGTCGCCGAAGCCAAGACCCTCCGGATCAAGGACAAGATCGATGGCCTGCGCCGGCAGATGCAGGCCTTGAAGGCGATGGAACAACAGGTCCGCGACGCGCCCGACCAGCAGGTCTCGCTGACTGATCCCGACGCTCGCTCCATGGCAACCAGCGGTCGCGGAACTGGCGTGGTCGGTTATAACGTGCAGACGGCGGTCGATGCCGAGCACCACCTGATCGTCGCGCACGAAGTGATCAACCAGGGCTATGACCGCAGCCAACTCGTCCCGATGGCGCTGAAGGCGCAACACGCCACTGGTTGTGAGGAGATCACCACTCTGGCGGACCGTGGCTACTTCAGCGGCGACCAGGTTCTGTCATGCGAAGGCACAGGCATTGCGCCGATCGTGCCCAAGACCCTGACGTCCAGCGGGACCAAGCGTGGCTTCTTCACGCGCCATGACTTTGTCTTCAACGCCCAGGCGGATCATTATGTCTGCCCCGCCGGGGAGCGGTTGACGAGAAGCAATCCTCGGCCTGGTAGAAAAGACGATCTCGATGAGTACCGCCATCTATCAGCTTGCTTTACTTGCGCCCTGAAACCCAAGTGCACCCCGGACAAACTGAGGCGCATCAAACGCTGGAAGCAAGAAGGCGTGCTCGACAAGATGCAGGCCAGGCTCGAAGGCATGCCCAACGCCATGGCGGTTCGCCGGCAGACCGTCGAACACCCATTCGGAACCCTCAAGGCTTGGATGGGCAGCACCCATTTTCTGACCAAGACCCTCGAAAAGGTCCGAACTGAAATGAGCCTCCACGTCCTCGCCTACAATATAAAGCGAATGATCCAAATGTTCGGCGTCGGGCCGCTACTCGAGGTGATCAAGACCTAGTCGCTCGCGTCGACAGGCAATCGACGCATGCCTCTCGCCAAAGTCAGGCCCCCTCGCCTCTGTGAGAATCGGCGTTTTTACACAGCCTGGGTCGTTGATTGCCATTAGGCTTCGGGCCGACTCCGGAGCTTCGACCGACAGGCTCGCCGACTGTGCACCGGGACTCGATCGTCGGATTTTGACCCCTAGAGCATGATTCAGATTTTGAATGATTCCATCGAATATCATCATGCTCTGGCGCGCAGTGTCTGGCGGTCGCGTCGACGGCGGCTAGTCGGCGACCACCCGCGCCAGCGAGGCGATCGCCTGATCGCGCAATAGCCGCTTGAAGATCTTTCCCGACGGCGTGCGTGGCAGTGGTTCGTCCGAGCAACGCAGGTACCGGGGGATTTCGAACCTGGCGAGGTGGTCCATCAGGAAGGCGCGCAGCTGCTCGGGGTCGAGCTCCGGGCCACCATGCACCGTGGCCCCGACGTCTTCGCCCAGCCTTTCGTCCGGCACCGCATAGACGGCGGCCTCATGCACCTGCGGATGCAGCAGGAGCGCCGCCTCCACGTGGCCGCAGCCGATGTTCTCGCCGCCCCGGATGATCAGATCCTTGATCCGGTCGACGATGTAGGTGAAGCCATCGTCGTCGATATAGGCCACGTCGCCGGTATGGAACCAGTCGTCCGTGAACACCTCGGCATTGACCTCCGGCCGATTCCAGTAGCCGGCGAACATCGAAGCGCCGCGGACCAACAGCTCGCCACGTTCGCCCGGGGGGAGGGTCTCGCCCTGCTCGTCGACGATCCGCAGATCGAGGACGGCGGAGCAGCGCCCCGAGCTGGTCGGGCGGGCCAGGTAGTCGGCCCCGGAAATCCCGACGCCGATGGCGTTGGTCTCCGTCATTCCCCAGCCGGTGTTGGGAACCGCCCGGTCGAACGCCGCGTCGATCTGGCGGACCTGTTCAGGCGCTCGGGCGGCGCCTCCGCCACCGACGCCCATCAGGCTTGTGAGATCGCGCCCGGCCTCGCGGGCGACGCGGGCGAGGTCGCCGGTCATCGCCGGCGGGGCGCTGAAATTGCTGATCCGCTCCCGTTCGATGAGATCCGCGGCGACCAGCGGGTCCCATCGGTACATGGCGACGATCTTGCGCTGCTGTCGATAGGACTGCAGGTAATTCACGTGCGAGCCCATCACGTGAAACAACGGAACCGCCAGCAGGGTGGCGGCCTGTTCCGGCGGGGGCGGCGTCGGCCCGTTGATCATCGCGTTGACCTGGGCGTCGAGCTCCCAGGACAGCAGGGCCGAGACGATGTTGCGATGGGTCGAAACCGCGCCCTTGGGATGGCCGGTCGAGCCCGATGTGAAGAAGATCGTCGCCATGTCGTCGGGTGCGATCTCGGCGGGCGGCATGTCGCCCCCGCCGACGGCGGCCATCAGGTCGCGCCAATCCCGTCCCCGCACGGGACGCCCCCTCGGCCGCACGGCGATCACCGGCCAAGGCGAGTCACGGTCTTCCGCGCCCAGCCGCTCCAGCCGTTCCTGGTCGGCGATCACCAGCTTGACTTCGCAGTCGCGCAGGCTGAACGCCATCTCCTCCGCCTGCCAGTGAGCATTCATCGCCACCGCGACGGCGCCGATCGAGGTGATCGCCTCGAAAGCCAGGACCCATTCGGGATAATTGCGCAGAGCGATGGCGATCCGGTCGCCTTTCGCGACGCCGTAGGCATCGACCAGGACGCGCGCGAGGCGCGACGCCCCGCGCCAGGCGTCGTCGAAGGTGAGGCGCTCGTCTTCGAAGAGGTAGAAGCTCTTGTCGCTCCGCGCCTCGTCATAGAGCTGGCGCAGGCTGGCCGGCGCATGCTTGAAGGCCCTGATCCGACGGCCGGCGGCGGTGATCTCCTCCAGTTCATGCGGCTGTCCTGGCGCGGTCAGTCGCGCGATGGCCTCGGCCCGGGTGGGTCTGTTGGCGAGATCATCCGCCTGCCGCTGAGCCAAACTGTTCGCCTCCCTTGCTTCTCGCCGATCGTTAGCGCCCCGCGCCGTCGGTGCAAACCGCCGATCTCCGGCCGGCTTGGCCGGGTCCGTCGCGCCATGTCGCGACGATGTGGATCACCGCGGCGATCACGCTCAGGTCGAGGTCGTAGAGATACCGATAGTCGCAGCCCACGGAAATCAACGCGAAGCTGGCGGTGAAGCTCATCGCCGAGGCGATCATCGCGGCCACCGCGACGTCGGACGCCCGTCGTCGGCGCAGCAGAAAAACCAGTCCGGCGAGTTCGACGAGCGCATAGGCGGCATGCGAGAATAGCGGCGTCCCACGAAGCCCGGCCGCATAGTCGCCGAGCGCATCGTCGCGGGGATCCTCCCGGACGGCCAGTCCGGCGCGGGCCAACTGGCGAGGATCGCCGTCGACGCCGGTGGCCGCCATCAGGCACCCGTCGGCCTCGGGCGTCAGGAACACCGCCAGAAAGGCGCGCGCCCGCGTCCGCAGATAGAGCGGCAGGTAGTGGATGATCAGGTCCCGCCACTCCTCGCGCATTTGGCCGGCCGATGCGGCATCGACCTTGAGGCGGTCGAGGACCGGTGTCAGGGGATCGGCCCGGGCCGGTGTGTAGGTCCGGGCGCTCTGGCGCAGCTGTCGTTCGAGGTCGGGACTCTGCGCCTTCAGGACGGGCAGCGGGTAGCTGGGGTCGATCGACAGGGCCCCGGCCAGGTCGTAGGTCTGCAGCATCGCCCACTGGTTGCGCGATACCCCGTGCCCGATGGTTCGGGTAGCCAGCGCGCTCGCTCCGGCCGCGAGCAGAAGGCCGCAAAACAACAGAAAGGCCAGCCCATGCGACACCGCCCGTCGTGGCGACGTTGCGCCGCCGCGCTCGACATGGCTGATCCAGGCCACGGCGGCGGCCGAAAACGGCAGGATCACCGCACCGTTCTGACGCGCCAGGGCCGCCAGTGCGATCAGCAACGCGGCGGCGCCGAGCATCGCAGCCCGCCGCGCGGGTTTTGTCCACCATGCCGCGGCCTGCGCCAGACAGGCGAACCCCGCGGTGGCGCTGCCCGCGAACAGGACGTCCTTCCAGACCACCGCCGGGTAGATCAGCGCCTGCGGCAGCGTCAGGATGGCGCAGGCCGCGGCGACCAGCGGCCAGCCGGGCTTGCGGCCCATGGCCGCCAGAATGGCGAGCGCGCCAAAAATCAGGACCGTGTCGAAACATGCGAACAGAGCGGCGCCGGGCAGGATCGAATTACCGATCCCCAACAGCCACGACATCACCGGTGGATGCCAGCCCTCGTAGCGGCCGGACCGGGCCTCAGCCAGCTGCACCACGGAATTATAGCTCAGGTGGCCGGGCCAGTTGATCGCCATCGTGGCGCACGCCCCGGCGGCGAGCGTCGACAGCGCGGCCAGCCGGAACCACCGATCGTGCGGCGGGCGTCGGTGAGCTCTCGGGTCGTGTGGCGAATCGGTCACCGAGGCCGGATCGGTCTGTCTCGATGCGAAGTCAAAAGGAAACCAGCGCCGCGACAAATCGAGCGGCGCCGTGAAGCCATTTGCGTCCGGCTGCATTACAGCGGGCCTGATGTGACGACGAGAGGCCGGGCAGGTGTCGAGCGGGATTGGAGACGTCACGCGGCGCTCGGCGCGGGTCGGCCGGCCGCTCGAGCCGGATCGCCACCTCCGCCGGGTGACCGCGGTCGAACTCGACCGGCTGGACGTCACGCCCAATCCCGCCGGTCTGCGCATGTTGGTCCACATCCCGGACCATCTGGCGCCCGGTGCGCCCTTGGTCGTCGTTCTGCATGGCTGTGGCCAGACCGCGGCCGAGCATGCCGCTCGAGCGGGGTGGCTGGCGCTCGCCGACCGCTACCGGTTCGCCGTGCTGGCCCCCGAACAGACCCTGGTCAACAACTTCAACCGGTGCTTCAACTGGCATAGGGCCAACGATGGACTTCATCCGTCCGCCGAGACCTCGTCGATCCTGGCGATGATCGATCGAGCGATCGCGCTGTATCGTACCGATCCGCGACGAGTGTTCATCACCGGCCTGTCGGCCGGCGGCGCGATGGCCATGGCGGTGCTCGCGGTTGCGCCTCGGCGTTTCGCGGCGGCGGCGGTCGTGGCCGGCGTGCCGTTCGGAGTCGCCGGCAACCTGATCGAGGCGATGGGCGCCATGCGCCGGGCCGCCGCCGCCGCCGCGGTCCGCGCCGGCCGGTCCCTGCGGCCCAGAATGATCGGGATCGAGCCTCCGCGCCTCGCCATCTGGCAGGGAGCGGCCGATGAGGTGGTCGATCCCGCCAATGCCGATGCGATCGCCGCGCAGTGGGCCGCCGCCTGCGGCCTGGACAACGCCCCCGAACGGGTCGATGCCGGTCCCGGCATGACGCGGCGCGTCTGGCGCGCAACAGGCGGCCGCCAGGCGATCATCGAGGAAACCCTGGTCGCCGGCCTTGGCCATGGAACGCCCATCGGCTCGTTCGGGCCAGGAGCGGTGGGGGCCGCCGGGCGCTTCATGCTGCAAGCCGCCGTCTCCGCGCCACGAGACATCTGCCAATTCTGGGGCATCGACGCGGCGGCCGACGTGACGATCGAGCGCCCACCTCGCTCATGCCGGAGGAAACCAGGCCCCATCCGCCGCCGCCGTCGGCCTCGCGTGGCCGCCCGGGAGGTGGTCTCCGTTCGGCCGTGGGCAACCTGGTCACCAAGGGGCTCGCGGCCTTGGGCTTCCGCGGTTGATAGCGGTCACGGCGATCGTGGGCGCCACCGACGGTGGACCTGCCGATCCGACTGGGCGAAGGTGATTTCGCAAGCTGAGGGATACCGCCTTGACCGCAAGTCATGCTCGATTTGACCTTTCGACCGATTTCCACCTCGCGGCCGACGTGCTGGGCGATGGCTCGCGCGGCTCGGTGATGCTGGCGCATGGCGGCGGCCAGACCCGGCATTCCTGGGCGTCGACGGCGGCGAGCCTGGCCGCGCGCGGCTGGCGGGCCGTGTCCCTGGACCTGCGAGGCCACGGCGACAGCGCCTGGGCGGCGGATGGCGACTACCATCTCGAACGCTTTGCCGAGGATCTGATCGCCGTCGCCGCGACGCTCCCGGACCGGCCGGCGCTGATCGGCGCGTCGCTGGGCGGCATGGCGGGGCTGATGGTCGAGGCCTTGCTGGCGCCTGGAACCTTCAGATCCCTGACCCTGGTGGATATCGTGCCGCGTTCGGATCCTCGGGGCGTGGAGAAGATCATGGCGTTCATGAGCGCCAACGCCGATCACGGCTTCGCTAGCCTGGAGGCCGCGGCCGACTCGATCGCCGCCTATCTGCCGCACCGGCCGCGCCCGAAGGATTTGTCCGGTCTCAGCAAGAACCTGCGGTTGGGGCCGGACGGACGCTATCGCTGGCATTGGGATCCGCGGTTCGTGAGCGGGGTTCGCGGTGGACGCTCGGCCCACCCGATGGAGGATTTCGAGGCCCGATGCCGCGATATCCAGATACCGATCCACCTGATCCGCGGCCGGATGAGCGAACTGGTGTCGCTGGAGACCGCCCGGAATTTCGTGTCGACCTTGCGCGACGGGACCTTCACCGATGTCGCCGATGCCGGCCACATGGTCGCCGGCGACCGCAACGACGTGTTTCTCGAGGCGGCGATCGGCTTCCTGGATCGCCGCGCCGCCTAGCGGCGTTCCCCTCGACGCGATTGTTTGTCCCATCAGGAAAGCCGGCGCCATGCCCGATTTGCGCGACGACCCGGCCACCGGCCGATTGGAAATGACCGAAGGCGGCGCGGTGGTCTTCGCGGACTACCGTCGGCAGGGCGACCGCTTGATCATCGATCATGTCGAAGCGCCGCCGGCCCTGCGAGGTACCGGCGCCGCCGGCCGGTTCATGGAAGCCCTTGCGCGCAAGGCCCGGTCCGACGATCTCAGGATCGTACCGCTCTGCGGATACGCCGCCGCCTGGCTGCAACGCTCCGAAGCCCATCGCGACCTGATCGCCTGACACCTGCAAGTCCGCCGCTTGGAATTCGCGAGCGGCGGTGTAGCATGGGGTCGGCGGGCGAGCGGACCGGCCTGGGTGACATAGGGTGGGGCATGCAAACGGCATTGGCGAGCGCGGCCGTCGGCATGCCGGCCGCGCCGGCCATCGGGCCCTGAGGCCCGGCGGACGCGTCGGGCGGTCGCCACGATCGCGGCTCCGCCAGCCGGCGAGCCTGGGTCTCGCCGGCATTGAACTCCAACCTTGAGGGACCTGATGAGCATATTTGATCGTTTTCGCCTTGACGGACAGGCCGCCATCGTCACCGGCGCGGGCGCGGGCATCGGGGCCGGCGTGGCGCGCGGCTTCGCCGAGGCGGGCGCGGACGTCGCGATCGTGGCCCGCTCGCCCGACGCTTTGGCCCGGGTCAAGGCTGACATCGAGGCGCTCGGACGCAAGTGCGTCGTCATCGCCACCGACGTGACAGCGCCCGGCTCACCGGCGGCGATCGCCGAGCAGGCCCATGCCGCGCTCGGCCGCCTGACCATCCTGGTCAACAACGTCGGCGGACTGGGTGGCGGCGAGGTGATCCATCCGGCGATGGAGATCCCCGCCGAGGTCTTCAGGCTTCAGCTCGACGTCAATCTCACCAGCGCCCTGCTGATGACGCAGGCCGTCGCGCCCCTGATGACCGGAGGCGGCGCGATCATCAACATGTCCTCGATCATGGCCTACAAGCCTTTCGGCGGGTCGGCCGGCTACATCGCGGCCAAGGCGGCGATGAACAATCTGACGGTGGCGCTGGCCCACGACCTCGCGCCCTCGATCCGGGTGAACGGCATTGCGCCCGGCCCGATCATCACCGACGCGCTCACCGGCCCGCTCAATCTGAAGACCGAGGAGGACTATGCCCGGATCGCCAAGGAATGGGGCGTTTGGGTGCAGCGTCTCGGCACGCCCGAGGACATCGCCAACATGGCCCTGCTGCTCGCCTCGAGCGCCGGCGGCTTCATCACCGGCCAGACCTTCATCGTCGCCGGCGGCATGTAGGCAGCCGATCGATCGAGAACTCGGAACGACAAATTCCGAGGGACGTTGGATGGTGACTTCGGCGAGAAGGACAAACCGTGGCCAAACCCGACGATCCAACCCGCGGCGATCCGGCTGAACTCGGACACCAACGACACGCCGCGGAAATCGCCGCCGCCGGCCGAAAAGCAGATCGACCATGATCTGAAGGAAACCTTTCCGGCCAGCGACCCACTGCCGGCCAATCCCGGCGTGGACTGAGTCCGGCCCGGGTGAGGATCTGGCGACAGTGCTAAGGATCTCAGGGATCTGGTGACATGGCGTAATTGAGGTAGGCCCATCCTCCTTGGGGTACGAAGTCGGTGTCGAAGTCCTAAGTTTTGCGAAAGACGCCGCGCCGCGGGCGCCATCACTCAACACCAATATTCAACCTGACATCCGCAAGCGTCACCATCAGGGTCATTTCGTCGAGGGGGGACTCGGCGAAGCCCAGCGAGAGATAGAAGTCCTTGGCGTCTGGCGAAATCGCGTGGGTAATGATTCCGCGGATGCCGAGCGCGTCCGCTGCCCCCAGCACGCGGAGCGCGGCGTCGCGGAACAGCGCCCTGCCGAGGCCGCGGCCCTGGAAGGATGTGTCGATCGCAAGCCGCCCCAGCACGGCCACCGGGATGGGTTCAGGCATATTGCGGCGAAACCGGCCGATCGCGTCCGCGACGGCGATTCCGCCTGAGGCCAGGGCGTAGTAGCCGATAACGCGGCTATCTTCGGTGACGACATAAGTGCGGGTCGCGCCGCCTATTTGATTGGCGCGTGCGCGGCGCTTCAGCCAGTCGCCCAGCGAGGGTTGGCCCGACACGAACGCGTCGAGACTGTCGCGATCGGTGAGGGACCGCGGCGCGGTGTACGCCATTACCCCTCCCAGGGCGGCGGGGTCTGCAGGGTCTTGCGCAGGCGCGCATTCGGCTCTGGCGGCGCGTCCAGTCGCTCCAGAAATGCAGCGTGGCCCTGGGGGCTAGTCATGAACAAGGCGCGGTCCAGGATCGCTTCCTCGGCGGCGCGCCGCGTGGCCTCGAGGATGAAGTCGGTGCGTGTCTTGCCGGTCAACTCGGCCGCGCGGTCGATCAGCCAGCGATCGCCTGAGCCGATGCGGATGTTCAAGGTGTCTCGTTTAGGCGTGGCGGTGGGCGGCACGTTGATTTCCTGGGTTGGGAGCCGGAAACCAAAGCACGTAATGATCTCGTCATTACGTATCAATGGCGACGCGCCGATCGCCGCCTTGCGGCAGGCGCTTTGATCCCAAGCAGGGGTTGCTGCTCTAGGCCGGGCAGACCCTCCCTATCCCGCCGCGAATTTCGACTTTTTTAATGCCGTGGCGATTATCCGGGTGTTGACTTTGCGGGGTAAATCGCCCCCAAGTCTGTCGGGACAGGCCGGCGCTCATGAGGTGGCGCGGTGAGCGTGGGGGCGCTTGCCGCGCTAAGCTCTATTATGTATCATACCATCCCATCCAATATTTTTGGTGGGTAATACGCCTTGTATCAACCAACGTGTCGGACTGCTCGTCAGAAACACTGGGGGTCCTTGACCATAACCGTATATGTAAAGGTCGTATACCTAAGGACCCCGTCGATTGGCGACTTGTAAAAGAAGATGCCATATATAACAGAATTAAGGTGGAGCATGGTTTTGTCTTTGCTAAGTCGGCGTATATCTTCCCTTTTGATACCGAAATCAGAAATATAGGGGCTTATCTCTCCGGGGAAAATGACCTGAGAGGGCATCGCCGGCCCGCTTAGCGGCTTAGAGAGCATGGTTCTGTAGATAGATATAAGTTCCTCAATTTCTCTGCGAACGTCCCTATCATCGGCAAGGGATACGGCCCCTCCATACATTCTAAGGTCTGTAGCGGGAGTTCGGCCGGTATTTTCTACGATTACCGTTCCCGGATCAACAGTCCAGAAAGAGATCGACCTCAGCAGGGTGATCAAATCGAATATCACGAATGGCAATCCACGGGCGGTGCTCAACAGCGAACTGCCGACTTCCAAGCGCCAACTGATCCTTGCCGGCTTCCCACAGTTTCTTAGTGGACCACCACAGCGTCCCTGTGAAAAAAGCGATAAGCACCGCAGTAAGAGCGGTGATCGTCAGGTCCATCATTATTGGGCAACGCGACAATATATTGCCACGGGGCAGGATGGGACGTAATAGTAGGGGCAGCGTTCTTTTTCTGTGTATTGATTTGTTTCGCATATTTTGGTGTAGGGCTCTACAACGCCGGTGTTGATAGCGATAATAGACGCAATTTCCCCTATTGCTATAACCGCAACAATGGAGATGACGATTTTGATCGGGGTTCGCCATGAAAGCGGCGTGCGGCGGCCCGGCATCAGCATGCGCTTACCGCCGCGCCGAAGATGTCCGCATTTCCGCGATTGTTGTAGCGGAACTCGAATTCCGCGACATAGAGCGGGAGATACTTGGCGAGACCTTGTGGAAGGTGCCGATGATGCCGCGCTTGATCAGGGACCAGAACCCTTCGATGGTCTGAGTGTGGATCGCGCCGACCACGTACTGCCCCGCGCCATGGTTCACGCCCGTGCGGGAACTGCGCTTGCGAGGCCGAGATAGCCGCTGAACTCATCGGTGCAGAAGAGGCGAGACGTTGTGCCGACAGCCTCGCGCGACGAAGGCCTTGAGGGTGGCGGACTCGACGTTTGCGATCACGCGGGCGACGACGTTCCCCTTGCGCGAGACGGCGCCCGCGACGACCGCCTTGCCCGACGCTCACCACGTCCGCCGTTCCGGCCGCGCTTGTCGATTTGCCGGTTCTTCGCCTTGCCGCCGACGTACGTCTCATCGCACTCGACAATGCCGACCAGCTTCTTGAACTCCTCATCCATCAGGCCGGCGCGGACACGGTGGCACATGGACCACGCGGTTTCGTAGGAACCGAAGCCCATGACCCGCTGAATTTGAAGGGCGGACACGCCCTTCTTGCTGGTCATCATCATGTGGATGACGCGAAACCAGTCGCGGAGGGGCTTATTGGTGTTCTCAAACACCGTGCCGGTGATATGCGAGAACCGATAGGACGCTGGCGGCGCGCAAGCGTAGCAGTGCCAATGCAAGTCGATCGTCCCGGCGGCCGAAATCTGGATGGAACCGCAACGCGGGCAATCAACACCATCCGGCCAGCGATGCGAGACCAGTATGCGGCGCACGCATCTTCGTTGGGGAACGCCGCTTCAAACTGCGGGATCGTCATTTGATGGATGCGGGCCACGTCGTCTCTCCGTCTCGTTGAGAGGGAATATGCCCCGGCTAAAATCGAATGTCAAGTCCCGGATAATCGCCAATGCCGGAGACATGCGCGCCGTGGCTCATTGAGGAGAATGTGGATGAACGCGGTGCGGTTGAAAGACATCGCCTGGTGGCTGGGCGTCGCAGCGTGTGTTCTCGTTACGCTCTTTGGTGCCGCCGTAGTTGACGGCTACACAGGGGCGGGGGCGCCTGAGCACAACTCGCTACTCGTTTTCGCGGGCCTTGCCTTTCTCGCGATGCTCATGTGGGTGCGCTACCGCAAGCGGCACGACTAACCGAGACCGGCCCGGATTTCGTGAAATTTTCCCATCAAATCAACAAGCCTTGGCGGGCCACGACCGACGAAACCGGGGTCGCCGCTTTTGGCATATTTATCAGTGATTTCAGCACCCCGAGCGACGTCGGCCGTGCCGGACGCCGCCGGACACTCTACATCGACATAGTTGTTTCAGTCTGATAACTCTTTGCCATGACGGAGCCACGCGACCCGACCCTCGATGTGTTGCTGGACCTCGACGGGCAGGTGCTCGTGGTGGACGCGGAGGGCGGCCATTGGGTCCGTTTCGTGGTGACGCGGGTGCCGGTGTCGCCGGAGAAGCCGCACGGGCTCGACTACTCGCTGACGCTGCACGGGCCGGATGGCGAGCGGCTCGTCGGCTTCGACAACGCCCATCCGGTGGCGCGGCAGAAGCGCGGCGAGCCGCAGGACCATCGCCACCGGCTGCGGACGATCAGGCCTTACGAGTACCAGGACGCGGCGACCTTGCTCGGCGATTTCTGGACGACGGTGGACGCGGTGTTGCGCGAGAGAGGAGTGATCCCATGACGACCCTGAAGGTGGGCATCGCCAGCTACGAGGACATGAAGGCCCGCACCATGGCGGTGGCGCGCGGCGAGCGGCGCATCGCGCCCGACGAGTCGAAGGTCTGGTTCACCTCGACCGAGTCCTTCGCCAAGGTCCTGTCGGCCGGCAACCGCGAGCTGCTGCGCGTCATTGCCGAGAAGGCGCCCGGCTCGCTCGACGAGCTGGCCCGCATCACCGGCAAGGCCAAGTCCAACCTCTCGCGCACGCTGCGGACGATGGAAGGCTACGGCCTGGTCCGTCTGGAACGCGGCGAGCGCGGCCGCATTACGCCCAAGGTCATGCACGACCGGGTGGAGTTGGACCTGCCGCTCGCATTGTCGCGGAACGCAAGCTGAGCCATGACCGCTTGCGCGCGAGCAGGCAGCCAGCCCGTCAGAGGTGCCACGTTCCGCGCCTCCGATGCTCGGCTTCGGGCTTGAGCGGCTGCCACCGGCTTGGCAAGTGGCACGAAAGCGATGAAGGTTCAAAGTGAGCGGGACCGCTCCCTTTCCTACGGGCGCGCGCGTGCCGTGGCGTAGAGATCGGCCGTTCCGCCCGCCGGGTGTTTACGCGATCCTGCCGCAATG
>CAWHEE010000013.1:0-131329 GCA_963828365.1 uncultured Alphaproteobacteria bacterium | reverse complement strand
TCCGCAATTCGATTGCGTCACCCGGCTTTAAAATCCGTTCGCGCGATAGTAACCTGGAGATAAATCTAGTAACTTGGGCAATTAAGTGGATGACGATTGTGCAAAATAGCGAATGGAATGTCGCGCTCCTTTTATGGGTCTGTTTTGTCGTCACGAGCGCCCCAGCAGCATGGGCAGCCGAATTGCCGTACATTCCGATAACCCGGTATAATGCAACATCTGACCCGAGAAAAAGCGGAATTGTGCATGCACTACGTTTGGGAATAATAAATATTAGACTTGAGTCCACGCAATTTTCGCAGCTTCTTAGCAATTTCCCTAGTCTGAAGCTGAGAACTCAAGGTGACGCCTCTGAAAGCGAGACTTGGCTATGCTTCACATTGGCTACTCGACAGGGGCGAGTGCAGGTTTGGCCGAGCTCAGGGGAGGTTGGAGGCGGTGAGTTCATCGATGGGGTCTACGCGCAAGGCGGCGAATTGTGGCCGTTGAAAGACTGTCCGATAATCGATATCGGCAACGGGGCCATCGGTATAGATGGCCGCCTATGGATCGGAACCTCAAAATCGAGCTTGCTCAGGAGGCTTGGACGGCCATCGTCAACATCGGGGCAGGTGATGATCTACAACTATCAGGTAGCTATCCGTGACCCCCGGCTGGGCGAATGCTGGATCACGGAAGGACTTCTATTTGATATGAAATACAGTCGAGTTTCTCGGCTGTCGGTGACGAAGGATACCGGATGCTGAGCCGGCGGTCGCCCGCGAAGACGGGCCCCGCCCTCAGGTGGGCTCGTGCGGCCTGACACAGGGGCGTTCCACCAGATCCCGCCACCCTGGTGATTGTGGAACAAGGCGCCGGCTGGAAGCCGGCGGTACGAGGAGGGCGGGCGCCGTTAGACGCGGAGGCTCGCCGGCGTCGTGGAGGCGATGAAGCCGCCGCCGAGCACGCGGTCGGGGTCGGCGGGATCGTAGAGCACGCAGGCCTGGCCGGGGGAGACGCCCTCCTCGGGCGCGTCGAACGCCACGGTGGCGGCGCCGTCGGCCAGCGCGAGGCGGGCGGGGGCGGGTTCGCGGGTGGAGCGCACCCGGGCCAGCACGCGAGTTGCCGTACGGGCCGCGGCCTCCAGCCTCGGCGCATCGCCCAGCCAGTTGACCTCCTTCAGGGTCAGCGCGCCGGTCAGCAGCGCCTCGCGCGGGCCGACGATCACCTCGCGCCGGCCGGCGTCGAGTCGGACCACGAACAGCGGATCGCCCACCGCGACGTTGAGGCCGCGGCGCTGGCCCGACCGTGTAGCGGGTGACGCCCTCGTGGCGGCCGAGGACGCGGCCGTCGAGATGGACGATGTCGCCGGGCAAGGCGCCGTGCGGGGCGCAGGCGGTCGATGACCGTGGTGTAGCGGCCCTCGGGCACGAAGCAGATGTCCTGGCTGTCGGGCTTGTCGGCGACGGCGAGGCCGAGCGCGGCGGCGACGCGCCCGCACCTTCGGCTTCTCCAGCCCGCCGAGCGGAAAGCGCAGATACTCGAGCTGCTCGCGGGTGGTGGCGAACAGGAAATAGCTCTGGTCGCGGCCGGCATCGACGCGCGCGGTGCAGCTGCGGCCCGACCGGGCCCACGACGCGGCGCACATAGTGGCCGGTGGCCAGGGCCTCGGCCCCGAGGTCGCGGGCGACGTCCAGCAGGTCGCGGAACTTCACGGTCTGATTGCAGCGGATGCAGGGGATCGGCGTCTCGCCGCGCAGATAGGCGTCGGCGAAGTCCTCGATCACCGACTGGCGGAAGCGGCTCTCGTAGTCGAGCACATAGTGCGGAATGCCGATCGCCTCGCGCGGCCGCGCGCGCGTCGAGGATGTCCTGGCCGGCGCAGCAGGCCCCCTTCCGCTTGACCGCCGCGCCGTGATCGTAGAGCTGCAGGGTGACGCCCACGACGTCGTAGCCCGCCCGCTTGAGCAGGGCCGCGGTGACGGTCGAATTCGACGCCGCCGGACATCGCCGCCACCACCCGCGCGCCGGTGGCAGGCCGGTGCGCGACGCGGCGATCGCCGCGACGTCGTCGGCCGGGAGCAGGTCGGCGAGCATGCGCTGGGGTCCAAGGAGCCAAGTCGAGGCGGCCTATGTAGGCGCGAGCACGGCAATTGGCGAGATGGCGGGCGCCCGAGCGGCGATCAGACCCCGGTCGAAGTAGAAAATGGCGCCCGGCGCTTGATTTACCCGTTTGGAGACGACATGTCCCGACAGGGACCGCGGCGCCGGCAGGGGGAAGGTCAGTTTGTCAGAGAGCCTGAACCTATCCCTCGAGGTTGCGCCGACGCCGGCCGGACCCGCCATCGCTCCTCCCGCCTCCGCAGCCAGCAGGAACGCCATGGCGCCCGAAATCATTCCCGTCGAGACGAAGGCCGAACTGGAGCGGTTCATCCGCGTGCCGATGCGCCTCAACGCGGCGGATCCCAACTGGATCGCCCCGCTGATGTATCGAGCGCCGCGAGGCGCTGTCGAAGACCGTCAATCCGTTCTTCCAGCACGCCGACGCCCAGTTCTGGCTGGCGCGCCGGGATGGGCGCGACGTCGGCCGGATCAGCGCCCAGATCGATCACCTGGCGAGGACCGATCCGGCGAGGCCGACCGGCTATTTCGGGATGATCGCCGCCGAGGACGACCCGGCGGTGTTCGCCGCCCTGTTCCAGGCGGCCGAGGACTGGCTGCGGGCCCACGGGCGGGTTTTGGCCCTTGGGCCGTTCAATCTGTCGATCAACGAGGAAGTCGGACTGCTGATCGACGGCTACGACACGCCGCCGATGGTGATGATGGGCCACGACCAGCCCTATGTGGCCGCGCGGGTCGAGGAACAGGGCTACGCCAAGGCCAAGGACGTCCACGCCTATATCTCCGACACCTTCGTGTTCAGCGACCTGATCGAGAAGCGGCTGAAACGGCCGCTGCCCAAGGGGATGGTGCTGCGGCCCCTGCGGATGGACCGGTTCCGCGAGGAGGTCGCGATCTTCACCGACATTCTCAACGACGCCTGGTCGGAAAACTGGGGATCGGCGGCGATCACCGAGGCGGAGGCCAAATACCTCGGCGACTCGCTACGGCTGATCCTGAAGCCGGACTGGTTCTGGTTCATCGAGATCGACGGCGAGGCGGCCGCGTTCATCGTCATGCTGCCGAACATCACCGAGATGATCGGCGATCTCGACGGCCGGCTGGCGCCGTTCGGATGGGCCAGGTTGATCTGGCGGCTGAAGTTCCAGCCGATCCGCAGCGCCAGGGTGCCGTTGATGGGGGTGCGCAAGAAGTTCCAGAAGGACCGCCGCGGCGCGCTGGCCCCCTTCGTGCTGATCGACGCCCTGCGCCCTCGGTCGATTCCCCAGGGCCTGCAGCGGGCCGAGTATTCGTTCATTCTCGAGGACAATGGGCCGATGCGGCATATCCTCGAAGGTCTTAACGCACGCATCTACAAGACCTACCGGATTTACGGAAAGACGCTGGAAACGGCCGGCGCTCAATAAGCGGGCCGCCCGCCCGTTCATGGGGAGGGACTGGCGCCACGAGCGCCCGGGCGAGAAACACCGACGATCCGCATGCGGCGTGCGTTTCCGCACGACCGCCCTACCCTGACCGCGGCGCGGTCTGTGCCTGTCCATAAAGCGGAGGGAGGAAGCTGGATCTCGACGCCATTGCGGCGGGGCGACGGCGCTGATAGCCATGCCGCGATACCGGCGCGGCTGACGCGAGAGGAAAGTGCGATCATGGCTTCAGGCAAAGCCACTGCGGAAGGCGGCGCGCGTCAGGGCTGGCTTTGGGAGTTCCTGGCGTTCGACCGCATGGTCACCGGCCCGGTGATCCACCTGGTCTATTGGGCGGGACTGGGGGTGATCGTCATCGCGGCGTTCTCGGTGATCGGGGCCGCCGTGGGGGTTGCCCTGCGCGAGGGCAGCTGGGCCGCCATTCTGCTGGCGATCCCGGTGTTGGTCGGCGGTCTGCTGGTGGTGGTGGCGATGGGCCTGATCTGGCGCGCCGTTTGCGAGTTCTATGTGACGATATTCCGAATCGGCGACGATCTGGCGGCGCTGCGGCGGGCGGCGGAAGCCGACCGCGCCGAGGGCTCTCACCAGAGCCTGGGAATGAACCGATAGCGCACCCGGGCGGCGTAGTCGCCGTAACCGGGTAGTTCGGCGCGCAGCAGCCGCTCCTCGCCGATCGTCCGGGCGACGATGGCGGCGACGAACACGGGCGCCGCCGCCAGGCCGAGCCACGAACCCAGCATCAGGGGCGCGCCGACGAAGAAGGCGAAGGCCCCGGCGTACAGCGGGTGCCGCACAAACCCATAGGGTCCGCTGTCGACGACCACCTGACCGGGCTGCAGCTTGATGGCGGTGGCGGCGAAACCGTTGGCGCGGAAGGTCAGCCAGGCGATCCAGAAACACGCCGCGATCAGCAGGACGCCGGCGCCCTGCAGCGAGGTGGGCACATCCGACAGCCGCCAGCGCTGGGAATCCAGCCCGATCAGCGCCAGCCACAGGTAGAAGCCCACGAACACCGCGGCCATCATCCGGCCTTCGCCGCTGACCCGCCCTCCCCGCCAGGGCGGCGCCATGCGCTCCGCCAGCAGCGCGGGATCACGCGCCGCCAGCCAGAGACTGATCGCGAGGCTGAAGCCACCGACCTCGCTGACGAATGCCCAGGCCGCCGGCCACGACGGATCCCCGGCCGCCAGGAACAGCACCAGGGCGATGCTGACCAGCCAGACCGCCAACTGCAGGCAGAGTCGCAATAGCATGGCGGCTGGCCGTCCTCGCGCTGGTCGCCCCGACTCTAGTCGCGGGACGCCAGCGAGTCACCGCCGTGTTCACGAAAGAGTCAATGCGGTGAGTGTTGCGGCAATGTCGCTTGCGCCCGAATCGCAAATCGGCCTACCGATTCGCTACCGGACGTTAACCATTTGGGCCGCCTTATGCCAATCCAGCGGTCGGGAGACCGATCGCGCGGCGGCGCCTCCTTTGGCAGGCGGGGAGAAAAAGCAAATGCGCGTACTGTTGATCGAAGACGATCGCGCCATGGCGCGGGGCATCGAGTTGATGCTGAAAGCCGAGGGCTTCAATGTCTACACGACCGATCTGGGTGAAGACGGCATCGATCTGGGCAAGTTATATGACTACGACCTGATCCTGCTCGACCTGAACCTGCCGGACATGAGCGGCATGGACGTGCTGCGCAATCTGCGGGTCGGCCAGATCGCCACGCCGGTCATGATCCTGTCGGCGTCCAGCGAGATCGACACCAAGGTCAAGACCCTCGCCGGCGGGGCCGACGACTATCATGACCAAGCCGTTCCATCGCGGCGAACTGGTGGCGCGGATCCATGCCGTGGTGCGCCGCTCAAAGGGCCATTCGCAATCGGTCATCCAGACCGGCGAGATCTGCGTCAACCTCGACGCCAAGACCGTCGAGGTGAACGGCCTGCGGGTGCACCTGACCGGCAAGGAATACCAGATGCTGGAGCTGCTTTCGCTGCGCAAGGGCACGACCCTGACCAAGGAAATGTTCCTCAACCACCTCTACGGCGGCATGGACGAGCCGGAGCTGAAGATCATCGACGTGTTCATCTGCAAGCTGCGCAAGAAGCTGAAGTCGGCCGCCCGCGACCACCACATCGAGACCGTCTGGGGCCGCGGCTATATGCTGCGCGACCCGCAAGAGGCGCAAGGCCGCCGCCTGACGCCGGCCTTTTGGGAACGGGCAAACGGCGCTTATTGAGCCTGCCGCACAGGGAGGCTCGCATGAACCGGCTGCTCGGCTCTCGTCGCCTGCATCGCGCTCGCCTGCATCGTCTTCCTGCTGGCGACGATCACCCCGTCCCCGCGCGCGTCCGACCGCGCCCGCCAGCGAATTTTCCGCCGGCCGCGCCCTGGCGGACATCGCGGCGATGGCGCCGACGCCGCACCCGGTCGGCTCGCCGGCCGAGGCGCGGATCCGCGACTATCTGTTGGCGCGGATGACCATGCTGGGCCTGTCTCCCCGGGTTTGGCGTGGCGAGAGCCACCGCGCGGAAACCTTCGGCTCCGAGTTCTACGTCAGCGGGGCCGACGTCGAGAACGTGGTCGGGGTATTGCCGGGCAGGAACCCGGCCCTGCCGGCGCTGCTGCTGATGGCCCACCGGGACAGCGTGCCGGGCTCGCCGGGCGCGGCGGACGACGTCACCGGCGTCGCCTGCGCTCTGGAAATGGTCCGGGCGATCCGGGCGGGCGGGACGCCGGCGCGCGACGTGGTGGTGGCGATCACCGACGGCGAGGAAGCGGGCCTGCTGGGGGCCAACGCCTTCTTCGCCCACGATCCGCTCGCCACGCGGATCGGCTTCGTGATCAATCTCGAGGCGCGTGGCGGTGGCGGCCGTGCCACGATGTTCGAGACCGGGGCCGACAACGGCGGGGCGATCGACCTGCTCGCCCGCACGGCCAGAGAGCCATCGGCGACATCACTGTCGGTGTTCGTCTACCGCCTCCTGCCCAATGACACCGATTTCTCGATCGCCCGCGCGCGCGGACTGCCCGGCCTGAACTACGCCTTCATCGGGCGGCAGTTCGACTATCACTCGCCGAGCTCGACCGTCGCCGCGCTCGACAAGGGATCGGTGCAGCAGATGGGCGACGAGGTCCTGGGCACGGCCCGGGCGCTGGCGACCTCGCGCACCCTGCCCGCGCCGGCGCCGGACAAGGTCTATGCCGACGTCCTCGGCCTGTTGGTGATCGCCTACCCCGTCTGGATCGGGTGGGTCGTGCTGGCGGCGGCCGCCGGGCTGATCGGGGCCGGGGCGTGGCCCGCCGCCGCACGCAGGGAATTGCGGGCCGGGGATATCGCAAAGGGGGCCGCGAGCACCTTGCTGCTGTTGATCGGCTCGGGTTTGGCGCTGGCGGCCACGCGCCACCTCACCGGGGTCGGATTCGGCTTCCTGGCCCAGCGGCCATTGCTGGCCCGGTTCCCGCTGTTCGAGGCGGCCATGGCCACGAGCGGGCTCGGGGCCCTGCTGATCGCCGTGGGCGTCGTCGCCGGCGGCCGCACCCGACTGGCGGGAGTGTGGACAGGCCTGCTGCTGGCCGCCCTGGTGCTGGCGGCCGCGCTGCAGGCGGCCGCGCCTACCATCGGCTTCCTGATCGCCTGGCCGTTGCTCATCGCCGCCGCGGTGAGCGCGGCGACGGCGGCGGGGGGCGAGAGCCGCCGCGCGCCGTTGGCGGTGGCGGGCGTCGCGATCGTGGCGATTACCGCATGGCTGGCGGTGATGTTCCACGTCCTGCTACAGGGCCTGGACGTTCCCGAGGCGCCGGCGGCGATCGTCTGGCTGGCGGCGCTCAGCCTGTGGCCCCTGGCCTGGCCCGGCCTGACCGGCCGGTTCGCACCCGGAGCGCTGCTGCTGCTGACCGGCCTCGCCCTGGCTCTGTTCATCCGCCTGTCGCCGCCGTGGACGGCGCGCCATCCCCAGGCCGCCGAACCGATCCTGGTGATAAACCCGATCGCCAACCGCGCCTGGCGGGCCGATCAGGTCACGCCCGGCGCCTGGAGCCGGGCATGGCTGACGAGCGGCGGCGAACAGCCCGAGCCGCTGCGTCTGCCCGGCCTCGAGCGCCCCGTCCAGGCGGTGGGCGCCCCGATGGTCGCCGCCACCTCGCCGGTGGTGAGCGTGAGGCGCGCCGCCGACGGCGCCGTGGTGATCCGGGCCCAGCCGGCGCCGGGAGCTGAAACCCTGCGCCTGGACATGATGTGCGACACCTTGCTGACCGATGCCCGGATCGACGGCCAGCCCGGACGCCTCGCCAGCCCAGGACATTGGACCCACCTTCGCTGGCAAGCCGCGCCGGAGGGCTTCACCGTATCGTTCAAGCCGGTGGGGCCGGGCCGTCTCGATCTGCGTTGGGCGCAGTATCTGGGCGGCTGGCCGGCCGGCGCGAGCCCCTTGCCGGCCATGCCGCGGAAGGTGATGGCCTGGGACATGGCCGGATCGACCGTGGTCGTGGGCCGGCGAACCGTCGGACTATAGCTTCACCGCGAACCGCCGGCGGCCGGAACGGCGGCCCCGCTCAGGCGTCGAAGACGATGACCGAGCGGGCGATCTCGCCGGTCTTCATTTCCTCGAAGGCTTCGTTGACCTCCTCGAGCTTGATCCGGCGCGAGATCATCTCGTCGAGCTTCAGCTTGCCGGACATGTACATGTCGACCAGCCTGGGCATGTCGACCGGGAAGTGGTTGGAGCCCATCAGCGAGCCTTGCAGCTTCTTCTCGCCCAGGAAGGCGGCGCCCGGGAATCTCGATGGTCTGGCCGACCGGGATCATGCCGATGATGTTGGCCGTGCCGCCGCGCTTGCAGCATGCCGAAGGCCTGTTCGGCGGTGACCTTCAGGCCGACCGCCTCGAAACTCTGATCGACGCCGCCGCGGGTCATGTCGAGCACCGCCTTCACCGCCTCGCCGTCGGCGGCGCAGACGAAGTCGGTGGCCCCGAACATGTCGGGCGAGATTGTCCTTCGAGGCCGACATGTCGACGGCGATGATCCGGCTGGCCCCGGCGATCGCCGCGCCGTTGATCGCCGCCAGGCCGACGCCGCCGCAGCCGATCACCGCGACGGTGTCGCCGGGCCGCACCTTGGCGGTGTTGAACACCGAGCAGACGCCGGTCAGCACGCCGCAGCCGATCAGGGCGGCGCGGTCCAGCGGCATGTCCTTGCGGATCGCGACGCAGGCATGTTCGTGGATCAGCATCTGCTCGGCGAACGAGGAGAGGTTCAGATACTGCATCATCGGCCCGTCCGGCCTGGGACAGGCGCGGCTCGTCGGTCTTGGCGCGGCGCGTGTCGGAGCTGATGCACAGGCTCATGTGGCCGGTCACGCAATGCTCGCAATGGCCGCAGAAGGCCGACAGGCAGGTGATGACGTGATCGCCCGGCTTCACCGTGCGGACCTCGGAGCCGACCTGTTCGACGATGCCCGGCGCTCTCGTGGCCCAGCACCGCCGGCAGCGGGTGGGGATAGGAGCCCTCGATGAAATGCAGGTCGGAGTGGCACACGCCGGCGGCGGCGGTGCGGATCAGCACCTCGTGCGGGCCAGGCTTGCTGATCTGCACCTCCTCGATCTGGAGCGGCGTTCTCACTTCGCGCAGGACGGCGGCCTTCATGATGTCTTTTCCCTGATCTGGCCCGGTCCGAGCCGGCGGACGCGTCGCGACCGCCGGCGGCGGTTATCGCCGCTCGCGCCACGCCGCGCCAAGGGGAAACCCGGCGGCCGCCTTCAGGCCAACGTGGCGCGACCGTCCGCGCGCGCCTCACGCCGTTGCCCGCGAAGCCAGTCCGCCTTAGGTTCGGGATCATGAAACGCCTCGCCCTCATACCGCTTGCGGCCGCCTCCTCGCCGCCTGTGCCGAAGAGCCGATGGGTCCCGCCCCGCCGATGGGCCCGCCCATGGCATCCTCCTATCCCGCCCGGCTCGCCCAACGTGTTCCGGGCCGAGGATTTCGCCTGGTCGACCGCGCCCGGCAACGGCTCGATCCTGGGATCCCTGGCGTACCGCGGCAATGCCGGACGCTACGGCTGCCAGGGCGGCGATGTGATCCTGACGCCCGAAACCGCGTGGACGCGGCGACGCATGCTGATCCTCTACGGTTCGCCGCTCGGCGCGGCCGTGCCGCTCGACATCGTGCGCGCCCGCACGCCCTCGGCGCCGAGCGGCGACTATGCACGGTTCGCCAAGAAGACCACCTGCGACAGCGACAATCATTTCAACTTCGTGGGGCTGCCCGACGGCGGCTGGTTCGTGATCACCCTGGCCAAGCCGATCGACGGGCCGGGCGAGCCGGTCGCGGTGATGCGCCGGGTCGAAACCCGCGGCGGCCAGCGCAACGTCATCCTGAATTAGCCACGGACCGGCCGATCGAAGCGGACGGCGGGTGTTCCCCCTTAGGCGCGAGATTCAGGTCGGGGTGGAGTGCGCTCCATCCGCCGGAGCGGTGGCTTCCAGCCGGCATGTTTCTTATTCCGCGATGCCTGGTGATTGGAATGAATGCCGGCCGAGGTCTGGGCTCCGGCGGTGAAGCCAATGGCCGATCACCAAGTCCAGCGCCGATGGGCTCGGCCAGCCACCTCGCCCCGACGCTCGCCGATCGGGCCCTGGCGATCCGGCGGATAGACCGACGGATTCGCCCAAAGCTTCCTGTCAATTCCGTTCAAGCCCGGTTCAGGCATCGACCGGTAATCTCACGATCAATCCTCGTGAGTGTCGGCCGGCCGGATCGGCGGATCGGCGACGAATGTCGGATCGGAAACGGAGTAAAAGCATGAACAGAATCCTCACCACCAGCGTCGCGGCTCTGACGGCCGCGGGCTCTCTACTGGCGGCCGCGGCGCCGAGCGCGGTCAGCGCCGCGCCCGGCGGCGGCCATGGCGGCGTGGTCGGCAGCTCCGGCCATGGCTATGCCGGCGGCGGCGCCCGTGGATATGGCGGCGATCGAGGCGGCGAGCGCGGCTGGGCCGGTCATGAAGGCTGGGGTGGCCGCGAAGCCTGGGGCGACCGTGAGGGCTACCGCGGCGGCTATGGCGGCTACGGCGGCTGGCGCGGCGGCTACTGGGGCGGCGGCTGGGGTTGGGGCGGCTGGGGCTACGGCGTCGCCCTCGGCGCGGCGATCGGCAGCGCCTACGCCTATGCGCCCTACGCATACGCGCCCTATGGCTATGCGCCTTATGGATGCAGTCACTGGGTGTGGTCGCCCTACAGCGGTCGCTACGTCCTGCGTTACGGCTGCTGAGGCCTCGTCGCCTGAAGCCTGAAACGACCCCCCGCGCCGGTCAGGCGCGGGGGGTTTTGCGTATCACCACCGGTCTACCCTTCAGTTCAGCGTCGCTCGGCCGATCTCCAGGCCTTCCGCGCCGGCGCCGACCTGGATCACCGAGCCGTCGGTGAAATCGCCGGCCAGAAGTTTGCGCGCGATCGGGTCGATCAGCTCCTTCTGGATCACCCGCTTCAGCGGCCGCGCCCCGTAGACCGGGTCGTAGCCGCGTTCCCCCAGCCAGTGTCGGGCCGCGGCGTCGAGCGCGATGGTCATCCGCCGGCCTTCGAGCAGCTTGTCCACCCGCTGCAGCTGGATGTTCACGATGGAGTCCATCTGCTCGCGGCCGAGGCGCTTGAACAGGATGATCTCGTCGATACGGTTCAGGAACTCGGGGCGGAAATGGCGGCGCACCACGTCCATGACCATCGGGCGCACCGCCTCGGTCTCCTCGCCCTCCCTCTGGGCGGCCAGAAACTCCGAACCCAGGTTGGAGGTCATGATGATCAGGGTGTTGCGGAAGTCGACCGTGCGGCCCTGGCCGTCGGTCAGCCGGCCGTCGTCGAGCACCTGCAGCAGCACGTTGAAGACGTCCGGATGGGCCTTCTCGACCTCGTCGAACAGCACGACCTGATAGGGCCGGCGCCGCACCGCCTCGGTCAGGGCGCCGCCCTCGTCGTAGCCGACATAGCCCGGAGGCGCGCCGATCATCCGGCTGACCGAGTGCTTTTCCATGTATTCGCTCATGTCCAGCCGGGTGATCGCCGCCTCGTCGTCGAACAGGAACTCGGCCAGGGCCTTGGTCAGTTCGGTCTTGCCGACGCCGGTGGGGCCGAGGAACAGGAACGAGCCGATCGGCCTGCCGGCGTCCTGCAGGCCGGCGCGGGCGCGGCGAACCGCGTCGGAGACCGCTTCGAGCGCCTCCTCCTGGCCGACCACCCGGCCGCGCAGCGAATCCTCCATGCGCAGCAGCTTTTCGCGCTCGCCCTCGAGCATCTTCTCGACCGGCACGCCGGTCCAGCGCGAGACGACCGACGCGATCTGCTCGGCGTCGACGACTTCCGGGGTCAGAGCGTCCTTGCCGGCCGCGCCGTCCTCCTCGGCCAGCCGCTTCTCCAACTGGGGAATTTCGCCATAGGCGATCTCCGAGGCGCGCTGCAGATCGCCGCGCCGCTGGGCGGACGCCAGTTCGGCGCGCAGGCGTTCGAGCGCCTCGCGGGCCTGGGCGGCCTGACCGACCTTTTCCTTTTCGGACCGCCAGCGGGCGGTCATTTCCCGCGACCGGGCCTCGAGGTCCTCGAGTTCACCGGTCAGGTGTTTCCAGGCGCTGCCTGGACGCGGCGTCGGTCTCCTTGGCCAGAGCCTCGCGTTCGATCTTCAGCTGGACCACCCGGCGGTCGATCTCGTCGAGTTCCTCGGGCTTGGAATCCACCGCCATCCGGACGCGGCTGGCGGCCTCGTCGATCAGGTCGATCGCCTTGTCCGGCAGGAAGCGGTCGGTGATGTAGCGATTGGACAGGGTCGCGGCCGCGACGATCGCGGCGTCGGAGATACGCACGCCGTGGTGGGTCTCGTACTTTTCCTTCAGGCCGCGCAGGATCGAGACCGTGTCCTCGACGGTCGGCTCGCCGACGAACACCGGCTGGAAACGGCGAGCCAGCGCCGCGTCCTTTTCGACGTGCTTGCGGTATTCGTCGAGAGTGGTGGCGCCGACGCAGTGCAGCTCGCCGCGCGCCAGGGCGGGCTTGAGCAGGTTGGAGGCGTCCATCGCGCCGTCCGCCTTGCCGGCCCCGACCAGGGTGTGCATTTCGTCGATGAACAGGATGATCGAGCCTTCGGCGGCGGTGACCTCGTTGAGCACCGCCTTCAGCCGCTCCTCGAATTCGCCGCGGTATTTGGCGCCGGCGATCAGCGAGCCCATGTCGAGCGCCAGCAGCTTCTTGTCCTTGAGGCTTTCGGGGACGTCGCCGTTGACGATGCGCTGGGCGAGGCCCTCGACGATCGCGGTCTTGCCGACGCCGGGCTCGCCGATCAGCACCGGGTTGTTCTTGGTGCGGCGCGCCAGGACCTGGATGGTGCGGCGGATCTCCTCGTCGCGGCCGATCACCGGATCGAGCTTCTGGTCGCGCGCCGCCTGGGTGAGATCGCGGGCGTAGCGCTTGAGGGCGTCATAGCCCTCCTCGGCCGAGGCGCTGTCGGCGGTGCGGCCCTTGCGCACGGCCTTGGCGGCCTCCTCCAGGCCGCCTGGCGTTGGCGCCGGCGCCGCTGAGCGCCTTGGCCGCGTCGCCGCCCTCCTTGGCCAGCGCGATCAGCAGCCGCTCGGTGGTGACGAAGGCGTCGCCGGCGGCCTTGGCGCCTTCCTCGGCGGCGGCGAACACGCTGCGCGGTCTCGGGCTTCATGTACAGCTGGCCGGTGCCGCCCTCGACCTTCGGGCGTCTTGGCCAGCAGCGCCTCGACCGCCTGGTCGGCCGCGTCCGGCCGGCCGCCGGCGCTCTGGATCAGGGCGCGGCCGAGACCGTCCTTCTCTTCCAGCAGCACCTTCAACAGGTGTTCGGGGCCAAGCTGCTGATGCCGGCGGGCCAGCGCCAGCGACTGGGCCGACTGGATCGCCTGTTTGGCGCGGTCGGAATAGAGATCGATGTTCATGGGTCCTCGCGAAGCGATTGGTCTGGGACCGCATGTAGGTGTGGCGCAAACGCCACACAAGGTCGGCGCCTCGGCGCAGACCAACGCCAGTTCATCCGCCGTTCAGGCCACGGAACCCAGGGTCAGCCGCGTTGTCTGGCAGTCGTCGACGGTCCCGTGCGCGACCTCACCCGGGCGGCGTGGCTGGCGTCGACAGGAGGACGGCGTGGACGCAAGCGCGACCCAAGGGCATCCTCGGCGTCGGCTGGGCCTGCCTGGAAGCGGCGATGCACGGCCGCACCGAGCATCGTCCGACCTCGGCCGACTATCCCGGACAACCTGGTCAAGCGCATCAATTTCACGGCCGGCGGCGGCCTGGGCTGGCGGATCTCGGCGATCGTCGACGCCGCGGGCCAGGCCGGCGCCCTGGAAGATCGTCGTCGTCACCGGCGCGCCGTCCTGGGCGGAGTACTGGGCGCCGGTGCTGGCCGCCCTGCCGCGCGGACCGCGAGATGATCGTGGTCGACCGGCCGGGCTTCGCCGGCAGCGAGCCGTACCATTGCGTCCCGGACATCCGCGTCTGCAGGCCGCGGCGCTGGCCGCCGCTGCTCGACCGTGCCAAGGGTCAGAAGCTCATCCTGGTCGGACAATCCTATGGCGGCGCGATCGCCACCCTGATGGCCGCACGCCCAACCGGCGCAGGTCGCCGGCCTGGTGCTGCTGTCGAGCTATCTGGGCGAACCGGGCCCGACCGCGCGGTGGCTGGTGCACTGGGCTCGCGGCTGGCGCGGCCTGATCCCGCGCGACCTGCGGAACGCGGTCAAGGAGATCAACGAGCAGCCAGCGCAGCTCGACCACATGCGCAGCGCCCTGAGCCGCCTGCGGGTTCCGGTGCACGTCGTGCACGGCGACGCCGACGACTTCGCGCCGATCGAGACAGCGCGAGCGCTGGCGGCGGTCGCGCGATCCGCCGGCGACCCGTGCGCTTCGAGCGGTGCCCGGCGGCGATCATTTCCTGAACGACGGACCGGTCGAGCCGTTGCTGGCGCACATCGAGGCGTGCATTCCGGCGCCGCGCCCGCGATCATGCCGGGCCGTCGGCGCCGTGGCTGGGCCGGGTCGCCCGGCCGCGATGGCCCTGGCGCCGCAGCCGCCCTGTAGCCGTCCTAGACGTCCTCGGACGGCGGCGGGGCGCGGACGCGACCGCCTCGGCTGATCGAAGGCTGGCCGGCGCACGACGCCGGCGCGGCGCCGCCGGCGGTTCCGCCGCGCCTTCTTCCCGCGGTTCGGCGGGCGGACCTGCAGGAACGCCGGGGCGTGGCTGACGTCGCCATCGTCGGCCCGCAGCATTGCCGGGGCCGGCGCGGCGGCCGGGCCGGTAATGGCGTCGCCTGCGTCCGACGACGGCCATCGCATCGCTGGCGGCCGGCTCGGCCTGTTCCGCGCGTCGTCGCCGCGGGCCGATCGTCGCGACGATAGCGGGCGCGTCGATCGCTCGCCGTGCGAGCGCCGGCTGGAGCGCTCGGCCGCCGACCTGTCCTGCTGGCGAGCGATCGTTCTGCGGCCTCTCGGCGTCGCCCGCTCGGATGGGACCTTTCGGCGAGTCGTCCGCTCGGCGGCCGGTCGATCTGGATAGCGGTCGCTCCGAAGCGCGACGGTCGCCCTGATCGCGGTCCGCCTGGCCGCGATCATCGCGAGGCCGATCGTCGCGGTACCGATCGTCCCGTGGAGCGCTGCTCCGGATACTGCGCGTATCCTCCCGCGGGCGATAATCGTCGCGCGGTCCGTCGTCGCGGCGGCCTCGAACCGGTCGGCGCCGTCGGCGGCGTCCGTTCCGCCGTCGCCCGCGTCGGCCTCGTCCGGCGCTCGGCCAGGCCGCTCTCGTCCTCGAAATCGATGTCGTAGCCGGAGACGAACTGGTCGCGACCGATGATTTCCGACATCGGGCGCTGCGGCTGCATCGCGCGCATCACGCGGAAATAGTGTTCGGCGTGCTGCAGATAGTTCTCGGCCAGCACCCGGTCGCCGGCCGTGTGCGCGTCGCGGGCCAGCTGCTGGTATTTTTCGTAGACGTGCTGAGCCGCGCCGCGGACCTTGACGCCGTCGGGACCGTTGGAATCGAAAGCCCGATTGGTGTTGTGCTGCGGCTTGCCGCTACTGCCACCGCTACCCGCGGTTGCGTCCGCGTTGACGCTTCATACCCTTGAAATCTCTCATGTTATTTGACCTGTTGCGGGCCGCCGACGGGCCGTTACCTGACGTCATTCCCAGCGGTCTGCGGTACTTGTCTCCGAGGCCGCGATCGCCCCAGACCTACGTTCAGCGACGCGCTTTGTTCCCTGTCCCCGCCGGCCAGGCAAAAGCGCGCATCGCATAGGGATTTTGTCGACCGCTACACCTGGCGAGAAACTTGCGCGACGCCCATCGGGGCGAGACGACCGAGGCCTCATACTCCGGAGAATTCAGGTGGAGACGACTCCGCTCTAGACCGTTCGACGCGTTATTCTCCAAGTGCTTTCTTGGTCCCATGCGACCACCCTGGGTCGGCCGGTCAGGTCGTTCGCGGTGGTGACGCCGATCGCGCCGGCCTGCGCTGAACAGCAACTCGCACCGCCGCGACTCTGGCCAAGCCCGACCTCGACCGCGAAAACGCCGCCCGGCCGCAGAACCGCGAGCGCCGGGGCAGCGATGATCCGATAGGCGTCGAGGCCGTCCAGGCCGCCGTCCAGGGCGAGGCGAGGCTCGTGGTCGCGGACCTCGGGGGCGAGGGTGGCGATCTCGCCACTCGCAACATAGGGCGGATTGGCCACGACGACATCGAAGCTCCCGGGGGCCAGACCGGCGGTCCAGTCGCCGCGCAAGGAAGGCGACCCGGCCGGCCAGGCCGAGATTGGCGGCATTCTCGCGCGCCACCGCGACCGCCTCCGGCTGAGATGTCGACGCCCAGCCCGCGCGCCGCTCGGGCGCTCGGCGAGGATCGCCAGCAGAATCGCGCCCGACCCGACGCCGAGATCGAGCATGGAGGCCGGCCGATCGATCGGGATGCGCGGCAGCAGTACGTCCAGCAGGCTTTCGGTGTCCGGCCGCGGCGTGAGCACGTCCGGCGTCACCCGCAGCATGATCTTCCAGAAGCCGCGAACGCCGAGGATGTGGCTGATCGGCTCGCGACGCTCGCGCCGGGCGACAAAGCGTTTCGAGCGTGTCGGCCTGTGCGGCGGTCAGCGGCCGGTGCGGGTCGGTGATGATGTCGACCCGACCGGCTCCCGCGCCGCCTCGACCAGCAGCCGCGCATCGATCACCGGCCCCTCGACCCCGGCCGCCGTCAGACGGCGCGCCGAGCCGCCTTCCAGGCCGAAACAAGGGTCGACAAGCGCCAGTCCGCGCGCCGCCTATTCGGCGGCCTGCAAGCGACGCGCGCTAGCCGCCTCGGCCGCCGCCGCGTCGATCTCGGCCGCCTCGTCCTCGACCAGATCGACGATGTGGTCGATCATCTGCTCGTTGTCCATCTTGTGGTCGGCCTTGCCGGCGACATAGACCATCCCGGCCCCGGCCCCGCCGCCGGTGAAGCCGAGATCGGTCATCAGGGCCTCGCCCGGACCGTTGACCACGCAGCCGATGATCGACAGGCTCATGGGCGTCGAAATGTGCTTGAGCCGCTCCTCGAGCGCATCGACAGTCTCGATGACGTTGAATCCCTGGCGCGCGCACGACGGACAGGCGATGATGTTGACGCCGCGGTGGCGCAGGCCGAGCGATTTCAGGATATCGAACCCGGCCTTGATCTCCTCGACCGGATCTGCCGCCAGCGACACGCGGATGGTGTCGCCGATGCCGGCCCAAAGGAGGCTGCCGATGCCGATCGCGGACTTGATCGTGCCGGATCGCAAGCGCGCCCGCCTCGGTCACCCCCAGATGCAGCGGGCAGTCGATCGCCTCGGCCAGCATCTGATAGGCGGCGACGGTCATGAACACGTCCGACGCCTTCACGCTGATCTTGAACTCGTGGAAATCGTGATCCTGCAGGATCCGGGCGTGATTGAGGGCGCTTTCCACCATGGCCTGCGGACACGGCTCGCCGTAGCGCTCCAGAAGCTCCCGCTCGAGCGAGCCGGCGTTGACGCCGATGCGCATGGAGCAGCCGTGGTCCCTGGCCGCCTGAATGACCTCGCGAACCCGGGCGGGCGAGCCGATGTTGCCTGGATTGATGCGCAGACAGGCGGCGCCGGCCTTGGCCGCCTCGATGCCGCGCTTGTAGTGGAAATGAATGTCGGCGACCAGCGGCACCCGCGCGGCCTTGGCGATGGTCGTGAAGGCGGCGGTGGCGTCCTCGTCGGGGCAGGACACCCGCACGATATCGGCGCCCGCCTCCTCCAACTGACGGATCTGATCGATGGTCGCCGCCGCGTCGCCGGTGACGGTGTTGGTCATCGACTGAACGGTGATCGGCGCATCGCCGCCGACCGGAACGGATCCCACGTGGATCTGCCGCGACTTGCGCCGATCGATCGCTCGCCAGGGGCGCACATGGGTGTGGTCTTGTGCGGTCATGATGGCGGTAACATAGGATAGTTTCCTCGCCGTCCCAAGCGCCGAGCGATATTTCGGCGTCGTCGTGGCGGCGTGGGTTGGCTGATCAAGCGCCGGCGACGCCTGGCTTGGAGCGCGCTACGGGGCGCCGGCCGGCGCATCGGAAAGGGACGCGAGCGGAGTCCTGGGCTGGACGAGGTCGCCCTTGGAGACGCCGCCGACGAAAACCTCGACCGACGCGGGATTGCCGACATCGGCGATCAGGCCGGCGCCGGCGGGCGCCCGCCACGCCTCTCCGCCCGCCAGCTGCCGCGCGAATTGCACAGCGCCGTCGGCGCCGCGGACGATCAGCGAGGTCGGCTTTCGGGCCTGTAAGACCACGCCCGGCCCGGACGCCGCGCCGTAGATCGCGCCGCCCGGAACGAACGGAGAGCCGGGCGGATCGGCGGCCGGCGCGGCCGGCGGCCCCGCCAGGCCGGGCGTCTGATAGGCCGGCGGCGCATCCGCTTCCGGCGGAGCCGGCAGAGGGGCGCCGACCCGAGCCGGTCCGGGCGCGGGATGCGGCGCGATCAGCCGCGGGGCCGCCGACGCGCTGGGCCGGGGGGCAGTCTGGACATGCCGCACCACATTCCAGGCGACCACCGCCAGCAACAGGGCGACCGCCGCGCCGGCGATCCAGCCGTATCGGCGATGTCGCGACTGGCCGCGCAGGCCGCCGGGCGGGCGAAGCCGATCATCCGGGCTGGGGGCCTCGGCGCGGAAGCGGGCGACCACCGCCTCGGTCTCGAGTCCAAGAGCCCGGGCATAGGCCCGCACATAGCCGATGACGAAGGGCCGGGCCGGCAGGGCGGCGAAATCATAGGCTTCCAGCGAGGCGATGTGGGCGGCGCGCACCCGGGTCGCCTGGGCGATATCCTCGATCGCCAGTCCAAGACGCTCGCGCGCGGCGCGCAGGGCGGCCCCGACATCGCCGTCCGTATCGAGGGTGACGGGGGTCGGCCCCCTGAAACCCGGCCGTTCAGCCAGGAGACCATCGGCAGGCTGGGGTCCGAGCGAACCGGCGTCCAAGGGCATGCGGTCTGGTTCCCGGCTCTGGAACTCCCGACCCCGTGGGCGGGGGATCGAGAAGCGCTGCGACAGCCTTGCGGCTTTGAGCCTCGTTAGCGGCTGACCCATGTGTTTTCAATGCACTAAACCGCCACAAACAGCTTTCTCGCCAGAGATTCCAGTTCGCCGCGCACCGAACCGCCCGCACTGCGCAACAGGCCCTCGATACCGCGGCGCGCCGCCTCGCGGTCGCACGACAGCACCATCTGCTTGACCGGCCCGATACCGGAGGGCGGCATGGACAGGCGTTCGAAGCCGAGGGCGACCAGGGCGAACGCCTCGAGCGGGCGGCCGGCCATTTCGCCGCACACCGAGACCGGCGTGCCGGTTTCCGCGCAGGCCTGGCGGATCGCCTTCAGCGCGCGCAGGGCCGGCGGCGATAGCGGATCGTAGCGATCGGACACCCGCGGATTGCCGCGATCGGCGGCGAACAGATACTGCATCAGATCGTTGGTCCCGACCGACACGAAGTCGGTGAGCGGCAGAAGCGCGTCGAGGTGCCACAGCAACGACGGCGCCTCGATCATGGCGCCGACTTCCAGACGCGCCGGGGCGGGACGGCCGCGGCGTTCCGCCCAGGCGATTTCACGTTCCACCAGGGCGCGCGCGGCGCGGAATTCCTCGACGCTGGCGACCAGCGGAAACATCACCTGCAACGGCCGTCCGGCCGCGGCGGCGATCAGGGCGCGCAATTGCATCCGCAGCAACGCCGGCCGATCCAGACCCATGCGCACCGCCCGCCAGCCCAGAGCCGGATTGTCCTCCCGCTCCGCTTCGAGATAGGGCAGCACCTTGTCGCCGCCGAGGTCGAGGGTGCGGAAGGTCACCGGCAGCGCCCCCGCGGCGTCGAGCACCTTGGAATAGAGCTGGGACTGGGCGGTCAGGCGCGGCAGGTCTTCCGAGACCATGAACTGGAATTCGGTCCGGAACAGGCCGATGCCTTCGGCGCCGGTCTCGGCCAGAATATCCAGATCGACCGCCAGACCGGCGTTCATCAGCAGGGTGATCTTGACGCCGTCGCGGGTGAAGGCCGGCGTGTCGCGCAAGCGGGCGAACTCCGCGCGGCGTTCCGCCCGCACGCCGATACGCGCGGTGACCGCCTTGACCACGTCGGGCCGGGGGCGCAGATAGGCCTCGCCGGTCTCGGCGTCGACGATTACCGGGTCGCCCTCGTTGACCCGGTCGCGCAAGCCGGCGAGGCGACCGACGCACGGAATGTCGAGCGCCCGGGCGACGATCACCGCATGGCTCGCCGAGGAGCCTTCTTCCAGCAGCAGGCCGCGCAACTGGGTGCGGTCGTATTCGAGCAGGTCGGCCGGACCGAGGTTGCGGGCGATCAGGACCGCATTGTCGGGCAGCACGCGAGCCTTGCCGCCATCGCCGCTCAGGTGCCGCAGCAGCCGGTCGTTGAGATCCTCGAGATCGTGCACCCGTTCGCGGATGTATGGATCGCGGGCCTGGCCCAGGCTGGCGCGATGCTCCGACCGCACGCGCTCGACGGCGGCCTCGGCGGTCAGGCCCGAGCGCACGGCTTCCTGCAGCGAGTGATTCCAGCTTCGGCTATGCGCGAGCATCCGATAGGTTTCGAGCACATCGTAGGACGGCCCGAGAATCCCTTCGTGGCCCTCGAGCATGGTGGCGATCTGGGACTGCAAGGCCGGTGATGGCGGCGGCCAGCCGCGCCTCTTCGGCGCCGTGACGTCGTCGGCCAGCAGGCGACCGACGGCCACCGGCGTTTCATGCAGCACGGCGACGCCGAACGCGAGACCGTCGGCGAACTTCGCCCCCTTCAGCCGCTCCGGCCGCATCGGGGCGATCTCGACGTCCTTGAGTTCCTCGCAGCGAAAGCAGATCGCCGGTCGCCACCATTTCGGCCAGGACCATGGCGATGATCTGCAGGTCCTCGACCTCGTCCTCCGCATAGACCCGGCTGGTCCGGTTCTGCACCACGAGCACGCCGATCGCGCGGCCGCCGCGCAGCAGGGGCACGCCCAGCAGGGCGTGGAAGGGATCCTCGCCGGTTTCGGGCCGGTAGGAGAAGGCCGGATGGGCTCGGCGCGTCGGACAGATTGAGCGGCCGTCCCTGGCGCATGATCTCGCCGACCAGACCCTCGCCGGGCTTCATGCGGGTGACGTGCACGGCGCCGGGATCGAGGCCCTCGGTGGCGAACAGCTCCATTTCGCCGTTGGCGCGGCGCAGGTAGATCGAACACACCTCCGCGACCATCGAGCCGGCTATGGTGCGCACGACCATGTCCAGCTTGCCCTGGGTCGGGCTCGGTGCCGGCCATGGCCTCGCGAATCTGCCGCAGCAGACTGCGCGGTCCGCGGGTTATAGAGCCCTGGCGTCGGCATGAGACTTCGACGCGCTCCTTCCTTTGCGCAGCGTTCGACAGGCGGCCTATAACAGGTTTTTCACCGCCCCGCGTGAGCCGCGGGCGGGGCCCGGTCAATTCGCCTCGAAGCGCTACAGGCTGTCCAGACCATAGGCGGCGTGCAGCGCGCGAACGGCCAGTTCAGTGTAGGCCGCATCGATCAGCACGCTTATCTTGATTTCCGATGTCGAAATCACCTGGATATTGACACCCTTTTCCGCGAGGGCGCCGAACATGGTCTTGGCGACGCCGGCATGGCTGCGCATGCCCACGCCGATGACCGAAACCTTGGCGACGTCCTCGTTCACCGCGACATCGTCGAAGCCGATGGAGGCCTGGGCGGCCCGCACGATTTCGACCGCCCGTTGCGCGTCCCGCTTGCCGACCGTGAACTCCATGTTGGCCGCCCCCTCGCTTTGGGCGTGGCTCTGCACGATCATGTCGACATTGACGTCGGCATCGGCCAGCCGTCCGAAAATCTCCGACGAAACGCCAGGATGGTCCGGCAAGCCGAAGAGGCTGATCTTCGCCTCGTCGCGACTGAAGGCCACGCCGCTCACGATGCGCTTTTCCATGATTTCCTCCTCGTCGCAGACCATCGTCCCTCGGCCCTCGGTTAGTCCGGGTTCGACGAAACTCGAAAGCACCCTGACGGGCACATCGTGAGCCATCGCCATTCGACCGAGCGGGTATGCAGCACCTTGGCGCCCAGCGACGCCATCTCGAGCATTTCCTCGTAGCTGATCTGCGCCAGCCGCCGAGCTTTCGCCTCGATCCGCGGGTCGGTGGTGTAGACCCCGTCGACGTCGGTGTAGATGTCGCACCGGCCGGCCTTGATCGCCGCGGCGATCGCGACGGCCGTGGTGTCCGATCCGCCGCGCCCCAGGGTGGCGACCCGCCGCATCGGCGCTGACCCCCTGGAATCCGGCGATCACCGCCACCTCGCCCTGCGTCGAGGGCGCGTTCCAGGTTCGCCGGGGGTATGTCCTCGATCCGTGAGCGGCCATGGGCGCTGTCGGTGATGATCGGAATCTGCCAGCCCAGCCAGGAACGCGCGGAGACGCCGAGATTTCGCAACGTCATCGCCAGCAGGCCGGCGGTCACCTGCTCGCCCGACGCCACCACCGCGTCATATTCGTCGTCCGATGTCGGACATCCCGCAGCCGCGCCGCCCGCCCCGTCGGTCCAAGCGACCAGTTCGTTGGTCTTGCCGGCCATGGCGGAAACCACCACGGCGACCTGATGGCCCGCCGGAGATCTCGGCGCGACCAGGGCCGCGACGCGGCGAATGCGCTCCAGGTCGGCGACCGAGGTCCCACCGAATTTCATGACCAGCCGAGACAATCAGCGGCCGCCCTCCACGCAGAAGCGCGGGTTCTAGCGACGCGATCCCCAGGCGACAAGCAGGGCGGAGGCGACTGCGGGGCCGAGGCGACAACCAGTCGTTGGCCCTATAGCAGCGTCATGCCGCCGCCACCGCTCGCCACCAGCATCGATCCGGCCGACGTCGCCCGGTTCTCCGCCATCGCCGAGGATTGGTGGAACCCCGAGGGTCCGTTCGCGCCGCTCCATCAGCTCAACCCGGTGCGGCTCGCCTTCATTCGCGAACGCGCGCTGGCGCACTTCGGCCTCGCGGGCGAGGCTCGCCGGCCCTTCGCAGGTCTGCGCGCGCTCGATATCGGCTGCGGCGGCGGACTGGTGTGCGAACCGCTCGCCCGCCTGGGGTTTGCAGTCACCGGCGTCGACGCGTCGGCGAGCAATATCGACATCGCCAGAGCCCATGCCCGGGCCATGGGTCTCGAGATCGACTATCGCGTCGCCACCGCCGAAGCTCTTCTGGCCGAGGGCGGAGCGCCGTTCGATCTGGTCGTCAACCTAGAGGTCGTGGAACATGTGGCCGATCCCGGGGCCTTTCTGAGAGATTGCATCTGTCTGTTGTCGGCGCGGGGCATCATGGTGCTGGCCACGCTGAACCGGACGTGAAATCCCTGGCCCTGGCGAAATTGGCCGCCGAATACATCTTGGGATGGGTTCCGCGACATACCCACGACTGGCGGAAATTTCTCCGGCCCGACGAAGTAGAAGGATTGCTCGCGGGGCAAGACGTCAGTGTCGAGGGACCGTTCGGCATGGGTTTCGACCCGCTCGGCGGCCGCTGGCGGCGATCGGGCGACACGTCGGTCAACTACTTCATGTCGATCCGGCGGCCCGAGCCGACAGAGGTCGCCGGTGAGCCCGGCATCACCCCTGATAGTTGTGTTGCATTGACACCACAGTGAATAAGGAACGACGGCGGCGGACGCGCCTTATGGCCTTCAGACCCTGATCTTGGCGGCAACATGGCCCATTTGTCATCACGACGGCACATTCGTGGGCGACCCGTGCGCCGCCCCAATTTCCTGGAGACCAACCACATGCCAACTCGTAGCGCCCTCGGGCTCAGCCTCGCAATCGCCATAGCGGCCCCGCTATCGGCGCTGGCGCAGGACTGGACGCCGATCAACGACCGGATCCTGAGCGATCCTACATTTCTGCCCCTGAAAGGTCAGTTTTATGGGGAAACCAGCTATGGATACGAACGGACCAACGATCACAACTACGACCCATCGGGCGCGGAGCTGTCGCAGGTCCGCCACACGCTGAACACGATCCGCCAGACCTTCGAATTCGGCATCACCGACCAACTGTCCCTGGACCTCAGCGACGCGTACGGCTTTTCCGGTCAGGCGCGGACCACCGACGCCGCGGGCGTCAGCACCCAAGGCGTCAGCGGCTTCGAAAACCCGACCTTCGGCCTGACCTATCGGGTATTCGACCAGCGCAGCATATCCGGCGATCGTCGACGTCTACGGACACTACACGCCGGATGCCTTCACCTCGAAGACCGGCACGCCGACCGAGGACGCCAGCGTCGCCCGGGGCGGCCCGCAGGCCGATTTCGGTCTGGCCCTGGCGCGCGAGACACGGTTCTTCACCATTCGGGGAGCGGTGACGGCGAGCTATAACGGTTCGAGCACGACCAACAACACGGCCACCGGCGGCACGGTCGTCACGTCGTCGTATTGGGCGCCCTCCCTCAGCGTGCAGACCCAGGCGCGCTTCACCAACCGGCTGTCGGCCAACCTCAGCGGGGCTTATAACTTCGAGGGCAGCCCGGTTCTGACCAACAATGTCACCGGCCTGCAGCACAAACAATACATCGGCGACAATCAGAACATCAATGTCGCGCTGAACTATCACTTTATCCCCAACACTTTGGTGGGTACCGTAAGCTACAATCACACATTTTATGATCATGGGCGGGCCGATTATTTCACCGATCCGGCTCTGGACTTTTCGCGCACCAGGTCGGGCGACGGCGTCGGCGTCGCCTTACGCTACGTCTTCAAATAGCCAGGACGGCGGCTCGGCGTCGAATGACGCCGAGTTCGCCTCCGGCCCCGGCTCGCCGAGCCCAGGGTCAGTTGATCTCGGATTTCTTCGGGGCTTCGGGGGGCAATGGGGCGACGGGCACCCCCTCGTCCACCAGAGCCTCGACCTCGCTGCGCGACGCCTCGCCGTAGATGCCGCGCTCCTCGGCATCACCGTTGTGGATCCGGCGGGCCTCCCGGGCAAACCGGTCGCCGACATAGTCGAAATTGTTTCGACGTGCCGCCGCACGCGGCTCATCGCCTCGAGCATCAGGGCGCGGGCCTTGGCGGGCGCCACGTCGGAGCCGCCGTTGCGGGCCCCGGCCACCGCGGGCGCCATGATCTGCTTGCGCACCACCGGCGAGGCGCAGGTCGGACACGACAGAAGTCCCCGCGAGGCCTGGTCGTCGAAATCACGAGACGCGCCGAACCAGCCCTCGAACTCATGGCCCGCTTCGCAGACCAGCGAATAGCGGATCATGGACCGGTGAACGCGCGGGCGTTCTCCAGGGCGGGAATAGCCGCGCGCGCTTTCACCGAGCGATCTGGGTCCACCGACGCCATGAGGACGCAGGGCTCGTCGTGATCGGCGAGCGCGATCACCTCTCCCCAGGGGTCGACGACCATCGAACGCCCCCAGGTTTCGCGACCATCCTGGTGCAAACCACCCTGCGCGGGGGCCAGGACGTAAGAGCCGGTTTCGATGGCGCGGGCGCGCAGCAGGATTTCCCAGTGGGCGGCGCCGGTCGGGCGGGTGAACGCGGCCGGGACGGTCAGAACGCGGGCCCCGCCCAAGGCCAGCGCGCGATACAGCGCCGCGAAACGAAGATCGTAGCAGATGGTCAGGCCGAGTGGCGCGCCCGCCGCGTCGGCGATCACCGCCCGATCGCCGGGCTCGTAAACCAGGGACTCACGGTGTCGTTCTCCGGTCGGCAGGTCGACGTCGAACATGTGCAGCTTGTCGTAGGTCGCCCTGACCTGTCCAACGCCATCGACCAGGATAGAACGGTTGGCCGCCTTGCCGTCCGGCCGCGCGACCATCGCCGAGCCGATGAGAAGCCACACGCCGAGTTCGGCCGCGAGCGCCCGGAAGCCGAGCACCGCCGGATCACTCTCCATCGGCGACAGCAGTTCGAGGAGCCCGGCACGGTTGCGCTGCAGTAGATTGCTGCCCTCTGGGGTGAGAATGAGCGCGGCGCCGCCGGCGGCGGCCTCGCGGATCAACGGCTCGGCGTGGCGCAAGGCCGCGCCCTGCTCCGCGGGGGTCCGCAACTGCACGAGCGCGACATGCGGCATCAGGCGCGCAACAACGGGTCGAGCTCACCGCGACGATCGAGCGCCAGCAACTCGTCGCAGCCGCCGATATGCCGCTGGCCGATGAATATCTGCGGAAACGTGGTCCCGCCGGACCGGCTGATCATCTCCTGGCGCCGGGCCGGATCGAAGCCGGCTTCGATTTCATTGATGTCCGCACCCTTTTCGCCGAGCAGGCCGAGGGCGCGCGCACAAAATCCGCAGAACGGACGGGTGTAGATGGTAACCTGGGCCATGGACTTGTTAACTCTCGGAGAGGCGCTGGAACAAATAGCACGGTCATATAGGTCGGCCAGCGGTCTCTTTCACCCGAGCGACGACCGCGACATTGACCGCGATCGCCCCCGCGGCCTTCAAGGCCCGGGCGCAGCCTTCGACGGTCGCTCCGGTGGTCAGCACGTCGTCGATCAGCAGGATGCGAGCTCCGGCGATCCGTCTGCGCCATCCCGGCGCAGCGGCGAAGGCGCCGGCGACATTGCGCCGTCGCCCGGACCCGGACTGACCGCCCTGGCTGCGAGTGCTTCGCGTGCGGACCAGCGCATCGGGGAAATACGCCAGTCCCGTCAGGCCAGCGACCGCGCGCGCCACCTCGGCGGCCTGATTGTAGCGCCGGTGGAGCAGCCGCAGACGATGCAGGGGCACCGGCGCCACGACGTCGGAGCGCGCGATCAGATCGGCCGCGGCTCTGACCGTCCAGCGCGCGAACAGGCCGGCCAGATCGGTGCGATCGGCGTGTTTGAACTTCAGGATCAGGTCACGGGACGCCTCGTCGTAAAGGCACGCCGCCCGGGCCCCATCGAACGATGGCCGCCGGCCATGGCATGCCGGGCAGAGCGCGCCGGCCTCGAATTCGCGTCGAACGGAGCGCCACAGCCGTCGCATACCGGCGCCTCGATGAAGCTGATCCGCGCCCAGGCGTCAGCCGTCAGCCCGGCCGACTGCACGGCGCCGCGGCCTTCGTCGAGGGGCCGGGGCGGCAGCAGGAGATCCAGACCGCGGCGCACGGCGACCCGCAGGCCGCCCTTCGCCGTCCACCCCAGGAACGATGGCGCCACGCCCTCTCCTTTTCCATCGCTTTGCCCGCGCGCAGTGTCGCACGCTGGCGGCTCGTGCCATAGCCGGGATCTAATCCGATGCCCGCGTCACCCCGCGTATTCGACAGGACCTTGTTGCGTTGCCGGCTTTCGCGGGCGGCGAGGAGCGTCACGTCCGTGGAATTCCTCAAGCGGCGGGTGTGCGAGGATTTCATCGAGCGCCTGGCGGGCGTGCAAAGGCGGTTCGATGTCGCGCTCGACCTCGGCGCGAGGGGCGGCGTGTTTGCCCGCATGTTGGAGAGCGCCGGCCACGACGCCCGGATAGGGTGGCTCGTCGAGACCGATCTGGCGCCGGCGATGCTGGCCGGGCGGGGCGGGCCGCGCGTCGTGGCCGATGAAGAGCGGCTGCCGTTCGCGCCGGCGAGCTTCGACCTCGTGGCGTCCTCGCTGGCCATGCACTGGGTCAACGATCTGGTGGGCTCGATGATCCAGATCCGCCGCGCCTTGCGGCCCGATGGACTGATGCTGTGCGCCATGCTGGGCGGCGCGACGCTGGTGGAATTGCGCCGCACCCTCACCGAAACCGACCTGCAGGAGACCGGCGGCGCTGGTCCCCGGGTGTCGCCGTTCATCGATGCGCCGGACGCGGCCGATCTGCTGCGGCGAGCGGGTTTTGCGATGCCGGTGGTCGATGTCGACCGGCTGGTGGTTCGCTACGATCATCCGCTGAAACTGATCGCCGACCTGCGTGCGATGGGCGAAAGCAATGCGCTGCTCGAGCGGACGCGGACGCCCCTGACGCGCCGTTCGCTCGCCAGGACCTGCCAAGCCTATATCGACAGCTTCGCCGGGGCGGATGGACGCATCCCCGCCACGTTCGAAATCGTCACCATGACCGGCTGGGCCCCGGACCCGGGTCAGCCCACGGCGGCGCGGCGCGGCTCGGCCAAGGCGCGGCTCGAAGACGCCCTGGACGAAATCCGGCGGCGCAGGGGCGAAGGGCAGGTCTGAATGGCGCGCACTGCCTGATGACGCGGCGTCCCCGGAACCCTAGAGTTGCCCGACAAGGCATCCACGGAGGAGACGCGCATGCTGACCTGGAAGATAGGCGACGTGACGATCACGCGGGTCGTGGAGATGGAAATGCCCGTGCCGCACGACGAGCGCCACCCGTTCCTGATCGAGGCGCGACCGGAGGCTCTCAAGGCCACGCCCTGGCTATATCCGCATTTCGTCACCGAGGAGGGTCATCTGCGGCTGTCGATCCACGCCCTGCTGGTGCAGGCCCCGGGGCTGCGGCTGGTCGTCGACACCTGCATCGGCAACGATCGGCCCCGGAGCATCACCGGCCGGCGGCCGCTCAGCACCGCCTTCCTGCAGCAGATGGAGCAGGCCGGCTGGCCGCGCGAAAGCGTCGACGCGGTGATCTGCACGCATCTGCATGTCGATCATGTCGGCTGGAACACCATGCTGGTGGACGGTCGCTGGATACCGACCTTTCCGAACGCGCGGTATCTGATCGGCCGGCGTGAATACGAACATTGGAGCGCCGAGGGCGACGCGGACCAACTGGAAATACTGTCGGATTCGGTGACGCCGATCTTCGCGGCCGGCCTCGCCGAACTGGTCGAGATGGATCACCGGATTTCGCCGGAGATCCACCTGAAGCCAACTCCGGGACACACGCCCGGTCACGTCAGCGTGGTCATCGAGTCCAAAGGCGAGACGGCCATCATAAGCGGCGACGCCATTCACCATCCTTGCCAGATGGCCCATCCACACTGGTCTCCGCCGTTCGACTCGGACGCCGTCGCGTCGGTATCGACCCGGCGCGCCTTGCTGGAAGACGTCGCCGACCAGCCGATCCTGTTCATCGGCACCCATTTCGCCACCCCCACCGCCGGCCGGGTGATCCGCGATGGCGACGCGTACCGGCTGGAAAGCTGAGTCCCGCGACACAACCGGAGTCCGAGACCGCGCGATGTAATTGAAACCTCTTCTCCCCGTGGAGAAGACCGGGCCAGCGCCCTGTTTCTCGGGTCGCCGGGCATTGCCTGGCGGGCTCGTCAACGCACGATCAAGACTTACGCGCCAGATTTCACACGCTAGCCGAGACGTTGACACCAGGCGTCGAGGTCGGGTTGCACGCCCATGTAGGCGAGACCCGAGGCGATGGAGACCAGTTCGCCGCCGCTCTCCAGCTTCGCCTCTCCGAAGCGGCGCGAGAACAGGGCTCTGACCGCGGGGACGAACGACGATCCGCCGGTTAGGAACACCTGGTCGATATCCGCGGGGGCGAGGCCCGCGCGGGCCAGCACGACATCGACGGCGTTTGCGATATCGCCCAGTTCGGGTGCGATCCAGGTTTCGAATTCGCCACGCTCGACACGACGCTCGATACGCACCGACCCGGCATCGAAGAGGAATGTCGCCGTGGTCTGCGTCGAAAGCGCTTCCTTCAGACGGGAGACGGCCTGGTAGAGAGGGTAGCCGTGATTGTCGTCGAGGATCTCCACGAGGCGTCCGATCTTTTCCGGTTCGACCGCGGTGCGCAGCAGACCGCGGATGTCGCGCATGTCACGCGAGGCGCGCAGCAGCGCCAGTTGCTCCCAGCGCGCGAACGCCGTGTAGTAGCGGTTCGGGATCGGCAGGACCTTGTCGAACGCGCGGTAGAGCGAGCCGCGTCCGAGTTCGGGCGACACCACGTGATCGATGATCCGGTAGTCGAAGGCGTCCCCGGCGATTCCGACGCCGGCGTTGGCGAGCGGCGTTGCGCGCAGGTCGCCAGCCTGACGTTCGAAGCGGACGATGGAAAAGTCGCTGGTGCCGCCACCGAAATCGCCGACCAGCACCGTGGCTGACCTGCTCAACCGACGGGCGAAGAAGAATGCCGCCGCCACCGGCTCGTGGACGTAGCAGATGTCGGTGAAGCCCAAGCGGGCGAACGCGGCCTGGTAGCGCGCGAGAGCGAGGTCGGGATCGGGCCGGGCGCCGGCGAAGCTGACGGGCCGCCCGATGATGGCGCGCGTGGGCAGGGACGCCAGGTCGGCGCCGCCATGGGCCTTCAGACGGAACAGAAACGTCGCCAGCAGATCCTCGAAAGCGTAGCGGCGACCGAGGATGCGGGTGTCCTGGAAAAGCGGGCTGGCGGCGTAGCTCTTGAAGGACTGGATGAAACGGGTTTCCAGTGGCTCCTCGACATAGGCCTCGATCGCCCATGGCCCGGCCTCGACGACCCGCTCGCCGGGATCTTGCGGCGAGGCGTGGAAGCTGAGCGCGGAGCGAAAAGCAGCGATGTTACGGCCGTCGAGCGGGAAACTGACCACTCCGGCGTGGCCCTGATCGTCGACCAGCGAGACGACGGTGTTGGTGGTGCCGAAGTCGATACCGATCGCGCGGTCGTGGTCCGATGGCATAGCGTTCCCTCCAATGAGCCCGTCGGGCCCGCCTGGGAACCGTCCGGTCGATCAGTCGATGGCGTTGGGCGAGGCGATCAAGGCGCGATGGCCGGCTGGCTGGCGACCACATCGGCCAGAGGGCGTTCGTAGGCCGCCATCTGCGCCATCATCAGGATCTTCGAGACCGAAGCCGAGAGCGGACAGATCTGCACCGACTTCGAAAGGCCCACCAGGATAGGCCCGATCACCGTCGCCTCGCCCAGGGCCTGAAGCAGTTTGGTCGAGATCGAGGCGGAGTGGATGGCCGGCATGATCAGCACATTGGCCTCGTCGGTCAGACGCATGAACGGATAGTTCGAGCGGGACGCCGGGTCGAGCGCCAGTTCCGGCGGCATCTCGCCTTCATACTCGAAGTCGATATCGTCGCGTGCGTCGAGCATGGCCACGGCGGCGCGCACCTTTTCGGAGCGTTCTCCCGCCGGATTGCCGAACGCTGAATAGGACATGAACGCCAGGCGCGGGGTGAAGCCGAGGTTGCGCACCATCCGCGCGGCTTCGCAGGCGATTTCGACCAGATCGTTCGCGCCGGGCATTTCGGTGACATTGGTATCGGCGATGAACAGGGTCCGCCCCTTGGCCAGCACGATCGACATGCCGATCACCCGCCCTCCGGGCACCGGGTCGATGACCCGCATGATCTCGACCAGCACCTGATCGAAATTCCGGGTGACGCCGGTGACCATGCCGTCGGCGTAGCCGAACGCGACCATCGAAGCGGCAAAGCTGTTGCGATCCTGATGAATCAGGCGCTGGACGTCGCGCTTCAGATAGCCGTGCCTCTGCAGGCGGCCATAGAGCGCGTCGATGAAATTGGGCGCCTGGGCGGAGAGACGCGCATTGACGACCTCCAGCCTGGCGTCGGCCGGCTCCAGGCCGGCCAGACGCATGTTCTGCTCCACCAGTTCCTCGCGCCCGACCAGGATCGCCTTGCCCAGTCCCTGACTCTGAAAGGCGTGGGCGGCGCGGATCACGCTGGGCTCCTCGCCCTCGGCGAACACGATCCGCTTGGGCGTCCCCGACTGTACCGCCATGGCGATCTTCTGCAGCAGCCCCGCGGTCGGGTCGACACGGCGGGCCAGGCTGTCGCGATAGGCGTCCATGTCGGGGATCGGCCGGCGGGCCACGCCGGTGTCCATCGCCGCCTGGGCGACGAACGGCGGGATGTAGTGAATCAGGCGCGGGTCGAACGGCGTCGGGATAATATACTGCGGCCCGAACCTCAGATGCTGGCCATGATAGGCGGCGGCCACCTCGTCGGGCACATCTTCCCGCGCCAGGGCCGCCAGGGCGTTGGCGCAGGCGATCTTCATCTCGAGATTCACCCGCCGGGCGCGAACGTCGAGGGCGCCGCGGAAGATGTAGGGGAAACCCAGGACATTGTTGACCTGATTCGGATAGTCCGAACGGCCGGTGGCCACGATGGCGTCCGAGCGCACGGCCAGCACTTCTTCCGGAGTTATCTCGGGATCGGGGTTGGCCATGGCGAAGATGATCGGACGATCGGCCATCGAGCGGACCATGTCCTGATTAACCGCGCCCTTGGCCGAAACGCCGAGGAACACATCGGCCCCACGCATCGCGTCGGCCAGGGTGCGGGCGTCTGTGTCGACCGCGTGGGCCGACTTCCACTGGTTCATGCCCTTTTCGCGACCGCGATAGATCACGCCGGTATTGTCGACCGCGATGCAGTTCTCGGGGCGCACGCCCATCGCCTTGACCAGTTCGAGCGTGGCGATGCCGGCCGCCCCCGCCCCGCACAGCACCAGTTTGACATCCCCCAGACTTCGCCCGGTGATCGCGCAGGCATTGATCAGACCGGCCGCGGATATGATCGCCGTGCCGTGCTGATCGTCGTGAAACACCGGGATGTCGAGCAGCTCCTGGAGCTCCGTCTCGATCCGGAAGCATTCGGGGGCCTTGATGTCTTCGAGATTGATGCCGCCGAAGGTCACGCCGATGTTGCGGACCACGGTTATGATTTCGTCGGGATCGCGGGAGCTGATCTCGATGTCGACGCTGTCGACATCGGCGAAGCGTTTGAACAGCACCGACTTGCCTTCCATCACCGGTTTCGCCGCCGAGGCCCCGAGATCGCCAAGGCCGAGGATCGCCGTGCCGTTGCTGATCACGGCGACCAGATTGCCCTTCGAAGTATAATCGTAGGCGAGGTCGGGATCGCGGGCGATCGCCAGCACAGGGATCGCCACCCCAGGCGAATAGGCCAGCGAGAGATCCCGCTGCGTCGCCATTGGCTTGGTCGCCACCACGGCGATCTTTCCAGGGGTCGGATACCGGTGGAAGGCGAGCGCCTCCTCGTCCGTGAACGTGCTTTTCTCGGGCTCTCGCATGATCTTCCGCCGTGGTGGGCGCGCCCGAGGGGCGCTGTAGACGTGGGGCCGCAACCTATCGATGGCGGAGCGTGGTCACAACCCGGCGTGGCCGCCCCGACTCGCGCAGACCACCGACGGGGGGACGAGCCGGAACCCAAGGTCGCGCTGGGCTGCGGCCAGGCCCTACGATAGATGTTGACCCGCCCGCCGCGGCCGCGGGACATAGGCGCGGCCTGGCGGCCAAGCGCAATCGCCATGTCGGCGGCGGCGGGGACTTCTGGTCGGAAAGGTGGGCGATCGTGCGGATCGGCGTCGGCGGCGCGCTTGGACGAATGGGCCAGGCGGTCCTGGAGCTGGCGGGCGATCACCCGGGCTTCGAGGTCGCCGCCGCCTTCGGACGCCCCGAATCCATCGGCGCGAGGGCCGCCGGCCACACCCTCGTCACGGGCGAAACGGCGGCGGCCACCTGCGAGGTGATCGTCGATTTTTCCACTGCGTGCGCCACGGCCGATCTGGCCATGACCGCCGAGCGGCGGCAGGGGCCGGCTCTGGTCCTTGGGGCTACCGGCCTGTCCGGCGACGAATTGGCGGTCATCGCGCGGGCCGCGCGGCGGATCGCGATCGTCCGGTCCGGCAATTTCTCGATCGGCGTGAACCTGCTCGCCGGCCTCGTCGAGCAGGCCTCCAGCCGGTTGGCGGCGGCCGATTGGGACATCGAGGTCTTCGAGGCGCATCATCGCCGCAAACGCGACGCGCCGTCCGGCACCGCCCTGATGCTGGGCGAGGCGGCGGCCCATGGACGAGGGGTTTCGCTCGCCGAGGTGCGGGGAGCGGCGCGCGAGGGTCTGACCACCGGACGCCGAGCCGGCGAGATCGGGTTTTCCGTCATGCGCGGCGGCGGCATCGTCGGCGAGCACAGCGTCGTCTTCGCCGCGGAAGAGGAGACGATCACCTTGTCGCATTCGGCCGGCGATCGCAGACTGTTCGCGCGCGGCGCGCTGTTGGCGGCGACCTGGGTCGCCGGACGTCCGGCCGGGCTCTACGATATGAGCGATGTGCTGGGATTGCGTCTCTGAACGCGGTCAGCGCGCGCCGGTCGAACCAAATCCCCCCTGGCCTCGGGCGGTCGCCTCGAGGTCCGACGCCTCGCGCCATATCGCCCGGGTGACCGGCGCGATCACCATCTGAGCGATGCGGTCGCCCCGCCGGACCGTGAAGTCACGGTCGCCGAGGTTGATCAGGATGACGCGAATTTCGCCGCGATAATCGGCGTCGATGGTCCCTGGGGTATTGAGCGCGGTGACGCCGTCGCGCAGCGCCAAGCCCGAACGGGGGCGGATCTGCGCCTCGTAGCCGGCGGGCAGGGCGATGCACAGTCCCGTGGGCACGGCGGCGCGTGAACCGGGGGCGAGCACCATCGGATGGTCCGCTTCGACGGCCGCCCGCACGTCCATGCCGGCCGCGCCGGCGGTTTCATAAGCCGGTAACGGCAGGTCGAGTGCGCCGGGCAGTCGCAGGATGTCGATCTCGACGGTCATCGCAACGCCTCGGCCACGCGCCGGGCGAGGCGCCGGGCGACGTCCATCTTCGAAGCCCGCGGCCAGCGTTCGGTGCGGTCCGCCTCGACCAGCAGCACCTGGTTGTCGTCGCCGCCCATGATTCCGGCCTCCGCCACATCATTCGCCACAATCCAGTCGCAGCCCTTTCGCGCCAGCTTGCGCCGGGCATTGGCCTCGAGATCGTCGGTCTCGGCGGCGAATCCGACGACGAGCCGCGGGCGCTGGTCGCCGGCCGACGACAGCTCGGCCAGAATATCGGGGTTCTCGACGAGCTCGAACCGCGGAGGGCCGCCCTGTCCCTTCTTGAGTTTGCGGTCCGATACGGCCAGTGGGCGCCAGTCGGACACGGCGGCGACGCAGATCGCCGCATCGGCCGGCAAAGCGCCTCGACAGGCGGCCAGCATTTCGCGCGCCAACTCGACGGCCAGGCGTTCGACCCCGACCGGGGCGGGCAACGCCGTCGGTCCCGAGACCAGGGTCACGCGCGCGCCCAGCGCCGCGCAGGCGCCGGCGATGGCGTAGCCCTGCTTGCCGCTCGACCGGTTGGTCAACACGCGCACCGGGTCGATGGCCTCGGCGGTGGGCCCGGCGGTCACCAGGACATGGCGGCCGGCCAGCGGCTTGTCGCGACCGCTTTCGAGGGCGGCCAGAATGGCGTCGACAATGACCGCGGGCTCCGCCAGCCGCCCGGGACCGAACTCGCCGCAGGCCATGGCGCCCTGGTCCGGACCGACAATCGACACGCCGTCGGCGATCAGCGTAGCGATATTGCGGCGGGTCGCCGGATGCAGCCACATCCGCACGTTCATCGCCGGCGCGGCCAGGACCGGCTTGTCGGTCGCCAACAGCACCGCCGACGCCAGGTCGTCGGCGAGTCCTTGCGCCGCCTTGGCCAGCAGATCGGCGGTGGCGGGCGCGATCACCACCAGGTCGGCGGAACGGGAAAGCTCGATGTGGCCCATGGCCGCCTCGTCGCTCAGGGAAAACAAGTCCGTGCGCACCGGCGCGCCCGCCAGGGCCGAGAGGGACAGCGGGGTCACGAAACGCGCGCCGGCTTCGGTCAGCACCGGCTCAACGCCGATACCCGCCGTGCGCAGCAACCGTGTCAATTCGAGCGCCTTGTAGGCGGCGATGCCGCCGCCAACGATCAGAAGCACGCGCCGGTCGCCCAAGTTTTCAAGTTCCTGATCGGCAAGTCGTCCCGAGGGCATTAGCGTAAAATACTAGGACTCGACAAACCCTGATAAAAGTTCATATTTTGTTCTGGGCGCCTATCGCGGCCGCCAAAATGGGGAGAACGATATGAACCGACTGCTGTCCTATGCCCTCGCCGGCACATTGGCGATGGCCGTTTCCAGTTGTGGGGGCAAACCCTCCGCCGTACCGGCCGCCAGCCAGCAGGCATCGTACGGAGCGGCCGCACCGCCGGAATTCTCGTCTTCGTCCGGCAGCGGATCACGCGACGCGGAAGCCCCGAAAGTCGCCGGCAAGCCGATGTGGGCCGCCAATCGAACCCATACCGCCGAAGAGAACGCCCAATACCAGTTCACCAAGAATGGCCAGGATTTCGCGGCCTCCGACGAGCATGACTATGTCGCCAAGGCGCATGCCTTCATCGACCATCCGCCGAGCGACGTGCAATCGATCGATCGACGCAACGGCGATCGACTGATCTACGACGCCGGCGGCAATATCTTCGCGGTCGTGTCACGCGACGGCGCGCCTCGCACCATGTTCAAGCCGCGTGACGGCGCGGCGTACTGGACGGGGCAAAAGGAGCGCGAGAGCCAGCGCACCCATGCCGGCTCCAACACCGGCCCCGACCAGTCCCAGGGCTGACGCGGACGGTCATCGGATCAACGCGGCGGTCGCGAAGGCGAACGCCGCGGCGCCCACGCCGGCGAGGAACGCGATCACCGGCGAGGTTCCGGGTCGTCGACCGATGGTCTCGTCGCGGTTCGGAGGGGTCAAGGCGACCGGTTCCATTTCGGGTCGGGCGGTAATCCTTTCGACGAGCGCCCTGGCGTCGGTCGCCAGGGCGCCGAGCCTGGCGGTCGGCGAGAGTTCGCGGGCGATCCAGCGTCGGACCACGGGCTCGGCCGCGGCCCAGATATCGTGGGCCGGATCGATCCGCCGGGCGACCCCCTCGACGGTCATCATGGTCTTTTGCAGCAGGACCAGTTCGGGCCGAAGGCGCATGCCGAAGAGATCGGTGATCTCGAACAGTTGGGTCAGCAGCCGGCCCATCGAGACTTCGCTCGCCGTTCGCCCCAACAGCGGCTCGCCCACGGCCCGCAGCGCCTGAGCGAAGGCGGCGCGATCGTGGTGAGCCGCGACGTAGCCGGCCTCAAAATGCACGGCGGAAATCCGCGCATAGTCCCGGCGTAGAAAACCCCAAAGAATTTCCGCGAGATAGCGTCGTTCCGCGGCGCCGAGCCGTCCGACGATGCCAAAGTCGACCGCGGTCAACCGGCCCGGCGGCTGGACGAACAGGTTCCCCTCGTGCAGGTCGGCGTGGAAAACCCCGTGGTCCAACGCCTGGGCCAGAAAGCCGCGGACCAGATTGTCGGCGAGCCGACGCCGATCGAGGCCCGGCTGTTCCAGGGCCGACGGTTCGGACAGCGGCAGGCCGCGCGCCCATTCGAGGGTCAGAACCCGCCGCGACACGCCGGTCCAGACGACGCCGGGGACCCCGATGAAGCCGTCGGCCGCCGTCACCTGTTTCAATTCGTCCGCGCCGCCCGCCTCGAAGCGCAGGTCGAGTTCGAGTTGCAGCATCCGGACCACGGTTTGCGCGAAGGCGAGCGGCTCGAGGCGGCGGGCGCGTGGAGACCAGGAGTCCGCCCACCGACCGGCCAGCAACAGGGCGGCGCTGTCGTCGCGGACGCGCCGCTCGATGCCCGGCCGCAGGATCTTCACGGCGACGGTCCGGCCGTCGAACAGGGTCGCCCGGTGTACCTGGGCCAAGGAAGCCGCCGCGACCGGTTCACCGAATTCGCGAAACATCGCTCCCACCGGGCGTTGCAGCGCACGTTCCACCTCCCGGCGCGCAATTTCGCTGGCGAAGGGCGGCAGCCGGTCCTTCAGCCGCGCCAGGTCCTCGGCGAAGGCGATCCCGAAAATATCGCCCCGGGTCGACAGCAACTGCCCCAGCTTGATCGCCGCCGGCCCCAATCGCTCCAGCGCCTCCGCGAGACGGACGCCCGGACGCGCATCGCGCGCGCGGCGGTCGGCGAGCAGGCGCAGACAACGCGCCGCCAGGCGCGGTCCCGGCGGAAGCAGCGGATCGATCTCACGCGGCGCTAGGGCGTCGGCCCGTATCAAGGTCCACAGCGCGCCGGCCAGACGCAGGTGGGCCGACAGGCCGCTCACCTGGCTCAGATCGCCCAGCCGTGATGCAGGGCGCAGACCCCGCCACTGAAATTGGTCACCGTGACCCCGGAGAAACCGGCTTCGAGCATCATCGCCGCCAGCGCCGCCTGGTCGGGAAAGCGACGAATGCTTTCGACCAGATAGCGATAGGCCTCGCGATCACGGGCGACGATCGCGCCGATGGTCGGTATCGCCCCGAAGGAATAGGCGTCGTACAGCTCGCGCACCACGCTGGTCGGCGGCCGGGAAAATTCCAGGCAGAGGAAACGTCCGCCTGGCTTCAGCACGCGTCGCGCTTCCAGCAGCGCGGCGGCGATGTCGGTCACGTTGCGCAGGCCAAAGGCGATGCAGTAAGCGTCGGCCGCGGCGGCCCGCAGCGGCAAGGCCTGAGCGTCCCCCACGGTCCGGGCGATGGCTTCGTCGCCGCGGCCCAGTCCGGCGCGAATCATGGCCTCGTTGTAGTCGATGATGACGATCGACGCCGGTTCGCCCCCTCGCCGCGCGCGAGCCGCGGCGGCCATCCTGGCGAAGCGCCGCGCCATGTCGCCGGTGCCGCCGGCGCAATCGATCACGAGTTCGCCCGGTTGGGGATTGAGCCGGGCAGCCGCCGCATCCTTCCACAGCCGGTGAACGCCGCCGCTCATCAGGTCGTTCATCAGGTCATACCGGCGGGCGACCCGATCGAAAACGCCGCGCACGAGGCGCGGTTTGCTGGCGGGATCGACGTCGGCGAACCCGAAACTTGCGGCGACTTCGCCCATGGACCGGCCTCTTAGGCCGTTTGATGTTCTAGCGCCAGTCAGCCCGGCCATGGCGTCGCGGCGAAGCATCGGCTAGGCACGGGCGATGCCTGAGCTGCCCGAGGTCGAGACTGTCCGCATAGGCTTGGCGCCCGTGTTGACGGGCGCGCGCCTGACGCGGGTGGAGGCCCGTCGGCCCGATCTGCGTTTCCCGCTCCCGGACGGCTTCGTGCAGCGGCTGACCGGGGCCCGCGTCGAGCGTCTCGACCGCCGCGGAAAATATATTCTGGGCCACCTGGACCGCGACGAGACGCTGATCATGCATCTGGGCATGACCGGCCGATTTGAAATCGATCGCGCCGGCCGGAGCTGTCAGACCAGGCGATTTCGTGCTCGCGGCGGCCAGCGAGGCCAAACACGCCCACATCGTCTTCCATACCGAAGCCGGCCACACGATAACCTTCTTCGACGCCCGGCGGTTCGGCTTCATGGATCTGACGCCGACGGCGATCCTGGATCGCCATCCGCGGTTCGCGACCATGGGACCCGAGCCACTGGGCGAGGCTTTCACCGCGGCCCATCTGCGAGCCGCGTTCGAGGGACGCCGGCAGGGCGCAAAGCCCCTGCTGCTCGATCAACACGTCGTGGCGGGCCTGGGCAACATCTATGTCTGCGAGGCCCTGCACCGGGCCAGAGTGTCGCCCCTGAAGCCGGCGCTGGAGATCGGCCGCCGGCAGGTGGCGCGGCTGGTGACCTGCATCCAGGCGGTGCTGGCCGAGGCGCTGGACGCCGGTGGTTCGAGCCTGCGCGACTATGTCGGCGCGGATGGTTCGCTCGGATATTTCCAGCACCGTTTCGAAGCCTACGACCGCGCGGGACAGCCGTGCGGCAACCGTGGCTGCGACGGGATCATCGCGCGGACCGTGCAGGCCGGGCGCTCGACGTTTCATTGTCCGACCTGCCAGACATGAGCCGCTCTCCTTTTGCTGTGCGGACTGTGCGCGAGCCTGTCGGCGGGCGCCGGTGCGGCGCCCGCCCAACCGCCGCTCTGGGTGGTCCACGGCCGTCACACGACGATCTACCTGTTCGGATCGGTCCACCTGCTGCCGCGCGGGCTGGACTGGGCCCCGCCGAAGTTGCTCGAGGAATTGCCGAAGGCGCGCGAGATCTGGTTCGAACTGCCCATCGACCAGTCCACGGACACGGCGGCCGCCAGGCTCAGCCTGGCCCTGGGCTATCTGCCGGCCGGCGACAGCCTCGGCAAGCATCTCAGCGCGGAACAGGATCAGCGGCTTCGCAGCGGTGGCCGACAAGGTCGGGGTCTCCGGCTCGGCGCTCGAAAGGCTGAAACCCTGGCTGGCCGAGGTGACCTTGTCGCTGCTCGACGACGAGCGATCGGGCGCGGCGGCCGGCCGCGGCGTCGAGCAGCAGATTCAGGCGCTGGCGCCGGCCAGCGCCCGGCGGCGCGCGTTCGAGACGCCCGGTCAGCAGATCGGGTTCCTGGCCGGCGCCCCGCTAGCCGATCAGGTCGCCTCTCTGGACGCCACGCTCAAGGAGATCGAGGACCAGCCGGACATGTATCGTCGCGTCTTGAACGGCTGGATGGCGGGCGATCTTGGGGAACTGAGGGCCGACGCCCTGGACAGCCTGATGGCTGCCTCCCCCACCCTCTACCGTCGCTTGATCAGCGCGCGTAATCGACGCTGGACCCGGATCATCGAGGCTCGCCTGTCGGGCGCTGGCGATGTCGTCATGGTGGTCGGCGCGGGCCACCTGATCGGACCGGATGGGGTGCCGGAGCGGCTAAGGGCGGCCGGCGTCCCGGTCGACGGACCGTGAAAACGATCGGCGTCTAGCCGATTGACCGCACTGGGGGCTTGGCCTATATCCGCGCCTCTCGTTTTTACCGCCCCCACCCCAATCTGGGTCCGGGCGTCCCTTGAAGGTTCTGAAGCACGATGGCCAACAACCCCGGCGCCAAGAAAGCGATCCGCAAAATCGCCAAACGCACCGAGGTGAACAAGGCTCGCCGGTCGCGGGTCAGGACCTTTTTACGGAAATTCGAAGAGGCGGTCGCGGGCGGTGACGCAGCCGGCGCGAAGGCTGCTTTCGTCGTCGCGCAATCGGAGTTGATGCGCGCCGTCGGCAAGGGTGTCGTACATCGCAACACCGGCTCGCGGAAGGTTTCCAGGTTGCACCGTCAACTGAAGAAGTTGTCCGCCGCCTAATTTTCCGCCGACTTAAAGTAACTATTTGTATTCGTTAGATATTTCTTAGATCCCCGCCAGTATCGGGGTGGCGCGGCAAAATCCAGAACGCGCCGGATATTTCTCGGTTCCCATCACGGAAATTTGACGCTCGCGGGTTTCTCCAAGCCTATCCGATCCTTCCGCATGTCAACAAAAATTTAAGCTCTTCGAACTCGAGTTTTTACGTTGACGGCCGGCGACGTCGGGGGTAGTCTGGAGCCTTCAAAGCTTTCGGTCTTGTACGGACTAAATTCCCGGCGAGGGCGCGCACAGCGCCTTTGGTGGTTGGGGCATTATTGTCTGAGTGTTCATGCGTTCGGCGCGTCGTTGCGCGTCGTCCGGTGTCCTATCCAAATTGGTGGAAACGGCGGGGTTATTGCAAAATGGCGAGCAGGAATGTCTCCATGGCGGTGGTGTCGGCGCCCTCGGACAGTGTCTGGACCAAGGCAAGTCGGGTGCTCAGAGCCGAACTGGGAGACGACGTGTTCGGCTCGTGGCTGGCGCCCGCTTGCCTGCGTGCGTTCGGGGATGGCGAACTGTGCCTGGTCACCCCCACCGGCATCGCCCGCGACTGGATTCGCCGTCACGCCTGGCGCCGGATCGGCGAGCTTTGGGCGGCGCACGATCCGCAGGGCCGCCGCCTCGGCCTGAAATCCCGCGCTGAATACGAGGCCGAATCCGGCCCGATCGAAGTCGACGTCGACGCGGCGGCGATCACCGTCGAGGCGGGCCCCACAGCGGACGCTCCCGCTGAACGCCCCAGCGGCCTGCAGGAGCGGTTCAGGTTCGACAGTTTCGTCGTCGGACCCGCCAATGAGTTCGCCCATGCGGTGGCCCGTCGCGTGGCGTCGTGGGCCGACGGCCACTTCAACCCGGTCGTCATTCACGGACCCTACGGTTTCGGCAAGACCCATCTGCTGAACGCCATGGCCTGGGACGCGGCTCAGAATGCGCCCGGCCGCAAGGTGATCTACCTGACGTCGGAGCGCTTCCTGTCGGGCTTCGTGCGCGCGCTGATGGAGCGCCGGGCGGCGAGCTTCAAAGAGGAATTGCGCTCCGCGGACCTGCTGCTGATCGACGACGTGCATGTCATCGGCGGCAAGCAATCGACCCAGGAGGAGTTGCTGCACACTCTCGCCGCCCTGATGGAGGATGGCCGCCGCATCGTGTTCTCGGCCGACCGACCGCCCTCCGCCCTGACCGAAATGGACCCGCACCTGCGCTCGCACCTGTCGGCCGGCCTGGTCTGCGGTATCGAGCCGGCCGACCGCGGTCTGCGCATGGGGATCCTGGAGCGCAAGCTGCAGATCGTCTGCCGCCAGCAAGGTTTCGCCGGCGCGCTCAAGCCCGAAGTGATGGCTTTTCTGGCCGATCGGTTCACCGACAGCGTGCGCGAACTGGAAGGGGCGCTCAATACTGTCGTGGCGCGGGCCGGCGCCGACTCCGGCTCGCTCAGCCTCGACGAGACTCAGCGGTTGCTGGGCGCGCATCTGCGCGGCGGAGAGCGGCGGGTGACGGTCGACGACATCCAGAAGGCCACGGCCGAACATTTCGGACTGAAACAGGCCGACCTGATCAGCGCCGTGCCGCGCTCGCGCCGTGGCCCGGCCGCGCCAGGCGGCGATGTGGCTGGCCAAGCAGCTGACCACCCGCTCACTGCCCGATATCGGGCGTCGCTTCGGCGGGCGCGACCACACCACGGTGCTGCACGCGGTGCGCCGGATCGAGGAACTGCGCCTCAGCGATCCGCAACTGGCGCGGGATCTCGAGACCCTGACGCGCAAGCTCCGGGGGTAGATGCGCCCGGCGTCAGGCTCCGGGCGCGACGCCGTGCGCGGGCGAAGAAGGCCAGCATCCGCGTCCAGCCGTCCGTGGCGTCGGCGGCGTTGTAGCTGTCGCGATAGTCGGCGTGGAAGCCGTGGCCGGCGTCTGGATAGACGATGATCTCGCTGTCGGTCTTGTGCGCCGCCGCACAGGGCCGCCCGCATGGCCGGGACACTGGCTGCGAGGTGCATCCTTGGCGCCGTAGAGGCCCAGCACCGGCGCGTGCAGTTGCGCGACAGCGGTCACCGGCCACAACGCGCCCGGGATCGCCCCCCGTCGGCGGGGGAACCATTCGGCCGTACCAGGCGACGCCGGCCTTGAATTCGCTGGAAATTCCTCGCACGCCAGCCAGGTCGTCCCGCCGCCCCAGCAAAAGCCGGTGATGGCCAGACGCGACGCGTCGACGTAAGCTGCCGCCGCCAGGAAGCTGATGGTCGCGCCGACATCGCCCATGACCTGCTGGTCCGACGCCTGCTGCGACGATCTTCATCACCGCCTGCGATGTCGCTGAGCGGCGCCGGGTCGGCGACCCGCACGAAGAACGCCGGCGCGATGGCGACATAGCCGAGCTTGGCGAGTCGGCGGCAGACATCCTTGATGTAGTCATGCACGCCGAAGATTTCCGAGGCGACGATCACCGCCGGGAACCGCCCCGGCCCGGCCGGCCGGGCGAGATAGGCGGGCAGCGCGAAATCCGCCGCCGGCAGGGTGACCGCCTCGATGATCAGCCCCGCCGTCATCGGTGTGGATCGGGCTGCGGCGGCGGCCGAGAAGGCGGCCGCGGCGTAACCGGCGAAAAACAGCCTTGCCCAGATCGCGCGGCGGGACGGCGCGACACGCTCCGCGCACTTCCCATCGGGGCGATTGAGCGAGATCGATCATGCGCTAGCTCTCCTTCGGCGGCGAGCGCGCCGAAGGGTCAGATTGAGGCGGCCGCCGCCGGGAATCAGACGCGAGGAGCCGGGCAGGATGCGATCGACGCCGTGGTACGCCAGCCGCGCTTGTCCCGGCGAGGATGCAGACATCGCCGGAGGCCAGCCGCATGGAGACGGTCGGCGCGCGTCGATCCAGGCCGCCCAGGCGGAACATCGGCGGTGTCGCCCAGCGATACCGAGAGCACCGGAAAGCTGAAAAGTCCGCCTCGTCGCGATCCTGGTGAGCGCCCATCCGCGCGCCGGCGCGATAGAGGTTGACCAGGCAGGCATCGGGCGGCGGCGCGCCGTCGGCACGTCCGCCCAAAGGGCCAGCAGCGCCGGCGGAATAGGCGGCCAGGAGCGCACCGGTGATCGGATGGCGGGCTTCATAGCGATAGCCGGCGCGTCGGTGACCCAGCCCAGCGGGCCGAGGTTGGTCATCTCGACGCTCATCGGCCTTGCCGCCCGGCGTCGAGCGGACGACGGAACGGCGCGGCCTCGGCCGCGGCCAGGACCTGCGAAACAAGGGCCTGCTGGGCGGCGGGATCGAAGTATTCGGGAAGAAGGCGTGAAGTCCATTCGGCGACATGCCCGCTCTCTACCATGCGCAGCGCATGGCGGGGCGCCCTTGCGAGCGCTTCCGTGGTTCCCATATCGAGCCCAACGCGGCGCACCCACACCGGGACACTGCTGAAACCGTAAAGTAACCAAGGCGGTCGGGCGTTGTGGAGGGCGGAGCGCCTCGGCGCCCCGATCGCCATCACCAGGAGCGGACTGGACCTTAATGAGCAAGATTATCGGCATCGACCTCGGCACGACCAATTCGTGCGTGGCCATCATGGACGGCAAGACGCCCAAGGTCATCGAGAACGCCGAGGGCGTCCGCACCACACCCTCCGTGGTCGCCATTCTCGATGATGGCGAGCGCCTCGTCGGCCAGCCCGCCAAGCGTCAGGCGGTGACCAACCCGGAAAACACCCTGTTCGCCATCAAGCGTCTGATCGGCCGCAACTTCTCCGATCCGATGGTCGAGAAGGACAAGGGCATGGTGCCTTACCAGATCGTCAAGGGTCCTACGGGCGACGCCTGGGTGCGGGCTCACGGCAAGGATTATTCGCCGCCGCAGATCAGCGCCTTCATCCTGCAGAAGATGAAGGAAGCCGCCGAAGCGCACCTCGGCGAGAAGGTCGAGAAGGCGGTCATCACCGTCCCGGCCTATTTCAATGACGCCCAGCGCCAAGCGACCAAGGACGCCGGCAAGATCGCGGGCCTCGAGGTGCTGCGGATCATCAACGAGCCGACCGCTGCCGCACTGGCCTATGGACTGGAAAAGAACGAAGGCAAGAAGATCGCCGTCTATGACCTGGGCGGCGGCACCTTCGACGTGTCGATCCTGGAAATCGGCGACGGCGTCTTCGAAGTGAAGTCGACCAACGGCGACACCTTCCTCGGCGGGGAAGACTTCGACCTGCGCATCGTCGATTACCTGGCCGACGAGTTCAAGAAGGAGCAGGGCGTCGACCTGCGCAAGGACAAGCTCGCCTTGCAGCGCCTCAAGGAAGAGGCCGAAAAAGCGAAGAAAGAACTGTCGTCGACGGCGCAGTACGAGGTCAACCTGCCATTCATCTCGATGAATGCGTCGGGCCCGCTGCACCTGAACATCAAGTTGTCGCGCGCCAAGCTCGAAGCCCTGGTCGACGACCTGATCGCCAAGACCGTCGGCCCGTGCGAACGCGCACTCAAGGACGCCGGTCTGCGGACCTCCGAGATCGACGAAGTCATCCTGGTCGGCGGCATGACCCGAATGCCCAAGGTGGTCGAGACGGTGAAGAATTTCTTTGGCCGCGAACCGCACAAGGGCGTCAACCCGGACGAGGTGGTGGCGCTGGGCGCCGCCATCCAGGCCGGGGTCCTGCAGGGCGACGTCAAGGACGTCCTGCTGCTCGACGTCACGCCCCTGACCCTGGGGATCGAGACGCTCGGCGGGGTGTTCACGCCCCTGATCGAGCGCAACACCACCATCCCGACCAAGAAGAGCCAGGTCTTCTCCACCGCCGACGACAACCAGAGCGCGGTGACCATCCGGGTGTTCCAGGGCGAGCGGCCGATGGCCGGCGACAACAAGCTGCTCGGGCAGTTCGATCTGGTCGGTTTGCCGCCCGCCCCGCGCGGCGTGCCGCAGGTCGAGGTCACCTTCGACATCGACGCCAACGGCATCGTCAACGTCTCGGCCCGCGACAAGGCGACCTCCAAGGAGCAGTCGATCCGCATCCAGGCGAACGGGGGTCTTTCCGACAGCGACATCGAGCGGATGGTCAAGGACGCCGAGGCCCACGCCGCGGAAGACAAGCGGCGCAAGGAACTGGTCGAGGCCAAGAACCACGCCCAGGCGCTGATCCATTCGACCGAAAAGGCGGTGGCCGAGCATGGCGACAAGGTCGCCGCCGCCGACAAGACGGCGATCGAAACCGCGATCGCCGACCTCAAGGCCGACATCGAGGGCGAAAACGTCGAGGCGATCACCGCCAAGACCCAGACCCTGATGCAAGCGTCGATGAAGCTCGGTGAAGCGATGTATCAGGCGCAGCAGCCCGGCGGCGCCGCCGACGGTGACGGCGGGGCCTCGGAAGGTGTCGTCGACGCCGAATTCGAAGACGTGTCGGACGAAAAGAAGTCGGCCTGAAGCCGGCCGTTGATCGGGGGTCCTTTTCGGGGACCAAGGGCGCCCGCCTTCGCGGCGGGGCCCGCTTTTGGAGGACATCAGGCGCAATGATCATGACCAATCGGGCGAACCGGCCGGACACGGCCGGCATAGGTTCAGGGCTCGCGAGCCGGTCCCATGCGTGATTTTTACGAGGTGCTCGGCGTAGCCCGGGACGCCGACGACGCGACCTTGAAATCGGCGTTCCGCAAGCTCGCCATGGAGCATCATCCCGACAAGAATGGCGGCTGCCCAGACGCCACCGCCCGCTTCAAAGAGATCAACGAAGCCTATTCGGTGCTGTCTGACCCGCAGAAGCGCGCCGCCTATGATCGTTATGGTCACGCCGGGCTCAACGGCATGAACGGCGGTGGCGGCGGCGGTTCCCCGACGTCAACGATATCTTCAACAGCGTCTTCGGGGACGGCTTCGGCGACATCTTCGGAGCGCGGACAACGGTCGAACAATGGGCCGGCCCGTGGCCAGGACCTGCGCTACGACTACGAGATCACTCTCGAACAGGCCTACAGCGGGGCCGAGGTCGAGATCAAAGTCCCCGCGGCGATGGCCTGCGAGGCCTGCGCCGGTTCCGGCGCGAGCACCGGGACCAGTCCCACTACCGTGCGGCGACCTGCGGCGGCGCGGGCGGGTGCGCCGCAGCCAGGGCTTCTTCCAGCTGGAATCCACCTGCCCGCGGTGCGGCGGCGCGGGCCGGCTGATCCTCGATCCGTGCCGCGCCTGTGGCGGCCATGGCCAGGTCCGCCGCGAGCGCGCCCTGCAGGTGCGCATTCCCGGCCGGGGTCGACGACGGCTCGCGCATTCGTCTGGCCGGCGAAGGCGACGCCGGGCGCGCGCGGCGGTCCGCGCGGCGATCTCTACATCTTCATTTCCGTACGGCCGCACGAGCTGTTCGAACGTGATGGCCTGGATCTGCTGTGCTCGATGCCGGTGCCGATGACCACGGCGGCGCTCGGCGGCGATATCGAGGCCCCGTGCCTGCTGGGCGGCGAGAACTGCGACGGCGCCAACAAGATCCGGGTCAAGGTGCCCGAAGGCGCCCAGACTGGCCACACGGTCAGGCTGCGCGGCAAGGGCATGCCCTCGCTGCGCTCCCGCGAACGCGGCGACCTGGTGGTCGAACTGTTCATCGAGACTCCGACCCACCTGAACGCCAAGCAGAAGGCGCTGATGCGCGAACTCGCGGGCCTGTGCGGCGAACACCAGAATCCCAAGTCCGCCAAATTCTTCCAGAAGGCCAAACGCTTCTGGGAGGACGTCACCGGCGGTGAAGCGCGAGTTTGAGCGCCCCCTCCCCGTCGCGGAGAGGGACAGAGGAAGTGTGCCGGGTGTCGGCAACCACCCAAATCCCACCCTGGCGTCTGCGGCGCCGGTCCCTCCCCCCAGGGTGAAGGAGGCGTCAAATGCTGCATTACGGCGAGTTAATATCGATAAACAATAATTAATTTGATCGAAAAACGATGTGGGCCTATCGGTTTGTCCACAGCGACGGTGCATCACCGCCGCGCCGCACAAATCGAGGGACTTCCCCATGACCATCAATTCCATGATCAACGTCGTCGACCGGTTTGCTCTCGGCCTGATCAACGCCCTGGTCGTCGTCGGCCTGCCGCTGGTCGCGGTCGGGCTTCTGACGCAGTCGCTCTAGGCCTGGGCGGCGTCGACGATCCGCCGCAGCGCGCGATCCATCGACTCGGCCAGCAGATCGCCGACGGCCGCCTCACCGGACCCGTCGGCGATCAGGTCCTGGCGGATTTCGATCTCCAGATAGTCCAGCCCGCGCGCGATCGCATGGACGGGAGCGGTGTAGTCGACCTCGTCCATGGCGTAGGGCTGGTTGTCCCCAATCTCCAGCCCCGAGGTCGCCGAAAGCACTTGCAGCAGCGCATGGCTGATCGGCGAGTCGCCCCGGTGCAACAGACCCGCGTGCCAGGGGCGGGCCACTCCGCCCATCGAGGGCGTAAAGCTGTGCACGCACACGAGGATCGGCGGAACGGCATGCCTTACGCGCCTGTCGAGTTCGGCTGCGATCCTGGCATGATACGGATCGAAGATCGCGCGCCGCCTGACCAGGGCGTCGCCTGCGGCGAGGTCTCGATTGCCCGGGACCACCACCCCATCGGAGACCGGAACGATCGACTGGGGATGCCGCGGCGCCCGATTGCAGTCGATCACCAGGCGGGAATAGGCCTGGGTGATGACGCAGCCGTCGTTGGCGGCCGCGAGGCGCCTCGCGACACCTTCGGCTCCGATGTCGACGGCGATATGCAGATCGAAAGCGCTTTGCGGCAACCCCAGCCGGTGCAATCGGGCCGGCGTCGCGCGGCCGGCATGATCGCAGACGATCAGGAACGGCGAGCGGCCGGCCGCGTTGACCACAGCAACGGGATCCGGATCGTCTGCACCCAGAAGTCCGTTCGGCGTATGACGATCGATAGGGGCCTCCTTCGGTCGAAGCGCCTGCGGACCGAGGCGGTGGCCGGCGCCCAGGCTTTACCGGCGAGACTTCCAACAAGACAAGGCATTCCGGATATGCAGATCCGCTGTGGATACGACATCGTTTACGACTGCCCGGCGCCGACGCCGATGATGCTGATGTTGAGCTTGCGTCCCGAGCGGATGCTGGACCTGGTGAGCCCGCACGTGATCAGGTTCGATCCGGCGGCGCCGACCAGAACCTATTACGACAGCTTCGGCAACATCTGCACCCGCCTGGTGGCGCCGCCTGGCGAAATGCGGTTTTCGGCGGACTTCATCGTCGCCGACAGCGGACTGGCCGACGAGAGCGCCCCAGGCGCGGTGCAGCACCCGGTCGAAGACTTGCCCGACGAAGTTTTGGTCTTCCTGCTCGGCAGCCGGTATTGCGAGACGGATCGCCTGATGGGTACTGCCTGGACCCTGTTCGGGCATGTGCCGCCCGGTTGGGGGCGCGCCCAGGCCATCGTCGATCACGTGCATGATCATATCACCTTCGGCTACGCTCACGCCCGCCCGACACGCACCGCCTGGGAGGCCTACAACGAGCGGGTCGGGGTTTGCCGGGATTTCGCTCACCTGGCGGTGGCCTTGTGCCGGTGCATGAACATTCCCGCCCGCTATTGCACCGGTTACCTCGGCGACATCGGCGTGCCGTACGGCGGCCCGATGGATTTCAGCGCCTGGTTCGAGGTCTATCTCGGCGGCCGGTGGTGGACGCTCGACGCGCGGCACAACCAGCCGCGGATCGGCCGCGTGCTGATGGCGCATGGACGAGACGCCACCGACACGGCGCTGAGCACTTGTTTCGGTCCCACTCTGTTACGCAGGTTCGAGGTGATCACCGATGAGGTCGACGAGGTCTCGGGCGCCCGCGTCGCCCTCGGCTGAGGCGTCGCCCGATCCGTCGCGCGGCCGCAAAGCTCAGTCGGGGGCCAGGTCGACCTCGACATCGACCGTCTGATCGCCGGGCCCGAGGATCACCCCGCCGATCGGCGCGACGTCCAGATAATCACGACCGGCCGCCAACACGACATGTTCCTCGCCGACGACCAGGGCGTTGGTCGGATCGAAGCCGATCCAGCCATGAGCGTCGCCGCACCACAGATCGACCCAGGCGTGACTGGCGTCGGCGCCCTCGAGACGCGGCTGTCCGGGAGCGGCATAGGTTCTTATGTAGCCGCTGACATAGGCGGCCGGCAGGCCGAGGCCGCGTAACCCGGCAATCATGATGTGGGCGAAATCTTGGCAGACCCCGCTGCGCGCCTCAAACGCCGCGGCCGCCGGCGTGGAGACCTCGGTGGCCTTGGGATCGTAGGTGAACTCGCGGCGGATGGCGACGGCCAGATCGTATGCCGCCTCGATGATCGGCCGTCGCGGCGGGAAGAACCCACGCACGTAATCGGTGATCGCCGGGGTCAGGGGAGCCATCCGTGACGGATAGAGGAAATTGGCCGGGGAGCCGATGTCCAGGGACTCGGCCGCCAAGGCCTGGGCGCGCGCGGCCTCCCAGGAAATCTCGAACAGCAGGGGCGTGAGGCGGGGGCGGACGACCTCGACCCGCGAGATCGCATCAATCGCCAAGCGTCGATGCGGCGTGGTCAGGGTCGCGGTCACCACGTTCTCGCCGAACTGCCCGACGCGGCGGTCGATCTTCGCCGGTTCCGGCGTGACGATCAGTTCGTGCGACAACAGCGTCTGATCGCCCCCGCCGCGCGGTGTGACCCGCAGGGCGCAACGAGCGAAGGTCACCGGCTTCTCGTAGATGTAGGTGGTCAGGTGGCGCAGTTTGTAGATCACGCCAAGCCGCCGAACTTCTTGGTCGGCGTCGCCTTCGACCCCTGGAGGAAATAGCGATCGCCGATGGCGTCGGACAGCCGCAGCAGGGTCTGCTCGAAAGCCAGCGCGGCGCCGGCGTCGAGGGAGCGGGCATCCTCTGTCTCAATTGAACACGACAGGCCGATCAACAACCGCCCCGGCTCCTCGAGCATGCCGTCGGCGACCAGGTTCGGCAGGGCGGCCACGTGGCTGCCGAGCGTGGCGACCTGGAACGCCAGCGAACGCGGGTTGTACGGGTCGAGCATCACCAGGTCGCGGACCGGTGTCGGCGACATGCCTTCCAGATACCGGGCGCGATAGGTGATCTGGCTGTCGGCAAGGTCGAGCAGCAGGTCCAGATCGTCGATGGTCGCTCCATCGGCCGCGAACTGCCGCATGAAGCGCGAGATATTGATGCCGCGCTCGAGGCGCCGGCCCATGTCGAGAAACCGCCAGCCATCAACCCGGATCATGTTTTCGGAGGTCAGACCCGCCAGGGTGGCGAGAGATTGCATCGCCGTTTCCGCCCTTGCCAGGCATTCGCTCTCGGGCAGGGGCGAGGGCGGCGCATTGCCCAGACTGCGTTCGAGCCGGCGCAACTCCTTCCAGAAGTCCTCGGACAGCCGCTCGCGCATGCCGGCCGCGGTGCGCCGGGCCGCGCTGATCAGACGAAGCGCGGAGCCGTAGGATTCGTCGTCGTAGAGCGCCGCAAAGGCTTCGTCGGCCACGCCGGCATGGGCGGCTTCCTCGTCGACCGCGCCCCAGGCGACCAGCAGTTGTCGAAGCTTGGCCATGGTCTCGCCCGCCCCGTGCACCGTGGTGTCGGAGTCCATCAGGCTGGTGCACAGGCTGCGCACCAGCCGCAGGGTCGCCTCGGCCCGCTCCAGATACCGACCCAGCCAGAACAGGTTGTCGGCCGCCCGGCTCGGCAGATTGCCGGGAAAGCGACGCACCTTCACGTCGTCGGGGCGCGCCAGCAAGGTGACCGGTTCGACCGGCCGGTCCGACAGCACCCAGACGTCGCTGGTGCGCGCGCCCTCCCCCATGGAAATGGCGCGGGCGTCCGGCTGATCGGAGACCCGGCAAAACCCGCCGGGCATGATCTGCCAGCCGCCTGGCGTCGCGGTTGCATAGACCCGAAGGACGAACGGGCTGGGTCGCGGCCCCCCGTCGCGCCAGGTTGGGGTCGTGGATAGCCGGACCACTTCCTGACCGACAAAATCCATCGGCCGATCCTGAAAGGCGGCGCGCACCGACTGCCGGTCGGCGGCGGTGAGATCGGCCAGCAGCCGCGGCCCGGATGCGAGGGCGGGGTGGCCCTGCGCGCCGAAGGCTCGCGCCAAGGCGAGCAGTCCATGCGCTGTTCGACCAGGGCGCGTTCACGCGCCTGACCACACCACCAGGTCGCGACGTTCGGCAGCAGGAGCGGGCGGCCGAACAGATGACGCGACAGAGCCGGCAGGAAACTCAGCAGGGCGCGGGATTCGATCAGTCCGGCCCCCGGGGCGTTGGAGACGACCACGCCTCCGGCGCGCAGCGCCTCGAGCAGACCCGGCACGCCCAGACGGGATGCGCTGTTGAGCTCGAGCGGATCGATGAAATCGGCGTCGACGCGCCGCCAGATCACATCGGCGCGCTTCAGGCCGGCGATGGTCCGGACGTAGGCCTGACCCTCGCGCACCACCAGATCATCGCCTTCGACCAGCAGAAAGCCGAGATAGCGCGCCAGCCGCGCCTGTTCGAAATAGGTTTCGCTGAACGGACCGGGCGTGAGCAGGCAGATGCGCGGATCGCTGCGATGCGCCGAGTCGGCCAGCGCCGCCCGGAAGGCGCTGAAAAAAGGCGCGAGCCGCTGTACGTTCATGGCGCCGTACAGTTCGGGAAACGCCCCCGACAGCACCATGCGATTTTCCAGGGCGTAGCCGGCGCCGGACGGCGCTTGCGCCCGGTCGTCGAGCACCCACCATCGACCGTCGGGCCCACGCCCAAGGTCGACCGCGTAGAGGTGCATGTACTGGCCGCCGGGCGGTGGATATCCGCGCAGCGCGCGGACGAAGTCGCCGCTGCCGGTGACGGCGGCGGCGGGCAGGTGACCTTGGCCGACCAGCGTGCCCTCGCCATAGAGATCCCGCAGCACCCATTCCAGCAGTTCCGCGCGTTGCGCGACCCCGGCGGCGATATGCGACCACTCGCTCTCCCCGAGGATCAGGGGCAGGGGACTGAGCGGCCAGGTGCGCTCGTTGGCCTCGCCGTAGATGCGGTGCGACACGCCGGCGTCGCGAATGCGGCGCGTCGCCAGCCCTACCCGCGCGGCGAAGTCGCTGGCCTCGAACTCGGCGAGCGCCAGGAGGAACTTGCGCCAATGCGGGCGGGGTTGCCCGTCAGCCCCGATCAATTCGTCGGGAATACCCGACAGCGGGCGATAGGCGTCCAGCCAGCCGGCCAGTCGCCGCGCGGTCGCTTCATCGCGGTCCGGCGACAGGACGGAGACTTCACGGTGCAACGGGCGTCCTCAGATCGAGCGTCATCGGAAACTCCCTGTCGGCGCCGGTTCCGCCACCGCGATCACGCCCGGGGTATGGCCATGATCCTGGAATCGCGCCCGGCGTCGCGCCTCCGCCTCGTAGGAATTGATCGGGAAGGTATCGTAGCTGCGCCCGCCGGGGTGCGCCACATGATAGACCAGCCCGCCTAGCGAACGGCTGTTCCAGCGGTCGAGGATGTCGAAGGTCAGCGGCGCATTGACCGGCAAGGTCGGATGCAGGCCGTTCGGCGGCTTCCACGCCTTGTACCGCAGCCCCGCCACAGCCTCGCCGCCGACCCCGGTTGAGGTCATCGGCAGAGCCCTTCCGTTACAGGCGATCACGTGCCGCTCGGCGGTGAACCCGCGCGCCAGAACCTGCAGGCGTTCCACCGAGGCGTCGACAAACCGCACCGTCCCGCTGCCAGTGCTCTGTTCCGCCATCACGTGCCAGGGCTCCAGGGCATGGCGGATTTCGAGGGTCACGCCGCCGTGATCGACCTGGCCGTGCACGGGAAAGCGGAACGCGCGCTGCGCCTCGAACCATAAAGGATCGAACTGATAGCCGGCGGTGGCGAGATCGCGCAGTACGCCCAGGAAATCCTGCCACACGAAGTGAGGCAGCATGAACCGGTCATGCAGCGATGTGCCCCAGCGCGCCAGCGGACCGCTGCACGGTTCGCGCCAGAACCAGGCGATCAGCGCGCGGATCAGCAGTTGTTGCGCCAGGCTCATCCGGGCGTCCGGCGGCATCTCGAAGCCGCGGAATTCGACCAGACCCAGACGTCCGGTGGGCCCATCGGGGGAGTACAGCTTATCGATGCACAGTTCGGTGCGGTGAGTGTTCCCGCCCACGTCGGCCAGCAGATTTCGCAGCAGGCGGTCGATCAGCCAGGGGGCGGGAGGCGTCCCTTCGCCAGGGGCGGGAATCTGCGCCAGGGCGATCTCCAGCTCGTAAAGCCCATCGTGCCGCGCCTCGTCCACCCGCGGCGCCTGGCTGGTCGGACCAACGAACAGACCCGAAAACAGATAGGAGAGCGAGGGATGCCGCTGCCAATAGGTCAGCAGGCTCTTCAACAGATCCGGTCGGCGCAGGAAGGGCGAATCCGCGGCGCTGGCGCCGCCGACCACGACGTGGTTTCCCCCGCCGGTTCCGGCGTGCCGACCGTCGAGCATGAACTTGTCGGCGCCGAGGCGACAGATGCGCGCCTCCTCGTAGAGCGTCGTGGTGATCTCGACGGCCTCGCGCCAGCGGGTCGCCGGCTGGATATTGACTTCGATGACACCTGGATCGGGGGTGACCTTCAGCACCCGGACGCGCGGATCGTCCGGCGGCCCGTAGCCCTCGAAGCGAAGCGGCAAGCCGGCTTCGGCCCCGATGGCCTCGACTTCGGCGACCAGGTCCAGATAGTCCTCCACCCGCTCGACCGGCGGCATGAAGACATACAGGATGCCGTCCCGGGCCTGAAAGACGATCGCGGTGCGGACGTGACCCGGCCGGGTGGCCCGTTCCCCGGCGGGTCTCAGGGCCCGATATGGCGGCAGGGGCTCGCGCGGCTCGAACGGGTCGCGCGGAACGATGTGCGGATAGTCCTCGTCGGAGAGTTTCGGCAGGCTGGAAAGCGGCAGGCGGAAACCGGCGGGCGAGTCGCCGGGAACCAGGAACATCCGCCCGCGGCGCAACGTCCATGCCTCGGTCATCCAGCCAGACCCGGCGGCCTGCCGCCAGGCGCGGATTGGCAGAACCCAGGCAGTGATCTCGCCGGCGGCATCGCCGAGCAGACGCAGCACCCGGCCACGCTCGCGCGGGTCGGCGATCGCCGCCCCCAGCGCGTCGAAATTGTCCGGCAGCGCTCCTTCCTCGCCGGCCCAATGCAGCGGATCCTCGAAGGCCGGCAGCACGCACGCCGCATCCAGACCGAGATCCTCGGCAAAGCGTCGCGCGAAGGCGGCGATGCGCTCCGGATCGATCGAAGGGCGCGCCTCCGCGCTCTCCTCGGCGAGCGACGCGGCCCCCGTCCAGATCGGCTCGCCGTCGGGTCGCCAGTATAGGGCAAAGGCCCAGCGGGGCAGGATCTCGCCAGGATACCATTTGCCCTGACCATGGTGCAGCAGGCCGCCGGAGGAGAACCGCGTCGCGAGGCGGCGGATCAACTGGTCAGCGAGAATGCGCTTGGTCGGTCCGACCGCGTCGGTGTTCCATTCCGCCGCCTCGAAGTCGTCGATCGAGCAGAAGGTCGGCTCGCCGCCCATGGTCAACCGCACATCGCCGCGTGACAGTTCCCGATCGATCTTTTCACCGAGGGCGTCGAGCGCGGCCCAGCGGTCGTCCTCGAACGGTTTGGTGATGCGCACCGGCTCGACCAGCCGGGTGACGCCCATGTGAAAGTTGAAATCGACCTCGGCCGGCCCGGCAAGGCCGCTGATCGGCGCGGCGCTGCGATAGTGCGGCGTCGCCACTAGCGGAATATGGCCCTCGCCGCACAACAGGCCGGAGGTCGCGTCGAAGCCGATCCAACCAGCCCCGGGCAGGTAGGCCTCGGCCCAGGCGTGCAGATCGCAAAAGTCGGCCCGCGTGCCGACCGGCCCTTCGATGGCGTCGATATCCGGCCTCAGCTGAATCAGATAGCCGGACACGAACCGGGCGGCGAGGCCGAGGCGGCGCAGGACCTGGACCAGCAGCCAGGCGCTGTCGCGACAGGATCCGGAGCCCAGGGTCAAGGTCTCGTCGGGCGTCTGCACGCCGGGCTCCATTCGCACCACGTAGCGCACGGCCCGTTGAATCCTGGCGTTCAGCTCGACGAGGAAGTCGACCGTGTTCGGAGCCGCCGGCGCGAGCGCCGCCACCCAGTCGGCCAGCGCCGGCCCTTCGGCGTCCAGCGCCAGATAGGGGGCGAGCTCACCGGCCAGATCGGGTTCATAGGCGAACGGAAGCTGTTCGGCGTAGGGCTCGACGAAGAAGTCGAAGGGGTTGATCACCGCCATCTCGGCGGTCAGATCGACCTCGACGCGAAACTCGCGGACGTGTTCCGGAAACACCAGGCGCGCCAGCCAGTTGCCGAACGGGTCCTGCTGCCAGTTGATGAAATGCCCGGCCGGCGCGATCTTGAGCGCATAGCTGAGGATGCGGGTGCGGCAATGTGGCGCTGGCCGCAGGCGCACGATCTGGGGTCCCAGCTCCACCGGCCGGTCATAGCGGTAGTGGGTCAGATGGTGCAGGGCGGCGATGATCGACAAACCCGTCTCCCGGCGCTCGGACGAACCGAATGGGAGCGCACTTAAAGGCGCTGGCGACCTGATGGCTAGGGTCGTCGTCGCCGGCGCCACGAATTAAGCCCCCGGCGCCTAGCGGGCGGCCAGGACGACCCCAGCCGGAGCGCGCTCGTCTCAAGCCCCGGACAGGCCGTCAATGTCGCTCCACTCGAACCGGGTTTCGGTCAGGCCGCCGCCCCAACCGCGCACCGGCCGTTCGGCCGCGGCCTCGCCTCCGAGGTGGCGATAGAATCGCCGGGCCGGTTCGTTGCCGCTCAACACCCACAGCACCAGGGAGGCGGCCCCCTGACCGCGGAACACCCGGGCCGCGGCGGCCAGCAGGCGCCGCCCCAGGCCGAAGCCCTGCGCCTCTGCGAGCAGATAGAGGGTGAAGACCTCCGCGGTGGTCGAGGCGCCAGGGTCGAACGCCCCGGCGCAATAGCCGATCAGACCATCCGGACCCTCGGCGACCAGAACCAATTCGTTGGGCCGCGACCTGGTCAGCTGATGGCGCCAGCGGCGCGCGTAGAGAGGAACGTTCATTCGCTCCAGATAGTCGGCGGGCAGAAGCCCCCGATAGGTCTCGCGCCACGACCGCACATGAACGCGCGCCAGACCCGCCGCGTCGCCGGGGCCGGCGGGAACGATGATGGTCTCGGCAAGGCGCTCCATGGGTGAAGCTTGGCGCCTCAGGACGCTACGTCAAGAGGCGCGATTCCGTCCGGCGCGACGTTCGGCCGAGCCGCGGCGAGCGCCCTGGTCGCCCGAATCGCGAGCCCTCGGCCTCAGTCTCCGCGCAGGGTCAGCGCCGCTGTGTCGACCAATTCCTCCAGCAGCGCCAGGCTGGCCTGGCCGGAGGCTTCGAACGGGTTGAGCACGGCGCGGCGGAAATACTTCAGCAACAGCGAGGGGTTGAGCCGTTCGACGCTGACCTGGCCCATCGTCCAGGCGCCGAATCGACGTTGAGCGATCTCCTCGTAGACCAGCAACCGTACCCGGGTGTGCCGTGGGTCGCGGACAATCGCGTCGAACAGATCGCACACCTCGTCGCGACCGCCTTCGAGGACCTGCAGAAAGAGGTCGTCGGCGACGCACAGCAGGCCGGTCACACCGACGGCAGGGTTGTTCTTGCGCGAGGCGGCCAGGATCAGGTCGAGGGCCGCGCCGTCGAGCGGTTCGGCCGGGCGGCTGGCGTAAAGGCAACGGACGAGCATTTCGGCCTCACATACTCAGCTTGAGCAGCGCCAGGAATTCGGCGCGCAGGGTGTGGTCCTTCAGGAAGGAGCCACGCATGACGCTGTTGGTCATCTTGGTGTCGTTGTCCTTCACGCCCCGCCAGTGCATGCAGAAGTGGTCGGCCTCCATGACCACCGCCAGCCCGTCGGGGCGCACCTTGTCCATCAGCAGGGTGGCCATCTGTGCGATCGCCTCCTCCTGGATCTGCGGGCGCGACATCACCCATTCGGCCAGCCGGGAATATTTCGACAGACCGATCAGGTTGGAGTGCTCGTTGGGCATCAGGCCGATCCACAGCCGGCCCATGATCGGGCAAAAATGATGGCTGCAGGCGCTGCGCACGGTGATCGGCCCGACGATCATCAGCTCGTTGAGGTATTCGGCGTTGGGAAATTCTGTGACCGGCGGCGGCTCGACATACCGTCCGCGGAACACTTCGGTGAGGTACATCTTGGCCACGCGGCGCGCGGTTTCCTGGGTGTTGTGATCGCTGTCGGTGTCGATCACCAGGCTTTCCAGGACGCTCCTGAATTTGCCCTCGACCTCATCGAGCAACGCCTCGAGCTCGCCGGCCTCGAGAAAGGCGGCGATGTTGTCGTTGGCGTGAAAGCGTTTTTTCGCCAGCATCAGGCGGCGGCGCACGCGCGCGGAAACGGGTTCGTCGGCGGAGGGTCGGGCGGAAACGGTCAACGGGGTGCTCATCCTGGCGTCCATGCCGCAGACCATAGGCGCAACCGACAGCGACGTCGAAGGTCTCGTCGATTTCGCCCGGCCGGCGCTCGGCCTCGCGAAATTCTTTCCGGTCCGGCTGAACCTCGCGGCTCCCCGGTGGAACTCATTGCCTACCGCAACGGCCCGGTCGGCCGGGAAACAGGAAGGGAAGTCCATGTTCGTCTCCAGGTGGTCCACGATCGCGGCGGTCGCCGCCGTCGGCATCGGGCTGGGCGCGATTTCGCCGCCGCCCGCTCAGGCGCAGACCTACAGCATCACCAATCTGGTGTCCGACGGCTCGGTTCCGGCCGTCACCACCGATCCGTCGCTGATCAATCCGTGGGGAATTTCCTACGCCCCCGGCAATCCGTTCTGGGTGTCGGACAACAACAGTGGGGTTTCGACACTGTATGACGGATCGGGCAACAAGATCCCGCTGACGGTCAATATCCCGCCCCCCCGCGGCCTGACTGGACTGGGCACTCCGACCGGTCAAGTGTTCAACAGCTCGCCGCATGTCTTTCGGATCTCTAGCGGCGGCAAGATCGGCAAGTCCGTATTCATCTTCGACACCGAAGATGGCGTGATCGCCGGCTGGTCGCCATCGGTGGACTTCGCCAACGCCGTGGTCGCGGTCGACAATTCCAGCGAGGGCGCGGTCTACAAGGGCCTGGCCATCGGATCGGTCGGCGGCCGCTATTTCCTCTATGCCGCCAACTTCCGGGCCGGCGACGTCGAGATGTTCGATGGTCGGTTCCATCTGGTCCGAACTCTCAAGGATCCGACCGTGCCGAAGGACTATTCGCCCTTCAATACGCAGGTTCTGGGTGGCAACCTGTATGTCACCTTCGCCAAGACCAACAAGGTGCGGCATGACGACGTATCGGGACCCGGCCACGGGTTCGTCGACGTGTTCGGTCTCGACGGATCCTTCAAACAGCGGCTGGTGTCTCACGGCGCGCTCAATTCACCCTGGGGCCTGGCCATCGCGCCGGCCGGGTTCGGCGCTTTCGCCGGCGATCTGCTGGTCGGCAATTTCGGCGACGGCTGGATCAACGCCTACGATCCGGCCACCGGGGCCTACAAGGGGCCGTTGCTGGACCAGAACGGTGCGCCGATCGCGATCGGTGACCTCTGGGGCCTGATCGTCGGCGGCGGCGGGGCCAGCGGCGATCCCAACACCGTATACTTCGCCGCCGGGGTATCGGGCGAAGCCCACGGCCTGTTCGGCAGCCTGACCCTGGCCGCCGGGGGCGCCGGCCCGGCTCACTGATTTACGACCGAAAATCGTGAAGGCGCCGGCGGTCGATGGCCGCCGGCGCATACGATCTAGACGAATTGGGTGCTCACGCCGAGATGTTGGTCCGCGCCTCGGCGCGTGGATACGCTCGAACCGAGGCATTGGCCCGCGAAGCGGGCCGAAGGTACCAACGGATGGCAACGGGGCTGACGCGCCGTGCCCGGCGCCCTACCCTCGCCGCGATGACCCTTTCCGCCGCGCCGATTCCTCCACAGCCCGAGGCCGCCGGGGCGACGCCGGTGATGGCGCAGTTCTTCGAAGCCAAGGCGCGACAGCCCGACGCTCTGGTGTTCTTCCGCATGGGCGACTTCTACGAACTGTTCTTCGAGGACGCCCACAAGGCCGCCGCCGCCATCGGCATCGCGCTGACCCACCGCGGAACCCACGCCGGGGCGCCGATCCCGATGGCCGGCGTGCCCGCTCACGCCGCCGAGGCCTATCTGGCCAAGCTGATCCGCGCCGGCTTCAAGGTCGCGGTCTGCGAGCAGATGGAAGACCCGGCCGAAGCCCGCAAGCGCGGCGCCAAATCGGTGGTGCGGCGCGACCTCGTACGCGTGGTGACGCCCGGCACCCTGACCGAGGACGGATTGTTGGACGCTCGGGGGGCCAATCGGCTGGCCGCCGTGGCGCTGCGCGGCGGCAAGGCGGCGGTGGCGAGCGTGGAGCTATCAACCGGTGAAGTGGACTGCCTGGCGGTTTCGCCCAGTGGGCTTGCCTCGGCCCTCGCCGCCCTCGCCCCATCGGAGATCCTGGTCCCCGACCGGTTATTCGCCGAGGAGGGCGTGAATGCTGCGCTGAAGAGCGCCGGCGGCGTCGTGCAGCCGATGGCCAGCGCGCTGGCCGAGCCATCAGCGGCGGAGGCCCGGCTGAAGCGCCTCTACGGCGTCGACACTCTCGATGGTTTCGGGGCTCTCAGCGGCGCCGAGATCAGCGCGCTCGGCCTGATCGCCGCTCATCTGGAGACCACCCAGGCCGGCAAGCGCCCATCGCTGCGCCCGCCGCGACAGACCGGCGAGACCGACGCCATGGCCATCGATCCGGCCACCCGCGCCAGCCTGGAGATCGAGCGCACGCTGTCGGGCGGGCGCGAGGGCAGCCTGATCGCCGCCGTCGACCGCACTGTCAGCGCGCCGGGCGCGCGCCTGCTGGCGGCGCGACTGGCGCGGCCGCTGCTCAGCCCGGAGGCGATCGACGCCCGCCTGGACGCCGTCGCCTGGCTGCTCGAGCGCCGCGAGACGCGCGAGCGACTGCGCGAGACCCTGAAATCGGCCGGCGACGTGGCGCGCGCCTTGTCGAGACTGACGCTGGGCCGCGGCGGACCGCGCGACCTCGGCTGCCTGCGCGATGGCCTCGCGGCCGGCGACGCGGTGGCGGCATTGTTCGCCGGAGCCGCCGAACCGCTGGCCCCGCCGCCGCCCGAACTGGCGCAGGCCGTGACGGCGCTCGAACCCGCACGCGCCAGCCCGCGCCTGGCCGCGTTCGTCGGTACGCTGACCCGCGGCCTCGGTACCGATCTGCCGGCCCAGGCGCGCGACGGCGGTTTCGTCGCGGCCGGCGTATCCGACGACCTGGACGGCGCGCGCGCCCTGCGCGACGACAGCCGCCGGGTGATCGTCGATCTGGAGCGCCGGCTGGCGGCGGACAGCGGCGTGGCCCTGAAGATCCGTCATAACGGCGTGCTCGGCTATTTCCTGGAGACCAGCGCCCGCCAGGCGGAACCCCTGATGGCGCCGCCGCTGTCGGCGCAGTTCATCCACCGCCAGACCCTGGCCAACCAGGTGCGCTTCACGACTGTCGAACTGGCCGACCTCGACGCGCGCATCGCGCGGGCCGCCGACCAGGCGCTGGCGCTGGAGCTGGCGGTGTTCGAGAGCTGGCGCGGCGAGGCGCAAGCGCTGGCAGGCCCGATCCTGGCCGCTGGCGAGGCCTTGGCGAGGCTCGATGTCGCCGCCGCCCTGGCCGAATGGGCGCGCGAGACCGGCGCGGCGCGCCCCGTTGTCGATCGCTCCCTGGTGTTCGAGGCGGCCGGGGCGCGCCATCCGGTGGTCGAGGCGGCCGTGCACCGCGCCGGCGCGGCCTTCACCCCCAACGACTGCCGGCTTGACGGGTCCGGCGAGACGGGCGCGCGCCTGGCCATCGTCACCGGCCCGAACATGGCCGGCAAGTCGACGTTCCTGCGCCAGAACGCCCTGCTGGCGATCCTCGCCCAGGCTGGAGCTTACGTGCCCGCGCGGGCCCTTCGGCTGGGGGTGGTCGACCGGCTGTTCAGCCGGGTCGGGGCCGGCGACGACCTGGCGCGTGGACGGTCGACCTTCATGGCCGAGATGGTCGAGACCGCCGCCATCCTGACCCAGGCCACCGAGCGCTCGCTGGTCATTCTGGACGAGATCGGCCGCGGCACGGCCACCTATGACGGCCTGGCGATCGCCTGGGCTTGCGCCGAAGCTCTGCACGACAAGAACCGCAGCCGCGCCCTGTTCGCCACCCACTACCACGAGTTGGCGGTACTGGAGCAGCGGCTCGCCCACGTCGGCAATCTCTCCTTGAGGGCCAAGGAGTGGAACGGCGATCTGGTGTTCCTGCACGAGGCGGGTCCCGGCTGCGCCGATCGGTCGTACGGCGTGCAGGTCGCCAGATTGGCCGGTGTACCACCCTCCGTGGTCGCCCGCGCTCGCGAGGTTCTCGCCCGTCTGGAAAACCAGGGGGCTCCCCACCAAGGCCTCGCCGACCTGCCGCTGTTCGCCGCGCTCGAACCGGCCGCCCCCGCTTTCGCCGGCCCCTCTCGCGTCGAGACCGAGCTCGCGCACCTCGACGTCGACGGCATGAGCCCGCGCGAGGCCATGGACGCGCTGTACCGGTTGAAGGGGATGGTCTAGCGCCGTTCCCGGGCCGCGAGGGAAGGGAAAGGGATCCGCGCTTTTTTTCCCCTACCGCCATATATCCATCATATGCCGCCACGCCTTCGCCCGACCCGTTTGGAATATGTCGTCGACGGCCACCGGCTGCGGGCGCAGCTTTCCGCCGCCGCCCTGTCGGCGATCGGCGACACCGCAGAACAGCGGCGCGGCGCGATCGACGTCCTCAAGGCGGCGCTGTTCCGCGGCCGGATGATCGCCAAGGAGCGGCTGGAGAACGGCGGCGGCGGCGTCGAGACCGCACGCCTGATCTGCGGCGTCACCGACGAGGTGATCAGCGCCCTGTACGACTTCACTACAGTGCACATCTTCCGGGCCCGTAACCCCACCGAGGGCGAGCGCATCGCCTTGATGGCGGTCGGCGGCTATGGGCGCGGCGCCCTCGCACCGTTCTCCGACATCGACCTGCTGTTCGTGCGGCCCTACAAGGAGACGGCCCATACCGAGAGCGTGATCGAATACATGCTCTATGCGCTGTGGGATCTCGGCTTCAAGGTCGGCCACGCCTCGCGCACGGTGAACGAGTGCATCAAGCTCTCGCGCGAGGACATGACCATCCGCACCTCGATTCTCGAGGCGAGGCTGCTGACCGGCGACGCGGCGCTCGGCGATGAACTGCGACGGCGGTTCCGCGACGAGGTGGTCAAGGGCACCGGGGCCGAATTCGTCGCCGCCAAGCTCAAGGAGCGCGACGACCGGCATGCCCGCGCCGGCGCCAGCCGGTTCATGGTCGAGCCCAACGTCAAGGAGGGCAAGGGCGGCCTGCGCGACCTGCACACCCTGTTCTGGATCGCGCAGTACCTGCATCCCGCCGACGGCATCGAGGCGGTGATGCGACTGGACATGTTCGACCGCCGCGAAGTGCGCACCTTCATCAAGGCCTTCGATTTCCTCGAGGCTGTCCGCGCCCACCTGCATTTCGCCACCGGCCGCCCCGAGGAGCGATTGACCTTTGATGTCCAGCCCGAAGTGGCGCGGCGGATGGGCTATCACGACCGCCCGCGCAAGGACGGCGACAATACCCCGGCCGTCGAGCGCTTCATGCGGCGCTATTTCCTGATCGCCAAGGATGTCGGGGCCCTGACCCGGGCGTTTTCCGCCAAGCTGGAAGCCGAGCAGCTCAAGGTCGCCCCCAAGGGACTGTCACGCTTTCTCCCAGGACGTTCGCCGCGCCGCCCGATCGGCGTGGCCGGGTTCGACATCGACGCGGGGCGCCTCAGTGTCGTGGGGCCGGAAACCTTCGACGCCGATCCGGTCAATCTCCTGCGCCTGTTCCAGATCGCCGACGCCCGCGATCTCGACTTGCACCCTGACGCCTTTACCGCCGTCACCCGCCGCCTCGGCCTGATCACCTCCAAAGTGCGACGCGACCCGGCGGCGGCGCGGGTGTTCCTCGATATACTGGTGGCGGCCAAGAAGCCGCAGCGGACGCTGGACCTGATGAACGAGTCGGGCGTGCTCGGGCGTTTCATTCCGGAGTTCGGGCACATCGTCGCCCAAATGCAGTTCAACATGTACCACTCCTATACTGTGGACGAGCACACCTTGCGGGCGGTGGGGATCATCAACGACATCGCGGCCGGCCGCCTGCCCGACGAACTTCCACTGGCCACCAGCGTCGCGCCGCTGATCGAGGACAAGGAAGCGCTGTTTCTGGCCATGCTGCTGCACGACACGGGCAAGGGCGGGGTCGGCGGCCAGGAAAAGGCCGGGGCCCGCACGGCCCGTCAGGCCTGTGAACGACTGGGTCTCGAGCGGGGCGCGCATCGACCTGGTCGCCTGGCTGGTCGAACACCATCTGGTGATGAGCGATTTCGCGCAAAAGCGCGACGTCGCCGATCCCTCGACCGTCGCCGCCTTCGCCGCCGTCGTCCAGACGCCCGAGCGGCTGCGTCTGCTGCTGGTGCTGACGGTCGCCGACATTCGCGCGGTGGGTCCAGGCGTGTGGAACGGCTGGAAGGGCCAGCTGCTGCGCGAACTCTATGCGGCGACCGAAACCGTGTTTCGCGGCGGCCGGATGTCCGACGCCGCCGGGCTGGCCCGCCGGCGGCAGGAGGCGGTCGCCTATGACGCGCGCATGGCGCTGACCGCCACCGACCCGCAAGCGCGGGACTGGGCGACCGCGATGGAGGATACCTATTTCGCGGTCGATGCCTCCGCGCGAACAGCTGGCGCATTTGACCCTGTCGCGGCGGGCCGCGGCGTCCGGCGGGGCCGCGGCCGAGGCCCGCGTGCGCAGCGATCGCAACGCCGCGGAAATCGTCGTCGCCGCCCGTGATCGCCGCGCCCTGTTCGCCGACCTGGCCCTGACCATCGCGCGCTCCGGCGGCAACGTGGTGGGCGCCCGGATATTCACCTCCAGCGCCGGCGAGGCGCTGGACATTTTCCACGTCCAGGACGGCGCCGGTCGGCCGTTCGGCGGCGACAACCCGCGGGCCCTGGCCGAGCTGCTCGAAACGCTCGAAGCCTCCGGTCGAGGCGAACCGCCGCCGCCGGCGCCGGCGCACCAGACCCTGCTCGCCAGGCCCTCGCCGTTCACCATCGCCGCGGCCGTGGCCATCGACAACGAGGCCTCGCAGCACGCCACGGTGATCGAGGCGTCGGGCCGGGATCGCCCCGGCCTGCTGGAGGCCCTGGCGCGGACCATCTCCGATGCCGACCTGTCGATCCAATCGGCGCACATCGACCACTATGGCGAGCGGGCGGTCGACGCCTTTTATGTGGTGACCTCCGATGGGGAGAAACTCACCGACCCGGTCCGCCTCGCCGAGCTGCACGCGCGACTGACCGAGCGGCTGGACGCCGCCGATCCGATCACCGGCCGCCTGCCGAAGGCCCGGGCCAGCGCCGCGCGTTGAGCCGGCTCGCGCTAGGGCAGCCCCATGTCGGCGAAGGTCTGCTTCAGTTGCGGACGTGACGCGAGCGCCGCGGCGGTGTCACGCGCACTGTCGGACTGGCGGCCCAGGCGGGCCTCGACCAGGCCGCGGGCGTACATCGAATTGAATTCCTCGGGATCGACGGCGAGCGCCGCATCATAGGCGCTCAGCGCCTCCTGGGTGCGGCCGAGGCGCAGCAACACCAGCGCCCGACTGTCCAGGGTCGGACCGTCGCGGGGGCGCAACCGCAGCGACCTGTCGCAATCGGCCAGTGCGCGGTCGAGGTCGAAATTGTCGACCGCCAAGCCATAGCAGATCTCGTTCAGCGCCGATGGATCGTTGGTCGACGTCTCAAGGGCGGCGATCGCGGTTCTTGCCAGCGGGTCGCGCCCCAGCCGATGCAGCAGGATGGCTCTGCTCAGGCCCAGGAGCGTCGATTTCGGCGTGGTTTCGAGCGCTTGTTCGCAATGCGCCAGCGCGGTCTGCGGTCGCCAGCGGGCCTTGACTTCGACGTCACAGAGGCCGCTGGGCCGGATCGCCGCCGCGCCGGACAAGCTCTCCGCCCGAATAATATCGGCCTCGCCCCGCGCCTTCATCCCGAGCACGGTCTCCAGTTGAATTCGTGAGACCAGCGTGCGGTCGGCGAATTCAGGATGTTGCAGCAGCAGCCGGTCGAGCAACGACAGCGCGGCGGCGTAATCGTGGCGCGCCATCGCCGCGTTGATCATCCAGGTCTGGGGCTCGATAGCCTGCGGCGCCAGCTTAGCGGCCTGATCGACATCGGCTCTGGCGGCGTCGCTCGGAATCCCACCGTCGAGTCCGGCACGAAGCATCAGGGCGCCGAGCGTCGGCGCCGCGCGGATCGACGCGTCGAGATCGGCGCGGGCCCGCGCCTTGTCGCCTAGATTGAGGTAAACGCCAGCCCGGGCAAGCAGGTCCTGGGGCGTGGCCCCTGGCGCCTGGGCGACCTCGTGCTCCGCCGTTTGTCGGTCGTGGGCCGCCAGAGCGATCATCGCATGCCACAAATGGGCCCGACCCGTCTGATCGGGTTGAGCCCGCAGCAGCGCGTCCAGGTCGTTGCGGGCCGCCTCGAGCTTATCCGCGCGCAGATCGAGCTCGACGAGGTTCTGCAGGCTGAAGGCGTCGTCGGGCGCCAGTGAAAGGGCCTTGCGAAACGCGGCGACAGCGCCGGGCAGATCGCCTGTACGGCTCGCCAGCAGACCACGGGCTCGCGCGGCGGCGATCGACGACGGCCCCAGCGCGTCTGCCTTGTCGGCGTCGGCGGCAGCGGCCGGAATTCGACAGCCAGGCTTCAGCGACGGCGCGCGTGGCCCAGGCCCGCTGCGACCGCGGGTCGAGCGCTATGGCCAAGTCGCACTCGCCGATGGCTTCGTCGAACCGCCCCGCTTCGACCAGCGCTTCGCCACGATCGAGATGCCCATCGAAGGTGCTGGGATGGCTGTCGAGGACGGCGGCGGCGACGGCCGTCCCTGGCTGTCCAAGCGATACGTAGACCGCCCGCGCGCCGAGCTGGGTCAGCGGATCGACCGACGCGCGGGCCTCGGTCGCGGATATTTCGGTTTGCAGGGCGCGTTGACTGGCGACGACGCGGAACACGTGGCCGATGATTTCGGCGGTCCGGCGGTAAGCCACGCCGGCGATCGTCGTATCCACCGCGACGGTCTTCAGGTTTTGCGACGACACGGCGGCGCCAGCCGGCAGCACCACCGTCTCCTCGGTCTCCACATAGTTCGGAAAGTCGACGACATAGGGGGCGTCGAGGTCGTTGCTGGCCGGGTCGCGCTTGATGTCGGGGGCGCCGCCCATCGCCACGTGCTGCAGTTCCAGCCCGGCGTCGGTCCAATCGAGCTTGCTCATCCCATCGGCGGTCAGGATTTCCTCGCCCGCCGCCGCATCCCAGGCGGCCGCCACATGCGCGGCGGTGAAGGCGGAATGCACGCGCGCCCAGTAGTCTTTGAGCGCCGCGTCGATGCGCTCGGGTGGCACCGCGGAAAGTTGAGCGTGAATTAGGACGGCCGCGTCGCCGCGAATGACGGTCTTCAGAACCGTCGGTTCAGGCGCCGCCTTGCCGCCAGTCGCGTCGTAACGGATGAACTGCGAAAATTGCGGTCGGACCGGGGGAGTTGGAATGAGCCGCGTCAGCTGGCTGTCGGTGGTTCCCAGCGGCAGCACCCAGCCGTAAGCGGGGGTGACCAACTCGTCCAGGTCCCGGTCACCCTGCCGGGTCCCGTCCAGCCAATAGTCTCGCTGCCCCAGGGACACCTTGATCAGGACGTGATTGAACGCCGCCGCCGAGGGAAGGTCCCTGTCGAGCCCGTCGCCGCCGGTCGTGCTGACGAGCACCGGCTCGGCCGGCACGTGCAGTTCGTTCAGCAGGGCCAGCAGCAGAACGGTCTTCGCCTTGCAGTCGCCGTAGCGCAGGCGCCAGGTCTCATCGGCGGCCTGCGGAGTGTAGCCGCCCGAGGCCTCGACGTGCGCCAGGTAGCGCACCTCGCCCTGCACCAGACGAAGGGCCGCGGACGCCCGCATCTTCGGATCGGCGCTTGCGCCGGCGATGATCCTGGCCTGAGCCGCGACCGGCGACTGCGGCGTCAGCTCGGCCGCCTTGAGGTAGAGCGGAGACATCAGTTGCGCTACTTCCCGCCAATCGGCGAACGTAGAGAACTCGACCTGCCGGCCATGCTGGAAACGAGGCGGCGCATGGGCCGGCGGAACCGGCGGATGAACGTCGTCGAGTTCCAGCGCCACACTGGTCTGCCCGAGCGCAGCGGAACGGCGAAGCGGCGGCAGGTCGGCGGTTTCCCGCCAGCGGACCGGCAAGGTCGAGGGCCAGTGGGCTTCGAGCCGCAGGTGACTGACCGGCACACCGTCCCAGCCGGTCAGCAGCGCGCCCGCGCGGCCCCCGAACAGGGTATCCTGATGACGGATGGAAACAGCGATCTCCAGCATGTCGCCGACCTGGAGTCCTTCCGGCTGCAGCAGCGCGGTGAGTTCACCGGTCAGCATCGCCTGTTCCAGCCCGGTCTCGCGACGCAGGACCGTGAATGCGCCGTCCTTGGGCAGCACATCGATAGACTGGCCCTCGCGCAGAATGCTGGCTCGGTGAAAGGTCAGGGTGTCGCTGCCCGGCGACCACTGAAACGGGATGGCGCCAAGGCTCTGCAAGCCGGCCGTCGACTGTACTTTGGCGATGGCCTCGTGAAATTCGGACCATCCGGCCGCATCGAAACTGTATTGCGTGTCGTTGAGAAGGATCGCGACCGGCAGCCCTTTCAGATCGTCCTTCTCCATCGGCGCGGTCGGGGACTGTCTGACCCAGGCGGGGATCGGCCCTACGAGAGGCGACGTCGCGGCCTGGGTGAAGCCCGCCCACAGCACCGCGCCCACCAGCACGCCGGCGCCCGTCCACGCCACCTTCATTAGCCTCAAGTTCACCCCCCGCGATTACGCGAATTCCCGCTGACGGGTGAGTGCGCAAGCGGATCGCTCGGCGTCAAGGCCGCGGCCTCGACATAGCTCCAGCCGCCGTTCGGTCCGGCGCGATGTCAGGAGAATGCCTTGATCACCTTCAGCTTGAACAGTGGTCCGGCCGAATCGGCATGGACATCGGTGAAGTCCACGCCGTAAAGGTTGCGCGGACCATTGAAGAACTCGCGGCTCTGCTCCACGCGGCGGCTCAACAGGTTGAGGATCTGAAAATTTACGGTCAAATCGGGATGCGGCTTATACTCGACGAACAGGATCATATAAGTGTTGAACTTGAGCTGATCGATCTCGTTGAACCTATAGCTGGTCTGCACGAACGGGCCGAGTAGATCAAAGCCCCAGCTGGCGTTCAAACTCGGCACGCCCTGCGTGAAATGCAGCTCCCAGTCACTGGCATGCAGAGCGGTGACCGGGCGGGCCAACCCGGTCGTGGGGTCGATGACCCGCGACTGACGGAACGTGGCGATGCCGGTCAGCAGGCCATGAGTTCAGGCCGAGGCGATCGGTCGGCATATTCAGGCTGGCTGATTTGGTGTCGACCGCAGCCGCGCCGATGTCGCCGGGAGAATCATAGGCCCCCGACGGGGCGTCGACGCCGATACGATCGACCAGCTGGCCGTACATCTGCCGCTGATAGCTGAGGGTCAGGACCGCGCCTCGCCAGAAACGGCGATCCCAATCGGCCTCGACCGCCCAGTCCTGATCGGGCGCGAGGTTGGGGTTGCCGACCAGCACCGTGCCGGTATTCAGGCCGGCGGTCTGGGCGACATAGTCGGCAAAATCCAACTGGCCGATTTCGCGCTCGCCGCGGAAGCGCAGCTGGTCGGCCTTGTCCGGAGACCAGGTCAACGACAGGCGAGGCTTCGGGTAGACCAGGGTCCGCACGCTGATCACGTCGCCCGTCGAATTGATGCGCGACGCCTCCTCCCGAAACGCCGCCTCGACGGTGAGGTTGGGGCGCACCTGCCACGTCGCGCTGGCGAAGGCCTCGCCACGCGCCTCGTGCACGATCACGTTGGCCGCCGGCAACGCCACCGGGGCGCCGTTCTGAATGAAGCTCGTGAGGCTGGCGAGCCGGTTGTCGTCGCCCTCGAGACCGGCTTTCAATGTGACGGTCCTGGCCATCTGATAGGACAGGGTTTCCCGTACGACGCTCTCCGTGGTGTGCTCGGAAAGACGGAAGTTGTCCGAAAAGTCGTCACCGGTCAGGGCGACCGCCGCCGGCGTGCTGGCGAAGTCGTCGGGATTGAGCAACAGCCCGAACCGCTGCAGAAAATAGGTCTCGCTGGACAGTCGCGCTGCGAGCCCGCGTTGGTAGCGTAGCCCGAATTCCACCGTGTCGTCCTCGAGTCTGGGGTGATCGATTTCGGCGCCGAGCGAGGGCAAGGTGTCGACTGTGCGTTGGTTGTAGGGGTCGATCTTGCCGGAAGCGTTCAGATTGAGCGTGCCGCCCCACAGCGGGGTGTCGAGGGCGGCGGTCGCCTTATAGAGGTCCTCAGCCGCGAGATTGGTCTCGGCGGCGGTGAAGCCGACGCCGCCGGGTCGCGCCCGCGTCCACGTTCCGTAACCGGTGGAGTTGTCGAGATACTTGCCAACCTGCATGGACAGTTCGACGCGCGTCGTCCCGATCCGGCGTTCGGCGTCGATGAGCAGGCTGCCGCTGAGGCGGGCGTCGGCGCCATGGGTGCCGGTCGCGGTGATGGTGAGCACGCCGCCGACGTCCTTTCTGCGAACGACGTTGGCGATGAGGGTGCGGCCCTGCATGTCGATGCCGGGCGCTCCGCCGCGAATCAGCTCGATGTGCGCTACCGAGGTCGCCGGGATGCGCTGCAGCAGTTGGTCGAGGCTGTCGTCCTTGGACGCCGGTCGGGCCCCGTCGATCAGCACATTGCCGCCGGAACTCGCCAGCCCTCGCGCCTGGACGCCCGGATCGAAACTGAACCCCGGCAGGCGGTTGACCATGTCGAAAGCGTTATTGGGTTGCGAGGCGGCGAAATAGGCGGCCGGATAATCGGTGACCGCAGGACCCCTAGGGGCTGCGGCCAGGGCGAGGGCCAACACGATGGCAATACTCACGTCACTCGTCCCCCGCCGGCCATGCGAACAGGTCGCAGGTCAGCGCACCGCAACCAAATGAATTCGCAGACAGCTCAGGTTTTTATGACGGGGACATCGCGGGTAGCCGCGGGTCCGGCGCCTCAAGGTATAGAGTGAGGCGTCGCCTAGAACACGCCGCCAGAGCCGAAGCACGCGCAGCCCTAGCCCAGGCGTCGCCGAAACAAGGACAGCACCCGTTCCCAGTGCTGTTCGGCCGCGGATTTGTCGTAGGCGGCGCGTTGCGGAAACGCGAAGCCGTGCTCGACACCGGCATACAGCTCCACCTCGCCGTGGGTCGAGACCAGCTCGCGCCGCAGTTGCTCGACCACGTCGAGGGGGACCCAATGGTCGGTCTCGGCGCAAGCGATGTAGAATTCGGCGGGGGCCGCCTTGGCGATCAGGTGCGGGCTGTTGTCCTTTTCAGTCAGCAGGCGCACGCCATAGATCGAGGCGGTGGCCTTGACGCAGTCGGGCCGATGGCCGGCCGCGCAAAGGGCGAAGCGGCCGCTCATGCAATAGCCGACCACGCCCACGGCGGCGGCTTGGGCGGCGGGATCGGCGGCGGCGAAGTCCAGCATGCCGTCGAGGTCGCTCATCACCGGGGCGATCCCCAGCCCCCCCATCAACTCGCCCATCTTCTGGCGTTCCGGCGAATCGGCGATCAGCGCGCCCGGTCCCAATTCCAGAACACCGGCGCGGTGGTACAGATTGGGGAGCATCACGTAGTAGCCGCTGGTGGCGTAGCGACGGGCCATGTCGCGCAACTCCTCGCGAATGGCCGGCGCGTCCATCAGGAACACGATCACCGGGTGCGGGCCGCCGCGGTCGGGGTGCACGACGAAGGTGGTGCAGGGACCATCCTTGGTTGCGATGTCGATCTGACGTTCGATCATGGGCGGCTCCTGTGGCGTTTTCCCGTGGGGACATGCTCCCTGGTCATGGCGGATCGCGCAAGGGTCTGGTTTCAGCGCTCCTGCACCGCCGGATGCAGCGCCGACGGCGTCGCGGCCGGCGCATTGGTCAGCTCCCGCAGGGCGCCGTTGGCGATGGTCAGCTTGGCGAAGTTCCAGCCGCCCGGGGCCTTCTCGATCTCGTCGACGGTTCGCTTGGCGAGCTTGACGCGCGCGCCGTGGGCAGTCGACCAGGCGCCGACCGCGGCCACCACACGGCTCGCCGGCTCGTCGGCTTCCGGGCGGCCGGCGAACGACATCACGGCGCTGGCGAGAGCCGCCTGTTCGGTCAGCATGTCCTCGACCAACCGTCGGGTGGCCAGGCGCTCATAGCCGTCGTGGGGCGCCTGGGCCACCGCCGCCGCCCGCAGCCGGTCGAAGCCGAAGGTCCCGCCTACGCGATGATACACCAGGGCTGTGTGGTCGAGGGACCATTTCTGGCTGGTCGCAAGGTCGCTGACATTGGCCAGCAGGGTCAGTGGCCGCGCCAGGGCCACCGAGTGGGCGACATCCTTCGGCGCCCCGGCCTTGATCCAGGCCGACGCCCGGCGGACCGCCGCCTTCTGCTCGAACGGCGACAACACGCCTGGAACCAGGCGCTTGAGGGCGTCGGCGGCCGGCCGGTAGGCGCGGGTCAGGGCCCCGATGTCGCAGCCTTCGCGCGCGGCCCGCCGGGCCAGCCAGAAGGTCAGTCCGCGCAGCACGTCGACCAACTCGCGGAACAGGGCGATCTGGGCCAGGGCCGGCGCCTTGCCGTCCAGCCGTTCTACGCGTGCCCACAATTCCGAGAACCGCAGGATCTGGCGCGCCGCCTCGAACGCCGCCACCAGGGCCGTGGTGTCGCAGCTGGCCGCCTCGCGCAGGCGCGCCGGGAAACTCGGGCCGCAGAGATTGATCATCTCGTTGTCGATGACGGTGGCGATGATCTCCCGCCGCAGCCGATGGCCGCGCATCTCCGTCTGATAGACCCGCAGGGCCGCCGGGAAATACCCCTCCAGCGTGGCCTTGAAGAACGGATCATCGGGCGCGTCGCTGGCAATGATGTTTTCGAACAGCTCCAACTTGCCGTAGGCCAGCAACACCGCCAGCTCGGGGCGCGTCAGGCCCTTGCCGGCCGCGCGGCGCTGGGCGGTCGCCGGCGGACCCGGCAGGCCTTCCAGCTCACGGTCCAGTCGGCCGGCCGCGGCCAGTTCCGCCATGAACCGTTCGTCATATTCCAGGTTCGACACGGCGCCGGCTTCCAGCAGGCTCAGGGCCAGGGTCTGGTCGTAATTGTGGGCCAGCACATGACTGGCGATGTCGTCGGTCATCGAGGCAAGCAGGATGTCGCGGTCCGGCCTTGTGAGGCGACCGGCGCGCTCGGCCATGCCAGTCAGGATCTTGATGTTGACCTCGTGATCGGAAGTGTCGACGCCCGCGGAGTTGTCGATCGCGTCGGTGTTGATCCGGCCGCCGGACAGGGCGAATTCGATCCGGCCCGCCTGGGTGAAGCCGAGGTTGGCCCCCTCCCCGACCACCTTGCAGCGCAGGTCGCGGCCATTGATCCGCACCGGGTCGTTGGCCTTGTCGCCGACGTCCAGATTGGCCTCGGCCGCGCTCTTCACATACGTCCCGATGCCGCCGAGGTAGAGCAGCTCGGCGCGGCTCCTGAGGATGGCGCCGATCAGCTCGTTCGGGGTCAGTTCCACGGCCTTCAGGTCAAGCAGCGCCCTGACCTCCTCGGACAGCGGGATCGATTTCAGGGAACGTGCGAACACCCCGCCGCCCGGCGAGATCACCGCCCGATCGTAGTCGTTCCACGACGAGGTCGGCAGATCGAACAGGCGTTTGCGCTCGGCCCAGGACCGCGCCGCGTCCGGATCGGGATCGAGGAAGATATGCCGATGGTCGAAGGCGGCTCGCAGCCGCAGAGTCCTGGAGAGCAGCATGCCGTTGCCGAACACGTCGCCCGACATGTCGCCGACCCCGATGACGCTGACGGGATCGCGCTGGATGTCCTTGCCGAGTTCGCGGAAATGCCGCTTGACCGATTCCCAGGCGCCGCGCGCGGTGATGCCCATGGCCTTGTGGTCGTAGCCGGCCGAGCCACCGGAGGCGAAGGCGTCGCCCAACCAGAATCCGTAGTCCTCGGCCACGCCGTTGGCGACGTCGGAGAAGGTCGCCGTGCCTTTATCGGCGGCGACCACCAGATAGGGGTCGTCGGCGTCGTGGACGACCACCGAGGGCGGGTGCGCGATATGGCCGTCGGCGCCGATGTTGTCGGTGAGGTCCAGGAGGCCGCACAGGAAGGTCTTGTAGGCGCGCAACGCCTCGCTGCGCACCGCGAGGGCGTCGCCGCCGCGCGGCAGGGTCTTGGGAAAAAATCCGCCTTTTGAACCGACCGGGACGATGACCGCGTTCTTGACCTGCTGCGCCTTCACCAGGCCGAGGACCTCGGTGCGGAAGTCGTCGCGGCGGTCCGACCAGCGAAGGCCGCCGCGCGCCACCGGGCCAAATCGCAGATGCACGCCTTCGACATTGGGGGCCGAGACGAAGATCTCGCGGAAGGGTTTGGGGGCCGGCAGGTCGGCCAGTTCGCGGCTGGCGATCTTGAACGCGATATGCGGCTTGGCCGCGCCGTCACGCCCCGGCTGGTAATAGTTGGTACGAGTGATCGCCGCGACCAGAGCGGTCAGCCGGCGCAGAACCCGATCATGGTCGAGGCTCTCGACCGTCTGAAGGGCCACCTCGATCGCTTCCCGTTGGACGGCCGCACGCTCGGCTCGCTCCCCCACCGTGTCGACCCTCTCCGGATCGAAGCGGATGGCGAACAGTTCCAGGATCAGGCGGGTGACGGCGGGATGGGCGCAGACCGCGGCCTCCTGCACCGACTGACGCGGATCCAGCCCGGACTGCTGGCGATAACGGGCCAGAGCGCGAACCAGAGCCGCTTCCCGCCAACTGGTGGACAATTCGAGAACCAGGCGATTGAAGCCGTCGCATTCGGCGCCGCCGCTCCAGACGGCCGCGAACGCGTCTTCGAACGGGACCTTGATACCCTCGAACCGCAGATGCTCGCCGCGTTCGTCCTCCAGGATGAACTCGTGAATCCAGACGGTCGAGCGTTCCCCCGACCGGTCGCGCCGACTGACGGGGTGGCCTTCCTCGACCAGGGCGCTCAGTCCCATGTCCTCGAGTATCGGCAGGACCCGGGCCAGGGCGGCCGGCGCGTCGCCGAACCGGTAGAGCTTAAATCTGAACCTCACGGCCGAGTTGGCGGCGGTGCGGAACGCCCTCACCCTCACCTGGCCGTCCTCGCCGACCTGTTCGATCGCCCGGATGTCGGCCATCGCCTCCTCCGGGTCGTAGCGGTCGCGATAGCCGATCGGGAAGGCGTCGTCATAAGCGGACAGCAGGGCGGCGGCCTCGGCCATGTCGGCGACGCCGGCGCGGATGGCGCCCTCCAGACCGTCGGTCCAGGTTCGCGCGGCCAGGGCGATCTGCGTCTCCAGCACCCCGATGTCCGGCTCGAGGTGGCCGCCGGGCGTGACGCCGACGATGTAGTGGACCCGGGCCAGCGGCGCGTCGGAATAGCTGGGATAATAGGCGGAAATCCGGCCGCCGAAGCCGGCGGAGAGGATCTGTCCGGCCCTCTGGCGCAGACGGTCGTCATAGCGTTCGCGCGGCGCGTAGAGCAGGACCGAAATGAACCGATCGAATGGATCGCGGCGCACGAACAGCTTGACCCGCGGCCGATCCGACAGGTGCAACACATCGAGCGCCGTCGCCAGCAACTCCGCGACGCCGATCTGGAACAATTCGTCGCGCGGATAGGTCTCCAGGACATTGTCCAGGCGCATGAAGTTGTGACTGCTCCTGGGGAATCCGGCCGCCGCCATCACCCTGGCGACCTTGCGGCGCAGCAACGGCGTCGAGCGGGCCGGCTCGTTATAGGCCTGGGCGGTGAACAGGCCCACGAAGCGCACTTCGCCCTTCGGCTTGCCGTCGGCTCCATAGCGGCGCACGCCGATGTAGTCCATGTAGGCCCGGCGGTGCACGCGCGAGTGCAGGTTCGACTTGGCGACCACCAGAGGTTCGGCGGCCTCCAGACTACGGCGCAAAGCCGCCGACAGCACCGCCGGTTCGCTGGCGCGCCGCAGCACGGTCAGGCTCTGGTCGCGCAGGACGCCGAGGCTGCCGTCGGCGGCGTAGACCGGCTCCTCCGGGGCATAGCCGCCGTCGGCGGTGCGCGGATAAACGTACTCACGCGCGCCGAGGAACACGAAATGGCCGGCGTCGACCCATTGCAGGAAGGCGATATATTCGCCGAGGTCGTCGGCGTCGCCCGGCGAGGCCTCGGTCAGTTCGACTATGGCGCGCCCGAGCATGGCCAGCATGGCGGGAAAATCGGCGACCGCGAGGCGTGTGTCGGCCAGGGCCGCGCGCACCCGCTCGACCAGGCCCGCGCGGCGATCTTCGCCGATCGGCGCGAGCCACACCTGGATCATCGAAAGACGCCGGCCCGCGTATTCGACCACCGGATGCACCATGGCCTTCACCTCGGCTCCGGCCTCGGTGATTTGGCCCATGACGCTGTCGACGAGGAAGGGGGCGTCGGGCTGGACGATTTCCAGAATATCGAACGACAGCTCCCGCCCTTGCGTCCCGGCCGCCCTCGTCAGGCTTATGGCAAGGGGGCTGTCGGAAACCAGGCGTCGCGCCCGCCAGAAAGCGGCGAGCACCGCGCCCAGATCGGCGACCGCGACGCCGGCGAGCTCGCCCGGCCTCAGGTCTTCGAGCACATGGGCGAGAAAGGCGCCCTGTTCATGCGGCGGGCCATCGCCCTCGCCGTCGAGAGCGGCCTGGAAGGCCTTCGTCAGCGGCTCGATGGTCAAGGGATCGGCGGCGTCACGGTCGGAACTCTGCATAGGACCGTTTAGCGCCAATCGGCTCGCTTTTGAACCGCCGCGGGGCGGGCGAGGCCGTCTCTTTTGATAACCACATCGGCCAAGCGGTGCGCGCCGCGCTCCCGTCGCATCGGATTTCCACCCGCCGGCATCGGCGCCGCGAACTGTCGCGGGCCTAGCGCGGAGGCCATCGGGACCGAATTTTCCCGGCGAGCGACTTTCCCCGGAAAATCTTGTGCCAAATCAAAGGTTTGTACGAGAGCTCCGAGAAATCGGCTGGCGCAAATTGGCGCAAATTGGCGCAAATCGCCATGAAATGGCAGGAAATGGCGCGCGGAAGGCGCACGCGTGGCGCAGATTGGCGATAAATGGCGCGGAATGGCGCGGAATGGCGCGGAATGGCGCGGGCGCGGCTGACTTCGAGCGACACCCGGTGACGCTCGGCGAAATGCAAGAAGCCAGCGCGGAATGCATTCCAAAGTCGGACGGTCGTCATTTGGGGAGATCCTGGCGAAAAACGGCAGGCGCCGCGTCGCCTCGCCACGAATTAGAACATTGTCATGGTTAGCATTTTCCAGGACTTGGAACTCTCTGTAAGATTGTCCGGCGCCGTCACCCCGGAGTGCGCCAGCTACGATCAATGCATATTGCAATAGTTTCGTTTTGTCAATGGTGTGGGATCGGGGTGTGGGATCGGGGTGCGGATCGCGTAAATGCCCGACCGGTCCCGGTTTGCCCAGCGCCGGCCTCAGCCGCCGTCGTCTAGCGTCAATCGGCCGGATTTTGAACCGCCACCACCCGCGACGGACCGACGCTGGTGACCCTTTCGTGCATCAGGCGTTGCGCCCCGGGCTCCAGGCCCATCGGATTTCCGTCCGCCGACATCAAGACGGCGATCCAGCGCGAGCCCTGGAACTGCGCCAGAATGACCATGGTCAACACGGTCAGGGGCGTGGACAGGAACATGCCGGGCAGGCCCCACAGCGTTCCCCAGAAGCCCAACGACATCAGCACCACCAGCGGATCCATGTTCAGGCTGTCGCCCTGCATGCGCGGCAAAACGATGTTGCCGATCAGGAAGGTGATCGAGAACAGGCCGCCGAACAGCAGCAGCGCCGCGCCATAGCCGTCGAACTGCACCAGTGCGAACAGTGTCGGCAATACGATGGCGACCGCCGCGCCGACGATCGGAATATAGTTGAGGATGAAGATCAGGAAGGCCCAGAAGAACGCGTTCTCCAGTCCGACGATGGTCATCAGTATCCCGCCGGACACCGCAATGATCGCCCCGGTCACGGTCTGGATCCACAGGTAGCGCTCGACGCTGTCGCGAACGTGCAGGAACACGCGCAGAGCCTCCTGCCGCTCCTCCCGCCCGCGGAAGAGCTTCACCGTCTTGCGTTCGAACGCGTGGCGCGAGGCCAGCAGGAAGCCAAGGTAGATCAGCACCAGAACCGCGCTGGAGGCGAAGCCCTGCAGAGCCTGGGCGACACTTCCCAGATAGGGCGTGGGGTCGAGCTGATCGATCACCTGGCTGACGCTGTGCGGCGCGCGGGCGCCGACGTGCGCGGCCAGATTGGCCATCACCGCGTCCAATTTCGGGCCGTAGTCCGCCAGCCTGCCGATGAACATGGTGGCATTGTCCGCGACCACCAGGGCGGCGGTGGTGAAGGCCACGCTGGCGATCAGGATCGCCACGATGACCGCCGCGCCGGCCGGCAGAAATCTCGCGCGGCGCTGGATCAACCGGGCGAACCCATCGACCAGCACCGCCATGAACACCGCCAGCAGCAGCGGCGTGATGATCGCGCCCATCCAGAACAGGGCGCCGCCGACCAGGATGACGGCGATCACCACCAGGGCGTTGCGGGCGGTGGAAGACGACAGAAAAGTGGTCATGTTACATCCACGGCGGCGCGGGCGCGTCTGTTCACCCGCGCAATGGCGCCCGTCAACCGCAAGGGTGGCGGCCGGAGCGAGTTTGCGCCAGACTGGGGCGCGATGATCACCCTGGTACGAACCACCGACGCCCTCAAGGTCACGGCTCTCGACGCGTTGTTGCGCGGCGCCGGCATAGAGTGCGAAGTGTTCGACCGGGCGGCTGGTTCCTTGTGGAGCGCGATCATCCCGATCCGGGTCATGGTGGCCGACACCGACGGGGCCCGGGCCCGCCGGCTGTTGCGCGACGCGGGCTTCGTCGAGGCGGCCGACGGCGAGTGGGACCTGGCCCAGGCAGACTGACACGCGCTCGGTCGGCTGCGAGAAATCAACGTCTTACACAGATTACGCAGATTATAGCGGATGGCGCCGGGGATTGGATCGGAGGTGATCGGGTCGTATCTGCGTCACCTGTGTGAAATACTTCGTCGGGCAGGCTTCGATGCAAACCGGACGCCGAGAGGAAGATTGGTGCTGTGCGCTTTGGCGGCGATAGCCTCGGCCGCGTGGCGCGCACTGGGACGCTTGATCCGGGTGAGGTGGCCGATGCCAACGGCGTCCGGGCCCGCCCGCGGCTCGCCAAGGTCGCCCCGGCGCCCCCCTCGGGGCCGTACGCGCGTCGCAAGATGAGTTGTGCGCGCGGGTCGATGACGTGAAACGATTTGGGCCACGGTTGGTTTAGCGCCCAGCGGCGTCGCTGCGGCGGACGAGGCGGTCGTCGGCGCTTTGCGGAACCTGGTTCAAATGGCCAGATAGGTGAGTTATGGACAATCCCTCTCCCAAACCCGTCGCGATGCCGCAGTTGGACGTGATCATGCTGCGGGTCCTGCAGGCGACACGCGAGGCTTCGGCCGCGTCCCTGGCCGGCGGCGTCATCGCGGCTTCGAAGCGAAGCCATACGGTCGAAGATGCCATCGCTGTTTACGACGAGGTGTTTGGCGCACTCTTCCCGAATCTCGCCCGGCCGGCGTCAAGGCCGCAGCGCGCCGAAATCAGCAACGGTGGTAATGGCGCGGCGGCCAGGAATTAAGGTCCGTCGACTCTGACGCATGCATGGCGTCAACGGCATCGATGAGGGCTTGGCTGTGATTGTGCACGGAGGCGGGCTCGCGGCCTGAGTTCCGATAGCGGATTGGCATGCAGGATAGGCGCGCAGGCTGCGTGCAGACATCCGAAACAATGACTTCTTCTCATTGGTATCGATGCACGGATGCCGCATCGGTAAGTCTGGCGACCGCCGGCTATCCGACCGGGACGGGCGCCATGGGTGGGGGCGGGCTTTCACGACCGGGCCGGCGAGGATAGCGTCGGGGCGTTGGCGCACACTGGGACGACGCATGGATCTCTGGCAGGATTTTCTCACCAATCAGGGAAAAGTGGTCCGCAAGTGGGAGCATTACTTCCCCATCTACGAGCGGCATTTCTCGCCCTGGCGCGGGCGGTCGCCGACCTTTCTCGAGATCGGGGTGGCCAAGGGCGGTTCGCTGTCCATGTGGCGGCGCTATTTCGGGCCGCTGGCGACGATCGTCGGCATCGATATCGACCGCAAATGCAAGGCGCATGAGGAGGCCGGGGTGGCCGTGCGCATCGGCGATCAGTCCGACCCCCGCTTCCTTCGATCCCTGACCGACGAGTTCGGGCCGTTCGACGTGGTGCTCGACGATGGCAGCCACCAGATGGGGCATATCCGCGCCACCTTCGATGCCCTGTACCCGCAAATGCCCAAGAATGGCGTCTACATGGTCGAGGACCTGCACACCGCCTACTGGCCGGATTTCGGCGGGGGTCTCGACGCGCCGGAAAGTTTCATCAATCATGCAAAGACGCTGATCGACCGGCTGAATGCCGACCACGCCCGCGGGGCCATCGCGCCCGACGCCTTTACCCGCCAGACCTTCTCGATGTGTTTCTACGACAGCGTCATCGTGTTCGAGAAAGGCCAGGTCCGCCGCAAGATCGCTCCGGAGTCGGGCGGGGGGAAGATCAAGGAATAACGCTAGCCTCAACTGTCCGAGAAACCGAACGGCGCGGTGGTGCGGCGGATGTCGTCGGGCAGGATCTGGCGGCCGATCGGCGGGGCGGAGCGCGCCGTGCAATCGCCGCGGTGGCAGAGGCGGCAGGTGACCCCGATCGGCGTGGCCGCGTCCGCCGCCCCGGTGTCACCCTGAGTGTAGATCAGCCGCGAGGCGTGCTCGGCGGCGCAGCCCAGCGCGATGGCGCGTTCCACCCGGGGCCGGCCGAAGCCGCCGCCGCCGGCGGTGACGGTGCGGACGATGGAGAAGAAGCGCTGCCCGTCCGGCAACTCCAGCCACTGGGTGAGAATCTGGCGCGGAGCGCGGAACGCCTGATGCAGTTTCCACAACGGACAGCCGCCGCCGTGGCGCGCGAACGGAAAGCCTGCGCCATCGAGGCGTTTGGAAACGTTGCCGGCCTCGTCGATGCGGATGAAGAAGAACGGCACGCCTTCCTGGCCCGGCTTTTGCAGCGTGGTCAGGCGGTGCGCCACCTGTTCGAAGCTGGCTCCGAACTGACGCGACAGCGCCTCGACGTCATAGCGGCGGGCCTCGACGGCGCGGGAAAAGCCGCATAGGGCATCAGGATCGCGGCGGCGGCGTAGCTGGCCAGGGCCCGCCGCGCCAGGCGCTCGCCGCTCTCGCTGGCGAACGCCCCCTCCTTGAGAACCGTGTCGATCTCGCCGGCGAGCTCCAGGTAGGCGAGTTGCAGAGCGAGCTGGAAGTTCTGGCTGGCGGTGTCGAGTTCGTCGTCCAGCAGGATCTGCCGGCCATGACGGTCGAGCCGCCGGGTCGAGCCGACCATGAACTCCGCCGGCACGCGCCTGACCTGCAGCCCGTGACGGGCCTTGAAATAGGCCGTCAGGCTGTCGTACTCGCCGAGCGATCTGCGCCAGGCGTTCCGCCGCATCGTCGAGCAAGGGAAAGCTGTTGCGGCGCGCCGCCAGGAAGCGCCGCGCCTCGGCCACCGGATCGACCGTCTCCGCCCGCCCCGCTCGACCCCCCGGTCGGCGAGGGCGAGATGCTCCTCCTGATAGGTGGTGTAGAGGCGCAGGAACGCCTCGACGACGCCCGGGAAATTGGTGACCACGTCGGCGGTCTCCAGCGACGGCAGGTCGATGTCGGCGAAGATCGGATCCTTCAGCACCGCCTGCAGTCGCGCACGGTCGTCGGCCGCGCCTTCGCCCGGCGAGGCTCGACAGATCGATGCTGTAGGTCTGCGCCAGCCGCAGCAGCATCTCGGCGCTGAGCGGGCGGTGGTTGCGCTCCAGCAGGGCGATGTACGATGCCGAGACCTCGAGATCGGCCGCCATGTCCGACTGGGTCAGCCCCCGGTCGCGCCGCAGCCGCCGCAGGCTCGGCCCCACGTACAGTCGGCGTTCGCTGGGCATCGATCGCATACCTCCGTGAACGGCCTTCCTTACAACATTACAGGATTATTTCGTAAAGTTTGACAGCTCGACCTCGCACCGACTCCCCAGCCGTCCGTCCGCGCGCTAGCGCGGCTCGTCGATCTCCACGCCTCTGCAAGGACACGGCGCATGGCCTACCAGGACCACATCATCGAGATGAGCCAGCTCATCAAGGGCAAGAACGGCACGTGGAACGGCATCAACGCCGAAGTCGTGGCCCGCATGCGCCTGCAGAACCGCTTCAAGACCGGCCTGGAGATCGCCCGCTACACCGCCGACATCATGCGCGCGCGACATGGCCGCCTATGACGCCGACCCCTCGCAGTACACCCAGTCGCTGGGCTGCTGGCACGGCTTCATCGGCCAGCAGAAGATGATCTCGATCAAGAAGCATTTCGGCACGACCGAGCGCAACTACCTCTATCTCTCCGGCTGGATGGTCGCCGCGCTGCGCTCGGAGTTCGGCCCGCTGCCCGACCAGTCGATGCACGAGAAGACCTCGGTGCCGGCCCTGATCGAGGAGCTCTACACCTTCCTGCGCCAGGCCGACGCCCGCGAGCTGAACATCCTGTTCCGCGACCTCGACGCCGCCCGCGCCGCCGGCGACACGGCGCAAGGAAGAGCAGCTGATCGACGCCGTCGACAACTATCAGACCCACGTCGTGCCGATCATCGCCGACATCGACGCCGGCTTCGGCAACGCCGAGGCGACCTATCTGCTGGCCAAGAAGATGATCGAGGCCGGCGCCTGCGCCCTGCAGATCGAGAACCAGGTCTCCGACGAAAAGCAGTGCGGCCACCAGGACGGCAAGGTCACCGTCCCGCACGAGGACTTCCTGGCCAAGGTGCGCGCCTGCCGCTACGCCTTCCTGGAGCTGGGCGTCGAGAACGGCATCATCGTCACCCGCACCGACAGCCTGGGCGCCGGCCTGACCAAGCAGATCGCCGTCAGCCACGCGCCGGGCGACCTGGGCGACCAGTACAACAGCTTCCTCGACTGCGAGGAGATCACGCCGGCCGAGCTGAAGAACGGCGACGTGATGCTCAACCGCAACGGCAAGCTGCTGCGGCCCAAGCGCCTGCCGAGCAACCTGTTCCAGTTCCGCGCCGGCACCGGCGAGGACCGCTGCGTGCTCGACTGCATCACCTCGCTGCAGAACGGCGCCGACCTGCTCGTGGATCGAGACCGAGAAGCCGCACGTCGAGCAGATCGCCGGCATGATGGACCGCATCCGCGCGGTCGTCCCCAACGCCAAGCTGGTCTACAACAACTCGCCCGTCGTTCAACTGGACGCTGAACTTCCGCCAGCAGGTCTACGACGCCTGGAAGGCGGCCGGCAAGGACGTCTCGGCCTACGACCGCGCCAAGCTGATGAGCGTCGACTACGACGCCACCGCCCTGGCCATCGAGGCCGACGAGCGCATCCGCACCTTCCAGGCCGACGCCGCCAAGCGGGCCGGCATCTTCCACCACCTGATCACCCTGCCGACCTATCACACCGCGGCGCTGTCCACCGACAACCTGGCCAAGGAGTACTTCGGCAGCCAGGGCATGCTGGGCTACGTGCTGAAGGTGCAGCGCGAGGAGATCCGCCAGGGCATCGCCTGCGTGAAGCACCAGAACATGTCGCGGCTCCGACATCGGCGACGACCACAAGGAATATTTCGCCGGCGAAGCGGCCCTGAAGGCCGGCGGCGTCCACAACACCATGAACCAGTTCGCTTAGACCAGGCGGTTCTGCTAAGGGCGTTGCTCACGAGCCCCCTCCACCCTTGGGTCCTCCTCGCCCTGCAAGCAGGCGGGAGGACCTCGCGCTGGCGATCCTCCCCCGCGAGGCGGGGGAGGGGACCCCGCAGGGGTGGCGGGGCGCGCCGCCGTCACAACTCTACCAAGGTCATAACGCCATGGACACTCACCAGCAGGCTTTCGGTCGACGACATCCTGCGCGCGCTTCGTCGAGGACGAGCTGCTGCCGGGCACGGGCATCGGCGCCGGCGGCCTTCTGGGCGGCGCTCGAGGCGATCCTCGCCGACTTCACGCCCGCGCAACGCCGCCCTGCTGGCGCGCCGCGACGAGCTGCAGGCGCAGATCGACGCCTGGTGGCGGGCACGCATCGCGGCAAGCCGTTCGACGTCGCCGAGGAGACCGCCTTCCTGCGCGAGATCGGCTATCTGCAGCCCGAGCCCGCGCCGTTCCAGATCGACACCCGCAACGTCGATCCGGAGATCGCCACGCTGGCCGGGCCGCAGCTGGTGGTGCCGGTCTCCAACGGCCGCTATGCGCTGAACGCCGCCAACGCCCGCTGGGGCAGCCTCTACGACGCGCTCTACGGCACCGACGCGCTGGAGCCCGCCGACCGGCGACCAAGGGCTACGACCCGGCGCGCGGCGGCAAGGTGATCGCCTATGCGCGCGCCCTGCTCGACCGGGTCGCGCCGCTGGCCGACGGCTCGCACGCCGACGCCGATCGGCTACGGCGTCGGCCGACGGCGGCCTGATCGTGCGGCTGACCGGGCGGCCAGGAGGTCGACGCTCGCCGACCCCGACCAGTTCGCCGGCTGGCGCGGCGAGGCCGCGGACGCCGGACGCCGTGCTGCTGATCCACAACGGCCTGCACCTGGAGATCCAGATCGACCGCGCCCACGCCATCGGCAGGGACGACGCGGCCGGCGTCGCCGACGTGCTGATGGAGGCGGCGCTGACCACCATCCAGGACTGCGAGGACTCGCGTCGCCGCCGTCGACGCGCGAGGACAAGGTCGGCGTCTACCGCAACTGGCTGGGCCTGATGCGCGGCGACCTGACCGCGAGCTTCGCCAAGGGCGGCCGCACCGAGACCCGCCGCGCTCGACGACGACCGCGCCTACACCGCCCCCGGCGGCGGCGAGCTGACCCTGCCCGGCCGCAGCCTGATGCTGGTGCGCAACGTCGGCCACCACATGACCACCGACATGGTCGCGCCTACGACGGCCAGCCGGTCTACGAGACCGTGCTCGACGCCCTGATCACCGTCACCGCCGCCCTGCACGACCTCAAGGGCGCGCGCCGCAACAGCCCGGCCGGCTCGGTCTATATCGTCAAGCCCAAGATGCATGGCCCCGACGAGGTCGCCCTGGCCGTGCGCCTGTTCGACCTGGTCGAGGACGCGCTCGGCCTGCCGCGCAACACCGTCAAGATCGGCGTCATGGACGAGGAGCGCCGCACCAGCGCCAACCTCGCCGCCTGCATCCACGCCGCGCGCGACGCGGATCGTCTTCATCAACACCGGCTTCCTCGACCGCACCGGCGACGAGATCCACACCGCCATGGAAGCCGGCCCGGTGGTGCGCAAGGACGCCATCAAGGCCGAGCCCTGGCTGCCGGCCTATGAGAAGCGCAACGTCGAGATCGGCCTGGCCGCCGGCTTCCCCGGCCGCGCCCAGATCGGCAAGGGCATGTGGGCCGCGCCCGACATGATGGCCGCCATGCTGGCCACCAAGGTCGGCCACCCCAAGGCCGGCGCCAACACCGCCTGGGTGCCCTCGCCCACCGCCGCGGTGCTGCACGCCCTGCACTATCACGAGGTCGACGTCGCCGGCCGTGCAGGCCGCATGATGGCGCGGGCCGGCCGACCGGAACGGACGCCCTCCTGACCCCGCCGCTGGCCCGCTCCAACTGGACCCCGCCGACGTCGCAGCAGGAGCTGGACAACAACGCCCAGGGCATCCTGGGCTATGTGGTGCGCTGGATCGACCAGGGCGTCGGCTGCTCCAAGGTCCCCGACATCCACGACGTCGGCCTGATGGAAGACCGCGCCACCCTGCGCATCTCCAGCCAGCACATCGCCAACTGGCTGCACCACGGCGTCTGCACCGAGGCGCAGGTGCGCGAGACCTTCGCGCGCATGGCCAAGGTGGTCGACGGCCAGAACGCCGACGATCCGGCCTACACGCCGATGAGCGCCGACCTGGCGGGGAACGTGGCCTTCCAGGCGGCGCTGGACCTGGTGTTCGAGGGCCGGGCGCAGCCGAACGGCTATACGGAGTTCGTCCTGCATCGGAGGCGAAGGGAGCGGAAGGGAGCGGGGGCGTAGGAGCCCCGTGCAGCGACCTCTTAGTCATTCATTTGAATGACGCGCACTGTCGGGGGCGATCCCGGATGGAGAAGGCCGCATGCCTGCCAATTGAAACGCGGTGACAGTGCCCTTGACTCTCAGATACAGACCATCACGTCGGTCGCGGAGAAGTCATTGCCTTTGAAGAGCAAGGCGACGCTCGGGTTCCTGGCGAGCGCGTAGAACCATCCCGGTTTCATGGACGTTGACCGCCGAGAACAAAAGGCGATCAGCATTGGCTATAGCGTCCGCATATATCGCCGCGTCGGCCTCGTATTCCAGGATGGCGACGAGAGCCGGGCTGTCGACAATGATCATTGGGCGTTGATGTCGTCCATGATTTCATGCGGAGAGCGGGGATCGAGAAGCGGCAGAGCGACAATCTCCGCGCCGACCGCCAGCATTTCCTGTGCGCTCATGCGGCGGCGCGCCCCGGCTTGCGATACGCTGGGACAGTGCGCGCCTGCTCACTAAGAGCCCGCTAAATAGCGGTGTCCACAGAGACGCGTTGCGCCGTCGCGAGGCGAACGGCTAGCGCCTCGGTTTCTCGGGAGAGATGGATCATTCCTGAAGGCCACCATGCGCGAAGTTCGAGCGCAAGCTTTTATCATAAGGTGTGCTCTTGAGGAACGCGGACGCCAGGCAGGGTCAAGATCGTGTGTTGAGGGGGACCAGGCGCCGGCTGCTCCAGGGCGCCCGACATCAACGACGTCGGCCTGATGGGACCGCGGTGGCGCCGCTGGTCGCGGTCGCCTCCATTCCAGACAAGATGTACGTCAGATCGACGCACGTTCCTAGGCCGACAGGGAACATTGGCGACCTGACGCTAATCTTAGCCAAGGCGACCGTGTCGAGACACGCGCGTTCGGTGCACATCGCAAAGCCGAAGATGCATGCTCCGGACAACGTCGCCCCGCCGCGCGACACGGTGAAGGTCGGCGTGACCTACGAGGAGCGCCGCACCAGCGTCGCCCTCGCCGCCGGTTTCCCCGGCCGCGCGCGGATCGGCAAGGGCATCGTTCAGTTTGCGTGGCGTGGGGCGGTTATCCGATTGACGTCATGAGCCAGGCGACGACGAGTCGCCGTCTCCGCCGCCGTCCTGGGCATTGGGACTGTCGTTCTGGTCGCCGCCCTCCTGGTTCGGCGAAGCATCGTCCTTGCTGGAGTCGCCATCACCGGAGCCCGCCTCCATCTGGCCGCCGCCGTTGTCATCCGAGCTCGTCGAGTCGGCTTTGTCGCCGTCGGCCTGAGGCGCACTGTCATTCGTCTTCGCGTCGGCGTCGTCTCCTCGAGAGGCATTATCGTCTCCTTGCGCGGCGTCGTTGGCGTCCTTATTTTCACTGTTATCAGAATCATCCGCGCTGTTTTCGCCCGCGGCGGCCGACGTTCCAATCGCATTGTTGTCGCCGGAAATATTGTTTCTATTGTCTTCAGTGGTGGTATTTCCACTGTCATTAGCGGTATTATCGCTGTCGATACTTTGCTTCACGCTATTGTCATTGTTTTCAGTCGAATTGTCGTTTTGCTCGCTGGTGTCATGAGAATCTGTTTTATTTCCAATATTGCTCGCATTAAGACTCTGATTATTGCTGTTATTGTTTATATTATTGGTGATATTTGTAACATTGCGGTCCTGCTTTATATTTGCCGAATCCATCCTGTACGATGATCCGTCGAAATCCGTATATCGATTGTCCCTGGAGACATATGGATCGACGGGCGCAGGGCGCGACGCGACATAATGCTCGAACGAATCTTGGTGGATCGACGCATCCTCGACTTGCGACGAGAAACGGGGCGTGCGCACCGTCTGCTCGAAATACTGCGGAGCACGCGAATAGGTATTCTGTATCGCGGGACGGTAGTGGGAGTAGTAGCTGTCATAGGTCCAGTGGGACTGGGCCGGGGCCGCCGGCATCGTCGACCAGCGACCCACCGTGGCGAGATCCACCGCGGCGCTGAACAGAGAGAGCGTCACCGACGCCCTTGGATGGAAAAACGCGCTGCCCCGGTAGCCATCGAACTCGAAATCACTGACGTTGCGATTGACCCAGAAGTAGATCGCCGTGTCCAGGTCGACGGGTCGGACGATCAGTTGACCGCGGACACGGCAGATCACATCCCCGGGACGAATGCCGTAGCGCGAGGCGATCCCTCCGGGCTGAGTCGAGAGAACCATGACGCCGCAGGCCCGGGGGTCGAGACGCCACGCCCGGCGCACCTCTCCGGTGATCGGCATCAGGACCGCATCGAGCGCGCGCGAGACGTACGGAGGCGGCATCTGCGGGCCGTCGTCCACAGCGAGGGTCCGATCGGTCGACTGGGCCTGCCTCTCGATCACCGTCTTCTCGACAATGGTGCTGTTCTGAGCCGCCGGTTGCTGAATGACGATAACTTGCGGAGCGGACGGCGCCGGTGGCGGAGGAGGAGGCGTGGTGGTGACGATGGTCTGTTGCGTCGTCACCTGTCTGGCGGCCGCGGATCGACCCTGGGCCAGGACGACCACCCGACCCGAAGCCGAGGGCCTTTTGGCGGCCTTGATCCTGGAGATCGAGGCGGAGCCCGAAGCCGAAGCCGCAGGCCGCAGCCGACGTTGTCGTCGTGGTGGTCACCGCTGTGGTCGTCTGCGCGGCCGCGGATCCGCCGATGGCCGGGGTCAGCAGCAAAGCGGCGCCAACCGCCGCCAAGTCCATAGATCGCATTGCCTTTTCCCACAGCTGTCTGCCGAACCGACGGGACGCGCGGGCTTAACACACCTACTTTAAATCAGCCCCGACAGCCTATGTCTGGCAGATCGGTGGGGCCTCCGCAACATATGAATAGGCTGCCCGGCGGGGAGCCGTGCGGCCGATCCCGCTGCACCGCCATGCGAACAATCAATGCGAAGTCGCCGCGCCCATTGAACACGGAACTGCGCCGCGAACTCGTGCGCGGGTGCGAGGGTAGCCCTCTACGCCCGGTCCAGAGCGGGGCCTATTTGGGATGGATCGGGGTGATCTTGGTGCCCTGTAGAGTCAGGTCGGCCATCAGGCCCTTCTCGTTGAAGGGGAAGGCGTAGACATCGTGGGTGAGGGTGGTGCTGTCGGCCTCGGCCGCCGCGCCCTTGTTGACCACGACGATGCTGGGGCCGGTGCCGGCGGCGAAGCCGGCGCTACGGTGCAGATAGCTCAGCGAAGAATCGGTCATGAAGAACAGGGCGTAGGCGAAGTCCTGGCCGCCGATCTGCAGGCCCCACGAACCGCCGGACAGATTGTAATAGCCGGCGGGGCGGCCATGCACCAGCAGGACGCCGTTGCCGGTCTCGCCGCCGAACACCAGGCCGGCCTTCAGCACCGAGGGAAACACCAGGATCGCCCTGGCGCGCCGCGCGAGGCGGACGGCGCTGGGGTCGCTAGCTTCCAGACTGTGCAGGGCTGCTTCGCCTCGCTCGGCCAGCGCGGCGCGGGACGCGGCCATGGACGGCGACGCGGCCAGAGGTCCGAATACACTGGCCAGGGCGAGGGCGGCGACCGCGAGGGTGCGACGGGTTGACGACATGATCGGACAGCTCCTGTTATTTCGACGGCGACCGCGAATCCCCCGTCACCGGCAATAACTCGACGCCAAGCATTCGGTTGCGGCCTCGTGCGGTTCGCCCTCCGGCCAGGACAATTTAAGCCTGTCGCCCACGTTTTTGGAGGGAGCGGAGCACTCGGCCTGTTACCATGCTTCACGCTTGAACAGGGAAGAAGCATGGCCAAGACCATCGTCATCGTAGGCTTCGGTCCCGGCATCTCGACCGCCGTCGCCGAGAAGTTCGGAGCCGAAGGCTTCGCCGTCGCGCTGGTCGCGCGCAACGCGGAGCGTCTCGCGGCCGGTGTCGCGGCGCTGAAAGCCAGGGGCGTCGAGACGACGGGGTTCAGCGGTGACGCGGCCGATCCGGCGCAGATGGCCCGGATGATCGGCGAGGTGCGGGCAGCCCTTGGACCGATCACGGTCCTGCATTGGAACGCGATCAGCGGATCGGAAGCCCGCGATCTGCTGGCGGTCGATCCGGCGGCGGTCAGCAGGGTGTTCGATGTCGCGATCGTCGGCCTCCTCGCCGCGGTTCGCGCGGCGCTGCCCGACCTGGCGGCGGCGGACGATGGCGCGGTGCTCGTGACCAACGGCGCGTTCGGCTATCTCGCGCCGGCCATGGACGGATTGGCCGTCGCCTTGCAGGCCATGGGCGTGGCGCTGGCCAACGCGGCGAAGGCCAAGCTGGTTGGACTGCTGAGCGAGCGGCTGAAGGGTGACGGGGTGTATGTCGGCGAGGTGACCGTCGCCGGCGCGGTCGAGGGCACGCCCTATGCCAGCGACGGCGGCATCGCGGGCGCGCTGATCGCCGACCGGTTCTGGCAGCTGTATCAGGCCCGCGGCGAGATCCGCGCCCAGGTATCGTAGACAGCCGGCGGCCGAGGGGGATCAAGGCGATGGCTTCGGACCTGTTCCGCGATCTGCTGGTGATCGACTGCGCGAGCTTCATCGCCGGGCCAGCGGCCGCGACGATACTGTCGGACTTCGGCGCGCGGGTGATCAAGATCGAGCCGCCGGGACTGGGCGATTCCTATCGCAACCTGATCCGGTTGCGCGGCGCGCCCGGAACGCCCGACTATTTCTGGATTCTGGATTCCCGTAACAAGGAGAGCCTGGCGCTCGACCTGAAGGCGCCCGCCGATCGCGCGGCGCTCGACGTGCTGATCTCCCGGGCCGACGTGTTCATCACCAACTATCCGTTCCCGGTGCGCGAGCGCCTGCGGCTGCGGGCGCGGGACGTCATGCCGCTCAACAGGCGGCTGATCTACGCCTCGCTGACGCCGTACGGCGAGCACGGCCCCGAACGCGACCGAACCGCCTATGACACCACCGCCTGGTGGGCGCGATCCGGGCTGATGGACATGGTGCGGGCGACCGGCGAGACCGAACCGGCCTATTCGATGCCGGGCATGGGCGACCACCCCACGGCGACCGCGACCTATGCCGCCATCGTCACCGCGCTCTATCGCCGCCAGGCGACCGGCGAAGGCGGCGAAGTCAGTACGTCGCTGCTGGCCAACGGCCTGTGGTCGAACGCCTGCCAGATCCAGGCTGCGCTCTGCGATATCGAGCTTCCGGCGCGCGCGCCTCGCGGCCAACGCAGTTCGCTCGCCGAGACCTATACGGCGGCCGACGGACGGATGTTCGTCCTGGCGATAGCCAATCCGGGTCGGGAGTGGCCGTTGCTGGCGCGCGCGGTCGGACGGCCCGACTGGCTGGACGATCCGCTGTTCTCGACACCGGCGGCGCGCATCGAAAACGCCTCGCTGCTGACCGCCATGCTGGAGGACATTTTCGCCAGGCAGTCCTGGGAGCATTGGCAAGCCGTCCTCGGCAAGGCCAACATCACCTTCGGAATCGTGGCCCGGATCGCCGATCACGCGGATGACCGCCAAATCCTGGCCAACGGGCTTCTGCCGGAATTTCGCGACGCCCCCGGGCAAAAAACCGTGGACAGCCCGTTCCAGATCAGCGGCGAGGAGAAGAACGGGCCGTGGATGGCGCCCGGCATCGGCCAGCACTCCCGCCAGATCCTCGAGGAGTTCGGCATCGCCACCGACGGCATCGTCGCGATGAAGGACGACGGCGCGGCCTAATCGCCTCCCGCCGCATGGACGTGCTCCGCCGTGGGGGCGTTGCGCGGCGTGACCAGGCGGCCGAGGCGAGGCGCCAGCCAGCGTTCGAAATCGTCGATGAACTCATAGACCACCGGCACCAGCACCAGGGACAGCACGGTCGAGGTGATCAGGCCGCCGATCACCGCCACGGCCATGGGTTGGCGGAATTCCGAGCCCTTGCCGAGGGTCAGAGCGGTGGGCAGCATGCCGGCCATCATCGCCAGGGTGGTCATGACGATCGGGCGGGCGCGCTCGCGGCAGGCTTCGAAGAGCGCGTCGCGCTGCGACATGCCCTCGCGCTCGCGCTCGATGGCGTATTCGACCAGCAGGATGGAGTTCTTGGCCGCCAGTCCCATCAGCATCAGGAACCCGATCAGGGAGGGGATGGAGAGCGCGAGGTCGGTGACCAACAGCGCCGCCAACGCGCCGCCGATGGCGGTGGGCAGGGCCGAGAGGATGACGAACGGCTTGAAGAAGCTGCGGAACAGCAGGACCATGACCGAATAGACGAGGCCGATCGCCGACAGGATGGCGATGGCGAAGCCGATGAACAGCTGCGCGTAGGCTTGTTCCTGTCCCTGCGAGAACCGCCCGACGCCGGTCGGCAGGTTCTGCATGATCGGAAGCTTGTTGACCTTGGACTGAGCGTCGCCGACCTGAAGGCCGCCGGTGGTGTCGGCGATCGTGGTGATTTCACGCTCGCGATTGATGCGGTCGATCTGGCCGGCGCCGGCCTGGAAATACACGTCGGCGACTTCACCGAGCGTGGTCACGCCGCCGGACGCGGTGGGAATGCGCAGGTTCTTGATCACCGATAGATCGGTGCGATCGGGCTCGGGCAGGCGCACGCGAATGGGAATGCGCCGTTCGCCTTCGTCCAGCTTGGCGACATTGGCGTCGATGTCGCCGACGGTGGCCGACCCGGGCGGCGCTGGCGATGGTGGTGGCCGAGACGCCCAGCCGGGCCGCCTCGTCCGGCTTCGGCCGCACCACCAGTTCGGCGCCGCTCGGCGGTGTCGCGGGCCGCGGATCGGCGAGGCCGGGCACCGTGCGGATTTCCCGTTGAAGCTCCAGCGCGGCGGCGTCCAGCCCCTCACCGGTCTCGCTGGTCAGGATCACCTGCACGTCGGCGGCGCCGAAACCGGAGGTGTCGAAGGACAGGCGAGCGTCGGGGATCAGGCGCAGTAGGGGCCGCAGGCGATCGCGGATGTTGGCGACCTTGTCGTTTCGATTGGGCTTCAGGACGGCGACAACCGCCCCCTGGCCGACGCCGGCGCTGCTGCTGAACGATCCCGGGCCGGACGAGACGCTGCCGCCGCCCACCTGGGCGAACACATGTTCGGTCTCGGGCTGCTGGATGAGGAGGTTGTCGACCTTGGCGATCACCTGTCGCATGTCGTCGATCGTGGCGCCCGGCGGCCCCTGGATATTGACATAGTAGTAGTTCGGGTTGCCTTCGGGCTGAACGCCCTTCTTCAAGGGTACGAACAGCAACACCGACATGAAGAAGATCGCCAGGCCGATGAGCACCGAAATGATCCGGTGGTCCAGCGCCCAGCCGAGCGTGCCCGTGTAGAGCCTCGGTAGCGGCGGCCGTTCCCGGGCCGGCTTGGGTTTCAGGAAATAGGCCGCCATGAGCGGCGTCAGAAGCCGGGCGACGACCAGGGAGAACAACACGGCGACAGAAACCGTGATCCCGAACTCGCGGAAGAACTGCCCGGGTATGCCAGGCATCAGCCCGACCGGGAGGAACACCGCGATGATGGCGAAGGTGGTGGCGACGACCGCCAGGCCGATCTGATCGGCGCCTTCCACGGCGGCGTCATAGGGGCGCATGCCGACATAGACGCGCTTTTCGATATTCTCGATTTCGACGATGGCGTCGTCGACCAGGATGCCGATGACCAGGGTCAGACCCAGCAAGGTCACGGTGTTCAGCGTGAAGCCGACCGAACTCATGAACGCGAAGGTCGGGATCAGGGACGCCGGCATGGCGATGGCCGTGACGGCGGTCGCCCGCCAGTCGCGCAGGAACAGCCAGACGACCATGGCCGCCAGGACCATCCCCTCCAGCAGGGTATGCAGAGTGGCCGAAAAGCTGGCCCGCGTCCGGTCGACCTCGGAAACGATCTTGTGGATGATCAGGCCCTTGTTCTGGTCCTGGAGCTTGGCGATCACCGCGTCGACACCGTCTTCGGTGCTGACCTCGCTGGCGTCCTTGGTCTTGCTCACCTCGAAGCCGACCACCGGACGGCCGTCGAGCAGCGCGAAGGATCGGACCTCCGCCGATCCGTCGCCGATATCGGCGACGTCGGAAAGGCGCACGAAACCCCCGTTTCCGGTCGGGATCGAGATGTTGCGAATCTGATCGACATTCACCGCGGCGCCGAGCACGCGCAACGTCTGCTCCCGACCCCCGATATCGGCCCGGCCGCCCGGCACGTCGACATTCGCCAGCGCCAGGGCGTCATTGACCTGGGCCGCGGTGACGCCGTGGGCCGCCAGGCGGTTGGGGTCGATCAACACATTGATCTCGCGGTCGACGCCGCCCAGACGGTCGATGCGGGCCACCCCGCGGCTCGACTGCAGCCGGCGCGAAATGGTGTTGTCGATCAGCCAGGAAAGTTCGGCCTCCGACATGCCCGGGTCGGACACGGCGTAGGTGACGATCGGCTGGTCGTCGATCTCCAGCCGCTGGGTGATCGGCGGATCGATATCGCGCGGCAGGTCGTTGCGGATGCCTTCGACCTTGGAGCGAACGTCGTCGGTTGCCTTCTGCAAGTCCTGGCCGAGCTGGAACTGGACGAGGGTGCTCGAGGAGCCTTCGGTGACGGTCGAGCCGATAGAATCGATGTTCGACAGACCCGCGAGAGCGTTCTCCACCGGCCGGGTGATCTGGCTTTCCATCTCGGCGGGCGCGGCGCCGCTCCGCGTGACCGTCACCAGAACGGCGGGGAAGTTGATGTTGGGGAAATTCTTGATCGGCAGTCCGGCGTAGGAGATCAGGCCCGCCAGGACCGCGCCGATGAACAGCACCGCGATCGGGATCGGATTGCGGATCGCCCAGGCGGATACCGCGAACCGGCCCCCACCGTGGACGGGGGAATTCATGGCGCCGGGTCCGGGCGGACGATGTCGCCGGGAACAAACATCGCGGCCGCCTTGGCGACGACCTGCGAGCCGGCCGCAGGGCCGACGCGCAGTTCGACGTAGCCGTCGCCCCGCTCGCCGGTGGTGACCGGCACGCGCTGCAGGCGATCGTCGGGTCCCACCAGCATCACCGAGGCGCCGTTGGCGTCATAGCGCACGGCGGTCTCGGGCACCGCCAGCGCCGAGCGGGTCTCACCGAGGAAGGTCGCCTGGGCGAAGTCGCCGGAACGGACGTCCGGACGCACCGGCAGGGTGACCCGCACCTTGCCGAGCTTGGTGTTGGGATCGACGGCCGGACTGATCAGGCGCACGACGCCCAAAACCTGACTGCCGTCGGCCAGGGTCACGCGGGCCTGAGCGCCCGGATGAAGCTTGGACAGGGCGTCGACGCTGGCGTCGGCGGCCAGTTCGATCTGGCTGTTCTCGGCAAGGCGATAGAACGGCGTGGCGCCAGCTCCGCTCAGATCGCCGAGGTTGACATTGCGTTCGATCACCAATCCGGCGCGCGGGGCGCGGACGACCATCAGGCTCTCACGGGTGCGCAGATCCTGCGCCGCCGCCGCCTGGGCATTGGCCTGAGCCCGAGCGGAGCGGGCGCCGAAGCGGCGGGTATCGATCTGCTCCTGGGACAGCAGTCCTTCGGTGTCGAGGCCCTTGACGCGCGCCGCCTGGGCTTCCGCCTCGTCGGCGAGCACCGCCTGTTGCTGAGCCAGGGCCGTCTGCTGCGCCAGTTGCGAGCGCAGCAGGGTGTCGTCGAGTTGGACCAGGGGCTGGCCGGCCGAGACATGATCGCCGACATCGACGAGAACCTTGGCGACCCGATAGCCGGTGACCTGCGGATAGATCGAGATCTGTTCACGCGGGACCAGCACGCCGGAAGCGACCAGGCCGCCCTCGATCTGGCGGGGCCCGACCGAGACCACGGACACCGTGCGTGCCTGGGCGCGCGGCAATTCCGGGGCCTTTTTCTCGCAGCCGACCTGGCTGCAAGCCAGGCCCACGACAAAGGCGGCGGCGCTCAGCGGCTTGAGTATCGGCATGATCGAAGGTCTCGTCGTCACCCGGCGCCCCGTGGTTTCGCGCCCTGGGTCGTGAAGGCCCATCCGCCGCCGAGCGCCTTATAGGTCTGCACCGCGCGCCGCAACGCCTGGACACGTTCGTTGGTCAGCGCCGATCGGGTCGCCCGCCACGATTGTTCGGCGGTCAGCGCGGTGGTCAAATCATCGAGGCCCATGCCGTACAGCCGCCGAGCGGCGTCGGAGGCGTTGCGGGCGCGTCGCTCACCATCCTCGAGCAGAGCCACCGCCCGCTCGCCCGCGCTGAGATTGACCAGAGCGTTCTCGGCTTCCCCGTAGGCGGTCTGCACGGTCTTTTCATAAGCGATGACCGCCTGTTCCGTTCGGGCGTCCTCGGCCTTGGCGTCGTACAGCAGGCGGGGAATATCCAGAACCGGCACGTTGACCCCGGCGCCGAGGTTCCAGAAGCCGAGGCTGGTCGTCTGTTGCGCCGGGATCAGTGTCGCGGGCGGAATGAACGCGACCCCGGGCGAGGTCGTGCTCGATACTCCCAGGCCGGGGAGCAAGGTAAATGTCGGGAAGATCGCCAGATGACGCAGCTTGCCAGTGCCGGCCTGGACGCGCAGATGCGCCTCGGCCTCGCGTACGTCGGGTCTTCGTTGCAGCAGCTCGCCCGGCACGGCGGTGGGCAATTTCGGTGCGTCCGGGGCCTGGGCTTCGAGCGGCAGACTGCCGGTGGGATCGACGCCGTGACCGATCAGAATCAGCAGCTGGCGCCGCGCGGCGTGCAGTTGAGACTCGAGGTCCTCGGCCTGCGCCTCGGCCTGGGCGAGATCGCCGGCGATGCGATCGGCGTCGGTCGACGCGCCCAGGCCAATTTGCGACTTGCGTTGGGCAATGCCGTAGAGCGACGTCTCGATACGCACCGACTCGCGGGCGTCGGCCAACTGGATGGCGAAACCCTTGGCCTGGAAATAGTTGTCGGCGACGCTGGCGGCGAGACTGGCCCGGACCCCCTCGATATTGAAGCGCGCCTCGGCGAGGCTGGCGTTGGCGACGCGGCGCGCTTCTCGTAGCCGCCCGAACAGGTCCAACTCCCAGGAGACGTCGAAATTGGCGGTCGCCGAATCGGTGACGCCGCCGATCGGAAACAGCGACGTCGAACGTCCGCCGATGTTGTAGGCGTGCTGGCGGCTGACGTTGCCCTGGATGTTGCCGGTCGGCAGGGTTTGCGCCGTCTGGCTGTCGCGGGCCGCTTTCGCTTCGAGCACCCGCGCCGCCGCGGTGCGCGCGTCGGGCGCGTCGCGCGCCGCTTCGTCCTCGAGCGCCGTAAGCTGCGGATCATCGAACAGCAGCCACCAGCGATCGAGCCCCGCCGGAGCGAGCGGCGCTTCGCCCGGCGGCGCCTCATAGGCCGTCGGAAGGCTCAGATCGGGCGCGCGGTGACCCGGTCCCGTGCAGGCGCACAGGGCGGCGAAAGCGATCAGGATCGCCGGGCGTCTCATCACCGCTCTCTGTACCCCCGCCTGCCCGCCGGAACGATGTCGTCGCCCGTCGTCGAATCTCACACTTACCGATGGCCACATAAGGACGCGCCCGGAAAATTTCAGCCCGGAGGGCGCGACGGCGCGAATTTGCATTAATGTGCGGCGCCTGGGCAACGCTGGCGACGGAGCGTCCTGATGATTGGCAAGATCCGCGCCGGCATTGGCGGATGGACATTCGAACCCTGGCGGGGTGTGTTCTATCCCAAGGGGACCCGACAGGCCGACGAACTGCATTTCGCCAGCCGCCGGCTGACCGCCATCGAGATCAACGGCACCTATTATTCGTCGCAGAAGCCGGAAACGTTCGCCAGATGGGCGGCGGAAACCCCGGAGGGCTTCGTCTTCTCGGTCAAGGCGTCGCGGTTCTGCACCAACCGCAAGGTGCTGGCGACGGCGGGCGAGTCGATCGAGCGGTTCTTCGACCAGGGCGTCGGCGAACTCGGCGATCGATTGGGCCCGATTCTCTGGCAGTTCATGCCGACCAAGACGTTCGAACCGGGTGATTTCGCGGCCTTTCTCGACCTGCTGCCCCAGACGCTCGGCCGGCGCCGGCTGCGGCATTGCGTCGAGGTTCGCCACGCGAGCTTCGCCGATGCCCGCTTCGTGGATCTCTGTCGTGACCACGGCGTCACCATCTGCCTCGCCGATCACCCGACCTATCCGATGATCGCCGACGTGACCGGCGACTTCGTCTACGCCCGGCTGATGAAGGGCGACGACGAAATCGAGACTGGCTATCCGCCGCTCGGACATCGATTGGTGGGCGACGAGGTTCAGGCTGTTCGCGAACGGCAAGACGCCCACCGATCTGGCGCGGGTGGGCGGAGGCGCCAGAAGCAAGCGCGGACGCGACGTGTTCGCCTTCTTCATCAGCGCGGGAAAGGTGCGCGCGCCGGCGGCCGCCGAGGCGCTGCTGGCGCGGCTCGGTGGAACTGACCGGGCCGAGGCCCCGATTGCGCCTTGACCTCCCCGCCGTCAGCCGTCTCCATGATCGGCCAAGTGGAGGAATGAGACCATGACGCCAGACGATCTGATGTTCAAACCCGGCTTGATGCGGGGAGAACGGGTGCTGATCACTGGTGGCGGGACCGGGCTCGGCAAGGTGATGGCCGAGGGCTGCCTGATGCTCGGCGCGGACGTCTACATCTGCGGCCGCAGAGGCGGAGTTCTCGAGGAAACGGCGAAGGAGCTTGCGGGCGGCGCATGGCGGCAAGATCGTCGGCGTGGCCTGCGATATCCGCGTTCCCGAAGCCATTCACGAAATGATGGATCAGATCTGGGCCGATGGCGGCGCCCTGACCGGCCTGATCAACAACGCCGCCGGCAATTTCATCAGCCGCACCGAGGACCTCAGCCCGCGCGCCTTCGACGCCATCGCCAACATCGTGTTCCGCGGCTCGTTCTTCGTCACCCTGGACGCCGGCAAGCGCTGGATCGCGGAGGGCAAGAAGGCCTCGGTGATCTCGATCCTGACCACCTGGGTATGGTCGGGCGGTCCGTTCACCGTTCCATCGGCGATGTCGAAGGCCGGACTCAATGTCATGACGCAGTCGCTGGCGGTCGAGTGGGGCGCCAAGGGTATCCGCTTCAACGCCATCGCGCCGGGCCCCTTCCCCACCGAGGGCGCCTGGGCGCGCCTCAGTCCGGGCCAGAGCACGGAGTCGAGCCAGACCGTCAACAGCATCCCGATCAATCGCGTCGGCAAAATGCCCGAACTCGCCAACCTCGCCGTGTATCTGCTGCACCCGATGTCGGAATATGTGAACGGCCAGACGATCGCCATCGATGGCGGGGCGTGGAATGCCGGCGGCGGCTCGTTCGGAACGTTGCGCGACTGGAGCGACGAGCAATGGGCGCAAGCCCGGGAGATGATCCAGGGGGCCAACGCTCAGGATCGGGCCAAGCGGACGGTCTGACGGGCGCGTCAGGTCGGCGGTGGACTTCCCCGGCGGCTTGGCCGATCCTATCGGACCAAAGCAGGATCGCCTTCGCCACCGATGTCGGACATCGCCTATCTCTCAACCAGGCAAGCGCGAGCAGACCAAGCTCGCCAATCGAGTCGCGATTCTCGACGCCGCGCGCGAGGTGTTCGGCGAGATGGGATTCGAGGCTGCGACGGTGCGCGACATCATCCGCCGCACCAATCTCTCGGTGGGCGCCTTCTACAACTACTACCGCTCGAAAGAGGAGGTGTTCGACGCCCTGGCCGACGACGGGGCCCGCCGGTTCCGGCCGATCCTGCACGCGCTGTCGGAGCAGGCCACCGACTTCGAATCCTACATCCGCGCCGGCGGTGCGCGCCTATTTCGATTTCATCGCCGGTGAGCACGCAGCTGTGGTTTCGCGGCCGCGCGGTCGACGGCGCCTCGCCGCACCGCGCAATACGCCGGAGATACTGGCGGTCTTCGAGGAGGTCCGCTCGGTGTTCGCCAGCGTCATGGATCGCGGCCTCGCTCCAAAGGTCGACCTCGACTACCTCGCCGCCGGCTGTATCGCCGTGGCGCGGGAGATCGGCGACCGGATGCTGGTGCGCCAGCCGATGGACGTCGATGGAGCCACCGAATTCGTCGTTCGGACTGATCCTCGGCGGCGTCTGCCGGCCCTGCCGCGCGTCGACCGCCTGAGATCCAATGGCCGACCCCGCCATCCAGAGGTTTCGTGCTTCGCGGTCTGCTGGCGCTGCCCGCGCCGATCCTGCGCGGTCTGGCCGGCGGCGGCGTGGTGCATGTCGGCGGCCGCACGCTCGACCCCCGCTTCCAGTTTCTGGCCGCCCAGGCTCGCGCGGCCCCGCCGCTGTCGGCATTTCACTCCGGCCGAGGCGCGCGCCGGCAGCGCCCGCGGCTTGCTGGCGCGTGGCCGGAGGACGCCGAGGCCGGCGTGCGCATCGAGGCGCTGACGGTTCCGGGCGCCGCCGGCGACATCGCGGCGCGCGCCTACCGCCCGCGTGACCAGGACCCCGCCGCGCCGTTGATGGTCTTCGCCCACTTCGGCGGCGGGGTGATCGGCGATCTCGACACCTGCGAGGCCTTCTGCACCATCCTCGCCAGGATCGCGCGCTGCCCGGTGCTGTCGGTCGACTATCGGCTCGCGCCCGAGCACCGCTTCCCGGCCGGGCTGGAGGACGTGCTGGCGGCCTATCGTTGGGCGCGGGACAACACCGCCGGCTTCGGCGCGCCGGCCGGCCATGTCGGCGATCGGCGGCGATTCCATGGGCGGCAATTTCGCCGCCGTGCTCGCCCAGGAAATGAAGCGCGACCGGCGAGCCGCAGCCGGCTCTGCAGCTGCTGATCTATCCGGCGGTCGACGTGGCCAGCGAGTCGCCGTCGATGACCACCTACGCCGACGCCTATCCGCTGTCCCGCGCCACCATGGAGTGGTTCATGGGCCACTACCTGGGTCCCGAGGACTCCCCGACTGTCCCTGCGCCTGTCGCCGCTGCGGGCCGAGGATCTCGCCGGCCTGGCGCCGGCGGTGATCGCCACCGCCGGGTTCGACCCGCTGCTCGACCAGGGCGAGAGCTACGCGCGGCGGCTGCGCGCGGCCGGCGTGCGGGTCGTCTACCGCTGCTACGATCACCTCGCCCACGCCTTCACCGCCTTCACCGGCGCCGTGCCCGCCGCCGACGCCGCCTGCCGCGAGATTGCCCGCCTGGTGCGCGACGGCTTCGCGGGGCCGCAGGCCTGACCATGCGCGCCCTGGTCGTCGAACGCCTCGCCGCCGACTATGGCGGTTGCGCCTTGCGGGACGTGCCGACGCCCGAGCCCGGGACCTGGCGAGGTTCGGGTGAGAGTGCGGGCCGCGGCGGTCAACTTTCCCGACCTGTTGATGACCCGCGGCGAGTACCAGCACAAACCCGTCCTGCCGTTCACGCCCGGCATGGAACTGGCCGGCGACATCGACGCCGTCGGCCCGGGCGTCGCGGACTGGCGGCTCGGCGACGGCGGTGGTCGGCGGGGCGAAGACCGGCGGCTTCGCCGAGTTCACGGTGATGGCGGCGAGCCAGCTCCAAGCCAAACCCGAGCGGCTGTCGTATGCCCAGGCGGCCGGTTGCGGCGCGGCCTATCTGACCGCCTATGTCGCGCTGGTGCGACGCGCGAGGGCCGAAGCCGGCGAATGGGTGCTGGTTCACGGCGCGGCCGGCGGCGTCGGCCTGGCCTGCGTCGACCTGGCCAGGCATCTGGGCTGCCGGGTCATCGCCGCCTCGGCCTCCGACGAGAAGCTGGCGCTGGTCCAACAGGCGTATGCGCCCGACGCCGCTGGTGAACGTCACCGGTGGGTTTCGCGAGGCGGTCAAGGCGATCACCGGCGGCCGGGGCGCCGACGTCATCTATGACCCGGTGGGCGGCGATGTCTTCGACGAGAGCGTGCGCTGCATCGCCTTCGACGGCCGCCTGCTGGTGGTCGGCTTCACCTCCGGCCGCATTCCGAGCATCAGCGTCAACATGCCCCTGATCAAGGGCTTCTCGGTGATGGGCGTGCGGGCCGGCGAATATGGCCGGCAGTTTCCCGGATCGGGGTCTGGAAAACCGCCGCGCGATCTGGGCTCTGGCCGACGAGGGCCTGATCCAGCCGCGGGTCCACGCGGAATTCCCTCTGAGCGACTGGCGCGCGGCCTTCGATCTGCTTGCCCATCGACGGGTGATCGGCAAGGCGGTGATCCGCCCCGACCAGTGAGCGACGGCGCACAGTAATTGACAGCGCCGGGGGTTTCCCCTATCTGCGCCCGCTCACTCGCCCCGGAGCCATCTCGTGAAGCGCACTTTTCAACCCTCCCGGCTCGTGCGCAAGCGCCGTCACGGCTTCCGCTCGCGCATGGCCACCAAGAACGGCCGCAAGATCGTCGCCCGTCGCCGCACGCGCGGCCGCAAGCACCTGACGGCCTAGACTCAAACGTCGCTACCGCACATCGAACGGCTGAAGAAGCGGCCGGATTTCCTGGCCGCGGCGCGGGGCGTCGTCGTGCCGCGCGGCGCGCTGGTCGCTCAGGCGCGCGTCCGGGGCGACGAAAGCGCCTGCGTTCGCATCGGCTTCACCGCCACGCGCCGGATCGGCGGCGCGGTGGAACGCAACCGCGCCAAACGGCGTATGCGCGAAGCCGCGCGGCTGATCGCGGCCGAATCACGCCAAGCCGGGCTGCGACTATGTGTTCATCGCCCGAGGCGGAATAGCGACGCGCCCATGGCCACGTTTGCTTGACGATATGAAAACCGCGCTGATAAGGCTCGCCGCCGACCTCTAGCGCCAGCCTGGGCGAGCTTCCGCCTCAACGCCTCCTCACCCGGCCAGACCCCGACGTCCATGGACAACGACAACAGAAATTACATAGCCTTCGTCGTCGTGGCGTTCCTGATGCTGTTCGCCTACGGCGCCTACAGCCACTTCTTCATCGAGCCCGCCGCGCGGCAGGCCGCCGCCGCGCATGCCCAGGCCGTCGCCACCGAAACCCCGGTGGCGGCCGCCGCGGCGACCCCGCTGAGCCGGAGCCAGGCGCTGGCTCTCAGCCCGCGCATCGCGGTCGACACGCCCGCGCTGGCCGGGTCGATCGCGCTGAAGGGCGCGCGGATCGACGATCTGTTCCTCAAGAACTACCATGTCGACGTGTCGAAGCGATCACCGCTGGTGGAACTGCTGCAACCCGAGGGGATGGCGGACGCCTATTTCGCCCAGTCCGGCTGGCTCGGGGCGAATCTGCCCGGACTGCCTTCCGAGAGCAGTGTCTGGACACTGGCTTCGGGACACACGCTGACCCCGGACACGCCGGTCGTGCTGAGCTACAGCGCGCCCAACGGCCTGACCTTCACCCGTCAGATCGCGGTCGACGCCAAGGCGATGTTCACCATCACAGACACGGTGGCGAATGCGGCGGCCATGCCGGTCACCCTCACCCCCTATGTGTCGGTGCAGCGCCAGGGACTGCCGGAAGGCCTCGGCCGCAGCAACATCGTTCACGAAGGCGCGATCGGCGTGCTCGGCGTCGACAGCCCGCGCCTGCAGCTCGAAACCTATAAGAACTGGAAGAAGAAGAGCGAGGAGAGCTGGGACTCCAGGGGCGGTTGGCTGGGCATCACCGACAAATACTGGATGACCGCCTTCATCCCCGACCAGACGACGCGGATCGACGGCAAGATCCGGGTCAAACCAGGCGTCGGCGCGGCCCCCGACATCTATGAGGCGGCCTATCTGGCCACGCCGCGGACCATTCCGGCGAATGGCCGGATCGTTCAGGTCAGCCATCTGTTCGCTGGCGCAAAGACGGTGCCAGTGCTCAACGCCTACAAGAAAAGCCTCGGCATCCCGAGGTTCGATGACGCGGTGGATTGGGGCATACTGTCGTTCCTGACCAAGCCGACCTTCTACCTTCTCGACTTCTTTTATCAGCACGTCGGCAATTTCGGCATCGCCATCCTGATGCTGACGGTGGTCATCCGCCTGATCACCTTCCCCCTGGCCAACAAGGGGTTCGAGATGGGCGTGAAGATGAAGAAGATCCAACCGGAGCTGAAGGCCCTGCAGGCCAAGTACAAGGAGGATCCGAGCGCTCAGCAGAAGGAGATGATGGCCCTCTACGCGCGCGAAAAGGTCAATCCGGTCACCGGCTGCCTGCCGGTGCTGTTTCAGATCCCGGTGTTCTACTCGCTGACCAAGCTGTTCACCGTCACCATCGAAATGTATCACGCACCGTTCTTCGGCTGGATCCACGACCTGTCGGCGCGCGATCCGACGACGATCATGAACCTGTTCGGCCTGATCCCCTGGGATCCCGGCATGACGCCGCTGATCGGGGGCATTCTGGGCGGCGCGCTGCATGTCGGGGTCTGGCCGCTCGCCTATGGGCTGTCGATGTGGCTGAGCCAGGCGATGTCGCCCCAGACCGGGATCGATGCGACGCAGCAGATGCTGTTCAAGCTGATGCCGATCCTGTTCACCTTCATCCTGGCGCAGTACGCGGTCGGCTTGCTGATCTACTGGACCTGGAGCAGCCTGATCACCATCGTGCAGCAGTACATCATGATGCGGCGGTTCAAGGTCGACAATCCGATCGACGACTTCCTCGGCCGGTTCGGCGCCAAGCGCGAGGCGACCGGGTTGATCCGAGGTCGAACGAAGCGCTTTCGACCCCGAGGGGCTCGAATCGGCGCGGGTGTTGTTCGCCCGCCCGGCCGCTTTCGTGATGGGCGCGGTCAGCGTCGACGGCTTGCCGGCCCCGGACCTGCCGGAGGTCGCCTTCGCGGGCCGCTCCAACGTCGGCAAGTCGTCGCTGATCAACGGTCTGGTCAGCCGCCACGGGCTGGCGCGCGCGTCGACCGCACCCGGCCGGACGCGGGAGGTGAATTTCTTCCTGCTCGACGACCGCCTGCGGCTGGTCGACCTGCCAGGCTACGGCTTCGCCAAGGTGTCGCGCAGCCACGGCGCGAAAGTTCCAGGACCTCGGCCGCGCCTATCTGCGCGGGCGGCCGAACCTGCGCCGGGTCTATCTGCTGATCGACGCCCGCCACGGACTGAAGCCGCCGGACGGCGAAGCCCTCGATGCGCTGGACGAGGCGGCGGTGTCCTATCAGATCGTGCTGACCAAGGCCGACAAGCTCAAGGCGGGCGAGGTGGAGGCGGTGGTCGAGCGCACGCCGACTGGCGATCGCTCGCCGTCCGGCCGCCTTTCCGCGCGTGCTCGCGACCTCGGCGGACAAGGGCCAGGGGCTGGCGGAACTGCGGGCCGAGATCGCCCAGGCGGCGTTCTCGTGAGCGCCGCGGCGGAAGAGGCCGGCTGGGCGACCGCCAAGACCCTGGCCGAGGCGCTGCCGTTCATCCAGATCTACGACCGCCAGACGGTGGTGATCAAATATGGCGGCCACGCCATGGGCGAGGAGGAGCTGGCGCGGCTGTTCGCCGCCGACGCGGTCCTGCTGAAGCTGCTCGGCGCTGCATCCGGTGGTGGTGCACGGCGGCGGACCGCAGATCTCCGCGCATGCTGGAGCGGGCCGGCGTCAAGTCGACCTTCATCGACGGCCTGCGGGTCACCGACGCGGCGACCATGGAGGTGGCCGAAATGGTCCTCTCCGGGGCGATCAACAAGGAAATCGCCAGCTGGATCACCCAGGCCGGGGCGACCGCCGACGTGCGCGGCGTCGGCCTGTCCGGCAAGGACGCCCGGCTGATCACGGTGGAAAAGGCCACGCGGTCCCGCCGGGGCCCGCATGGCGATCCCGATGAGATCGTCGACCTGGGGTTCGTCGGCGAGCCGACCGGCGTCGATCCCAAGCTGGTCGAGGGCCTGATCAACTCGACCGAGCGACTACATCCCGGTGATCGCGCCGATCGGGGTCGACGCCGAGGGCCAGACCTACAACATCAATGCCGATACGGTGGCCGGCGCCTTGGCCGGCGCGCTGGGCGCCAAGCGGATGCTGCTGCTCACCGACGTCGCGGGCGTGCTCGACGCCGACGGCGCCATCATCCGGGAACTCAGCCTGGAGCAGGCGCGCGAGGCCATCGCCGCCGGGGTCGCCACCGGCGGCATGATCCCCAAGCTGGAAACCGCAATCGCCGCGGTGGAAGCGGGGGTCGAGGCCGTGGTCATTCTCGATGGCCGGCGCCCGCACGCCCTGCTGGTCGAACTGTTCACCGAGCACGGGGCGGGCACCCTGGTGCGGGCATGAAAGTGGTGCTCTTCCTCCTTCCTCCCCTTCTGGGGAGGGACAGACGGCGAAGCCGTCAGGGTGGGGAATGGCGCCGCCCCCGCAATGCCCGTGGCTGGCCTGTCGAACCCCACCCTGGCCCTTCGGGCCTTTCCCTCCCCAGAATGGGAGGGAGGGAGGAATAGGTGGCAGCCGACCTGCGCCATGTCGACACCTGGCTGTTCGACCTCGACAACACTCTGTACCCGATCGACTCCGGCGTCGGCGCGCTGATGGAGCCGCGGATCACACAGTTCATGGTCGAGACCACCGGATTGCCGTGGGATGAGGCCCGCGTCCTGCAGAAGAAATATCTGCTCGACCACGGCCTTACCCTGCGCGGCCTGATGGACCATCACGACATCGATCCCGAGGTCTATCACGCCCGCTTCCACGACGTGCCGCTGGACGGCATCGCGGTCGACGACGACCTGCGCGCGGGTCTCGCGCGGCTTCCGGGCCGGCGGCTGGTGTTCACCAACGCCGACGCCATTCACGCCGAGCGCGTGCTCGAACACCTGAGAGTGGCGGACCTGTTCGAAGACGTCTTCCATATAGAATCGGCGGCGTTCTTCCCGAAACCCTCGCCAGAGGCATTCAGAGCGCATCATCGAGATCCACGATATTCAACCAGCCCAGGCGGCCTTCTTCGAGGACGCCGAGCGTAATCTCGCGCCCGCCGCGGACCTGGGCATGACCACTGTCCTGGTCGGGCCGCACGCGAGCGCCTCGACTGGCCGGTTCGTGCATTTCCGCGCCGAACACCTCGCCCCCTTCCTCAACAGCGCCCTGGTCAAGGAGACGCCGTGACCGCCGATTTCACCCTCGACGACCTCCGCTCCGAGATCGAGGCGGGCTGGGAGGCGCGCGCCACCATCGGCGCCGATACCCGCGGCCCGATCCGCACCGCCGTCGAGGAAACCATCGACCGCCTGGACCGGGGCGAGGCGCGAGTCGCCGAAAAGCTCGACGGCGAATGGATCGTCCATCAGTGGCTGAAGGAAGCCATCCTGCTGTCGTTCCGCCTCAGCCCCAACCGCGTCATGCGCACCGGCGCTCTCGGCGGCGAGTTCGGCCCGTGGTGGGACAAGATCCCCGGCAAGTTCGAGGGCTGGGAACAGCCGCAGTTCGAGGCCGCGGGCTTTCGGGCGGTGCCCGGCGCGATCGTGCGGCGCGGCGCCTTCATCGGACGCAATGCGGTGCTGATGCCGTCGTTCGTGAACATCGGCGCCTACGTCGGCGAGGGAACCATGGTCGACACCTGGGCCACCGTCGGTTCCTGCGCCCATGTCGGCAAGGACGTGCACCTGTCGGGCGGAGCCGGCATCGGCGGCGTGCTCGAGCCGCTACAGGCAACGCCGACGATCATCGAGGACGGCTGCTTCATCGGCGCCCGCTCCGAAGTCGCCGAAGGCGTCATCGTCGGCGAAGGCGCGGTGCTGTCCATGGGCGTCTTCATCAGCGCCTCGACCCGAGTGATCGACCGCAAGACCGGCGAGGCCCACCGCGGCTACGTCCCCCCCTATTCCGTCGTCGTCCCGGGCACGATGCCCGACCCCCACGGCGTGGGGCCGAGCCTGGCTTGCGCGGTGATCGTCAAGACGGTGGACGCGCAGACACGGTCGAAAACGAGCATCAACGAGTTGCTGCGGGACTGAGGGAACCGAGGCCTGGGGCCGGATCGGGCCGTTTCCGCGGGATCAGGGGCTGTCCCGCCTGTTCGAGCACCATCGCGCGCATGGCAGTCTCCCGTTGATGACTATGAAATCGGGCCCAGGGCGGACTAAAACAATGCCATGGCCTTCCCGATCGATCCGATCGCCCTCGCCCAGGACCTGATCCGCCGTCCGTCGGTGACGCCGGCGGACGCGGGGGCGATGGACGTGGTGGAGCGGGCGCTGGCGGGCCTGGGCTTCGCGTGCCGCCGGATGCGCTTTGGCGAGATCGAGAACCTCTACGCGCGTCGCGGAACCACCGGACCCAATCTCTGCTTCGCGGGCCACACCGACGTGGTTCCGGTCGGCGACGCGGCCGCGTGGTCGCGCGATCCGTTCGCGGGCCTCGTCGAGGGTGGCGCACTGATCGGGCGCGGCGCGGTCGACATGAAAAGCGCCATCGCCGCCTTCATCGCCGCGGCGTCGCGGGTGCTGGCCGCCGGCGATCCTCCCGGCTCGATGTCGCTTCTGATCACCGGGGACGAGGAAGGCGAGGCGGTCGACGGCACGCGGGCGGTCGTCGCGGCCCTGCGAGCGGACGGTGAGATGATCGATCATTGCGTGGTCGGCGAGCCCACCTCCAGCCAAGCGCTGGGCGACATGATCAAGATCGGCCGGCGCGGCAGCCTCGAACGCCGAGATCCTGGTCGAGGGCGTACAAGGGCATGTCGCCTATCCACACCGCGCGGCCAACCCGGTTGCGCCGCTGATCCGCCTGCTCGTCGGCCGTGCAGGCGCGCGTGCTCGACGAGGGCTACCAGGGTTTCCAGCCGTCCAACCTGGAGGTCACGACCATCGACGTCGGCAATTCCGCCGCCAACGTGATCCCCGCCCGGGCCAGGGCGCGGCTGAACATCCGCTTCAACCCCGCCCACGCCGGCGCCGCGCTGTGCGACTGGCTGCGATCGGAAGCCAGGCCGTCGGCGAGGGCTTCGCCGGGCCGTGTCACGGTCGACGCCGCGCATCAGCGGCGAGGCCTTCCTCACCCCGCCCGGTCGCTTCACCGAGTCGTGGTCAGCCGCGTCGCCGTCCGAGACGGGGATCGACGGCCGGAACTTTCGACCACCGGCGGCACCTCCGACGCCCGCTTCATCCGCGCCCTCTGCCCGGTGGTGGAGTTCGGCCTGGTCGGCGCGACCATGCACGCCGTCGACGAGCGCGCGCCGGTGGCCGACATCCCGGCGCTGACGGCGATCTACCGCCGTTTGATCGACGACTATTTCGCCGCCTTCGCCGGATAGTCGACGGACACCAGGTAAAGCCCATCGCCGGCGCCACCGGCCCGCAGGCGGCGCGGTCGCGCGCCGCCAGGGCGGCGGCGAAGTCCGCCGGCGACCAGCGCCCCAAGCCCACCTCGCCAGCGAGCCGACCATCGAGCGCACCTGGCGATGCAGGAACGAGCGCGCCGCGAACTCCAGACGCACCTCGTCGCCCTGGCGCAAAACCCTGGCCACATCCAGGGTCTTGACCGGCGATTTCGCCTGGCAGGCGGCGTCGCGGAAGGTGGTGAAGTCGTGCAGGCCGACCAGCAGCGCTGCGGCCTCGACCATCGGCTCGACGTCGAGCGGCTGGCGGATGTGCCAGACGCGGCCGCGATCGAGGGCGGCCGGTCCCGGGCGGTTGAGGATGCGATAGAGATAACGTCGTCCCAGGGCGGAGAATCGCGCGTGGAACTCGGGCTCGGCGAGCCCGGCGTCGATCACCGCGATCGGCTGCGGCGCGAGATGGGCGTTGATCGCCTTCATCACCACGCCGGCCGGCCAGTCCCTGGCAAGATCGACATGAACCACCTGTCCCAGCGCGTGCACGCCGGTATCGGTGCGGCCAGCCGCCTGAATGCGGACCGTCTCACCGGAAAATGCCAGGATCGCCGCCTCGATAGAGGCCTGAATGGTCGGCTGGTTCGCCTGGGCCTGGAAGCCGCAATAGGGGCCGCCGTCGTACTCGAGCGTCAGTCGATAGCGGGGCATCAGCCGAGCCGCGAACCAGCGGGAATGGGAAAACCGCGCAGGAAGACCGTCGCGTCCTGCGGCGCGCGACCCTCCCGTTGAACCCGCAGCAGCCGCACGGCGCCGGCCCCACAGGCGACCAGCAGCCGGTCATCGAGCGTCTGGCCGGCCTCGCCCTGGGCATCGTGGAAACACGAAAGCAGCGCCTTGATCCGCACCGGCCCGCGGTCGGTATCGAGGGAGAACCATGCGCCGGGAACGGGCGAAAGGCCTCGGATCTGCCGATCGACCCGCCGGCCGGACCGATCCCAGCGGATGTGCGCTTCCGAGGAGCGGATCTTCCGAGCGTAGGTCGCGCCCTCCGCCGGCTGTGGCGTCTCGATCGCCGTTCCGGCCTCGACCGCCCGCATCGCGCCCGCCAGCAACATCGCCCCGGCCGCCGCGAGCCGGTCATGCAGCGTGCCGGCGGTCTCCAGGGCATCGATCCGCAGCCTCGCCGAGCCCAACACCGGACCCTCGTCGAGACCGGCCGTCATGCGCATCACCTCGGCGCCGGTGACGGCGTCCCCGGCCATGATGGCGCGCTGGATCGGCGCCGCGCCGCGCCATCGCGGCAACAGCGAGGCGTGCAGATTGAAGCATCCCAGGCGTGGCGCCTCGAGAATCTCCCGGGTGAGGATCTGGCCGAAGGCGACCACCACCGCGGCGTCCAGCTCGAGGGCGCGGAATTCGGCGATCGCCTCGAGATCACGCATTGACGCGGGTGTCCGCACCGGCAAGCCGCGGGACTCGCCGAAGGCCTGCACCGGTGAGGGGCGCGGCGCCTGACCCCGGCCGCGCGGGGCCGGCGGCTGCGAATAGACACAGGCGATGTCGTGTCCGTCGTCGATCAGGGCGGCGAGGGACGGAACGGAGAAATCGGGCGTACCCAGAAAAGCGATGCGCATTGCGGAAGGTCCCCTGCTCTCGCCTCTCGGTGACGGAGAGAGGAGACGGTTTCAAGCGTCGACGCGGGCGGCCTTCCTGACCTTGGCGACGGCGCGCTGTCGCTTGAGACGGGACAGGTGGTCGATGAACAGAACGCCGTTCAGGTGGTCGATCTCATGCTGAATGCAGACGGCGAAGAGGCCGTCTGCGTCCTCCTCGATCGCGTTGCCGTCCTGATCGAGATACCGCAGCCGGATGCGCGCCGGCCGTTCGACCTCGTCGTAGATTTCCGGCACCGACAGGCAACCCTCCTCGTAGGGCGCGGTCTCCTCCGACGCCCACAGGATCTCGGGATTGACGAAGTAGCGGGGCTCACGCGGCGCGTCTTCTCCGCGAGCCAGGTCCATGACGATGACCCGCTTGGGGACGCCGACCTGAATAGCCGCAAGACCGATGCCCGGCGCGTCGTACATGGTCTCCAGCATATCGGACATCAGCGAGCGCAGGTCGTCATCCACCCGTTCGACCGGGGTCGAAACCTGTTTCAGCGCGGCCAGGTCGGTATCGACGGTGAGGATGCGGCGGATCGTCATTGGCCCGACGTAGGCGCCGCCTCTTCGAGCGTCAAGCCAGGGGCGAGCTTGACCAGCGCCCGCACGCTGGTTTCGACCGGGGCCAGAACCTCGATGTCGCGGCCCTCGTGATCGACCTGCAGGTCCTCGAAGCGGCGGGCCTGGGTAAGCACCTGCGCCTCCAGCGAGCCGACGAAACGGTTGTAGGCGCCGACCGCGGAATCCAGCGACTTGCCGACTTTCTGCGCATGGTCACCCATGGTCGCCAGACGCTTGTAGAGTTCGCGTCCCAAGGCGGCCACCTCGGCGGCGTTGGCGGCCTGGGTTTCCACCCGCCAGCCATAGGCGACCACCTTGCAGAGAGCGAAAAGCGTGGTCGGCGTGGTCAGGATCACCCGGCGCTCCATACCCAGCGTCATCAGATCGGGCAGACGCTCCAGAGCGGCGGCCAGGAAGCCGTCGCCGGGTACGAACAGGGCGACGAAGTCCGGTGAATTGTCGAGCTTGTCCCAATAGGCCCGCGCCGCGAGGCCGATGATGTGGGCGCGCAGGCTCTGGGCATGGCGCATGAACGCCGCGTCACGAGCCGCATCGTCGGTCGCGTCCTGACCTTCCAGGAAGGCGGTCAGAGAACATTTGGCGTCGATCACGAAAACGCCGCCGCCCGGCAGTCTGACGACCACATCCGGTCGGTGTGTGGCCCCGTCGGCGTCGACATTGACCTGTTCCTCGAAATCGAAACGCGGGCGAAGGCCGGCCATTTCCAGCACGTTGCGCAGCATCTGTTCGCCCCAGCGGCCCTGGACGCCCGCGCCGCGCCGCAAGGCCGCCGACAGTTTGCGGGCTTCTTCCTGAGTCGCGGTGGAGGCGGCCAGCAACTGTTCGATCTGCGCCTTGAGTTCCTCCAGTGGACTCGGCGCGGGCCTTTTCGGCGGCGTCGACCTGGCTCTGGAACCTCGCCAGGGTGTCGGCCACCGGCTTGAGCTGCGCCTCCAACCTGGCCTGAGCCAGCGCGTCCTGCGCCTTGAAGCTCTCGCCAGCCCGCTTGACGAGTTCCTCTGCGACGGCGTTGGCCGAAAGCACGGCCTGCGCCCTGATCAGCTCACCGCTGGTGGCGGACAGGGCCTGGGCGGCATCCGCCCGAGCCTCGGCGCGCGCGGCGCGCCCCCGCTCGGACACGCCCCAGGCGACGGCGATGATCGTGGCCAGTGTTGACGTCGCAAAAAGGGCCAGCAACAAGAGATTCATGGTCCGTTCTTTAGACGGAGTCGCTCGCCCCAGCCAGACTTGTAGGGCGGCGACGGCCTCGTCGCAGGGGTCGCCGGTCGCCTCGATCGCAGGCTTTCGGGGATTTGGCGCGGCGCAAGCCGCGGTTTAAAACGAGGCGAGCAAAAGGTATCCGGCTGAATTGACCGCCCCCTCGCCCCTGCCGCCGACGCCCATTCTGCATACCTCACGCTTGATCCTGCGGCCCCTGGAGTTCGCCGACGCGCCGTCCATCCAGCGTCGCTTTCCTCGCTGGGAGATCGTGCGGCATCTCGCCGATCGCGTCCCGTGGCCCTATCCCGGCGACGGCGCCACTAGGTTTCTGGCCGATGCACTGGGCGCGATGCGACGCGGCGAAACCTGCCAATGGGCGATCGTTCCCAAGCAAGGGCCCACCGAGCTGATCGGCATCATCGAATTGCGCCAGGACGACGGCGTCAGCCGCGACCACCGCGGCTTCTGGCTGGATCCGGATTTCCAGGGCCGCGGCCTGATGACCGAAGCCGCCGAGCGGGTGACCGCCTTCGCCTTCGTCGACCTCGGCTGGCCCCGCCTATGGCTGACCAATGCGGTGGGCAATGCCGCCTCTCACCGGATCAAGGAGAAACAGGGCGCGCGCCTCGTCGACCGCGTGCCAGCCCAGTTCGTTTCGGGGCCGGACCTGAAAGAAGTCTGGCTGCTGGAACGAAACTCGTGGCTTCGCCCGCGCGAACCCGCTTCCCCACCCTAGGCGCCGCCGGCCAGGACCGCACGGCGAACCCGTCCGACGCCTCAGCGCAAGGCGGTGGCCGCCAGGGCCCGGATGGCGGCCGGATCGGTCACGCCGGTGGATCGGGCGGTTTCGCGGGCCCCGGCAAAGGCGATCAGGGTGCTCTGATGGCGAATGTTGAGGGATCGCTTCTCATCGACCTGAGTGTCGTAATCGAGTTTGAGGATCACCAGTCGAGCGAATGCCGGGTCATGCGACAACGCGTTGATCGTCGGCGCCTGGGCGCGGCAGGTCGGGCACCAGTCGGCGTGGGCGTCGACCAGCACCGGCAGGCCACGCGCTTCGGCCGCCCGCAGGGCCGCGGTTGTGAACGGACGGATCGGCGCGGCATGGACGGCGAGGCTACCAGCGAGGGCGAGCACGAAGACGATCGGGGCGACGAGTTTGGCCATGCGGCGGCTCCTGAGCGAAGGGGTGACGCGGTCGAATTCGCGCCGGCCCGCCGTATGGTTACTCGCAATGTGGATTGTAACCGGGCCGACAGGTTGGGCGAAGTCACCGGGGACGGACGGGCGATCGATGCTCCGCCGACCGCAAGGAATCCTCTGATGAGCCTGCTGACGTTTGGCGCGGCCTTTGCCGCCGGTGTGTTGACCGTGCTTTCGCCCTGCGTCCTGCCGATACTGCCGATCGTGTTCGGGTCGGCGGCGGTCAAGAGCCGTTGGGGCTCGCTGGCCCTGGCAGGCGGCGTCGCCGCTTCCTTTACGCTGGTCGGCCTGTTCATCGCCACCATCGGCTATGGGCTCGGCTTCGACGAGACCGTGTTCCACAAGATCGCCGGGGCGATGCTGGTCGCTTTCGGGCTGGTGCTGCTGACGCCGCGACTACAGTTGGCGCTGCAGACCGGCCTTGGTCCCTTCAGCAGCTGGGCGGGTGGCAAGGCGGCGGAAATCGAGGCGTCCGGCCCGTTCGGCCAGGCGGGGCTAGGCCTGCTGCTGGGCGCCATCTGGAGTCCATGCGTCGGCCCGACGCTCGGCGCCGCGTCGCTGCTGGCCAGCGAGGGCAAGAGTCTGCCGGCGGTGGGCGTCACCATGCTGCTGTTCGGCCTGGGCGCGGCCCTGCCGCTGGCCGCTATCGGCTCGGCCTCGCGGGCGAGCCTGCAGCGCTGGCGCAAGGGACTGGGCGGCGCCGGACGCTGGGGAAAATGGCTGCTCGGCGGCGGCATGCTGGTCGCCGGCGTGCTGGCGTTCAGCGGCCTCGACAAGGCGATCGAGGCGGTGCTCGTCGATCTGTCGCCGGCCTGGCTGACGCAGCTCACCAGCGCGATCTGACGAGCGGGGGCCTATCCTGCGGCGGCCCACCGCGCCACCCACGCCGCGATGACGTCGGCGACGTAGAGCGCATCGGAGCGACGACGCAGGAGGTGGTCGGCGGCATCCAGCGCAATGAAGCTCTTGGGATGCCTGGCCGCCTGGAAGATCCGCGCGGCGTTGTCGATGCCGACCGTTTCGTCGACCGGCGAATGAAACACCAGCAGGGCGCGGTGGAGATCGTTGAGCGCCGCCGTCAGATTCTGAGCGGAGACGTCGCGGATGAACTGATCGGTGATCCTGAACGTCGATCCGCTCAGCGTCACCTCCGCCTCGCCGGACCGTTCGATCTCGTGACGCGCGTCGCCGAACTGGTGGAGCACGTGGGCCGGGTCACAAGGCGCGCCGATGGTGGCGACGCAAGCGACCTCGGGAACCCGCGCCGCGGCGGCGATCACCGCCGCGCCGCCCAGACTATGACCGATCAGCAGGCTGGGCGGCAGGCCACGGTCGCGCAGGTGATCGGCGGCGCCGACCAGATCGGCGACGTTGGAGGTGAAGTTGGTATTGGCGAAATCGCCCTCGCTGTGGCCAAGGCCGGTGAAGTCGAAGCGCAGGGTGGTGACGCCACGCTCGGCGAGGCGGCCGGCGATGCGCGACGCGGCCAGCACGTCCTTGGTGCAGGTGAAGCAATGCGCGAACAGGGCGACCGCCCGCACCGGCGGCTCGGCGTGATCCAGCCGCGCCGCGAGCTTCTCCCCGGCGGCGCCGTCGAAAACCAGTTTTTCAGCCGGCATTACAAGAGGCTCCGGGCTTCAGAGAGCCAACCCGCGGGCGCGCGCCACCGCGGCGGAGGCGAGCGAATCTGCCGGGTCGTCGGTCGGGAAGAGCTCGTTCAGCGGACGCGACATGCCGTCCGGGCAGACGATGCGCACATGGAACCGTCGAAGCCGGCGGGGGTGGGGGACGCCGCAGCTGTGGGCGATCACCTCCACGTCGTGGCGCAGCGTTGCGGCAATAGCTGGCGACCCGCACCGCCTTGTCCGCCGGGTCGAGGCCCCGTCTGCAGCCGCCGGTCGTGGGTGGTGATGCCGGTCGGACAGGTGTTCTTGTTGCATTTCAGCGACTGGATACAGCCGAGCGCGAACATGAAGCCGCGCGCCGAATTGACGAAGGTCGCGCCCGCGCACAGGGCCCAGGCGACGTCGGCGGGGGTGACCAGCTTGCCGGACGCGATGATCGGCATCCGCTCTTCGAGGCCGTGCTTCTTGATGATGTCGCGGGCCAGCGGCAGCGACTCGCGGATCGGCAGGCCGACGTTGTCCATCAGCGCCATCGGCGCCGCGCCGGTGCCGCCGTCGCCCGAGTCCAGGGTGAAGAAATCCGGGCCGCCGCCACGCTCGGCGAACCTTGGCCATCAGGTCGTCGAACCAGCCATAAGCGCCCAGCACGGCCTTGATGCCGACCGGCTTGCCGGTGAGGCGCTTGACACGATCGATGAAGGCGAGGAGATCGTCGTTGCTGTCGATCTCCGGATGCCGGTTGGGACTGTTGGAATCCTGGCCCGCCGGTATGCCGCGGATCGCGGCGATTTCGGGCGTGACCTTGACGGCGGGCAGGATGCCGCCCTTGCCGGGCTTGGCGCCCTGCGACAGCTTGATCTCGAACATCCTGACCTGCGGCAAGGCGGCGATCTCGCGCAGCTCTGTCTTCGTTCGAGGCTGCCGTCGGCGATCGCGCACCCCGTACTTGGCCGTGCCGATCTGGAACACGATGTCGGCCCCGCCCTCCAGGTGATAGCGGCGAAAGGCCGCCCTCGCCGGTGTTCAGCCAGCAGCCGGCCATCCTGGCCCCGTTCGACAGCGCCAGGACGGCCGGCGTCGAGATGGCGCCGAAGCTCATGCCCGAGATGTTGAAGAACGAGGGCGCCAGATAGGGATTGGGCGAGTCCGGTCCGATGAGGAAGGCCGGCGTCGCCTCGATATGCTCTTCCAGGGTCGGATAGGGGCAGTTGACGAAGATCGGCGTACCGGTCTCGCGGATATATTTGGTCGACCCGAAGGCGACCGTCGTGCCGCCATCCTTGGCGGCGTTGACGACCCAGTTGCGCTCGGCGCGATTGAACGGAAGCTCGTCGCGATCCATCGCGAAGAAGTACTGGCGGAAGAATTCACCGAGCGCCGTGAAGATGTGGCGCAGGTGACCGATCACCGGATAGTTGCGCAGGATCGCATCGCTGGCTCTGCCGGCGGTCGAGCACGAAGATGACCAGCGCCGCCAGAATGACCAGACCCAGAAGGAAAACGAACAGGGTGGACAGCGAACTCAGCGTCTGCATCACCGAGGAAGCCAGGAAGCCCATTGTTTCACCCTCGCGCCAGGGTCGCGACGACCGCCGTCACGCGCCCGCCCGGTCTAAGCCCAGCCAATTGTCCAGAGACCATTTTCCGGGGCCCATGACCAGAAGGGGAATCGAGTAGCCCAGCCCAGCTGAGGTGCGTCGGCCAGGCGTCGGGATAGACGAACACCTCGATCACCGTGGTCATGCCGAGCAGGCCGAGGGCGCCGATGCGGGTGAACAGTCCCAGCGCCAGCAACAGCGGAAACAGGTGTTCGGAGTAGGTGGCGGCGTGGACCGCGATCTCCGGCGGCAGGAACGGCAGTTTGTAGTCGGTGCGAAACAGTTCGCGGGCGCTGTCGGTGATGGTCAGGAAACCGGTCACCTTGGTCCGGCCCGACATGAAGAAGACCGCGCCGACGCCAAGCCGCGCGATCAGCAGGGGAACCTCGACCGGAACGCGGCTCAGCAGGGCTATCGCCCTCCCATAGATCGGGACGACGCTCGTGGGAGTGGTCATCGGTAGGTCCTCGAATGGTGACCGCTCAGGCGAAGGCGCCGGCGACGATGAAAGTTGAGAAGAGGGATTGGATATCGGCGCCGGCCGCAGCGGCGGCCGCTTCGCCCAATGAAGCCCCGGCGGCGCAGGCCTGTAGAAAGGTGATCGCCGAGGGCTCCAAACAGCGGACCATCACCGACGCGGCCGGTCGGGTGACCAGAGCGGCGGCGGGACGCCAAGCGAGTGTTTCGAGCGCATCGCCCGGCGCGCCGTCCTGATGCGCCAGCCAGATTTCGGCCGCCGGCGAAGCGAATTGCGCAAACCGGGCGGCGGGGTGCAGCGCCAGGGGCGCGGACAGATCCAGACTGGCCGCCAGGGCGGCCCCATCGAGGGCCGGAGCATCGGCCGCGAACAGGGATTCGACGACAAGGCGTTCGAGCCTGGCCACGTCGGCGAGATAGGACCAGGGGGAAAACGGCGCATAGCTGGACAGGAACCGGTCGAAGCCGTCGCCATAGAGACAGAGGCGCGGGTCCCGCGGCGGGCTGATTTCGGCGAACAGTCCCGCGCAAATCCCGAAGGCATCATCCCCGGTCAGGGCACGGACGACGGGATAGTTGTCGGCGAGCGCCTCGCGCGCCGCCTTGGCGGAGGTGTTTCGATGGATCGTCAGAGCGCGGGCAAGCGCGCGATCGCGATAGGCCGGATGCAGCCTATCGCGCAGGGCGCTGTCGAACGTCTGCTGAAAATCCGGGAGGTCAGACATGGACGATCGAAGCCTCCACCAGGAGATCATGGGCCCGAAGACGCTCGTCCATCAGAACATCGAAGGCCGGCACGGCGTCATCGCGCTCGATCAGGGTGGGGCGCGGCCCCGCCCCGGCGATGAAACTGGCGTACAGCGCCCAGACCGCCTCCGCGACGGGGGCCGCATGGGTGTCGATCAGCAGTGGACTGAAGGGGGCCGCGTCCCGACCGTGCCCCGCCAGGTGGATCTCCGCGACCGCCCGTATCGGCAGGGCGGCAAGCGCCGTCTCGGCCTTGAACCCCAGATTGCTGGCGCTGACGTACAGGTTGTTGAGATCCAGCAGAAGGCCGCAGCCGGTGCGACTGGCGAGTTCGCTCAGGAATTCGGCCTCGCTCATCTCATGACCCGGCAGGTCGACGTACAGCGAAGGGTTTTCGACCAGTATCTCCCGACCCAGAGCATCCTGGACACGCGCTACATTGGCGATCGCACACCCGAGCGCCGTCTCGTTGCGCGGAAACGGCAGAAAGTCGACGTGGCGGCGCCCGTCGACCGCCTGCCAGGCGAGGTGATCCGACACCGCGGCCGGTTCTATCCGACGGGTAAGGGCGGCGAGCCGACGAAGATAATCCGGCTCCGGCGGCTCCAGCAGACGCCAGCGAAAGGCCGACCGCGTGCAGCGAGATCTCGTAGCGTTCACGCAGAGCGTCGAGGGCGGCCAGGCGAGGACCGCCGTCCACCATGTAATTTTCGGCGTGGACCTCGAACCACAGGCCTGGGGCCTTCGACGTGAGAGCCTCGTCGAGGTGTTGCGCCTTGAAGCCCAGGCCTGCGGTTAGGGACATCGGCGGCGCCTTCAGTTGGGCGGCGTGAGCGAGCCGAAGCCGTTCGGCGTCTTGATTTTGGTGCAGGTGCCGGCCGGCACCAGCTTCCAGGCATTCTTCTGGTAGTCGCTGTGCGAGGTGCCCGCGCAGGTGGTTCCGGCTCCGGCCTTGCAATCGTTCTTGCCGGCCAGCGCGACGCCGTAGCATTTCTCCATGGGATGGGCGGCGGCCAGTTGCGCCTGGGCGGCGCCGGCGAGCAGTGAGGTCAGCAGCACCGCAGCGAGCGCGGCGGTGTTGGTGCGATTGGTCATGGTCGATCGGTCTCCGGATGATGCCCCTTGCGCGGCGGCCGGCCTGTCGGTGGGGGGAATGGCCGGCCGCCGCGCCGTGACCCTGGAGCGTTCGAGGTGGGTCACGGCCTGATTTCGTCGGCGGCGAGGCGAAGGTTACAGACCCTCGGCGACACGCATCCGCCAATTCTCCCGGCGGTCCGTAGGCTGAACAACGAGCGAGCCCGGCGGCAAGTGTCCCGCCGGCGATGTAACCACTTGGTCCCTCTCACCGAAGTCATGGTGGCCAGACGGCAACCACATTCACGGAGCATTTCAACCATGTCGCCAAGATCGAAAGCCGGCCTCGCCGCCGCCGCCGCCATGTTCGCCCTCTCGGGCGCGGCGGTATCCGTCCACGCGCAGAGCAACGCGTCGGCCGGGGCGGAAGCGGTACATTGCTACGGCGTGAATACCTGCAAGGGCACGTCGGACTGCAAGTCGTACGACCACGCCTGCAAAGGACAGAACGACTGCAAGGGCCAGGGTTTCAAGGCCGAGAGCGCCAAGGATTGCGCCGCTCAAGGCGGTACGACCACTCAGCCGTAATACCGATGAGCCCGGCCGAGGCAAATTCCCGGCCGGGTTCGATCGCGTTCGGGCGCTGGGCGGGAGCAGCCATTGCGGCCGACCCCGGGAGAGTTGTTCGGCAGATCGCCCCGCAAGGAAAAATCACGGATTTAGCGATGACCCCACCGCCCACTTCCTTCACCGGCTTCGGCATCGGTCTGCGGCCGCCGCACTATGCGAGCTTCGTCGCCGGCGAGCCGCGGGTGGATTTCGTGGAAGTCATCTCCGAGAACTTCATGGTCGAGGGCGGGCGGCCACTGGCGGTGCTGGATCGCGTGCGCGAGCGCTACCCGGTGGCCATGCACGGCGTGTCGATGTCGTTGGGAGCGGCCGCCGGTCTCGACACGGATTACCTGCGCCGCCTCAAGGTTCTGGCCGATCGCGTCCGCCCGCTTTGGGTGTCCGACCATCTGTGCTGGACGGGCGTCGACGGCTTCAACACCCACGACCTCTTGCCATTGCCCCTGACCGAGGAGGCGCTGGCAATCGTATGCGGCAATATCCGGCACGCGCAGGACGTTCTCGAGCGGCCGATGCTGGTCGAAAACGCCTCGACCTATCTGAGGTTTGCGGCGGATGAACTGACGGAATGGGAGTTTCTCGCCGAGACGTGCCGGTGCACGGGCTGTCATCTTCTGGTCGACGTGAACAATATCCATGTGAGCGCGACCAACCACGGTTTCGATCCCATCGCCTATCTCGAGGCCTTACCGGCCGACCGGGTGCGGCAGATGCACCTCGCGGGTCATACGCGCGGCAGTTCCGGCCTGCTGATCGATACCCATGATCAACCGGTTCCGGACGCTGTCTGGTCCTTGTATGTCGCCGCCTGCCGACGCTTCGGCCATGCCGCGACCCTGATCGAGCGCGACGACGGCATTCCGCCGCTCGAAACGCTGCTGGCTGAATTGACCCGGGCCAGGCTTCTCGCGGCTACGGTGGAGCGGCTCGCGGCATGACGCTGGAGCAGATTCAGCGCGATTTCCGCGCCCATATCGTGTCGGGATCACCGGCGATCGAGGCCGCCATCGTGGGGGACGCGCGCCGCGGCCTGGCGGTCTATCACCACGCCTATCGGGCCAACCTGATCGCTTGTCTGAGGGACAGTTTCGAGAAGACCGCGGCGTGGCTCGGCGATGACGCCTTCGAGCGGGCGGCGCTGGGGCATATCGAGGCGAACCCGCCGCGCAGCTGGACCCTCGGCGTTTACGGCCATGGATTCGACGATACGCTGGCGACGCGCTTTCCGGCCGATCCAGAGATCGCGGAATTGGCCTGGCTGGACTGGCGCCTGCGGCGCGCGTTCGATGGCCCGGACGTGGAGATCGAGGATCCGGCGGCGTCGGCGGACCTCGACTGGGAAAGCAGCCCGGCTGCGCCTGGCCCCGACGCTGGCGGTTCGAGCGATAGAGACCAATGCGCCGGCCCTGTGGAGCACCATGGCCGACGGTGGGACGCCGCCGCGCGCGATGCTCCTCGATAGCCGCCAGGCGCTGGCGGTTTGGCGTCGGGAGCTGTCGCCGCGTTTCCGAACGCTGGGAAACCACGAATACCTGGCGCTGACATTGGCCATGGCCGGGGACAGCTTCGGGGAGATCTGCGCCGCCATCGCCGTGGCGGTCGCCGAGGATGGCGACCCCACGACGTTGGTCGGAGCGATGCTCGCCGGCTGGCTCGCCGAGCAGATCGTCATCGGCGTGGAACAAGGCTGAATCGGCCCGCGATCGCGGAGGTGTCCTACGGTCCGACCCGGCGCCCCTGCGAGCACCGGCCAGGGTTTCCGACGGGGAATCGCCTCGCAAAGTAGTTCAGGCGGGCCGCCGCGCCCGCATGGCCTGGGCGATGGTGCCGTCATCGAGCCAGTCGAGGTCGCCGCCGACCGGCACGCCGCGCGCCAGCATGGTGACCTCGACAGCCGCGCCCGCCAGGCGGTCGGCGAGATAGTGCGCGGTCGTCTGGCCATCGACGGTGGCGGGCAGGGCCAGGACGACCTCGCGCACCGCCTCGCCGGATGCCGCGCTCGAGAAGCGATCCGACCCGCAACGCCTCGGGGCCGACGCCGTCCAGCGCCGAAAGCAGCCCGCCCAGAACATGATAGCGGCCGCGAAACGCCTTGGCCCGCTCCATGGCCCAGAGCGCGCCGACCTCTTCGACCACGCACAACACGGCGCCGTCCCGGCCGTGATCGGCGCAGATGGCGCACGGATCGCTGGTGTCGAGGGCGCCGCAAACGCCACAGGCGCGCACCTTGGCGGCCGCGTCGGCCAGGGCGGCGCTGAGCGGGGCGAGCAGCTGTTCGCGCTTCTTCAACAGCGTCAGGGTCGCGCGCCGCGCCGATCGCTGACCGAGGCCTGGCAATTTGGCGAGCAGGGCGATCAGCCGTTCGATCTCCGGGCCGGCGGAACTAGCCATCGAGGCAGGACGCGCGCGGTCCGGTCAAAATCCAGGTATTCCCGAAAGGCCGGCGAGGGGGCCGGCGACGTCGCGCATGATCTCGGACTGTCTGGCGTCCAGTTTGCGCCGGGCGTCGGCGTGGGCGGCCATCAACAGATCGGCGACGATCTCGCCCTCGCCGGGATTGAGCAGCGTGTCTTCGATGGCGACGCGGACCAGTTCACCGGTGCCCATCAGAGTGACGCGCACCAGCCCGCCGCCGGCCGCGCCGTCGACTTCGGTCTGGGCCAGTCTCGCCTGGGCGTCCTGCAGCTTGGCCTGCATCGCCTGGGCCTGTTTCATCAGGGCGCCGAGATCCTTCACGATGACTAGTCCTCTTCGGTTTCCGCATCGGCGGCCGGCGCCGGGTCAGGGACCGCCATTTGCCGCACCTCGACGAGTTCGGCCCCGGGAAAGGCGGCCATCACCGCCTGAACGAACGGTTCGGCCAACGCCTGGGCCTGCGCGTCCGCCCTCGCCCGCCGCTGGCGCTCGAGCAGGGTTTCGGCGCCGCCGCCGCCTTCGGCCGCCACCAGCCATGGCTGGCCGGTCCACTCCTTCAGCCGGGCGACCAGACGCTGAGCCAGATTGGCCGGGGCGCCGGGCGCCGGCTCGAAGGTGATCGCGCCCGGGCGGAAGCTGATCGGCCGAACGTATTTCTCGACGTCCAGCCGCAGGGCGATGTCGCGCCGCTCGTCGATCAGGCGCGACGACGTCCTCGAACGTCTGCGGGATTGGCCAGGGCGCTGGCGACTGGGCGGCCGGCCGCGGTCGCGGGCGCGCGGGCGCCCGACCGCCCCGCCGCCGCCACCGCCGCCGCCCGGAGGCGGCCGCGGCCCGCCGACGCCGGTCGCCTCCGGCGCGAAGCGCCTTCAGCGCCTCCTCCGGTCCCGGCAGGTCGGCGGCGTAGGCCAGACGGATCAGCGCCATCTCCACGGCCGCCGCCGGGTCGGGCGCGCGGCGCACCTCGTCGTGGGCCTTGAGCAGCATCTGCCACAGCCGCGACAGATTGCCGGCCGACAGGGCCGCGCCGAGCGCGGCCGAGCCGCGCCGCCTGGTCCTTGGGCAGGGTCAGCGCGTCGGGTCCGAGCGCCTTGGCCACCGAGGCGCCATGGCAATGCTCCAGCAGGTCGAGCATCACCGTCACCGGATCGGCGCCGAAGCCGTAGAGCGCGCGGAACGCCTCGATGGCCGGGCCGGCCTCGCCGCGCACGGTCTTCTCGAACAGGTCGATGGTCTGGGCGCGGTCGGCGAGGCCCAGCATGTCGCGCACCACCGCGGCGGTGACCGCCTGGCCGGCGTCGGCCTGCACGATCGCCTGGTCGAGCAGCGACTGGGCGTCGCGCACCGAGCCCTCGGCGGCGCGGGCGATCAGGGTCAGGGCCTCGGCGTCGACGCGCGCGCCCTCGGCCTCGGCGATCGAGCGCCAGATTGGCCGCCAGCACCGCCGGCTCGACGCGGCGCAGGTCGAAGCGCTGGCAGCGCGACAGGATGGTCACCGGCACCTTGCGGATTTCGGTGGTGGCGAAGATGAACTTGGCGTGCGGCGGCGGCTCCTCGAGGGTCTTCAGCAAGGCGTTGAAGGCTGCCGTCGACAGCATGTGCACTTCGTCGATGACATAGACCTTGTAGCGCGCCTCGGCCGGCGCATAGCGCACGCCGTCGAGTAGCTCGCGCATCTCGTCGACGCTCGGTGCGGCTGGCGGCGTCGAGTTCGAGCACGTCGAGGTGGCGGCCCTCGACGATCGCGCGGCAATGCCGGCCCTCGACGCCGAGATCCTCGACGCTCGGCCGGTGCACGGTGTCGCTCTCGTAGTTCAGCGCCCGGGCCAGCAGGCGGGCGGTGGTGGTCTTGCCGACGCCGCGGACGCCGGTGAGCATGAAGGCGTGGGCGATGCGGCCGGTAGCGAAGGCGTTCTTCAGCGTCCGGACCATGGCCTCCTGGCCGATCAGGTCCTCGAAGCGGCGCGGCCGGTATTTGCGGGCCAGCACGGTGTAGGGCGCCTGCGGCGCCTCGACGGGGCGGCGGCCGGCGGCGGCGCGCCCGAACATGTCGGCGGTCGCCTCGTCACGCTCGGGCGGTTCGGTCTCGAGCGTGAGGTCCAGGTCGGTCATCGGGGTCCGGGGCGGAAGTCGGCGGAGCGAGCATTGGGGGCGCGGTGGAGACCGGCGGACGACCCGAAGAAAATCTCGTTACGGCTGCTTCCTTCCGGACCTGACCGGGTTGGCGAGGCCTTCGCCCATCGCCGATCTCCACCCCCTATATCGCGTGGCGAGCGGCCGGCGCAAGCGGGCGAATTCGCTCTGAACCTTTCAAGAACGCGAAGGACACAAGGGTTGCGCGTGGCGCGCCGGATCTAACTGAAGCGCCGCGCCAGTTGATGCATTGCGCGCGGAGCGCGACTCCGTATCTTAGTGGCCTTCGGGGAAGCCTGATGCTTAAGACACCGATCGCCGCGTATGAGCCTTGCCATACCGCTCACCGCCTTCACCAACGTCTTCGCCGGCAATCCGCTCGACCGCGCCAGCGACAAGCGCGGCGACGCCGCGTGGATCGCCGAACAGCTGGCCGTCCCGCGAATCGCTGGCCCTGGCGCATGTGGAACGGCAAGCCGCTGGTCGAGGACGCCAAGGACGGCGGCGCGCAGATCGCCTATCTGCCCGCCAAGATGGCGCGCGACTTGGCCGGCGGCCCCGAGCGGCTGCTGTTCATGGGCCTTTGGCAGGAGCTCGCGGTGTTCGCCGTCGACCTGGACACGCCGCGCCGACCCGGCCGACGGTCCGCTCGAGGGCCTGGGCCGGTTCGAGGACCTGCGCGCCGATCGCCATGACCCTGCCGGCAGCGACGCCGGCCATCTGCGGCCACCGCGCGGTCGATGTTCGAATGGCGGCGCCAGCATCGGCATTGCGCGGCCTGCGGCGAGCCGAGCGTCGTGGCCGAAGCCGGCTGGAAGCGAATCTGCCCGGCGTGCAAGGCCCAGCACTTTCCGCGCACCGACCCGGTGGTGATCATGCTGGCGGTGCGCGGCGAGCGCTGCCTGCTCGGCCGCGGCGCACATTTTCCGCCCCGGATGTATTCGGCCCTGGCCGGCTTCCTCGAGCCGGGCGAATCCATCGAGGAGGCCTGCGCGCGCGAACTGTTCGAGGAAGCCGGGCTGCGCGCGACGCGGGTGCGCTATCACTCGACCCAGCCCTGGCCCTATCCTTCGTCGCTGATGATCGGCCTGATCGCCGAGGTGGCCGAGGGCGAGGCGGCGCCCGACAATGTCGAGATCCACGAGGTGCGTTGGTTCAGCCGCCAGGAAACGCGCAAGCTGCTGGCCGGCGAGGTGGCGGACGCGACGGCCCCGGGCGCCCTGGCGATCGCCCACCAGTTGATCAAGGCCTGGGCGGAGGAAGGCGTGAGGCGCCGGCGATAGAACAAGCCCCGCCTCGAACTGGCTTTCGAGCGCCTGCTGTTCGCCTCACGCTGGCTGCTGGCGCCGTTCTACCTCGGGCTGGTGCTGGCTCTGGGCGGCCTTCTGGTGGTGTTCGGCCATGAGCTGATGCACGAACTGTCCACCCTGGGCCGATGACGGCGCGACGGCGCGGTGCTGATGGCGCTGAGCGCTGATCGACCTGTCGCTGGTCGGCAATCTGGTGCTGATCGTGATGTTCTCCGGCTACGAGAATTTCGTCTCGCAGATCGAGTACGCCCGACGACGCCGACCGGCCCGACTGGATGGGCACGGTGGATTTCTGCGGCCTGAAGATGAAGGTGATCGCCTCGATCGTGGCGATTTCGGCCATCGCGCTGCTGCGGGCGTTCATGCGACCTGCTCGAACCGGGCGCGGCGTCGGACGCCGGCAAGCTGCACTGGCTGGTCGCCATCCACCTGACCTTCGTGGTGTCCGGGGTCCTGCTGGCGACGATGGACTGGCTGTCCGGCCTGGGCAAGAAACACGGCTGAGGCCGGTCAGATCGCGGGCGTCGCGGAACGGATCGGCGGCGAACACGCCGAGAACCTCGAAATGGTCGCTGAAGAACGACAGTTCCTCGAACGCGCGGGCCAGAGCCGCGTCGCTCCGGGCGGCCATCGACCTCGGCATAGAAGAAGGTCGCGGTGAAGACGCCGTTCTCCATATAGCTTTCGAGCTTGGTCATGTTGACGCCGTTGGTGGCGAAGCCGCCCATCGCCTTGTAGAGCGCGGCCGGGATGTTGCGCACCCGGAACACGAAGCTGGTCACGCAGGCGACGCCGGCCGGCGGCGCGGGCGGATTGGGATCGGCCGACATCACCAGGAAGCGGGTGGTGTTGTGCGCCTCGTCCTCGATGTCGGCGAGCAGGATTTCCAGGCCGTAGAGTTGGGCGGCCAGCGCGGGGGCGATGGCGGCGCGGGTCGGATCGGGCCGCATCGCCAGCGCCTTGGCCGCGCCGGCGGTGTCGCCGGCCGGCTCGGTCCGCACGCCGAGCCGCCGCAGCACCTTGCGGCATTGGCCGAGCGCGATCGGCATGCTGGCGACCGTCCGCAGTCCTCCAGGGCGACCCCGGGTTGGCCATCAGCTGGAAGCGGATCGGCTTGAAGCGTTCGCCGACGATCTTCAGCCCCGACGAGCGGCAGCAGATGGTGCACGTCGGCCACCCGGCCGGCGATCGAATTCTCCACCGGGATCATCGCCAGGTCGCAGTCGCCGGCCTGCACCGCCTCGAACGCGTCCTCGAAGGCCGCGTGGGGCACCGGCTCGTGATCGGGAAGTAGCGGCGGCAGGCCTCGTCGCTGTTGGCGCCGGGCTCGCCCTGAAAGGCGATTCTCGGTCGATCGGTCATGCGGCCCTCCCGCCGGCCCGTTCGGCATGGCGCGGGCCGCTTCGCAGGTCGGCGGGCGTGTCGACCGACAGCGGCGCGGCGTCGATCACGCGCCGCCCAGATCGCTCAGGCCCAGTTCCAGGGCGCGGAGCTGCTCCAGCTTCTCGCGCCGTTCCAGCGGCGAGGGCGGCGCGGCGTAGAAGCGCGCCAGCGCCTCGCGGCGATAGGCATAGATGCCGACGTGGCGCCACACCGGCCCTCGCCGAACAGGGTCGATCGGGTGAAATAGAGCGCGCGCCCGGCGCGGCCGTCCGGCCGCATGGCCAGCACCGCCTTGACCGACGTCCGGATTGGCGCGGTCGGCGCGGCATCGGTTTCCGGCGCCGCCACGGTGGCGATGTCGCAGTCCGGCTGTCGCCGCCAGCAGGCCGACGCATGCGGCGAGCACCTCCGGCGTCACGAACGGCATGTCGCCCTGCAGGTTGATCACCACGTCATGGCGGGCGCTCGGGGTCGAGGGCGGCCAGGGCGGCGAGGATGCGGTCGGACCCGGAGGGCAGCTCCGGATCGGTCAGCACCGCGCGGCCGCCGGCGCCTCGACCGCCTCGACGATCTCCGCGTCGCCGGCCGCCACGGCCACCGGCCCGACCCCGGCCTGCTCGGCGCAACGCAGCACGCGGACGATCATCGGCACGCCGCCGATGTCGGCCAGCGGCTTGCCGGGCAGCCGGCGTGGCGGCCATGCGAGCGGGAATGAGTACGATCGGAGTTCATGAGGTCGAGTGGCCCGCGCACGCGCGCAAAGGGCGTTTGCGCCCGGGCCGGTAGCGTGTAAGAGACGCCGACGCAACAAGGGGCGGGATGGGTGACCGGCGGTCCCGACCGCGCGCATGCCAAGGGACCCAAACCAGAGCGATGAGCGACCTTACGACCAATAAGATTCTCGCGGCCGTCCTGGCCGTGGCGCTGGTGATCGTTGGCCTCAACGCTGTGATTCCCGAGCTGTTTCGAGAAGACCCCGCCGACCAAGGCCGGCTACGCGATCGCGGCGTCGCGCCGAAGCCGCGGGCGGCGGGCCCGAGGCGGCCGACGTTCCGCCCGACTGGGGAACGGTGCTGAAGACCGCCGACGTCGCCGCCGGCGAGGCCAAGACCGCCGCCTGCAAGTCCTGCCACATCTTCGATCCGTCCGGGCGCCAACAACATCGGCCCGGGCCTCTACGGCGTCGTCGGCCGCAAGCCGGGCAGCCACCCGGGCTTCACCTATTCCTCCGGCATGATGGCGTTCGCCGCCAAGCAGCCGAGCTGGGATTACGACCACCTGTATAATTTCCTCAAGGCACCGCAGGCCTATATCGACGGCACCAAGATGACCTTCAGTCGGCCTGAAGCAGCCGCAGGACCGGATCAACGTCATCGCCTATCTGCACACGCTGGGCTCCAACCTGCCGGTCCCGGCCCCCAAGGCCGCGGCGGCCGCTCCGGCCGCCGGCGCGGCGGCGACGGCGGCGCCTCGAACACCACCGGCGGGGCCGCGGCGCAGGGCGCGTCTCCTCGACTCCCGGGCTCCGGCCGCGGCGCGCGCGCCGGGCTGAACCGGCGACGGCGAGGCCCGGCCTTGCGCCGGGGTTCTCCCATCGATAGGTTCCGCGCCTTCGCTCGCCGGGACCCTCATCAGGGTCCCGCCCCACGGGCTCTGGAGAGGTGGCTGAGTGGTCGAAAGCACCGCACTCGAAATGCGGCGTACTCGCGAGGGTACCGTGGGTTCGAATCCCACCCTCTCCGCCAATTCAGTCCCTGAGTGGGCACTGAATTTACGCCATTTTTTGCGGTCAGCACCTGTAGCAGCCAGAGACTTCGAATACCCATGATCAAGACCTCGCCATCTGCGACCTCAACGCGCTGGGCGAGCGCGCGAAGATGGTCACGGCGATAGCCACGCCCATTAAGGCGGATATGCCGCGCGCGGTTTCGGCGAAGTTGCGCACCATCTGCAGGGTAACGGCCTTGGTGCCGGAGTTTTCAAGCATGGCCTGGGCGCGCTCGGCATCGGCCTTCGCCTGATCGCGGATGGCTTTGAGGCCGTCGATGCGGTCCTTGAGCGCCGGGTCTTTCAAGTCGGCGACACCGGCCTCGATGGCCATTTCAGTCCCTGAGTGGGCACTGAATTTACGCCATTTTTTCCGGTTAGCACCTGTAGCAGCCGGGACTTCGATCCCATGATCCGGACCTCGCCATCTGCGACCTCAACGCGCTGGGCGAGCGCGCGAAGATGGTCCCGGCGATAACCACCCCCTTCAAGGCGGATATGCCGCCGCGCGGTTTCGGCGAAGGTGCGCACCATCTGCGGGGTAACGGCCTTGCTGCCGGAGTTCTCAAGCATGGCCTGGGCGCGCTCGGCATCGGCCTTCGCCTGATCGCGGATGGCCTTCAGGCCGTCGATGCGGTCCTTGAGCGCCGGGTCTTTCAAGTCGGCGACGCCGGCCTCGATGGCGTCGTAGAGGCGCTTGAGGCGCGCTTCGGATTCCGCCGCACGCCGGTTCAATTCGCCGATGTGCTCATGCTGGCGCTCTGATCGCTCCTGCCGCCGGTCGAGCACGGTGGCGAGGATCGTTTCCAGCCTTTCGGGCTGGAGGAGACGGTCTTCGAGATGGCTGGCGACAAGATCGTCCAGCTTGTCCATCGGCACGGCCATACCTTCGCAGGCTGTCGGCCCCTGTCGGGCTTTCATCGAACAGGCGTAATAACGATAGCGCCCGCCCTTGCCGGTGCGGATGGTCATGGCGCCGCCGCACTTGGCGCAATGGATCAGGCCGGTGAGCATCGTCGGGCCGCTGATGACGGCGGATGGCGTCACCGTGGGATGTCGGGCCTTGAGCAGCGCCTGCACCGCGTCGAAAGTCTCGCGGTCGATGAGCGGCGGGACGGGCACGACCACGATTTCGCTGACGGGTTTCAGCTCTTTGGACTTGGCCCGCTTGTTGAACTCATGCTCGCCCATATAGGTGCGGCGGGTCAGGATGCGGTGGACTTGGCCGATGCCCCAGCGCCCGCCGTCGCGCGTGAAGATGCGGTTGCGGTTCAGGTGGCTGACGATGTTCTTGACGCCCATCTGGCCCTTGGTGCCGTCGCCGTGGAGCGCAAGCCGGTAGATCAGGCGCACCGTCTCGGCGTGGAGCGGGTCGATCTCCAGCTTCTTCTTGACCTTCGCGCCGCGTTGCTCGGCCGCGACGACACGGTAGCCGATGGGCGGCAGCGAGCCGTTCCAGAAGCCTTGCCGCGCGTTCTCCTTCAAGGCGCGCATGACGTGCTTGGCGTTTTCCTTCGACTGATACTCGTCGAACAGCGCCATGATCTGCCGCATCATGACGTGCATCGGATCGTCGCCCATCTCCTGGGTGATGGAGACGAGCTTCACCCCGTTCTTCGCGAGCTTCCGGACGTAGATTTCCAGCTCGAAGTGATCGCGGAAGAAGCGGCTGAACGAATGGACGATCACCACGTCGAACGGCGCGGGCTTCGACGTGCCCGCCTCGATCATGCGCTGGAACTCGGGCCGACGGTCGTTGGTGGCCGACGCGCCCGGCTCCACATAGGTCTCGACGAGTTGGTAGCCGCGTGAACGCAATAGGCTTCGCCCTGGCGCTTCTGGTCGGGGATCGAGACATCATGCTCGGCCTGCCGCGCCGTCGAGACGCGCAGGTCGAGGGCGGCCCGTAGCGGCACGGTCATGGCGTATGTCTCCCTGTCACATCATCGGCACGACCCGAACAACTCATCGAAGATGTCGCCGAACCACGCCTCGAACACGTCCACCTCGGCTTCCGTGACCGGGATATGCTCGGGCCAATCGTCGGTGACGGCCCAGGTCGAAAGGTCGTGCTTCGGCGGCCGGCCCTTAAACGGCCAGGGTTGGCCGAGCAACGCTTCAAGCTGC
>CAWHEE010000012.1:0-14187 GCA_963828365.1 uncultured Alphaproteobacteria bacterium | reverse complement strand
ATGTATTGCTCGCGACGTGTCCGTCTCGTCGAAGGCGCTGGGCCCGGTCGCCTGGGCCGAGCTGAAGAAGGGCAGCGCTAGTGACGCGTCGTAACGATTGATCTGCGACTGGCTGACCAGCGAACTGGTGGCCGTCAGATTGCCCCAGGGGCGTTCCGCCGACGCGGTGAGTTCGACGGCCGTGAAATCGCCGCCCTGGGGTTCCTGGATCGCTGTGTCGCGCGCGCGGATCCCGACGAGCGGATCCGCGTACTGACTGTCGGAGGCGCCGAGGGTCTGGTGCGTAACGCTCGCGGTTACCGACCAATCAGAATTGACCTGCCAGCGGCCCGCCAGACGGACGCCCCAGCGCTGGACCGAATTGACGTTTCTCAGGCCGAGCCGAGGGTTGTCGAGAAAGCCGCCTTGCAACTCTTCGTACGCAACCAGACGCACGCCGAGCTTGTCAGTGGCCAGAGGCAGGTTCAGCACGGCGTCTACCGAGCGGCTCGGGCCACCGCCGAGCGTCGCGGCCGCGCCGAGATCGAGGCCGGCGGAAAATCCGCTCAAGACCGGCTTGCGGGTCACCAACTCGACGACCCCGCCGATCGATCCGGCCCCATAGAGGGCGCCCTGCGGTCCGCGCAGCACCTCGACCCGCTCCACATCGGTGAGCCTGAGGTCCGGATCGGGGGCGTTGTAGGTTATGCGCGCGCCATCGAGGTATAGGCCGACCGTCGATTGGGTGCGCCCCGCGACGACGCTGTCGGCCAGACCTCTCAAGAACAGCTTGTTCCGGCCTGGGCCGAGATCGGTCAGGGTCGCGCCGCCAACCAGGGGCGCGAGGCCACCGATGTCCCGGGTCGGGCTATCGGAGATATCCAGGCTGGAAAGCACGCTTACCGAATAGGGCGCGCGATCCAGGAGCGCCGGCCGCTGCGCCGAGGTGACCAGAACTTCCTGCACCATGACCGGCGGCGCCGGATGTCGAGCGGGTGGAGCTTCGGTGTCGGCGGAATGGGCGGCGCTGGCCTCCGGCCGCGGCGCGGCGAACACCAGCACCGTGCCGGTGTCCACGAAGCGAAAGCTGCAGCCGGTGTCGGCCAGAAGCCGTTCAAGGCCCTCGCGGGCCGAATAGTGGCCAAAAAGGGCGGGGGACGAAGCCCGGCACGAGTCCAGCGCCCGCATCGAAAGGGAAACTCTCGCCTGCACCGCGAAACGTATGAGGGACCCGGACAGGGATTGCGAGGGAAGAGAAAAGTAAAGTCTCGCTTCCTCCGCCCAGCCCGGTTCACTGGTGAGGCAGATCGCTGTCGTGACGGCAGCCAGGAAAAGGCTCGGTAACGAGACGCGCCTTGGCAGAGACAATCGCGACCTTCGCCCCGGGAGACTAGCGGGCCTGTAGCACGATAGCTTGCGGGGTGGGAACCGCCTTGACCGGCATGAAGGCCACCAAGCGTCGAATGACCTCATCTTCCCTATCGATCCGCAAGGCGCCCGTAAAGATCAGGCGGGCGGCCGGACCGCGCGCAACGATCGGTATCGCGAAATAGCGACTAAGATCGGCGGCGACATCCGCGAGGGTGCGGTGGGTATAGACCGCGTAGCCGTCTCGCCAGGCCAGGACATCGCTGGCCGCCGCATGCGTCAGATCGGAGGTCGTATCTCCCTCGGCATGTGAAAGCTGATCGCCGGCCACCAGGCGAACCAACTGCCCGGATTCGTCCCGAGGTTGCACGGTGACGACGCCGCGGCTGACGGTGACGACGACACGACCGGCATAGCGAAGAATATCGAACTCCGTTCCAACGACGGTGACGTCCTGATCGCCAACCGCGACTACGAACGGATGGGCATGATCCTTCGCCACGTCGAAAACCGCCTCTCCGGCGACCATTGTCACGCGCCGATGGCGGGGATCGACGCGGGCCGTCATGCGCGAAGCGCTGTTCAGCGTGACGCGGCTGCCGTCGGCCAGCGTGATGTTTCGCCGCTCTCCGACGCGGGTCGAGTAATCCTTTGGAGCGACCCCGAACGGTTGGTTCAGCCACAAGCCAAACAGTCCGATCGCCAAACTCGCGGCCACGGCCGCCGGCGCCCGCCATTGTCGAACGGATTGGCGCTGTCGACGGCTGGCGGGCAATTCCACGACGCCGGAAGGGCGCTGTTCCTGCAAGAGGGGGCGCAGTTCGTCGGCGCGATCCTCCAATTCGCGCCAAAGCGCCTCCGCCCGCCCGAACGCCGCGAGGTGTTCCGGGGAAGTCGCCAGCCAAGCCTCCAAGGAAAGCCAATCGTTCTCGGTCGCGGCCTCCGATTGGACGCGGATGACCCATTTCGCCGCCTCGTCGGTGAGCGGGTCCCTTTCTTCCGTGTCCTCGGCGCTGTTCACCCGTTCAGATCTCTTGCCCGCGCCCAAGCGCGCCCCGGCGGCGCGCATAACAAATAAACGCCACAATGTGCGGCGCGCCTCACCCCCCGGCCGAAATTATTCTTCTTGCGCCTCATTCGCGAACCAGAGGGAGCAGTTGCCTGAGGGCTGCAATGATGTGCTTTTCGACCGCGCTGCGTGAAATGCCCATGGTCGCCGCCGTCGCGGCGTGACTGAACCCCTCGAGCTTGTGAAGTCGAAAGGCCGTCCGCCGCTGCGGCGGTAGCTGCTCGAGCGCGCCAAGCAACCTTGCAAGCCGTTGGCGCTCCGCGATCACCTCGTCCGCCGGCGGTTCGTCGGCGACATCCTCGCCGCCCGCGCGCGTGGAGCGGTTCGACTGCCAGGCGTCATCGCGAACCTGGGCGCGACGCCGCTGCTTGACGCGATCCAACATCAGGTTGGTTCCCAGGCGATAGAGAAACGCCGCGGGGTTCTCGACCGAGCCAAGCTCCGCGGTCGCCAGGCGCACATAGATATCCTGCACGATGTCCTCGGCCGCCGCCCGAGAATTGAGGCGAAGGGTAAAGTATCGGAGCAGGTTCTCACGCTTGTCGAGATAGACCCTGATTAATTCGGATGTGGTTTCGTCCGTCAAGTCGTTGCGCTCTTCGGCAAGCCCGCGGCTGGCAAGGGCTCCTGGCGGCGGACCGTCGGACCAGGCCGCCGACCGGATGGCCGATTGGTCGACGCTCCCATTCGGATATCGAAAAAAATTCGGAGGCGCATGAGGGCCAGCCGTGAGCGCGGCGTCAGACAAACAGGCGCCGAGCGGCGTCCGGCCGGAGGTAAGGCTTTGCAAACCATCAGCATCGATTCCGTTAGAAACGCTCGGGTTTCTTCACAGCGACCCATCCATTGTAGCCCGGAAATCGAGCGCTGGGCCGGCGAGGTAAATAATCGTCCCATAAAGGTGCTCCTCTATTCGCACGATACTTTTGGTCTCGGCCACCTGCGCCGCAATCTCGCGATAACCAACCGCCTTCTCGCCACCCCGGGCCAGTTTTCGGTTCATCTGTTGACGGGTTCTCCCGTGATCGACCGCTGGTCTCTGCCGCCGGAATTGCGGGTCCAACCCCTGCCGCCCGTCGTAAAGGTCGGCGCGGAGCGCTACGAATTCCGCGACAGGAAGCATTGCTTCGGACTGGTAAAAGGCTACCGCGAAGCCCTTATCCTTAAACTGGTGATGCGTCACCGGCCGGACGTGTTTCTTGTCGACCACGCGCCCGCCGGCATGAACGGCGAATTGTTGGGCACGTTGGCGCTGATCCGTCGCGAAATGCCCCACACCCGGGTCATGCTGGGACTGCGCGACATCCTCGACAGCCCCGAGATCGTGCAAACGGTCTGGCGAGAGCAGGATATTCCGGCCCTGCTCGATCAAGCCTACGACGATATTCTCGTATACGGCAGCCGTGCGCACTTCGACGTCGTCGAGGGCTACGGTATGACCGGCCGGTCCGCAGCGAACGTCCGCTATTGCGGCCACGTCGTTGCGGCGCCGGACTCCCGCCCGACTTCGCCGTCGAGCATTCCAGCCCTCTCCCCCCGGTGTTGGAATGCCTCGCGCGCAGCCGGGCGGGAGGTTGTCCTGGTCACCGCGGGCGGCGGCGGCGACGGTCATTTCCTGATGCGGGCCTATCTCGAAGCGTTGGCCCGCACGCCGTCCGGCGATCGCTATTCGGTGATCGTGACCGGGCCTCTGATGGCGCCCGAGGATAGCGCGGGGCTGCGCCAGCTGGCCGCCGGACGTGAAGACGTCGAATTTGTGGACTACACCACCGATCTGGTTCCCAGCCTAAGGGCCGCGGACCTGATCGTCGCTATGGCCGGCTACAACACCAGCGCCGAAATCATCGCCGAGAGAAAGAAGGCCATCCTGGTGCCGCGCGCCGCGCCTCGGGCCGAACAGCGGCTGAGGGCCACCCGATTGGCGCGGCTGGGCGTGGTTCGCACGGTCGAAGCCGATCAGAACCTGGCGCATGCGCTCGGCCAAATGGTGCCCGCGGCCCTCGCCGCCCCGCCACCACCGGCGTCCGCCTGGAATTCCCTTGACCTGAACGGTGCGAACCGGGTCGCGGATCATCTGCTTTCTCTCGGGTGCCTGGCGACGGCTGACCGGCACGGCCACCGGCTGGAGCGCTTCGCATGAATCCGCGGACGCTGGCGGACGGTGGGGCCAAGAGAGACGACACGGTCGCCTACATCATGAAACGCTATCCGCGTCTGACCGAGACGTTCATCGTCAATGAAATCCGGGCCATGGAGCGTCTCGGCGCCAAGCTGCACATCTTCTCCCTGCTGTCGCCCGAACCCCCGCCGCACCACCCGATCGTCGCCGAGGTCGCCGCGACGGTCGACCCGGTTCCGCAAGGCGGCCCGCGGCAATGGCTCGCCATGGCGGCGGCCCACGGCGCCGCGATGCTGGCCAGCCCGCCCCGGTATGGCGGGGCGTTCGCGCGCGCCTGTCTGTGGTCGGTGCAATCGAGCAATCCGCCGTCGGTTTGGCGTCAGTTCTTCCGCGCGGGTTACGTGGCGACCCGCTGCCGGCGGCTCGGGATCCGGCGCATGCATGCGCATTTCGCCAATGCACCCTCTGCCGTGGCGCATTTCGCCAATCTGATGACGGGCATTCCGTTCAGTTTCACCGCCCACGCCAAGGATATCTATCTCACCCGGCCACCGGTCATCCAAAGGCGGGTCAAGGCGGCAACGTTCGTCGCGACCTGCACCGGCTACAATGCGCGACACCTCTCGGCGCTGGCCGGAACAGACGGAGGGAAGATCAAACTCGTCTATCATGGCATCGACCTTGCACAGTTCAGCGCCCGCGAGGCCGCGCGCTTGGCGGCGCCGGCCACGCCGCTGATCCTCTCGGTGGGCCGGCTCGTGCCTAAGAAGGGTCACGACGACCTCATTGAGGCATGCGCCTTGCTCGCGGCGCAGGGCTTGGCGTTTCGTTGCCGGATCGTCGGCGAGGGTCCGTTGCGACGGGATCTGGAGGCCCAGATCAAGGCGGCGGGGCTGTCGGGCCGAGTGTCGCTGGATGGGGCGATGACCCATTCAGACCTCATCCATCTCTATCGCACGGCCGACCTGTTCGTGATCGCGCCGCGCATCGCCGGCAATGGCGACCGTGACGGGATTCCCAACGTCATCGCCGAGGCCATGGCGGTCGGCGTGCCGGTGGTCTCCACCGACGTGTCGGGCATCCCCGAACTGGTGCGGCCGGGGCTCACCGGTCGTCTGGCCCCCCCGAACAGTCCGGCAGGGCTCGCAGGCGCGATCGCCGCGGCGCTGGGAAGTCGGGGACAGTCCGCAACCATGGCGGCCGCAGCTCGCGTCCTATTGCAAAGCGAATTTGATCTGTGGACCACGACCCGTCGGCTCCACGCTTTGATGGCGTGCGGCGGCTGCGGGGATGCCGCGCACGCCGAGCCGGAGGCGGCGCTCGAGCGGCCCGACGCGATCGTCCCATGTCAGGCATTTGGCAAGGCCGCCTGAGCGCGCCGGGATCAGGGGGTTCGCGGATGGCCAACGGACACTTCGGGGTGGTCGAAACCTGCCGGCGGTTCTGGCCTGTGCTGGCGAGCCAGCGGATGCGCGTCGGCTTCGCGCTGCTTGCGACGCTGGCGGCCTCTGGTCTGCCGGTTCTCGCCCCCGTCCCGGTGAAACTGGTAATCGACGGCGTTATCGAGGGTCACCGGCATGGATGGCCGTTGCCCCGACTGCCGAAGGCGCCTCTGATCGCCTTGCTGGCGCTGGCATCGGCGGTGCTGGCGACGCTGGCTGCCCTCGCCTCGGCGATCCAGAAACAGATCAGCGCCCGGATATCCGAACGAATGACCATGGAGCTGCGTCTGATCTGCCTGGATCGGCTGTTGCTGTTGACGCCGCTGTGTCGCACGGAGGACCGCAGCGGAGAACTTGGACTTCGTCTGGTCGACGATGTGCAGCAGGTTGCTCGCCTGTTCACCCGAACCGGGCCGGTGGTCCTGAACTACGCCTTGATCTTCGTCTTCAGCCTGATCGCCATGGCCATGATCAACCCCTGGCTCGGCGCCGTGGCGACCGCGACTGTCGTGCTGCTGGGCTGCCTCGTGCGGTTTGCCGCCCGGCCGCTCAACGCAACCTCAGTCGCAAAGCGCAAACAGGAAGGCAGGGTCGCCGGCGCCGCGCAGGAGATTCTTCGCTCACTTTCGTTCATTCAGGCCTCCGCCGCCGAAGGCGACGTGCGCGCTCGCTTTTCCGAGCTCAACCGATCGAGCCTCGCCGCCGGCGTGGCGGAATCCTGGGCCGCTGTCAGGTTGGAGCGGTCGATGCAGATCGCCCGGGGCCTGGTCGCGGCTCTGATCCTGGGCGGTGGCGGCCTGCTGGCGGTCCAGGGACACCTCAGCGCCGGCGGCCTGACGATAACCATCATCTATCTGAACCAGATGCTTCGTCCGCTGGAGAAGATCAACGACCTGGCCACCGCAGTGACCGGCGCGACCTCCAGGGCCGGGCGGCTGGCCGAACTGCTCGATCGCCAGGAGCGCCTCTACCGTAGCGGAACCTACAAGCTCGCCCGGGCCAGAGGCCAGATCGATCTGGTCGCGCCGGAGTTCAGCTATGGCGGCGGCCGGCATTTCCACTTCGACCAGATAGGCTTCGCGGCGAGATCGCTGACGTCCATCGAAGGTCCGAGCGGGGCGGGCAAGTCGACTCTGCTGGCGCTGCTGACCCGCCTGTTCGATCCGGAGCACGGGGCCATCCTGCTCGACGACCACGATTATCGCGACTGGGACCTCGCCAGCCTGCGACGGCAGTTCGCCATCAGCCCGCAGGCGCCGCCGCTGATGTCGGGCTCGGTCCGCTCCTGGCTGACCCTCGGCCACATCGAGGCCGATGACGCGACGCTTTGGAACGCGCTGAAATCGGTGTCACTGACGGAAACCCTACTCGCGCGGGGGGGTCTCGACGCCGCGCTCGGCGAGGCGGGCGGCGGCTTTTCCGGTGGCGAGCAGGCCCGGCTGGCCCTCGCGCGCGCGCTCGTCGCAGATCGCCCGGTGCTGTTGCTCGACGAGCCGTTCGCCAATGTCGATCCCGCTTCCGCCACCGTCATGCTCGAGGCTCTGGCGCGTGAGAAGGGCCGTCGCACGATCATCATCGTCACCCATCAGCCGCTTCCGACCGGCTTCGCCGACGGGCGACTGCGGATGGACGCCGGCCGCCTCACGCGACTGTCGCCGCCGGCGATGCAGATTTCCGCCTGAGGGTCACCACGGCCCGTCCGGCCAAGCCCTCGGCGCTCTCAGCCACATCCTGGAGGCATACCGATGCAAACACCCGCGATGATCTACTGCCAGCATTCGCTGGGGCTCGGCCATTTCGTCCGCTCGATGACCCTGGCGCGAGCGATGGTCGGGTCATTCGACGTGACTTTCGTCAGCGGAGGCCGACCGCCCGCCGATGCGGCGATACCGGTCGAGTTGCGCTTCGAAATCCTTCCGCCGATCGCCATGACCGCCGACGGAACACTGAGCGCCGAGGTCGATCTGGACGAAGCTTTCGCCGCTCGCCGCGCGAGGCTGCTCGCGCTGGCGGCGGAAACCAATCCCGAATTGCTGGTGGTCGAGCTTTATCCGTTCGGCCGCAAGAAGTTCGCCCGCGAGATCGATCCTTTAATCGGCGCGGTCCGCGCCCGGGGCGGCAAGGTCGCCTGCAGCGTCCGCGACGTCCTGGTAAACGGCAAGGCCGAACAGGCGAGTCATGACGACATGGCCGCGACCAAACTGAATGCCCTGTTCGACCTGGTGCTGGTTCACTCCGACGAGCGCATCTTCAACATCGACGAAAGCTTCAGGCCGGGCATCACGCTGCGGCCGCCGGTTCACCATACCGGCTATGTCTCCCAAGCGCTTTGCGCCGCCGAGCCCGACCGCGGCCCAGGCGATTCGACCCTGGTCCTGGCGGGCGGCGGCGCCGTCGGGCACGATCTCTATCACCTCGCCATGCAAGCCCAGCCTAGTCTCTGGGCGGCGAAGCGGTGGCCGATGACCCTGGTCGCCGGGCCGCTGTTTCCGCGTGAGGATTGGGCGGAGCTGGCGCAGCGGGCGGCGGCCGTGCCTGGGCTGAGCCTGGTGCGCGAAGCGCCGACCATGGGGCCCTTGTTGCGAATGGCCGGCAGGGTGGTGAGCCAATGCGGCTACAACAGTGCTCTGGAGATCGTCCAGGCAGCGATCCCGGCCCTGTTCGTGCCCTTCGCTCGCGAGTGCGAGACTGAACAGACGACGCGTGCCGAGCGTTTCAGGGCGCTCGGCCTGTGTGAATGGGCCCCGCGAGAAAACCTGGACGCCGCCGGCCTCGCCGACCGCTTGCTACGCCTAAGTCTCAAAGCCGATCGCGCCAGCCTCGACATGGATGGGGCCGCGGCCAGCGCGAGGCTGCTCGAGGCCCTCGTGGCATGAACGCGGTGCGACAGGCGCTGCGCGACCGGCGCGTTCCGCTGGAGATGTTTTTCCGCGACGACGACGCGGGCTGGGACATGGGCTCGCTCGACCGGCTGCTCGATCTGTTCACTCTCAGAGAGTGTCCGATCGATCTCGCAGTGATTCCCGCCGCCCTGGACGCGTCGAGCGCCGCCCGGCTTTCGGCCTGGCGCGCCGCTCACCCCGCCATACGGTTGCATCAGCACGGCTATGCACATGAAAACCACGAAGGCCCGGCGGGGAGAAAGTGCGAGTTCGGGCCGAACCGTCCGTTGGCGATGCAAAGCGCCGACATCGCGATCGGCCGCCACCGCCTTCGCGAGCTGCTCGCGGCGTTCGACCCGATCTTCACGCCGCCGTGGAATCGCTGCGCGCCCGAAATCCTCGGTCGACTGCCAGATCTGGGGTTCCGAATGGTATCCGCCGACCGGTCGGCGCCGACCGCCGCGCCCGGGGTCACCTCGCTGCCGGTCACCTTGGATTGGGATCGAGCTCGTCGTGAGCGTCGGCTCGAGACGTCGCTGGCGCGGCAGGTCGCCGAGAGCGTCGGGCCGGTCGGGGTCATGCTGCACCACGCCACGCTCGACCGCGAGGCGCGCGATGTCCTGGACAATTTCCTCAGATTGGCGGTGGCCAGTGAGATGATCCGTATAAGGAGCATGGTGCATTGGCTCGATTGACCGCCGTGGCGCTCCTCGCCGCGGCAGCGGTGGGGGTCTTGCCGGAGACTGGACGGGCCAGTGACGACGGCGCCGCCCAAACCGGCGCGATCTTCGATCTCGCCCGCTCGCTGGGCGTCTCTCGGGACGAGACCCGTCCGCTCCACCCGTATTCGTTCGATGTGCTGGGCCACCCGATGATCATCGGCGGCGAACTCAGCCTGCCGGTGCAGTGGAGGGGCGACTTCACGCTGGTCGACGGCCCCGGCGACGATCAGATCAAGACGGCGCCCTATCTTCAGGTGGAGAGCATCTGGGCTTTGTCCAAGACACTGGTGACTTTCCTGAGCCTCACGCCACAAGTCGATACGGCGCTATACCGCGAAGGCGGTGGTGCGACGACCAATGGGGGCGTCGATCTGAGCGAGGCGTGGGTACTCGCAACCCGCCTGTTCGATACGCCTCTCGCCCTGCAGGTCGGACGCCAGCTGTTACAGGACGAGCGCGAATGGTGGTGGAATCAGGACCTCGACTTGGTCCGTCTGCACTATTTCGGGCGCAATCTGACCGGCTTCATCGGCTTTGGCGGCGAACTCGGCCACAAATCGACACTTGCGCCGACGCCGCTGGACGACGCGGGGGTGGTGCGGGTGCTGGGCAATCTCGGTTGGACCTGGGCCAGTCATCAAACGATCGAAGCCTTTTTCCTCGACCAGAGCGATACGTCCCACGAGCTGGTCCCCCATCGGCTGGTCGCTCACGACCCCAACGACCAGGCCGAGGCGAATTTGATCTGGTTCGGCCTGCGGGCGCGCGGCCGCGCCAAGGCGCCATTCCTGCCACGGATGTTCTATTCCGTCGATCTCGCCGGCATGAGTGGTGATCGGATCACGGGCACATTCACCCCGGTCGGTCTCGCGGTGGATCTCGTCAGTAATATATCGATCCGGCCGGTTCGAGGCTGGGCCTTCGACACGTCGCTGACGTTCGAGGCGCCGATCAAGCCCCCGGTCTATCTGACGCTAGGTTACGCCGAGGGCTCGGGGCGGCGCGGCGCCGACGGCGGCCTGGACTATGGTTTCCAACAGAGCGGCCTCGACGCCAACGCCGGGAAGTTCCGCGGCCTGGGCCGGTTTCACTACTATGGGGAAGTGCTGCGACCCGAGCTTTCCAACCTGGCCGTCTCCACGGTCGCCCTGGGTATCCCGATCGCTCGCTACAATTCGGTTGAAATCCTCTGGCACAACTATCGGCAGCCGGTCGCCGACGGTCACATCCAGGGCTCCTACCTGGGCATGGATCCCAATGGCGCCGACCCCAGGCTGGGCGACGAATTCGACCTGGTCCTCAGCCGGCGGCCGAACAACGCCGTCGATATTGAATTGGTCACCGGCGCGTTCCGCGCGGGGCCCGCCTTCAATCCTCGGGAGGGAGCCTGGGCGACCCTCGTCAAGGCCAAGGTCAATCTCAGTTTCTGAGTACAGGCGTCAGCCGACGCCACAAGGAGAGCAGCATGCGAATCGTGATCGTTGGAGGCGGCTATGTCGGATTGGTGTCGGGGGCGTGCTTCGCGCGCATGGGGGTCGACGTCACGATCATCGAAGCCGACGCCGCGCAACTCGCGGGTTTGAACAACGGCATCATTCCGATCTATGAGCCGGGTCTCGACCAGCTGGTCGCCGATGGTGTCCACGCGGCGCGGCTGCGCTTCGGCGGAAGCCTCGCCGAAGCCCTCCCAGGGACCTCGGTGATCTTCCTCGCCGTCGGGACGCCGTCGCGCCGGGGAGACGGCCACGCGGATTTGACATATGTGTTCGAGGCGGTGACGCAGGTCGCCGGCGCGCTGGACGGGCCAGCGATCATCGTCACAAAATCGACCGTGCCGGTCGGCACCGGGCGGCGGATCAAGTGCCTGATGGCCGACCTGAGGCCCGATCTGAGCATCGAAGTGGCCTCCAACCCGGAATTCCTGCGTGAAGGCAGCGCCATCGAGGATTTCATGCGTCCCGATCGAGTGGTCATCGGCGCCGAAACACCCCACGCCCGCCGGGTCCTGGCCACGCTTTACCGCCCGCTGAACCTCCTGGAAACGCCGATCCTGTTCACCGGGCTGGAGACCGCCGAATTGATCAAATATTCGGCCAACGCCTTTCTGGCCATGAAGATCACCTACATCAACGAGATGGCCGATATCTGCGAAGCGCTCGGGGCCGACGTGCACGATCTCGCGCGCGCGCTTGGCCTGGACCGGCGGATCGGTGGCAAATTCCTGCATCCGGGTCCCGGGTTCGGCGGCTCGTGCTTTCCCAAGGACACCCGCGCCCTGATGCGTATCGCCCAGGACGCGGCCGCACCGTCGCGCCTGGTGGAAGCCGTGGTCAGCGTCAACGAGGCCAGGAAGGCCGCGATGTCCGGCCGGGTCATTTCCGCGTTCGGGGGTTCGGTTCGCGGCCGGCGGATCGGGGTGCTGGGTCTCACCTTCAAGCCGGAGACGGACGATATGCGTGATTCGCCCGCGATCGGCATCATCGAGCGCCTGGTCGAGGAGGGAGCGTCGATCGCGGCGTTCGACCCGGCGGGGATGCAACAGGCCCGTCCGCTGCTGCCCGCGGCGGTTTGCTATGCCGCCGATGTGGCCGGCGCGGTGGCTGGCGCGGACGGCGTCGTGGTCGTTACGGAATGGAACGAGTTTCGCGGCCTGTCGCCGCAATGGTTGCGACAGGCCATGCGAGGCAATCTGGTCGTCGACCTTCGCAACATCTTCAGTCCTGGCGAGATGGCGGCGTCCGGGTTCGAATACAGGTCTATCGGCCGCCCCCGGGTCGATCCCGACCCGGGGGCGGCGGATGGGCCGGACGGCTCGCGGTCGTCGCGGCCAAGGCTGCTCGCCGACGCGTGACGGCGCGGCGAGCGCGCGGCGCGACCGGGCCGCGGCCGTCGACCGTCGCGTCCAGAACGGCGAAGCCGGACGCGCGGGATGAGGGTGACGGGGCTTGCACAAGTCTTCCGCCGCCGCGGGCGCCACTCGTCCTGGCGCCGGAGGCTGCCGGAACGCGGGGGTTTCAAAGCCTCAGGTCGGCGTCACCGCGGGCGAGCAGCCCCTTGATGTCGAAGACTACGTGCTCGGGCTTACCGAAGGCGTGGATCCTCGCCGCGCCCAGTTCGCGAAACCGATCGTGAGCCACGGCGATCACGATCGCGTCGTAGGCCCCCGGCAACGGGCGGGCCGTGAGGCGCAGACCGTATTCGATCGTCGCGTCCTCATGGTTAACCCAAGGATCGAAAACATCCACCTGGGCGTCGAGGTCTCCGAGTTCCCTGATGATATCGATGACCCGCGAGTTGCGGATGTCGGGGCAGTTTTCCTTGAACGACAGGCCCATGATGAGCACTCGCGCGCCCGCGACATGCATCCGGCGCCTGATCATGGCCTTGACCAGTTGCAGGGCGACGTGAGCGCCCATGCCGTCGTTTATCCGCCGCCCCGCCAGTATGACCTGCGGCAGGTAGCCGCAGGCCTCCGCCTTGTAGGTTAGGTAATAGGGATCGACCCCGATGCAGTGGCCACCGACCAGGCCCGGGCGAAACGGCAGGAAGTTCCACTTGGTGCCGGCCGCCTCAAGAACCTCCAGCGTATCGAGTCCGAGCCGGCCGAAGATCAGCGACAATTCGTTCACCAGAGCAATGTTCAGGTCGCGCTGAGTGTTTTCGATCACCTTGGCGGCTTCTGCCACGCGAATGCTGCTGGCGCGGTGAGTGCCCGCGGTCACCACGCTGGCATAGAGCCCGTCCACGAAGTCGGCCGCCTCGGGCGTCGATCCGGCCGTGATCTTGATGATGTTCGACAACCGGTGCTCCCGGTCGCCGGGGTTGGCCCGTTCCGGACTGTAGCCACAGAAAAAGTCCTGGTTGTATTTCAGCCCGGATCCAGCCTCGAGCAACGGCACGCATTGTTCCTCGGTGGCGCCGGGGTAGACGGTCGATTCATAGATGACCACGTCGCCGGGCTTCAACACCACCGCCACTTCCCGGCTGGCGGCCCGCATCGCCCCCAGATCCGGCTTCTTCTGGGCGTCGATCGGCGTCGGTACGGTGATGATGTAGACGTTGCGATCGCGCAGATCGGCGGCGTCACTGGAAAACGAAATCCTGCCGTTGCGAAGCTCCGCCCGTTCGACCTCGAGCGTGCGATCCACCCCGCGGCTGAGCTCGTCGATCCGGACTTCGTCGATATCGAAGCCCAGAGTGTCGAAGACCGCGTCGAACGCCACGCAAAGCGGCAGGCCGACGTAACCGAGACCGAGCACGGCGATCCGGATCGGATTGCCCGAAGGATGAACAGGTGGCATGTCCGGCAACGTCCTCGGCCCGCGGGCCAGACTCGGGCCCTACCGTTGAGACGACGCCAAGGAGGGGCGACCGCATACGGCCGTATGCCAAGAGCCCCTCAATTTCGAGCCCAGCATGCTTAAAGGTGACGGCGGCGGGTCCGCCGGGACCCGGCTCGGGATACCCCCGTCGATCGGCCGACGCCATGATGCATGGCGCCATCCGGTGGTTCCATGAAAATCGTGACGAACAGGGTTCGCGGAGTTCCGCCACGGCTCGTCCCGCCGACGCTCTGGACCCAGCGCACCGCGCGGTCTGGCGCTAC
>CAWHEE010000011.1:0-310875 GCA_963828365.1 uncultured Alphaproteobacteria bacterium | reverse complement strand
GGGCGGATTTCGGTCAAATCTTGCGGAAGGAGGTGGGTTGCTTTGGTTCAGAAGAAGTGTCGAAACGTTGTGGCCGCTTGATACTCGTTGCCCGCGGAAATTCGATCTAGGGAAAATACAATGGCGTTGCGCCCGCCCACCGGAACGATGACCCGGCCGTGAACATCGACCACCTTGGAGGCCGGGCTGTAGCCGGCCCCGAGGTTGAGGAAAAAATTGCCCGGCCCTTGCCGGTTCAGGTCGGCGCTGAAGGCGGCGTCGTGACCATGGCCCAGCGCAATATTCGCCGGGCCGAGCACCTTGTACGAGGCATAGTAGCCGGTGGCGACGACTTCCCACCGATGCCCCAACGACGCGGACAGGCCAGCCTGAAAAAGCTGATTGTCCCACTGTGCGGCGCCGAAGCTGTCCCTCAGCCCGGCGAACCACTGCAGGCCGCCGGTCAGATAGCTGCCGGCCCCGACGGCCAGCCAATGTTCGGTCGGCAGATCGCCATGGTCGCGGTAATCGTAGCTGACCGACCAGTGGTAGCTCAGGGGAACCGTCTGGTTGAAGCCGATCCGATAGTCGTTGAGTGGCAGCAGGGTGGTGACCGCAAGTTCCGACGAGCGCAGCTGACTGCCGTTGTGGTAATAGCCCAGATCGATCTGGCTGGTGGCGCCGACATAGCCGAGCAACTCCGCCCCGCCGCCCGGCGAAGCGCCCGAATTGCCGCTGGTCAATCCCGCCGTGAGGTCGAGCTGATAGCGCCAAGCGGAGCGGGCGGCGGCCAGTCCGGCTCTCGCTTCCGCGTTGTCGGGGGAGGCGGCGAGCACGCCGGCGAACTCGCTCCGCGAGCGGCCGACCCGCTTTTCGGCCAGATCGACCCAGGCGATCCCGTCCTGGGCGTCGACGTCCCGCGGGTCACTGGCCAGCAGCCGTCGATAGATCCCTCGCGCCTCGGCAAAACGCTGTTGTGCGCGGGCGACGCGCGCCAGGCCCAGGAGCGCCGGCCTGGAGGTCGGGTCGTCGGCCAGAACCTGCCGGTACAAGGCCATCGCCGCCCCGGTCCGGCCGCGCCATTCGTCGGTGACGGCCAGTTCCAGCGCCGGCGCCGGTTCGTGCGGGGCCAGCATCCGGGCTTTCGCCAGCAGGGCGGCCGCCGCCTCGAGCCGATGCGTCTGCCGGGCGATCACCCCCCGGATCAACGGGACCCGGTAGTCCCGAGAGCCGGCCTGATCGCAGTCCGCGAGTAGCGTTTCGATGGTCGCGTCGCGGCGCGGCTGCTGTCCGAGCATTCGTTGCGCCTCGTCCAGGCGGCACGCGGGCGCCGCGTTCGCCCCGGCGGCCATTGCCGCAAGACAGAGCCCCGCGAGCAGGCGGGGGGGCGAGCGCTCGGCCGGCGCGCGGTTGATCGGGGTCTGAGATTGCAACATCGACATACGGTCCAAGTATCGATTGCCGGAAAACAGCCCCCGCTAGCGCGTGGACCAATTCAATCGAGAGCCTCGCTGCGAGGCTAGGGCCGTAAGATCACGCCTGAAATGCCAAGCGCGAATTTCGAACCGCAGGAAGTCAGGTTTTGACGACGATCACGCAGAACGCCGCCAACGTCATGCGCCACTGCCACCCGACGCCGCGGATGTAAAGGCCGGATGCCGGTTGGCGATCCGCTCGCCAGGCTCTCGTGAGGGCCAATGCCCGGTTAGGGCGCCCTTGCGGCCGGCATGCGAATTTTCGACGGCGACGAGGTAAATCATGGAAAAAGATCGTCTCGAGGCGTTCAGCGACGGGATCATCGGCGTCGCCATCACCCTGATGGTGCTGGAGCTGAAGCCGCCCGCGCTGGCCGGCGGGCTGAGCAACCTCGTCGACCTCGCCCCAGCGCTGCTGACCTATGTGCTCAGCTTCGTCTACATCGGAATTCTACTGGAACAATCACCATCATTTGTTCCAGGCGGTTCGCAAGATCGACGGGCGCCTTCGTCGCGCCCCTGGCCTCCGATGCGCTGTACGTGGCGGCGGCCGTGTTGTGGCTGGTTCCGGATCGCCGGATCGAACGGGCGCTGATCAAGGCGTACAGCGAGGGCGATGCGGCGGATGGGGGACCGGGCGGATAGCACCCACCCGGGCCCATTGCTCATCCCGGCCGATCGCGCACCAGCGCCCAGGCGCTCGCGCCCGCCAGCGTGGCCGCGGCGGCGCAGGCCAGAGCCGCGACATGGAAGCCGCCGAGCAGCCGTGTGCCCGAGGCCCCGAGCACGCCGCCGAGCAGGGCCGTCGCCACCAGGCCGCCGGTCCGGGCGAGCGCGCTGTTGAGGCCGGACGCCGAGCCGGTGTGCCGGGCGTCCACCGACCCGAGCACCGCCGTGGTCAGCGGGGCGACCGCGCCGGCCATGCCCACCGAGATCACCAGCATGGCCGGCAGCACCGCCGTCCAGTAGGGCGCGCCCGGCCCGATGCGGAGCAGCAGCAGAAGGCCGGCGGCGACCACCAGCGGGCCGATGGACAGCGGCAGGCGCGAACCGATCCTCCCGGCCAGCGCGCCCATCAGCGGCGAACTGACCGCCAGGACGACCGCGAAGGGCAGCAGACCGGCCCCCGCGGCGGAACTGGTATAGCCTCCGGCCACGATCAGCACATACGGCAGCAATACCAGGAGCGCGCCCAGCGCGCCGTACAGCAACAAGGTCAGAACGCTGAGACCGACAAAACTCGACGAGCCGAACAGGCTGAGCGGAACCATGGCGCGGTCGCCCTTGCGGCTTTCCACCCACAGGAAGGCCAGCGACAGGGCGAAACCGAGCGCGACCGCGATGATCGCCGGCGCGCTCCAGCCGCTATCTCCCGAGCCGACCGTCAGGCCCCAGGTCATCGCGCCCAGACTCGCGGTGGCCAGCGCCCCGCCACCGACATCGAGCGGGGCGACGTCCTGACCGCGCGGAGGATCCCGAACGAACGCCGACGCCAGAGCGATGGCCCCGGCGGCGACCGGCAGATTGAGCAGAAAGATCGCCCGCCAGCCGACCGTGTCGATCAGCCAGCCGCCCAGCACCGGACCGATCGCGCCCATCACCGCCCCCATCGAGGCCCAGATGCCGATCGCCCGGCCGCGCGCCTCGCCGGCGAACGCCGAGCCGAGGATCGCCAGGCTGTTGGGCATGAGGACCGCCGCGCCGACGCCCTGCAGGCCGCGCCCGGCCAGCAGCCAGGTGAGGTTCGGCGCCAGGGCGCAGGTGAGCGAGGCCAATCCGAATAGCGCCGTACCGCCGATCAGCATCCTCGCCCGGCCGTATCGGTCGCCGGCCGCGCCGCCCAGCAGCAGCAGGGCGCTCAGCGGCAGCAGATAGGCATTGATCACCCACTGCAGGTCGGCGGCCCCGGCATGCAGGCCGCGACCCAGGGCCGGCAGTCCGACATTGACCACCGAGCCGTCGATGAACGCCAGGCTCGAGGCCAGGATCGTGGTCGCCAGCACCAGGTTGGGATGATGCGGCGCCGTCGCCGGTTCGGCGGCGCGCGCCGCGCCGGCGTCGCATGCGGTGTGAATCGCCTGACTCATCGGGCCCAGCCTCCATGGACCCGCCAGGGCCTGCCGCGATATGGGGCGTTGCCGCCGATTGGCCACCCGTCGTCTTGCGGCCGAGAACCTCGAACGGGAGGCTCCGGCCGGCCTGGCGGCTACGCGGGCCACACACCGGGTCGGCGCCGGATTGCAGCGAAAGTCCGCAAAAAAACCCTTGTCAAATCAGCGAAACAAGCGAGATAATATGTTCGTGTCCGGATGAAAATCTGGTGAGCTGGCTGTAGGGCGGAGGCGTGGTCATGGATGTCAATGCAGGGGTGGATCGCATCGGCGGCCGAGCCGCGCTGACGCGGCCGCGTTTCGACTACGTACGCGCGCCAAGGGTCGGGTTTAACTGGCCGTTCGCTCAATCGATGTCGATGAACCTGATCGTCTGGTCGATCGGTGCGGTCAGCGTGGTATTCTGGGGATGTCTCGTGGCGGCGCTGCTCGCATAGAGGCCCGGTTCGCGTCCTCCGTGGCCTCACATCCCCGGCGCGGATGGGGTCGCGCGGCCCAGGAAGCCGGCCTCGGCGAAATCGACCATGCGTTGCAATAGCGCCTCGGTGTCACTTTCCCGGGTGGCCCCGTCGGACAGGATGTGCAGCCGATCGAATTCCGCGAAGCGATTGTTATGCAGCATGCCCAGGGCGAAGTGCAGACGCCAGTAGACGTCCTCGACCGCCAGATGGGGCAGGGCGCCGATCAGTGCGTCGGCGAAGCGGCGAAGGTGCGATACGTCGGTCGACAGCGCCTCGCGCATCGCCTCGGTGCCTTCGCTGCGCGCCCTTATGATGAACTGTACGGCGATCCGCCGCTCGTGCTCCGGGCTCGACCAGCGCAACGGGGGAGCGAACAGGGCGGCGAGTATGGCGCGGACCGGCGGCCGGCCGCCATGCCGGTCGGCGGCTTCATGCAGCATCCGCGCGCGCTCTCGATTGAGTTCGGCCGTTCTGCGGCGAAAGATTTCGAACAGCAGGGCGTCCTTCGAGCCGAAATGATAGTTGACGCTGGCCAGATTGACTTTCGCCTCGGTGGTGATGTCGCGCACCGAGACGTTTTGGAAGCCGTGCAAGGCGAACAGCCGCTCCGCCGTCGCCAGCACCGCCGCCTTGGTGGCGGCGTCGCGTTCCGGGTCAGCCACGGCGGTGGTCGTCGATTCGCTCATTGGTCCAATTCAAGACGATCTTTCGGTCACTTTCCGCTCATCCGCCGTTCGGCGCAAGCAATGCGGAACTCCGACCACCGCGGCTAATGTCGGTGCGCGACTACGCCGCGTCGCCAGATGCCCGCGTTGCGTCTAGTCTGCGACGCACCGCCGCCGGAGCCCTCCATGAACGATCTGACCAGGCTGGAGGAGAGGCGGCGAACCCTGTGGGATCGGATCCGCGGACATCCGCTGGCCAGCATCGGCCCCGGACTGATCACCGGCGTCGCCGACGACGATCCCAGCGGAATCGCGACCTATTCTCAGGCCGGCGCGCAATTCGGCCTGAACATGCTGTGGACCATGCCCCTGGCCTTCCCGTTGATGTCGGCGGTGCAGTCGATGTGCGCCCGCATCGGGCGGGTTACCGGCGTGGGACTGGCTGGCAACATCAAGCGCTTCTTTCCCGCCTGGGTGCTGCGAGGCGTGGTGTTCATGCTGGTTGTGGCCAATACGCTCAACATCGGCGCGGACGTGGCCGCCATGGGCGACGTCGCCGGTCTGCTGACCGGCGCCAACCGGCACCTGATGACCGTGATCCTGGCGATCGGCACGCTGTTGCTGGAGGTCCTGGTACCCTATCGGCAATACGCCACCTACCTGAAATGGCTGGCGTTTTCCTTGCTCGCCTATGCCCTGGTGCTGTTTTACATCCATGTGCCCTGGCGGGAGGTCGCGGTGCGCACGGTATTTCCCCGGTTTCGCCTGGACGGCGCGGCGGCGACGGTGGTGGTCGGCGTGTTCGGCACCACCATCAGCCCCTATCTGTTCTTCTGGCAGTCGTCCGAGGAGGTCGAGGACATGCGCGACCGCGGCGGGGCGCGCTCCCTGATCGCCGACCCGGCCAGCGCTCCGAAGGAACTGCGGCGGATCAAGTGGGACACCTGGTCGGGCATGTTCTATTCCGACGTGTCGGCCTGGTTCATCATCCTGGCCACGGCCCTGACCCTGAATGCGGCCGGCGTCACCGACATCCAGACGGCGGCGCAGGCCGCCAGCGCCTTGAGGCCCCTGGCGGGCGACCTGGCTTTCCTGTTGTTCGCGGTCGGTATCCTGGGCGTCGGCCTGATCGGCGTGCCGGTGCTCGCCGGCTCGGCGGGATTCGCCCTGGCCGAGGCCATGGGCTGGAAGTGGGGCTTGGAGGTCAAGGCCCGCGACGCGCGCGGCTTCTATGGCGTGATCGCCACCGCCACCCTCGTGGGGATGGCTCTCGATTTTTCACCGATCAACCCGATCAAGGCGCTGTTCTGGAGCGCGGTGATCAATGGCGTGGTCGCGGTTCCCCTGGTCGTGTTGGTGGTGCTGCTCGCCTCGCGTAAATCGGTGATGGGCGAGTTCACCGCCAGTCGCACCCTGGTGGGTCTCGGCTGGATCACCGCGGGGGTCATGGCGCTCGCCGCCGTCGGCATGTTGATCCCCAATTGAGGCTCAGAAGGTTCTCGTCGCCCGCACCAGCTCGGCCTCGCTGGCGGGGCCGTTGACGAACCCGAGGTCGGCGGCCAGCGACAGCATCCGGCTGTTGCTCCGTTCGATCTCGCCCCAGACGGTTTTGACGCCGCGCGCTTGTGCATAGGCGAGGGCGTCGGTCAGCAGCGCGTGACCAAGGCCGCGGGCCTGCTGATCGGTGCGCACCATCAAGGCGAACTCGGCCCGGGACCCGTCCGGGTCGGCGGCCAGGCGCGCGACGCCGATGATCGCGCCGTCCGGGTCTTCCGCCACCAGGGCCATCTCCCGGTCATAATCGATCTGTGAGAGTTCTGGCGGCCCAGTCGGGGGGCAATCTGCGCAGTCCCGCCCTGAACCGCAGGCGGACGTCCTCGGCGGCGCTGGCAGCGACCATGTCGATGAGCTTGGGCGCGTCCTCCGGGCGGATCGGGCGCACCGTGAGCTCGCGGCCGTCGCCGGCGGTGATGGTGTGGCTCAGATCGCTGGGATAGGGGCGGATGGCCGGTTGCGCCGGCGCGGCCGAACCCAGCTCGACGCGGATACGGCTGTCCAGGGCGACCACGCCGTCCTCGTCGGCGAGCAGCGGATTGATGTCCAGCTCCGCGAGCCCCTCGAGTTCGATCGCCATCCGGGCCAGCTTGACCAGGGTGTCGGCGATCGCGTCGAGATCGGCGGCCGGCAGGTCGCGATAGGCCTCGAGCAGGGCGGCGATTCGGGTCCTGCCGATCATGTCGCGGGCCAGGAACCGGTTGAGCGGCGGCAGGCCGATGGCGCGGTCGGCCAGCACCTCGACCGCCGTTCCGCCCGCTCCGAACAGTATCACCGGTCCGAAGGTGGGGTCGCGTGGAGAGTCCGACGATCAGTTCTCGCGCGTGCGGCCGGCGGACCATGGCCTGAATCATGAACCCTTCCAGTCGCGCCCGGGGCGCCGCGCGGCCGATCCGCTCGAGCATGTCCCTGGCCGCCGCTTCGACCTGGTCGGCGCCGGCTAGTCCCAGTACGACGCCGCCGAGATCCGATTTGTGGCTGATGTCGCGCGACAGGATCTTGAGCGCGACCGGGCCGCCGATCCGCGCGGCCGCCGCGCCGGCCGCCGCCGGATCGGCGGCCACCACGCTTTCGGTCGACGGCACCCCATAGGCGGCCAGGACCGCCTTGGCCTGTGGATCGGTCAACAGTTCGCGGCCTTCGGCGATCGCCGCTTGGATCACCGTCTGAGCGGCGGTCCTGTCAGGCGCATCGTGGGCCGCCGCGCCGGGCGTCTGCAGCAAGAGAGCGCGATTGGCGGCATGGCGAGCCAGATGCATGAAGGCGCGCACGGCCTCGTCGGGGGTTTCGTGGGTCGGAATCTTCGCGGCCACGAACAGCCTCCGTGATTCCACCGCCCCGCTCTCGCCCAGCCAGGAGGTCAGAATCGCCGGGCCGCCCGACCGCGTCCTGGCCGCTTCCACGACGGCCCGCGCGCCGTCGGCGCTATCGGCCACGGCGGTGGGACAGTTGAGCACCAGCACCGCGTCGACGGCTGGATCCCGCATCACCGCCGCCATGGCCTGTCCGTACCGTTCGCCACCCGCGTCGCCGATGATGTCGACCGGATCACCTTTCGACCAGGTCGGCGGCAGCACCCTGTCGAGTTGGGCCAGGGTGTCCTCACCCAGGGCGGCGAGGCGACCGCCGTGGGCTTCGAGCGCGTCGACCGCCATGACCCCGGCGCCGCCGCCGTTGGTGACGATCGCCAGCCGGTCGCCCTTGACGCTCATCCCGGAGGTCAGGGTGGTGACCGCGTCGAACAGTTCGCGCAGTTCGTGGACCCGCAGCAGACCGGCGCGGCGGAAGGCGGCGTCATAGACCGCATCGGCCCCGGCCAGGGCTCCGGTATGCGACAACGCCGCCTTCGCGCCGGCGGCGCTGCGGCCGGCCTTGATCACCGCGACCGGCTTGGTGCGCGCCGCCATTCGCGCCGCCGACATGAACTTGCGCGCGTCGCTGATCAATTCGACGTAGAGCACGATGGCGCGAACCCCGACGTCCATCGCCAGGAAGTCCAGGACGTCGCCGAAATCGACGTCGGCCATGTCGCCCAGGGTCACGATACGCGAGAAGCCGTAGCCGCGGGCGGCCGCCCAATCGATGGCCGCGGCGGTCACTGCGCCGGACTGTGCCACCAGGGCCAAGGTTCCCGCGGGCGGGCGACCCGGGCGAAGCTGGCGTTCAGGCCCAGCGACGGCGAGATCACGCCCAGGCAGTTGGGCCCGACGATCCGCAACAGCGTCGGTTGCGCTGCCCGCAGCATCGCGGTCTTGAGATCGGCCCCGCCGCCCCCCGCCTCTCCAAAGCCGGCGGTGATCACCACCGCCGCCCGGCAGCCGCGCGCCGCGAGTTCGCCGATCAGGGCCGGCACCGAAGGCGGTGGCGTGCAGATGACCGCCAGATCCGGAGTGAGCGGCAACTCGGCTATGCTGGCGTAGGCGAGCACCGAGCGGATCGAGGCCTCGTGCGGATTGACCGGCAGCACCGGCCCGGAAAACCCGCCTTCCAGCAGGTTCCGCGCCAGCACCGAGCCCACGGACCCGGCGCGATTGCTGGCCCCGATCAGGGCGATCGTCTTCGGCTCGAACAGGGCGTCGAGATTTCGCGTGCTCATCGATCCGACCGTCCTGGTTTCAGCGCCGGTTCGGAGGCCGGCCAAGAACCACTTGCCCGCCGACCTGGCTGAGCTAGTGGCTCAGCAATACATAGTGATCGGTCTGTTCCAGGAGTTCCTGGGTGACCCCGCCGAACAGCCATTCGCCGATCCGCGTGTGGCCATAGGCCCCGGCGACGATCAGGTCGGCGTCGAACTCCTTGGCCTGGCGCAGGATTTCATGGCTCGGAGCGCCGTGATGCAGCGCGGTGCGGCCTTCAGCGACGACGCCGTGGCGATGCAGCGCCAGCACGACGTCGTCGAGCCGGGCCCGGGCGTCGAGTTCGTCGTCCTTGTGGCAGACCTCGACCACCCGCACGGCCTGAGCCGTTTTCAGGAAGGGCAGGGCGTCGCTCATGGCGCGCCGCGCTTCGCGGGTGTCCTTCCAGGCCAGCACCACGTTTTTGGCCGTCAACGCTCTAGCTCCGCTCGGAACGACCAGCAGCGGACGGCCGAGCGCCACGGCCAGTTCGGCGGCCCCGGCGTCGCGATAGTCGCTCTTGTGGTTGGCGGGGCCGCGATCGCCGACCACCAGGTCGGCGCCGCGGGAAGCCGCCGCCAGCGCCTCCTTCGGAAAGGCGAGACCGCGCTTCCAGACCGCGCCGCGAGCCAGGCCTTTCGCGGCTTCCCAGAACATCCCCTCGGCGGTGGTCAGATTCTCCTCGATCGACGCGCTGACCGCGGCGTACCAGTCGGCCTGGATCGCCCCCGAACCGGCGCCCACCGACAGGGGCGGCGCCATTTCGACGCCGACCCCGATGAGCACCGCGTCGAAACGCGCGGCGAGGGCGCGGGCGCTATGCAATCGCGCCTGGGCTTCGGGGCTGGTCTGCACATGCACGAGGATCGATGCGTAGGACATGGCGTTCCCTTCAATGGTCCGACCGTGACGAAACCCACTTGCTGGATCGATAATGCGCCCGTTCAGCGTCCGGTAGAACTCCGGCCGGACCCTTAGGGGATGTCACGAGGTCGCCGGGTCTGAGGCTCGATCCGCTGGTTCGTAGAGCCGCCTCGCCGTCGCGGCGATCTCTGCCAGCAGGCGCTGCACCGCGTCGGGGCGCATGCCCGGCGTGATCCCGCCGATGTGCCGGTGGTCGATCACCGCAAGGCCACAGATCTGGGCGAGATAGTCGTCGAAGCCGGCGCGCAACCGTTCGAGCGCGCCGCTCTCATTGGTCCACCAGCCCGGCGCTCCCGAGGTGGTGAAGCTGATCAGGCCGCGGCCGCCCAGCAGCGGTTGCGGCGCTGCGCCCGAATTGCCGTAGCCGAAACCCGGGCCGAGGACCCGTTCCACATAGCCCTTGAGCATGGCCGGCGGCGCGTTGAACCACAGCGGGTAGACCAACACCAACACCTCCGCGTCGGCCAGGATGGCGCGCTCGGCGGCGACGTCGGGTGCGATCGCGAAGTCCGACGCCCAGGGAAGCTCGCTGGCGCGCAAGCGGGGATCGAAATCCATGGCGTAGAGATCTTGGATGACCGCGGTGTGACCGCACGCCTCGACGGCCGCCGCATAGGCGCCCGCCACGGCGGCGTTGAAGCTGTTCCGGCTCGGATGCGCCAGAACGATCGCCTGCTTCACCGGACGGTCCAATGCGACGCCAAGCCGATCACGAACACCAGCATGACGACCACGCCGAGCAGGCCCCAGACCAGCGGCATCACCGTGTCGAGGCGACGTCGCCTGGCTTCGTCGCCGGTCGGCGGCAGATCGTCCATGTCTGATTTCTCTTCGGGCATTTGCAGGGTCGCCGACGCATGGACGCCCGATTGACCCATCGCGCCTTGACTTCAGGTCAACGCACGATGCGTCGCGCCGGATGAATCATGATCCGGCCAGGGCGGCCGGGTCGCGCCGAACGCGGTCCATGCCGCTCGCAGGTCCGCGAGGTGTCTGTCGCGGGTCCTGACCGCCCGCCACTTCCGGAATTTCCCTGGGAACGACGGGTCGAACAGGCGACGGGCGAGGGCGTCGCAGACCTCCAGATCGTTGAGCTTGCCCAGCACGTCCAGCACCGCGACGGTCCGCTGGCGATAGACGTCAGCCCGCCACTCTGGACAGGCCTGCGTGACCAGTTCCAGACCGTGGCGCAGCACCTTCATCCGCTTGCGAACCTTGTGCCGCCCGCTCGCGCCGAGCTTGTCGATGCGGACACGGGCGTCCGGCAACCGCTCACGCAATCGGCGAAGCCTGTCGGGCGCCTCGCTCACGAACGGGCGATCGGCGTCCGGCGTCGCGCTCAGCCGCGCAACGGTGAGACGGGACCGCAAGCCCGCGATGACGATGTCCGTACGCAGCGCCGCCACGGCATCGCACGCCCTCGCCGCCGCCCTGACCCGCGCGGCGGACGCCGCCATCTCGCGAAGCAAGTCGCCATCGCGTGGGGCAGCCTCGCCAGAAGCTTTTGCAAGCTGGTGCAGCAGGATGTCCAGATCGCGGGCATCGCCGAGAGGATGCGCCAAAGCGGCGAACTCCTTATCTAGCCAGGTTCCATCCGCCTCGTCGAACATCCGTCCGAATAAGCGGAAATACGCCCGCAGGCGGGTAATGTCCTTGCGAAATCGGTGAACCGTATCGACGCCGGGATCGGCCGCCATGGCGCGGCGGTGAGCTTCGATTGCCGCCAATCGACCCGTGAGAACCGCGACACAGGCTTCCGCCATGGTGGCGACGGTGTCCACCCGGGCAGCCTCCCTACCGATCATCACGCCGATCGTCACCGCACGTCATCGTCTCGCTCCGCCCGCGGCCTGGCTTGATCGAAATCAACGCAATCCTGCGTGCCGGGGCCTGAAATAGCAGGATTGGATCAATTGGGACGAGGGCCATGTCCACTTTCGAAATCGGCTTTCTGAGCTTTGTCGTCGCCAGCTTCGGCGCCTTTGCCGTGGTGCTGGCCGCCACCGCATGGCATTGCCGTGATCGCGGCGACGCCGGCTGATCCGCTCGCGGATCGAGCCATTCAACGGCGAATCTCCACCAGGGTTCCGACTCTGCCGGGCGTCTCGTTGCGTTTGGCAAATCCTCCTTTGACGGCCACGGCTGCCGGCCGGTCGCCCTCGTAGGCCCTCACTTTGGTCGAACCACCACCGGAGCGAGGGATTGCATCACTGCGCGGGCGTTGAACACATAGGGCCCGGCGGGTTGCTCGCCCCGTCCCATGACGATGTCGGCCGAGGCATCGTAAGCGGTGACGGTTCGAACGTCGAAGAACTGTCCCGTCCCCCAGGGATTCCATGGGCGCCAGACGCCGAACCAGCCATGCGGGCGATATCGCCAGTATGGCCGCCAGACCAGGGTGTAGCCCTGAACCGCCCCCGACCGCTGGATGAAGGTGGTTTTCTTCGTGTCGGTATCGCGGGCCACGGCCTCGAACCAGGTGAAACCGGCGCGCGCCGTCAGTTCGGCGGAGCGATAGAGCAGGTAGGTCTCCACCGTATCGCGCGAGGTGAGCTCGTTGCCCGCGAAGGTTACGCGCCATCGGCCCGGTTCGATCTGGATCTCGCGGTAACCCGTGGCCGCCGCGGTGGCGGCCGGCTGGTACGGCGTGGCGGTCTCACAGCCGGCGAGGCCCGCGACGCCAATGGAGAGCGACGCGATCGCCGCCGGGATCGTCAGGAATTGGTTTTTCATCGTCGTCCATCGCCCCTTGCCGCCCGGGGGCCGCGCGTCTCCGGGTCGGGTCTCCTCGATCGGCGCTGAACCGCCGGATCCGCGTTGCGCCATGTCAAACCTTGGCGTTTGATCGTCGGAATCCTGCGCCAGATCATCCTGGCAGGGCAGCCGCGAATGTCACCCTACGGCTTTCCGTTCTGGCTCCCGCATGGAACAGCCACCATCGGCTTCGGCCGGCGATCAATTATGGAATGAACCGCTCGCGGCGCCCCTCGCCAGATTGCGCGCCTCCATCGAGGGTAGACCAGCGCCGAGGCGATGACGCTTCGCCAGACCTATGGGCCCCACGAGCCCGCCGCCCGGCGCGCCCGTGGCGCCGCGTCGTCACGCAAATCGCCAATCCGCTGGTTCTGATGCTGCTGGCGGCCAGCGCCGTCGCAGGCGTACCCTTCGCGACGGCGCCCTTTTCGGGAGATCCCGGTGATCGATGTCGTTCCAGGAGATGTCGTGCGACTCGCGGCCGGCGACGTGACGCCCGCCGATGGGCGATGCTGGAGATCGATCTTTCGCCAGGGCAGGCCCGATCCCTCGCAACGCTGTTTGACCCACATCAAGGGCCCGCGAGTCGCAAGGACCATGCTCGACCGGCCCAGACATTAGGTGGCGAGCGATGGAAATTGGTGATGGTGGCCGGAGGTTGCGATCGATCGGAGGCTAACTTTCTGGCCGAGGTGCGCGGCTTTCTGCGCGTGGCGCTGACCGACGATCTGCGGGCCGCCGGGCGAGCGACGCTCGGCGTTCACAGCGATATGGACGCCTGCCGGGCGTGGCACCGGCGTCTGCACCAACGAGGCTGGATCGCACCGGCGTGGCCCGAGGCGTGGGGTGGTACAGGCTGGAGCGGGCGCCAAAGGTTTCTGTTCGATCGCGAGTGCGCGCTGAACGACGCCCCGGTGCTGTTCGCCGGCGGCCTGCGCAGCATCGGCCCGCTGCTCATCGAAATGGGCACGGACGAGCAACGCGAACGATATATTCCCCCCATCCTGGCCGGGGACGACCTGTGGTGCCAGGGCTTTTCGGAGCCGGACGCCGGCTCGGATCTGGCGGCGGTCAGGACCCGCGCCGTTCGCGACGGCGAGTCGTATCGGGTGACCGGGTCCAAGATCTGGACCACCGGGGCCCATCTCTCCAATCGGATGTTCGCCATCGTCCGGACCGCCGACGGCGAGCGCGCCGCGCACGGGCTGAGTTTCCTGCTGATCGACATGAGCAGTCGCGGCCTGACGGTCTCGCCACTTCTCGACCTCGCGGGCCAGCACGAATTCAACCAGGTGTTCTTCGACGGCGTAGTCGTGCCGGCCGCCAATCTGGTCGGGCTGGAGAACCGGGGCTGGGCGGTGGCCAAGCGCCTGATGCAGTTGGCGCGCTCGAACAACACGCCATCGGCGCTGATCAGGCGGGTGTTGCGGCGAACCGCCGAGGCCGCGGTGCGCGCCGGGAGCGAACTGGAGCCGGGACCGCGCGAGCGCCTCGCTCGGCTGTCGATCGAGCTGGAGGTGTATGAAGCCCAGGAGTTGGCGGCGCTGTCGCGCGGCGTGGCCGATCCGAACGATCCCCGCGCCTCCTCGCTGCTCAAACTGGTCGGCAGCGAATTGCATCAGCGCGTGGCCGAACTGGCGATGCAGATCGCCGGCCCGGCGGCCGCCGCGCGCATCGGCGCCAGCGGCGCGGACCAAGCCTGGCTCGGCGCCGGTTCGAACGCGATGGCCAAGCATCTGTCGGTGCGCGCCGCGTCGATCTATTCGGGCAGCAGCGAAATTCAGCGCAACGTGGCGGCTCGCTATCTGCTCGCCGGCTGACGGATCGAGGGCCGGCGCAACGCTGACCGGAAGCGGTGCGCCCGCGGGTCGAGGATTCGGCGCTCCTGGCGGGGAGCCGGAATGCCCGCGCAAGCTCGATTTCCGGCTACCGTTCGGTGGCGAGCAATGCGATGCTGCCTTGCGAGAGCAATCAGATGGCTTCCAAAAGCCTGCACATGGAAGGCGAGGCCATCGATGTTCAAGTCGCCGGAATGGATCTCGACGATCTGCGCGACGCCGCGCTCTGCCCGGGCTTGCGGGAAGTCGGCTTCTGTCCGCCATCGGGCTTCGGCCACGACGATATCGGCCGGGTGAGGTTTTGAGCGGAAACCCAGCGCCGCTCGCCGCGTCCGCCGGCTCGGAGTCGGACACCTCGCGGGGATCGCCACGCGAACAGGCGGCGTTGCTCCAGTCGATTCTCGACACGGTTCCGGACGCCATCATCCTGATCGATGACGCCGGCGTCATCCAGTCGTTCAGCGCCGCCGCCGAGCGGATGTTCGGCAAGTCGGCGGCCGAAGTCTTGGGCCAGAATGTTTCGCGCCTGATGCCGTCACCCTATTGCGAGGCGCATGACGGCTATATCGCCCGCTACCTGGCGACGGGCGAGCGGCGCATCATCGGCCTTGGCAGAGTGGTGGCGGGACGTCGCCAGGACGGTTCGACCTTCCCCATGGAGCTGGCGGTCGGAGAGGTCCGACTGAATGAACGGCGGCTGTTCACCGGATTCATTCGCGACCTCACGGAGCGCCAGCGCACCGAGACCCGCCTGCAGGAGCTGCAGGAGGAACTGGTGCGGGTGTCCCGGCTTCTGGCCATGGGCGAAATGGCTTCGGCCCTGGCGCACGAACTCAACCAGCCGCTGTCGGCGGTCGCGAATTATCTGGCCGGATCCAGACGGCTGCTCGAGCGCAACCTGACCGAGGACCGGCCCCGGCTGATCGCCGCACTCGACAAGGCGGTCGAGCAGACGCTTCGGGCGGGCGAGGTGATTAGACGCCTGCGCGATTTCATGTCGCGGGGAGACCTGAACCCAGGCTGGAAAGCCTGGCGAAGATGATCGAGGACGCCAGCGCCCTGGCGTTGGTCGGGGCCAAGGAATTCGGGCGTGCGGGTAACCTTGCGCCTGCAGGCGGTTCACGATCTGGTCGTCGCCGACCGCGTGCAGGTGCAGCAGGTGGTGATCAATCTGATCCGCAACGCCCTGGACGCCATGCGCGACAGCGATCGGCGCGAACTGGTGGTCAGCACCACCTCGCGTTCCGACGGCTTCACCGAGGTGGCGGTTTCCGATACCGGTAGCGGGCTGAGTCCGGAGGTCAAACCCATGCTCTTCGCGCCCTTCATGACGACCAAGCAGGACGGCATGGGGGTCGGTCTGTCGATCTCGCGCGGCATCATCGAGTTGCATGGCGGCGAGATCTGGGGCGAATCCAATCCTACGGCGGCGCCACGTTTCGGTTCACCCTGCCGGCCGCCGGCGAGGCCCCCTGACCATGGGCGAGCCCCGGGTTCATCTGATCGACGACGACCCCGACGTGCGGGATTCGCTGTCGTTTCTGCTGGGCGCGGCGGATGTGCCGGTCACCGCCTACGAGTCGGCCGCAGCTTTCCTGGCGGTCGCGGCGGACCCGAAAGGCTGTGTCATCACCGACATCCGCATGCCGGAGATCGACGGCCTCGTCCTCCTGTCGCGGCTCAACGACATGGACCTGCGCCTGCCGACCATCGTGATCACCGGCCACGCCGACGTGCCGATGGCGGTGCAGGCGATGAAACTCGGCGCCACCGATTTCATCGAGAAGCCGTTCGAGGACACTCTGCTGCTCCGCGCCGTGCAGCGCGCCCTGCGGCTTGGTGACGAGATCGATCACCGCGCCACCGAGGGGGCGCGTTTCGCCGACCTCATCGCCAGTTTGAGCGCCCGCGAGCGGCAGGTGCTCGACGGCCTGGTCGCGGGCAAGGCCAACAAGGTGATCGCCAAGGAACTGGCCATCAGCCCACGCACCGTGGAAATCTATCGCGCCAACGTCATGTCCAAGACCCAGGCCGGTAGTCTGTCGGAACTCGTCCGCATCGCGCTCGTCGCGGCCCCGAACTAGCCGGCGCCCGCCGGGACCGCGATCGGCGCCGCCCCTTTTAGGGGATTCTCCTTAGGTGTTGGTCCCGAATGTCGCGCCATCGAGCGCGGCCCTAAACATCCGGCATCGCTTCACGTCGCTGAGGAGTTCACTCGATGCCTTCGATCAGCCAACGCCGTCACGACCAATCGAGCGCCCTTCGCGCTCCCGGCGCCGCGCGCCCCGCCGACGCCGAGGTGGAAGTCACCGGCATCGTCAGGGCCTATGCTCGCGGCCAGGAAGTCTTCGGCCAGGGTGAGCGCGCCGACTACCTGTACAAGGTGGTGCGCGGCGCCGTGCGATGCTTCAAGACTTTGGCCGACGGTCGCCGCCAGATCTGCGATTTCGCGTTGCCCGGTGACGTATTCGGTCTCGAACTGGGCGCGGAGCACGCAGTCAGCGCCGAGGCCGTCGCCGACTGTGCGATCGTCGCGGCCCGTCGCAGCGCCGTCATGGATAACGCCGCCGACCCGATCGGCGCCGCCAGGGCGCTCGCCCGTCTGGTGATGAACGATCTGGAGCGCAACCGCGACCACGTCCTCACCCTTGGCCGCCGCGGCGCCGCCGAGCGGGTGGTGGTGTTCCTGCTCGACCTGGCCGAGCGGCTCGGCAGTCGAGACACCGTCGAATTGCCGATGTCGCGCCAGGACATGGCCGACTATCTCGGCCTGACCATCGAGACTGTCTCCCGCACCCTCACCCACCTGGAGGCGGACGGTCTGATTGCGCTGAAATGCTGCCGCTCGATCACCCTTCGAGACCCCGGGGCGCTGCGTCGCCTCTGCGAGTAGGCGCCGCCTCAACTCGACCCATCCGTACAAGGAGACACGACAATGCAACGTCGCCGGAAGTTAGACATCTCGTCCCGGCGTCGGGTGACGAGCGCATCGACGATCGCGCTCGCCATGCTGGGCCTGACGGCGACCAGGGCGATGGCGATTCCCGCCTTCGCGGTGCAGACGGGGCAGCCTTGCGCCGCCTGCCACATAGGTGGCTTCGGGCCGCAACTCACCCCGTTCGGGCGCGATTTCAAGCTGCACGGCTACACGATGCGCACCAACAAGTTCAACGTGCCGCTCTCGGCCATGGCCGTCGCCTCGTATCTCAACACCTCGCAGGCTCAGCCTCCGCCACCGCCCAAGGATTTCGCCACCAACGACAATTGGGCGGTCGATCAGATCAGCCTGTTCCTGGGCGGCGGCATCGGTACGCACTTCGGCGGCTTCGTGCAGAACACCTATGACGGCGTCGCCCACGCCTTCCACTGGGACAATCTGGATCTGCGGGCGGTCACCACGGCCACGGTGGGCGGCAAGGACGTGCTTGTCGGCCTCAGCGTCAACAACGCCCCGACCGTGCAGGATGCCTGGAACAGCACCGTCGCCTGGGGCTTCCCCTACACCACCTCGAGTTTGGCTCCTGGGGGTCTCGCCACGCCGATCATCGGCAGTTTCGCTCAGAACACCATCGGCTTCACCGCCTATGCCCTGATCGACAAGGAAATCTACGCCGAAGCCGGCGCATACCGTTCGTTGGGCGCTGGCTTCCTGACCCATGCCGGCATCGATCCGACGTCTCCTGGCCAGATCGACGGCGCCGCGCCCTATGCGCGTATCGTCTATCAGAAGAACTACGGCGATCAGAATTTCGCGGTCGGCGGCTTCCTGTTCGCCGCCAGCATCTTCCCGGGCCGGGTCTACAGCGCCGGCACCACCGACCGCTATACCGATCTCGGCCTCGACGCCTCCTACCAGCGTAACATGCCCGAGAAGAGCACGCTCACTCTCAACATGCGCTATACGCATGAGGATCAGAACCTCCGCGCGTCGCAGATACTGGGAGCATCGCAATACGGCTCCGACACGCTCCAGGACTTCCGGCTCGATACCTCGTACTACTACCGTGGCAAGGTCGGTGCGACCGTCGGGTTTTTCGATACCTGGGGTTCGCGGGACCCCGTCCTCTACAGCGCCAACCGCACCCTGACGCCGGACAGTCGGGGCATGCTGTTCCAAATCGACGGCACGCCGTTCGGGGAAGGGGGCTCGCCCTTCGGTCCGCGCTTCAATGTCCGGGTAGGTATTCAGTACACGGTCTATACCCAGTTCAATGGCGCCGCCAACGACTATGACGGCCTCGGCCACAACGCCTCGGCCAACAATTCGGTTCGCGTCTTCACCTGGCTCGCCTACTGAGCCGCTCGAAACCACCGGGACGTAGACAGCGGCTGGCCGGCGCAAAGCGGCCGCGGTCGCGGAACGCCACCGCGGCCCCGCTGGTTGTCGTTGAGGCGGCTGCAAGCGAGCGGGATGGCGAGGATGGAGCAAACCGATGTCCTGGTGGCCGGGGCGGGGCCGACGGGCCTGGTCCTGGCGCTATGGCTGACCCGGCAGGGCGTCAGGGTGCGCATCGTCGACAAGGCCGCCGGGCCTGGGACTACCTCGCGGGCGCTGGCCGTGCAGGCGCGGACGCTGGAACTGTATCGCCAGCTGGATCTGGCCGAAGCGGTGATCGACGCGCGGTCACGAGACTCCCGGCGGTCAATCTGTGGGTCAGGGGCCGCAAGGCGGCGCGCCTGCCGTTCGGCGACGTCGGTCGTGACCTCACCCGCTATCCGTTCCTGCAGATCTTTCCGCAGGACGAGCACGAAAGGCTGCTGGTCGAACGGCTTGACAGCCCTCGGCGTGCGTCGTCGAACGCGACGTGCCGAGCTGACCGGCTTCGAAGACGCGCGGCGGCCTGGTCGCGGCGCGACTGCGCCGCGCCGACGGCCGCGGAGCAGCTGTGCGAGGCCGCGCTATATCGCCGGCTGCGACGGCGCGCGCTCGGTCGTGCGCCAGGTGGCCGGCGCCGGCTTTCCCGGTGCGGCACCTACCGGCAGCTGTTCTATGTCGCCGACGTCAAGGCGAACGGCCCGCCGGTCGACGGCGAACTGCACGTCGATCTGGACGAGGCCGATTTCCTCGGCGTCTTCCCGCTGGCCGGCCAGGGCCGCGCGCGCCTGATCGGCACGGTGCGCGACGAGCGGGCCGACCATCCCGAAACGCTGAGATTCGAGGACGTCAGCGCCCGCGCGATCACCAGCCTGAAACTGGACGTCGAGCAGGTGAACTGGTTCTCCACCTACCACGTGCACCACCGGGTTACCGACCGGTTCCGCAAGGGCCGGGCCTTCCTGCTGGGCGACGCGGCGCATATCCACAGCCCGGCCGGCGGCCAGGGCATGAACACCGGCATCGGCGACGCCATCAACCTGGCCTGGAAGCTGGCGGCGGTGATCGCGGGCCGGGCGCCCGACAGCCTGCTCGACAGCTACGAGGCGGAGCGGATCGGCTTCGCCCGGCGGCTGGTGGCGACCACCGACCGGGTGTTCAGCTTCGTCACCGCGGAAGGACCGCTGGCCGATGTCCTGCGCACCCGCGCTGGCGCCGTTGTTGATCCCGGCCGTGGTCGGGCTCGACCCGGCTAGGCGAGTATCTGTTTCGCACCGTCGGCCAGATCACCGTCAACTACCGCGGCGGCCCGTTGAGCGCCGGTTCGGCCGGACGGGTGCATGGCGGCGACCGCCTGCCTTGGGTCGAGGCGGCGGGGCGCGACAACTACCAGTCTCTCGACGCCATCGGCTGGCAGGTGCACGTCTATGGGGCTCCACAGCCGGCCCTCGCCGCGGCCTGCGTCGCCCTGGGCCTGCCGCTGCAGGTATTTCCCTGGCAGGGCGAATACCAAAGGGCCGGCCTCGCCCAGAACGCGCTCTATCTGTTGCGCCCCGATACCTATGTCGCCCTGGCCGACGGAACCGGGACCGCCGAGGCGCTGACCGCCTACTTTTCGGAACGGCGCATCGAACCGGCGCCGATGGGCCGTGCGCGGACGAGCGTCGCCCCTGCCGGCGACTAACGCACCGTCGCGCTATGGGCGATGGAGGCGGCGACCTCGCTGGCCATCTTGAACTGCGCGACCCGGTTGTCGATGTGGTGGCGCCGCGCGATGAAGCCGAAGTCCGTCCACGACACCCAGACGTTGCCGTCCTCGTCCTGGAACACCAGCATCCGCACCGGCCAGTCCAGCCCGGCATAGGGCGTTGCAGTCAGGAACTGGATGCCGAGCGGCGGATTGCCGAACTGCACCAGCACCGAGCGCGGCAGGGTGATGCCCACGTCCTTGGCCAGGTCCGACTGGTCGATCTCGGAGAACCAGCGGATGCCCTTGGCGGCGACATCGGCCTTGAGGTGGGCGATGGTGTCGTCGACGCCGTACAGGCTCTGGACGCGGTCGATGCCGCTATCGGCCGGCGGCGGCGGCGCGGGCGCTGCGAACACTGCCGGCGCCGCGGTGAGGGATAGCATGGCCGCGCCGAGGGCGGCGGCGAGGGTGTAACGAGGACGGGTCATGGGTCTGGTCTCCGGATGGGGTCAGGGGGTCTTGTCTTCCGGCATCATCTCGCCGGAGCGGGCTTCGTGCAGGACGAAGCCTTCGAGGGGATCGTGCGGATCGGTCCAGGGCGCGCGGGCCAGGACACGGCTGGTGTCGAGGAAGCCGGCGTCCCAGCGGGCGCGGATGCCGTCGGGACTGAAATCGATGTCCTTGAGATGATCCTCGCCGGCGAGGTTGGGCGCGAGCAGCCGCACCACGTGCATCTGGGTCAGGCAGCCATAGCCGGTCAGCTCGCGGATTTCGCTGTTCGAGCCGAGGCCGTCGGGCAACTGTCGGGCGAGTTCGCCGATGACGTGTCGCAGCTTGTGGATCTGCCTCTGGCGCTGGATGTGGCTGGTCGCGCGGCTGGCGTACTGCAGATCTTTCTGGCGGGCCGCGACCTTCGTCAGGGTGTCCGGCTCGGGTCCGTTGGGGGCCCACAGATGCACGGCGAACACCAGGCTGTCGCGGCGCGGATTGTCGTCGAACACCGCCTCGACCGGGGTGTTGGACAGGATGCCGCCGTCCCAATAGAGCTCGCCGTCGATGCGCACGGCCGGGAAAGCGGGGGGCAGGGCGCCCGACGCCATGATGTGACGGGCGTCCAGGCGCGTCTCGCGGCTGTCGAAATAGCGCATCTCGCCGGACTGCACGTGGGCGGCGCCGACCGCCAGCCTGGTCGTCCCGCTGTTGAGCCGGTCGAAATCGACCAGCTCCTTCAGCGTGCGCTCCAGAGCCCCGGTCCGATAATAGGCGGCGGCCTCGGGCCCCAGGGGGGCGTTCTGGCCCATCCAGGCGAACGGATTGGGCTCGAAGAACCCGCCGATGCCGCTCATCATCGTCACGCTGTGCGCGGCATGGGCGCCGAACACCGGCATCGCGCCGAGCATCTGCGCCCACGGGGTGTGGCGCATCCGCGTCCAGAATTCACGCAGGCGCGCGAGGCGGTTTTCCGGGGCGTTGCCGGCGATCAGGGCGGCGTTGATGGCCCCGATCGAGGTGCCGATCACCCAGTCCGGCTCGATGCCGGCTTCGTGCAGGGCCTGGAACACGCCGGCCTGATAGGCGCCCAGCGCGCCGCCGCCCTGCAGGACGAGGACGATCTGGCCGCAGGTCGCCTTGTCGATGACCGGGGCGCGGGTGGGGGGAGTGGGTTGCTTTGCCATGATGGTTTTCCGGTCTTTCAATGTGCGGTCCAGCCGCCGTCCACGGCCAGGGAGGTTCCAGTGATCGAGGCCGCGTCGGCCGAGCACAGGAAGGCGGTGAGGGCGCCGATCTCCTCGACGCGGGCGAATCGCTTGTTGGGCTGCTGGGCCAGCAGCACGTCGCGGATCACCGCCTCGCGCGAGATGCCGTGCGCCTTGGCCTGGTCGTCGATCTGCGCGTCGACCAGCGGGGTGGCGACATAGCCGGGGCAGATGGCGTTGCAGGTGATCGGCTCTTCCGCCGCTTCCAGCGCGACGGTCTTGGTCAGGCCCAGGAGGCCGTGCTTGGCGGCGACATAGGCCGACTTGAAGGGAGAGGCCACCAGGCCGTGGGCGGAGGCGATGTTGACGATCCGGCCGAAACCGGACCGGCGCATGTGCGGCAGCGCCAGGCGGATGGTGTGGAACGCCGCGGTCAGATTGATCGCCAGGATCAGGTCCCATTTCTCCACCGGAAACTCGGCGATCGGGGCGACATGCTGCACCCCGGCGTTATTGACGAGGATATCGAGGCGGCCCGACCGCGCGGCGATCTCGGCGATCATCTCGGCGATGGCGTCGGGCCGGGACATGTCGGCGCCCGAATAGTCGGCGGTGACGGCGAAGTCTTCGGCGATGCGGGCCCGCTCCGCCTCGATGGCGTCGGGCGCGCCGAAACCGTTGAGGACGATGTCGGCGCCGCGGGCTGCCAGGGCGCGGGCGACGCCCAGGCCGATGCCGCTTGTCGAGCCGGTGACGAGGGCGGTGCGGCCCGCCAGATCGCGGACTTGGGAAGCTGAGGTCGTGGAATGGGGCATGGCTTGGGGGTGCTCTTTGCGCTTGTTTGAGAAGTTGCGCTGAGCATCCCAGGCCCGGAGCCGGCCGTGAAATGCCTATTGGGCATGGAATCCATGCCGAAAGGAATTTCCCGAAAGCCGGCGGATCGGCGAAGTCTCCGGCCAAGCGCTCCACGAAGGGGCGTTCCCATGGAGACGAAAACATGACCTTGAAGACCCTGTACTTCGCCGCCGCCGCCGGCGCCCTCTCGATCGCCGCCATCGCCGCGGCGCCCGCCTCCGCCCTGGCCGGGTCCTGCCCGGCCGACAAGATGGGCGTCGATGTCCGCGCGCCCGACAATACGCCGGCCAAGGGCGTGACCGACGACGTCCTGACCTCGATCGATGTCGCCAAGGAGCCGAGCGCTATCCAGGGCCGCCTGTTCCGCATGCGCCGCCTGATCATCCTGCCCGGCGGCGTCGTGCCGTGGCACAGCCACGGCGACCGGCCGGCGATCATCTATGTCGTCAGCGGCGAAGTCACCGAATACGCCTCCAGCTGCTCGGTTCCGATCGTCCACCGGGCCGGCGACGCCACCCCCGAGCTGCACGTCACCTCGCATTGGTGGCGCAACACCGGCAAGACGACCGCCGTCCTGCTCTCCGCCGACCTGTTCCCGGTCACCGCCGACGCGCACATGATGTGACGCGCGAAGCTCGCCCGACGTCCTTCTCCCCCCGCGGGCGAAGGACCTTCCAACCGGAGATCCTCCAATGACCGCCGCCGTCGCCGGGCGCACCTTCACGCCTGCCGCACGCGCCCCTGCGCGGCGTGGTCATCGCCCTTATCGCCTTTTTCACCCTGGTCGACCTGTTCGCCACCCAGGCCATCCTGCCGCTGTTGGCCCATCGCTATTCGGCCGCGCCGGCCCTGATCGGCGTCGCGGTCAACGCCTCGACCTTCGGCATGGCGGTGGGTCGCTGCTGACCGCGCTGTTCGGCCAGTCGCTCGACCGCCGGGCCGGCATCGTGGCCAGTCTGCTGCTGCTGACCATTCCCACCGCCCTGCTGGCCATCGCGCCCGATCTCGCCACCTTCGCCGCCCTGCGCGTAGCCCAGGGCCTGTGCATGTCGGTGGCCTTCACCCTCACCCTGTCGCACCTGGGCGAGGTCTGTTCAGCCCGCGCGCAGGCCGGCGCCTTCGCCGCCTACATCACCGGCAATGTCGCCTCGAACCTGGTCGGACGCCTGGTCGCCGCATCGGCCGCCGGCCTGTTCGGGGTCGGCGCCGACCTTCTACCTGTTCGCCGCGCTCAACCTGCTGGGCGGCTCTGCTCGCCGTCATATCGGTGACGCCCACCGGCCGGTCCGTGGAGCGTGGCCGCACCACGGCGGAACGTCTGGCGGGCGCCGGCCGCCTTCCTCACCAATCGGCGCGGTGCTGGCCGGGTTCGGTGTCGGCTTCTGCATCCTGTTCGCCTTCATCGGCGTGTTCAGCTACGTCAACTTCGTGCTGATGCGACCGCCGCTGGGCTCTGGGCATGATGAGCCTCGGCCTGGTCTATTTCGTCTTCCTGCCTTCGATCATTCTCACCCCGCTGGCCGGCTGCGTTCGCCGCCCGGTTCGGCGCGCGCCGCTCCCTGTGGCTCGGCCTCGTCGTGGCCGAAGTGGGCCTGGGTCTCCTGCTGTCGCCGGGGCTGCCGCTGGTTCTCGGCCGGCCTGGTGCTGGTCGGCGCGGGAACCTTCTTCGCCCAGGCGACGGCCACCGGCTTCGTCAGCCGCGCCGCCGGCGCCAACCGCAGCGCGGCCAGCGGCCTCTACCTGGCCAGCTATTTCGCCGGCGGCCTGGCCGGCGCGGCGGTGGTCGGGCAGGTGTTCGACCGCTTCGGCTGGCCCGCCTGCGTCGCGCGTCGTCGGCCTTGCGCTCTGGCGGCGGCGGCGTTCTCGGGCGTCAAGTTCGTCATCCCCAAGGAGGCCTGAACATGATCGAACACATCGATGTCGTCGTCATCGGCGCGGGCCAGGCGGGGCCGTCCCTGGCCGTTCGCATGGCCCAGAGCGGCCGCCGGGTGGTGCTGATCGAGCGCGAGCGCCTCGGCGGGACGTGCGTCAACAACGGCTGCATCCCGACCAAGACCCTGGTGGCCAGCGCCCGCGTCGCCCATCTGGCCCGCCGCGCCGCCGACTTCGGTGTCTCGACCGGCGAGGTCAGCGTCGATTTCGCCGCGGTGATGGCCCGCAAGGACGCGGTGGTCCAGCAGTCGCGCGACAGCCTCGCGCAATGGATCGCGGCGACCGAGGGCCTCGAACTGATCATCGGCGAGGCCCGCTTCACCGGGCCGCGCACGGTCGCGGTCGGCGACCGCGACCTTCGCGGCGGGCCTTGTCGTCATCAATACCGGCGGCGCGCCCGATCGTGCCGGCCTGGCCGGGGCTCGCACGACGCGCCCTACCTGACCAATCGCACGATGATGGAACTCGATCGGCTGCCCGAGCATCTGGTCGTCGTCGGCGGCAGCTACATCGGCCTGGAGTTCGCCCAGATGTTCCGCCGCTTCGGGGCCCGGGTCAGCGTCGTGGAACATGCCGACCGGCTGATCGCCCGCGAGGACGCCCGACGTCAGCGCGGCGGTGCTCGACCACCTGGCGAGCGAGGGGATCGAGGTCCATCTGGGCGCGCGCGACTTCGCGGTCGAGGCCGGGCGCAGGGCGGCGCACCTGACCATCACCACGGACGGCAAGTCCGTCGCTCTGCCGGCCGGCGACCTGCTGCTCGCGGTGGGACGCACGCCCAACGTCGCGAGGCTGAACCTGGCCGAGCGCCGGGGTCGAACTGGACGCCCGCGGCTTCATCGCCGTCGACGACCAGTCTGCGGACCTCGGCGGAGGGCGTCTACGCGCTGGGCGACGTCAACGGCCATGGCGCCTTCACCCACACCAGCTACAACGACTTTGAGATCCTCGCCGCCAACCTGCTCGACGGCGAGGCCCGCCGCCTCAGCGATCGGCTGAGCGCCTACGCCCTGTTCATCGATCCGCCGCTAGGCGCGCGTCGGACTGTCCGACCGGGAAGCCACGGCCTCGGCCGCAAGGTCTGAAGGCGAGCTTGCCGATGACCCGCGTCGGTCGCGCGCGTGAACGCGGCGAGACCACCGGCTTCATGAAGGTTCTGGTCGACGCCGACACCGACCGGATCCTCGGCGCGACGCTGTTCTGCATCGAGGCCGACGAGATCATGCACAGCTTCATCCAGGTGATGGCCGCCGGTGTTCCCTACACATCGATGATCCGCGCCGTGCCGATCCATCCGACCGTCAGCGAACTGATCCCGACGCTGCTCGCCGGGCTCGCGCCCCTCGCAGCCCCGGCCTGACGTGGTCGACCATGACAAACCCGAGCCCCGCGCCTATGGGTCCTGCCGACTGGAGCCGCCATCGCCGTCCAAGACGGCGGGGCGACGGCCCGGTCCTGGAACGGGCATCTCGAGATGAGCGACGACAATCCCTACGAGGCGATCGCCAAGGTGTTCGCCGAGGTCCGCGATAGCGACGCGCCCCTGAACGAGCGGCTGCGCCTGCTGGCGGAGGCCGTCAATGACGGCAGCCCGATGTTCGCCGCCGCGGTCGAGCGGATGATCGAGCGCCTCGACGCGGCGGCTTGCGGCGATCAGGCCCCTGAACTGGGCGAACCCTTGCCGCCGTTCATCCTGCCCGACGCCGCCGGCGGACTGGTCAGCCTGGCGGAGGTGATCGCTCGGGGACCGGCGGTGGTGTCCTTCTATCGCGGTCATTGGTGCCCCTATTGCCAGTTGACGGCCAGCACCGCCGCAACCTTGCAATCGCGGATCGGCGCCGGGCGCATGGTGGCGATCACCCCGGAAACCCCCGGCCTACAACCGCGATCTCGCCGCCCAGTCGGGCATCGCGCTATCCGATCCTGACGCGATCTCGATTGCGGCTACGCCCTGTCCCTCGGCCTCGCCTTCTGGGTCGATCACGCCTTCGCCGACCTGCTGCGGGCGATCGGCAACGACCTGGCCGTCTTCCAGGCCAGCGCCGGCTGGTTTCTGCCGATCCCGGCGACCTTCGTGGTCAATTCCCGCGGTCTGATCGTCGCCCGCCACATCGATCCCGACTATCGCCGGCGCATGGAGGTAGACGACCTGCTCGCCGCGTTCGAGGCGGCGGACTAGCGCGCGATGCGCGGCGCCGCGCCGGCCTAGGCCTGGCTCCAATCCTTGGCCCGCACCAGGTTGAGCAGGGTCGCCGCACCGGGCGAGCGTTGCCGCCCGGCGACGGCGTAGATCGCCACGGTGCGCTGAAGGTCGATGCTGGCCAGTTCGTGGCGGATCAGCGAGCGACGACCTGCAGCAGGCTGCGGGGCGCCAGGGCGACGCCGACATTGGCCTCCACCAGTTCCGCCAGATCGCGGTCGGTGTCGACCTGATGCGCCTTGTCGATTGAGACGCCCATGGCGACCAGGCGTTCGGCCGCCGCGCCGGCGATCTCGCTGCCGGTCTGGATCAGGAAATCGCAATCGCCCAGGGTCTCCAGTTCGATCTCCCGGGCATTGCGGCCGGCGAGGCGATGGTTGCTGCCGATCAGGATTTCGAACGGTTCGACGAACATCTGCCACTGGTCCAGCCGGTCCCATTGCGAAACCACCGGGCCGGAGACGGCCAGTTCGATGGCCCCGGCTTTCAGCAGCTCGATGAGCTCTTCGCCGGTGCCGCGCTTCAAATTCAGGCGCACGTTCGGCATCGCGCGAAACACTTCCCGCAAGGGCGTCTGGATCAGGTTGAGATCGACGGTGCGGGACAGCCCGATGCTCAGCGAGCTTTTTTCCCCTGACGAGACGCTGCGCGCCACCGCCTTGGCCGACAGGGCGCTGTCGTGACATTGGCGAAGCAGCGGCAGCATCTGCAGACCCAGTGCGGTCAGATGGGTGGCGCGGCCCTCGCGGCGGATCAGCTCGCCGCCGAACTCCGCCTCGAGCGCCTTGATCGCCCGGGTCAGGACCGGTTGCGTCACATGGCACTGGTCGGCCGCCTTGGTGAAGTTGAGGGTCCCCGCGAGCGCGACGAAATAGCGGACCTGCTGCATTTCCACGTCAGATGCGCTCCCATACCTCGACCGGCGGCGACAATAACACGAACCGGCTTCCTCCCAACGTCATAGGGTTTACCGGCCGCCCGCTCGCGCCGCCGTCACCGGGCCAGCTTGGTCGACAGCACCAGCGAACTGGTCGTCCGCTCCACCCCGTCGATCGCGCCGAGCGCATCGATGATCGTGTCCATCTCCGCGACAGATGGCGCGACCACCTCGGCGATCAGGTCGAAGGGTCCGCTGACCGAGCGCAGCAGCCGCACGGCGGGCAGGCGGCGAACGGCGGCGACCACCGCCGCCGCCTTCTTCGGCGTCACGGTCATCATCACATAGGCGTGGATCTGGCCGCGCGCGTGCGCATCGGCCAGCCGCACCGTGTAGCCGGCGATCACCCCGGTCCGCTCCAGGCGCTCGAGCCGGCTTTGGACCGTGGTTCGCGACAGGCCGCAGGGTGCGGGCCAGCTGGGCGGTCGGGGCGCGGGCGTTGTCGCGCAGGGCGTCGATCAGTCGCCGATCGATTTCGTCCATCTGCAAATTCCTCTCGGCGATTCGCCGGAAATGGATCGGCGTTTCGTCGGTCTGGCAATATCAATCGACCGCCCGGGGGTGCATCCTGTGATCTTACGCCAGTTCATCGGAGAGCGAATCATGAAGGATGTCGTCGTCATCGGCGCGGGCCATATCGGCTCGACGATCGCGAAACTGCTCAGCGACAGCGGGGACTACCGGCTCACCGTCGCCGACCGCTCGGCCGAGCAACTGGCCGAGATGGGTCCATGCCGCGCGTGGAGCACCGCGTGCTGGACGTCACCGACGCCGCCGCGCTCAGCGACCTGCTGGGTGGCAAGTTCGCCGTCCTGTCCGCGGCTCCCTATCACCTGACCTACAAGGTCGCCGAGGCCGCCAGGGCTGCCGGCGCCCACTATCTCGACCTCACCGAGGACGTCGCCTCGACCCGCAAGGTCAAGGCGCTCGCCGCCGACGCCCCGATCGCCTTCATCCCGCAGTGCGGCCTGGCCCCCGGCTTCATCTCGATCGTCGCCGCCGATCTGGCCAGCCATTTCGACGACCTGCACGACGTGCGCCTGCGCGTCGGCGCCCTGCCGAAATATCCGTCCAACGCGCTGAACTACAACCTCACCTGGTCGACCGACGGGGTGATCAACGAATATTGCGAGCCCTGCGAGGCCATCGTCGACGGCCTGCCGCGCCAGACCCGCGCGCTGGAGGAGAACGAGGCGTTCTCCCTCGACGGCGTCACCTACGAAGCCTTCAACACCTCCGGCGGCCTCGGCACCCTGTGCGAGACGCTGGCGGGCAAGGTGCGCAACCTCAACTACCGCACCATCCGCTATCCCGGCCACGCCGCGATCATGAAGGCGCTGCTCAACGACCTGCGGCCTGCGCGACCGGCGCGATCTGCTCAAGGACATCCTCGAGAAGTCGGTGCCGGCCACCATGCAGGACGTGGTGATCGTGTTCGTCACCGTCTCGGGCCTGAAGAACGGCCACCTGGTGCAGGAGACCTACGCCAACAAGATCTACGCCCGCGAGATGGGCGGCCAGCATGGTCAGCGCCATCCAGATCACCACCGCCTCGGGCATCTGCGCGGTGCTCGACATGCTGGCGTCCGGCCGGCTGTCGGCGACGCGGCTTCGTGCGCCAGGAGGAGATCGGCCTGGGCGAATTCCTCGCCAACCGCTTCGGCTCGGCCTATGCCTCCGCCGAGACCGCCGGCCTCGCCGAAGCCGCCGCCCGGCCGCAGCTGGTGGCCAGCGCGTGAGCGCCCGCCTTGAATGCCTCCCTCGCGCGCGAGACCGCGGCCCTGCTGAGCCGCCTCGGCGTCCAGGACGCCGCGGTCAAGGGCGGCGACCGCGCTGGTCCGCTCGCCGATCGACGGCGACGTGATCGGCGAAGTGCATGACCATGACGCCGCCGATGTCGCGGCCATGGTCGACGCCGCGCACCAGGCGTTCCTCGCCTGGCGCAAGGTTCCGGCGCCGCGGCGTGGCGAACTGGTCCGCCTGCTGGGCGAGGAACTGCGCGCCGCCAAGGCCGACCTCGGCCATCTGGTCACCCTGGAAGCCGGCAAGACCGTCTCCGAGGGCCTGGGCGAAGTGCAGGAGATGATCGACATCTGCGACTACGCCGTCGGCCTGTCGCGGCAGCTCTTCGGCCTGACCATCGCCACCGAGCGCCCCGACCACCGCATGATGGAGACCTGGCATCCGCTCGGCGTCGTCGGCGTCATCTCGGCCTTCAACTTCCCGGTCGCCGTCTGGTCGTGGAACGCCGCCCTGGCGCTGGTCTGCGGCGATGCGGTGATCTGGAAGCCGTCCGAAAAGACCCCGCTGACCGCCCTGGCCGTACAGGCTCTGTTCGAGCGCGCCGCCGCCAGCTTCGGCGACGCCCCGGCCGGCCTCAGCAGCGTCCTGATCGGCGACCGCCTCGTCGGCGAGGCCCTGGTCGCGGCGCCGAAGGTGGCGCTGGTGTCGGCCACCGGCTCGACCGCCATGGGCCGCGCCGTGGCCCCGGTGCTGGCGGCGCGTTTCGCCCGCGCGCTCCTGGAGCTCGGCGGCAACAACGCGGCCATCGTCTGCCCGTCGGCCGATCTCGACCTCACCCTGCGCGGCGTCGCCTTCGCCGCCATGGGCACCGCCGGCCAGCGCTGCACGACGCTGCGCCGCCTGTTCGTGCACGAGAGCGTCTACGATGCCTTCGTAACGCCGCTTGAAGGGCGCCTATGCGTCGGTCAGCGTCGGCGATCCGCGCGAAGCCGACACCCTCGTCGGCCCCCTGATCGACCAGGCCTCGTTCGAAGGCATGCAGCGCGCCCTCGACGACGCGCGGGCGGCCGGCGGCACGGTCACCGGCGGCGAGCGGGTCGAGGTGGCCGGGGAGGGCTATTATGTGCGCCCCGCCCTCGTCGAAATGGCGGCTCAGGCCGACGTCGTCCGCCGCGAGACCTTCGCGCCGATCCTCTACGTCATGCGCTATTCGCGACCTCGACGAGGCGATCGCTCTGAACAACGACGTCCCCCAGGGCCTGTCCTCGTCGATCTTCACCAACGACATGCGCGAGGCCGAACGCTTCATCTCGGCCACCGGCTCCGATTGCGGCATCGCCAACGTCAACATCGGCCCCTCCGGCGCCGAGATCGGCGGCGCCTTCGGCGGCGAAAAGGAAACCGGCGGCGGCCGCGAAGCCGGCTCCGACTCCTGGCGCGCCTACATGCGCCGCGCCACCAACACCCTGAACTACGGCGCGACCCTGCCCCTCGCCCAGGGCGTCAAGTTCGACATCTGATTTGTCCTTCTTCCTCCTCCCTCCCCTTTCTGGGGCTGGCGGCGGGCCGGGTCTGGACGCGGGACGGCCGCGTCCAGACGCCTCACGGCCAGCGGCCTTTGAGCGAGAAGGAATCGGAACGGTGGCTCGACCACGGCCGAGGCCGCCGAGCCGGTGCTGGCGGCCGCGGCCATGGTGACCGAGGTGAGCGATCGCGAGAGCGACCTCTACGCCAAGTGGGCGCGCGTTCCTGGCGGCGAACTTCCATGTTCTGACCCGGGCCATGCACGACCGGCCGATCAAGAAGGGGGCGGCAAGCTTTCGACCGCGAGCTTGCAGCCGGCGGGCCAGGCCGACGTGGACTTGCGCGAGCGACCGGGCCGGGCGGCGCGCACCGCTCACCTGGTCGCCCGCTTCGGCCAGGTCACGCTCATGCGTCCGAGGAACACGCTCGAGAAGAACCTGCCCAAGACCCTCCAGGTCAGTCTGGTGGAGGTGATCGAGCTCGGCGTCCTTCGGACGGCGCCGAGCCCGATCCTCTGGCGACTGCTCACCACCCAACTGCTATGGGGAGGGACAGACGCCGAAGGCGTCAGGGTGGGGAACGGTGACGGAGCGAAACTCACCGAGACCAAGCGTCGCGCCGGTCCGCTCCCGCCGAGACCCTTGCGGGTCGTCGGTTGGCGGTGCAAGCCGGGACCGCCTCTGGCGCGAACAGCCTGGATCTGCCCCAATTGCGCGATGCTCCGCCATCCACATGGCAACGCCAGACCGCGTGTTGCTTGACCGCGGCCGCCGCGTCTGCGTCGCCGTGAAACCGCTTGTCATGTTTGAGCACCATTCGCGCGCGTTCGGTTTGGTCGGCGCTGTGTCGATCGCTTGTTGTCTGCTGGCGCCCGGGGCTGTGTACGGTCAGGTCGCCTCCGCATCCGAGGCGAGGGTCGCGCCGCTGGTCGTGACCGCGGCGACGCCGCTCGCGGCGCAGGTCGCCGCCGATGCGCAGCCGGTCGCGGTGATCACCCTGTCGGCGGACGATCTGCGCCGGACCGGACCACCCGGGGCATTGCGCGCCCTGGACGAACGAGCCGCTGGCGTCTCGCTGAATGCGGCCCAGGGCAACCCGCTACAGCCGAACCTATTGTACCGAGGCTTCGAAGCCTCGCCCCTGGCCGGCGATGCGCAAGGATTGGCGGTCTATGTCGGCGGCGTCCGCTTCAATCAGCCGTTCGGCGACACCATCGACTGGGACCTGATCCCGGACGCGGCCGTCGAGCGCATCGATCTGGTCGGCTCGGATCCGGTGTTTGGCCTCAACGCGCTCGGCGGAGCCTTGGCGGTCAGGCTCAAGGACGGTTTTTCCGCCGCCGGCGGCGCCTTGGACCTCTCCGGTGGCTCGTTCGGACGCGCGGCCGGCGATCTGGAATGGTCGGCGCGCAGCGGAGACACCGCGCTCTACGGCGCCGTGCAGGGGTTTCGCGAGGACGGATGGCGCGAACACTCGCCCTCGTCGGCGGCCCAGGTGTATGGCGATCTGGGCTGGCGGCCGCCGGCCGGCGAATTTCATCTCAATTTCCTGGCTGCCGACACAGATCTAACGGGCAACGGGACCGTCCCGGTCCAGCTTCTCGCCATCGATCGCGCCGCGGTCTTCACCTACCCCGACGAAACCCGCAATCGGTTCGCGCGCCTGGCGTCCAGCGGCGACGTCGCGCTCGGCCGAGGGCTGGCCCTGGAAGCGCGAGCCTATGTGAGCCGCTTCGATCAGACCACCGCCAATGGCGACGCCGGCGGCGCGGTCCCCTGCCTCGGGGACGCCGCGCTGCTGTGCGGTCTGGGCGGCGGCGTGCTCACCGGCCCTGACGGCCGTGCGATCGATGACTTTGTTCACGGCAGCCCCTACATCGGCTTGTTTCCGCAATTTGCCGGCGGCGGTCCCTATGCCACGCTGAACACCACGCGGACCGGCACGACCGAATATGGGGCGGCCTTCGAGGTGACCGACACCCGCCGCATCGCCCGCGTCGGCAATCGCGCGGTGGCCGGCGCGAGTTTCGATGCGTCGGTGACCGGATTCGCCGCCGCCACGGTGGTCGGCGGCCTGTCGCTCGACAGGAGTTTCGTGGGTCCTGGCGTGCTCATCGATCAGGCCGACGGGTCGATCGCCCCGGTGTCGATCCGCGCCGCCGACGATGATCTCGGGCTGTTTTTCAGCGAGAGTTTGGATGTCACCCCCACGCTGACGCTCGACCTGTCGGGACGCTACAATCTGGCGCGGGTCCAGCTGCGTGATCGGCTCGGCGCGGCGCTGAACGGCGACCACGCCTTCGACCGCTTCAATCCCGCGATCGGCTTCGACTGGCGCCCGCTCCCCGGCCTCACGGTCTACGGCGACTATGCCGAGGCCAATCGCGCGCCGACGCCCGCTGAACTCTCCTGCGCCAGTCCCGCGGCCCCTTGCAGCCTGACCAACTTCTTCGTCGGCGACCCCGGCCTGCGGCAAGTGGTGACCCGCACGCTGGAAGCCGGCCTGCGCGGCCGGTTTTCCTCGCCTGCGATCGACCTCCGCTGGCACGCCGGCCTCTACCGGGCGACCAGTGACGACGACATCCAGTTCGTGGCCAGCCCGACCATCGGCCGCGATTACTTCGCCAATGTCGGCTCCACCCGCCGCCAGGGGCTCGACGGCGGCGCCGAGCTCGAGCGCGGCGCCCTCTCGCTGTTCGTCGACTATGCCTTCACCGACGCTACCTACCGAAACGCCCTCGTCCTCGACGGCGGTCAGAACCCCGCCGCGAACCCGGCCGGGCTGATCCTCGTGCGCCCGGGCGATCGGATTCCGGGCGTGCCCCGGGCCAATCTGAAGTTCGCGGCGAGATGGCGCCTGGGCGGTGGATGGGACATCGGCGTCGACGGCTCGCGCGCCGGCTCGCGGTATCTGGTGGGCGACGCCGCCAATCTGAACCCGCCGATTCCCGGCTACTGGCTGTTCGATCTCGACATCCGCTACCAGGCCACCCCTCGGCTGGCGGTGTTCGCGCGGATCGAGAACCTGACCGATACCCGCTACGCCACCTTCGGCGATTTTTCGCCCACCGGCGATGTGCCGATCCTCCAGGACCCCGCCGCGACCAACCCGCGCAGCCTCAGCCCCGGCCAGCCGACCGCCGCGTTCGCGGGCCTCACCCTGAAGTTCTAGGATGGTACCCGAAGGCTTACCCAGGGGCCGTTCTATCAGTGATAATGTCCTTTATCACATATAGGAGGGGAAGGGAATTGGATCGTGAGGGGCCGGAATTGGGCGGGATGGCAGCGGCAATGAACGACCGAGGCTGTGTGAGAACACGGCTTCCCGTCTTGGAGGGAACGGGCGTCGGCAAGGGGTTGGTAGCCCGGGGCTGCCGACGGCCTCTTGTTCGACCTGCCGGAGATCAGAGACGCGGCTTAAAGATGTGTCCAGCAAAGCGTTCACGGACGCCCACTCCAAGGACTAAACGGCCAGGCCCCGTCGCCGAGCGGCTGCGCGGCGAAGATGCGTGGTGACTCGGCGGTGGCTTGGCCCGTCAACCCGGCGGTCTTACATCTCCAGGAGGATAAGGTTTCGGGCCGGGGGACAGTTCCAAGTAGCCCAAGAACGGCTGTGGAATGAAAATGGTAGTTGTGACCTGCTGACCATCGTAAGCGGTCAAGTAATTGGGCCGGACTGTCACCGTCAGCGGCCTAGCTTTTCGGCCAGCTGTAGAGTTCAATATCAGCCGGTAAGTTCCCGCAGGCAAACTCACGGCCCCGAAATCCACACCGCCGTTCAGTGGGGAGTGTCGCAAAACGACGTTCTGGTTGAACCCTTCACCCACCACCGTGAAAGAAGTAACATCCGATCGTTTTGCAAATTCGACAGAGAGCCGCCCCTCGGTCTGCTCCGCCGCCGTAGTGGTCGTCGCGCCGCTTACCGCCAGAGCCGCGGCGGCCCCGGCCACCGCCGCCCAGACGCGGGCCGGCGAGCCGCTAGCGCTTGGTCGCGTGAGCAGGCTCCCGTCAGCAGCGAAGGCGGCGCGGACGCAGGCCGGCCTTGCGCCGACCAGCGAAGCGACCTCCTCGGGCGTATGGGCGGAAAGATCGAACACTTGGCGGTCGCACTCGCGGCAATTCCAAGCGCGTTCCCTCTTCGGCATTGCGTCCAAGTTTGCGCCGCAGGCAAACCCAAACTCGAAGCAAACATCATCATCCATGGCGCACCTCCGAAGGTGAGACTAAGGCCTGAGGCGATCTGGCCAAAGCTCGAACGAGAAGGCGCACGTTCGCGCTGGCGTGGCCACATGTGCAACCGTTTGTGTGGCTATATTTTTGCTTCACCTTAAGCGTGCGAGACGTCGAAGAGCTGCCGGCCCCGCGGGGGACCGAGGTCAGGGGCGATTTCGCATAATGGACAAATCGCGCGAATTTTTTGTACGCCGGATTGAGATGACACTTTCTGTCACCGCTAGAGATGACACAAACGCCCGGGGTCGGGGTCGGGGGCGGCGGGCGGGCGCGGAGCCCTGCCGTAGCGCAGAGCCCGACCCCGCGCCGGCCCACTGACCGTGGAGCATCGTCTTTGTTTTCCAAGTGCGCCGCCAGGTGTGCGAAGCGGGTAGACGTTTGTGCGATGCCTAGGGGGATCTGGTCGAAGGTCCGGTAGGGCAGGGCCAGGCCCTGGTGGCGGATTTTGTCCGCGCTGCGATTCGCGAGCAGGAGCAGGGCGGCGCAGCGTTTAGCGGTTGCCTGGAGCTCGCCTCGCCGAGACTATGCGGGCGGCGGCGCATTTCCCTCCCTCCCCTTCATGGGGAGGGACAGATCGCGCAGCGATCAGGGTGGGGCAGGGTGACAGAGCGCAACTCGCGGACACTACGCGGGTGGCGGCGCGAGTCCCCACCCTGGATGCTTCGCATCCTGTCCCTCCCCATGAAGGAGAGGGAGGAGAGAGGCCGCGCTTCACGCAAATCAAACTTGACAAAATGCAAATTATATGACCTGATCCCATCCATGCCCTACCGGCCCTGCCCAACCCCCACACTCCCCGACCCCGCGGCGCTCGACACCGTCGAGATCGCGCAGGCGGCCGCGGTCGTGGAGCGGGGCGAGCGGCATCTGCGGATGCTGGCCGAATTGGCGGAGATCGCCATGGGACTGGCCCGCTCGTTGGGCGAGGGGGCGCGGGCGCGGATCGCGGCCGTGAACGCGGGCGAGGCCGAACTGGCCCCGAACGAGGACTCCGGCGCGGCTTTCACCAGAATGAGCCAGACCGTCCGTCGCACCATCGACCTCGAGGCGCGGCTCGCCGAGCGCGTCGATGCCGGACGCGCCGGCCTGATCGCCGCGCGGTCGGCCCGGCGCGTGGCGCAGGGCGCCGCCCACGAGGCGGCCATGGACGAGGCGATCAACGCGGCCCTGTCGGATGCCTTCGAGGATGTCTACGCCGAAGCGGAAACCAGCGAGCTCGCCGAGGTCTTGTCGGCCGCGGAAAACCTGCGTTCGGAATTCGATGAATTTCGCGACTACCTCAAGCGTCCGGTCGGCGAGACCGTCGCCAAACTCAGCGCCCTGCTTGGCCTGGACCCCACCAGCTGCGTTCAGGACGGCGAGACCTGGAAGGTCCGGCGCTCGTCCCCGTCGTACCAGGTCCCCCGCGACCCGCTGACCGGCGCCCCGGATTACGACGCCGTCGATGGGTCAGACCCGCCCTCGGCATCGCACAGCCACGCCGCCACCGGCCCCCCAGCGTGATCAGGCATGGGCGCCTCGCCCGTGATCCGGTCCTCTTCTCCCAGACGGAAATGACAGGGCAATGCGCAAAGTTCTAGCGTCCTCAGTCCTTGGGTTTGTCCGCGCTGGTCCGATAATCCCCGAACGTGGCGTCGCGCGCCGTCAGCGCCTCCTTCACCCCCTCGCGCATCTTGGCCATGTACTCGTGGGAGGCGGCGGTGTGCCAGCCGAGGGCGTGCAGGTCGGTGCCGGCGCGCAGGCCGGCGCGCATGCCCATGGCCTCCATCTGCCGGTGGACCAGGCGCTTGTTGAGCTGGGCCAGTTCCGGATCGACCTTGGCGATGCGCTCGGCCATCGCCAGGGTCTCGGCCTCCAGTTGCTCCTTCGGGAAGGCGCGATTGGCGAAGCCCAGGCGCACGGCCTCCAGGCCGCTGATCGAATCGCCGGTCAGCATCAGCTCCATGGCCGCGCGCATGCCCATGATCCAGGCGTGGTACTGATTGTCGGGCGGCGACATGGTGCGCACGGCCGGATAGCCGATCTGGGCGTCCTCGGCGACGTAGACCAGGTCGCAGGCGAAGGCCAGTTCCGAGCCGCCGGCCAGGCACCAGCCGTGCACCTGGGCGATGATCGGCTTGGCCAGATCCCACATCCGGAAACAGCCCTCGACCACGTGCCGCGCCCATTGGCCCTGGTTGCCGGAGGTATGGAAGGGCAGGCGGCCGACCCCGGCCAGGTCGTAGCCGGACGAGAAACACACGCCGGCCCCCCGGATGACGATCACCCGCACCTCCTTGTCGCGGTCGGCCGCCTCGAGTTGCGTGAACAGTTCGCCGCGCAGCTGATTGGACAGGGCGTTGCGCTTGTTCGGTCGGTTGAGCGTCAGGCGACGGATTCCCGGAGCGGGATCGTCGGCGAGGATCAGGGCTTCGTCAGTCATGGGGATTCCCTTTGAGCGGATTTGCGCGGTCGAACGGTGATCGGAAGCTGGTCGAACAGCAGGGGCGCGTCGTCGGTCCGCGCCTGCTCGATCGACAGCAGCCTGGCCTTGGTGGCGACGCCGCCGTCGGCGGAAAACCCGCCCACCCTGCCGTCCGATCCGAGGACGCGGTGGCAGGGCACGATGATCGGGAACGGGTTGGCGCCCATCGCCCGGCCGACGGCCCGAGCCGCGCCGGGCTCGCCGAGGCGAGCGGCGATCTGCCCATAGGTGATGGTTTCGCCGGGCGGCACGGTGCGCGCAATGGCATAGGCGCGGCGGTCGAAGCTCGGCGATGTCCTGCATGTCGAGCTCAGCGTCGGCGAGGTCGACCGGCCGACCGCTCATCAGATCCACGATGGCCGCGACGATCGTCTCGATCGCCACCGGCGGCGCGGTCTCCACCGCGCCGGGGTGGCGGCGGGCAAGCCGGCCTCGCATCCTTGCCTCGCTGGCCTGCGGCAGCTGCACGCCGACGATGCCACGCGGTCCCCAGGCGAGCGCGCAGTCGCCGATCGGCGTGTCGAAGATCGTGAAGCGGATCAAACCGGAGCGAGCACCTTTTCGGCCAGGCGTGCACTCGCCGGCGTCTTGTCCAGGTCGCCGGGACCATTGTTGGTGTAGGAGATGTGGGCGTGGGACTCGGTCATTCCCGGCATCACGAACTGTCCACCGAGATCGACGCGGCGAACCAGGTCGGCGGCCGGCCCGATGTCGGCCGCGCGGCCGGCAAACCGGATCATCCGGCCGTCGACCCACACGGCGGCGCCGTCGATCACTCCTTCGTCGACGCCCGTGAACAGTCGGGCGTTGGTGAACAGGATCGATTCGCTCATGGCTTCCTCCCGGCGACCCGAGCTGATTTATTCCGCGCCGAAAAATTCCGGATTGGCCTTGCCGTCCGGCCCATAAACCGGACCGTGCTCGCCGATGGCGTAGACCTGATTGGCGGTGTCGACGATGCCGATGCCCCGCAGGATCTCCACCATCTCGGCGTAGTAGGGGTGATCGAAATGCGCTTTCAGCGAGGCGCGGTCTTCCCACAGTTCATAGACCTGGATGCGGTTGGGAACGCCCGGATCGGCGGCGAAGCAGTAGGCGTGGCAGCCGGACTCCTCGTTGCGCGTGCCCATCTGCACCGGCGTGGTCAGGCGGACGGCCTCGTCGCGCGCCTCCTGTGTCGCGAAGTCCAGCCTTGCGACGACGATCACCTGCCCCATGAATTTCTTCCCTTTTTGGCGAGTGCGCCGCGAGCCGCGCGAATTTGTACCGCGATCCGGAATTTACCCTCAGGCCGGCTCGCGCGTCCAGCGATGATGCGAGGGTCCCTCGCGGCCGCGCTTGGCGCCGGCATGCTCGGGGTAGACGGTCGCGGTATAGAAATCGCCGTGCCGGTCCATCGCCATCTGGTGGATATAGATCGCCAGATTGCTGTGGCGCTCCAGTTCCTCGAACGTGCTGGCGTCCAGAACCACCAGGTCGTGATACTCGTCGCTGGCATAGATGCGATCGCCATAGACCGCGAGACTGAGCGGCGTGATGTGGGTCCATTCCTCCAGGAAGACGCCGTCCGGATCGAACACCTGGATCCGGCTCTTGCGGCCCGGATCATCGACCTTGCGATGCTCGGCGATCTGGCCGGGGACGGTCATATAGGGATGCATCGCCCCGCCCTTGAAGTCGACCACCAGCAGCCGGCCATCGGGCAATTGCGCGACTGCGTGCGGCGAATTGAATTGGCCCGGCTCGTTGCCCCAGCCGCCGATCTCCTTGATGTACTCGCCCTCCGGCGAATACCAGATCATCCGCGCGTTCCAGTAGCCGTCGGTCACGACGATATTGCCGTTCTTCTGGACCACGACGCCCGTCGGACCGTTGAACAGGTACCGACTGTCGCCGGGCTTGCCGAGCGTGCCGAGGCTCAGCAGCAATTCCCCGCTCTTGGAATACTTCTTCACCATGTGTCCGTCGCGATCGACGGTCCAGATGTTGCCGTCGATGAAATAGATGGTGTGCGCCCCGAGCGCGAACCCCGGCTCGTCCGACGGTCCCCACTTGCCAAGGTAGTTCCCCTGGCGATCGAACATCGAGACGCTGCTCTTGCCCATCTTCAGGCTCATGGCCAGCGGGTGCGCGGCCCAGTGCTCCAGATCGCGGGTGAACAGATAGATGATCCCATCGTCGTCGACGGTCACCCCCGAGCCCATCTCGAAATTCATCTCCTCCGGATACCGCGGCCAGGATTCGACCAGCCGGTAGGGCGCGGTGTTCATCGTCTTCTCCCTCGTGCGATCTGGATGTTAGTCGAAGGCGCTGCCTCGAGCCAAGGTCGACGCGCGGGCGGGGCCCCGCGGTCAGGCCCTATCCGTAATCCCCCTTAGCTTGACCGGGCATAGCTGCGGCGCCAAGGTCTCTCGCGAAATCGAACCGCCAGTCGTTGGTCGTAAACCTCTGGCATCAGGTTCCAGTCGGACGAGAGTATACAACTTCCCGGCCGATCCGCGTGGATCGGATACGGTCGTAAACAGCGGATAATCTTTAGTTTACCCGCGACAACACTGCGCTGAGGATATCTCATGGTTCGTCTACTATCGACCGCGCGACGGCCCCTGGCTGGCGTGCTTGCGGTTATTGGCCTGGTCGCCGCCCTGCCGGCGCTGGCCGGCGATCCCGGCAAGGGCAAGGCGGTGTTCGCCTCGGAATGCGCCCTGTGTCATTCGAACGCGCGCAATGGTCCCACCATCCTCGGCCCCACCCTGTTCGGCGTCGTCGGCCGCAAGGCGGGGACCTACCCGGGGTTTTCATATTCATCGGCGATGAAGGCGACGGGTTTCGCCTGGTCCGACACCCAGCTCGCGTCGTTTCTGCCCGCTCCGAGAAACTACGTTCCGGGGACCAAGATGCCCTACGGCGGTCTGAAGAACCCGGTGAAACTGGCTGACCTCATCGCCTATCTGGACAGCCTGAAATGACCCGTCAGGCCGCACCCTTGCTTCGACTTGGAGGACCAACCATGCGCCCCGGTTCCACACTGACGCTGAAACTCATGGCGGTCGCCGCGGTCGCCTCGCTCGGAGCGGCCGGCGGCGCCTGGGCGCAACAGCCGGCGGCTCACGACATTCCGCAATCGCTGATCTATGAGCACGAGCAGACGATGGCGCAGCTCACCGTGCTCAGCCACCGGCCCGGGGCGGTCGGGGCCGAAGCGACCAAGGCGCTCGAACTGTTCCGGCGGCACACGGCGCGCGAGACCGAATACATCCTGCCGCCGCTATCTCTGCTGCCCGATCTCGCCGACGGCAAGGTTACGCCGGACATGGCCTGGGCGGTCGCGATGACCGACCGCGTCGCCGCCGATCGCGAGCAGATCTTCGCCGAACACAGCGAGGTGACCGACCGGATGAACGCCCTGTATTTCGCCAGCATTCAGGCGCACGACACCGAGGCTGCGGACTTCGCCAAGAGCGCCACGGCCAACTCGCTGAGCGATCTCGAAATCCTCGAACCGACCGTTCTGATGATCGGCGAATTTCTCAAATCCAGGCTTCCGGCGAAGCCGTGAACGGCGCGGGGTCGGTCACATGCAGCTGACATTCCGCGACCTGGTGACCGTGCTGCACGGCATGGGCTTCGGGACGCTGTTCATGCTCGCCTTTTCCGGGGCCATCGGCATGATCTACGCCACGACGATCGGCGCGGCCGGGAGTGTCATCGGCCCCGGCCAGCGGACGATGTTCAGGCTCTATCTGATCACCATGGCGGCGCTGGCGTGGCTGACGGTCCTGTCGGGAACCTATCTCATCTACCCATGGTACCGCGCCAAACCGCCCGCCGGCGCTCACGATCTCGCCGCCTTTCCCCAGCGCCTGCTGATCTCCAGCCCGATGACCAGCGGCTGGCATGACCTCGGCATGGAATGGAAGGAACACATCGGCTGGATCACCCCGATCATCATGACCATGGTCGCCTACGTGTTCATAAAGTATGGGCCGCAACTGGCGCTGCACCGCGCCATGCGCCGGGCCGTGCTCGGCTTCACCGCCGCGGCCTTTCTCGCCACCGGCGTCGCCGCCGGGTTCGGGGCGATGCTGAACAAGGTCGCCCCCGTGCGCGGCGGGGCCGACGTGCTGGCGATCCGGTTCGAGCATCATGGCTGACGGTCCGACCCGGTCGAACAATGGGGCCCAGTCCACCAATGGGGCCGGCGCCGCCGCCATCCTCGCCGCCGGGATCGGCTGTCTCGCCCTTGGCCTATTCGCCCTGGCCGGCGACGCTTTGCCGTGGGCCCATCGGGCTTTCAACATCTGGGCGCCCTCCGGGCCTCTTTCCGGAGTCAGTCTGGGCGCGGTGGCGGTCTGGCTGGCGGCCTGGGGCGCATTGGCTTGGCGATGGTCGAAACGCGATGTCGCTCTGGTCACTGTCACCACCCTGGCGTTCACCATGCTGGCCGCTTGCCTGCTTCTGACGTTTCCGCCGTTCATGGACCTCCTGCAGGGAAAATAGCGCCGCGCCGCTCAGGCGTAGTCGAACAGGGCCATGAACCCGAAGTCCATGTGCAGCTGCTGGTGGCAGTGGAACAGGGTGAGGCCGGGATTGTCCGCGACGAAGTCGATCTCTGCGGTCTGGTAACCCCCCAGCATGAAGACGTCCTTCACGACTCCCGAGGTCGCCTTGCCGGCGATCCGGGTCAGTTCGAAGCTATGCCGGTGCAGGTGGATCGGGTGGATGTCGTCGCTGGCATTGTGCAGGCGCAGCCGATATCGGGCGCCTTCCCGCAGATGGAGCATTGGCGTCATGTCGCCATCGAAGAAGGCGGCGCCGTTGATCGTCCATTGGTTGAAGCCGTCGAGCGCCGCGTTGTGCTTCGCGAACACCAGGTCGATCGTCTGGTCCGGAGCCGGCGCTTGCCCGCTCCGGTGTCCGAAGGCGGTGTAGTCCCACGTCGACCGGGCCGGCGGGACCCACAGAGGCTTGCCGTGGCGGCCGGCGTATTCGACGACTATGCCCATGCCGCGTCGGCGGTCCTCGTCGGCGAGATCGCCGAGCACCCAGACGCCGGGCGTGCGCATCTCGACGATCGCCGACACCCGTTCGGCCGTGCCCAGCCAGACCACCGGGACCTCGACGGGAGTCGGCACGGCGTTGCCGTCGAGGGCTACGATCCGGAAATGGTGACCGGGCAGGGCCAGGCTGCGAATCTCACCGGCGCTGCCGTTGACGATGTGAAAAAGCACCCGTTCGCCGAACCGGACACGGATCGGCTCGCCGTGGCCCAGCATCCGTCCGTTGATGGCGAAGGCGTCGTACCCGACCTCGAAGCCATGCGGCGCTCCCGACCTCAGGGATGCGTTCATCGCCGTCTCGCCCACGGCCCGCAGATGCGTATCGACAGCGGCGGGGGCGAGGAAATCCATGGCCATGTCGCCGCCTCGGCTCAGGCTCGGCTCGAACTCCTTGAGGGTCAGAAACACCTCGCGATCATGACGTCCCGGATCGTTGCGCGGCTCGATGTAGATCGGCCCGACCTGGCCACTGTATTGGCCGCGCTGCAGGTTCGCGCCGGACCTCAAATGAGTGTGATAGAACCGCAGCCCGGGCGGGCCGGGCGTGAACACCAGGCGGCGCGCGCCGTGCGCGGGTATGTAGGGCGTGCCCTCCTCTGCCGCCCCGTCGACCTCGGTCGGCAATCTCAGGCCATGCCAGTGCAGTTGCTCCGGCGTGTCGGTGTCGTTGGAGATGTCGACGATGACCGTTCGACCCTCCTTGAAGCGCAGCAGTGGGCCGGGGAACTGGCCGTTGTAGGTGGTTGTCGAGATGATCTTGTCGGGCGCGAGTTCGACGAGGCCTGATGCAATGCGGAGTGTGTAGTCCGGCGCGGTCGCCGCTGCTGTCTCCCCGGACGCACGCGCTCCATTCAGTGCCAGGCCGCCGGCGAGTGCGCTGGCGCCGCCAAACTGCATCAGGGACCGTCGGTCCAACCGCATTTGCTGCTTCTGCCCTTACGTTCACCCTGAGGAGGCTTGCGCACCCGTGGTTCGTGTCGCTCTTATCCGTTCAAGACAACGACGCCGGCGGGCGCGAAACCCGGCGTCGGGAGAAATGGTTCTCCCTGGAAGCAGGCCGTCGTTGTTTCATATCAAATTTGTTAAAAACCCTGGCATAACATGGCGATTTTTTCCGAAACGGTGATGATACCAACCTCGCGGAAATTCTGGAGACATCTCTTGACCGCATCGTCGCCCACGCTTCGGCCCAACGCGCTCAGCCTGCGGATTCCGGAACCCAAGGCGCGCCCGGGCGAGATGCTCGACTTCGGAAACCTCAGGCTGTCGCCGGCCGGCGAGATTCCGCGGCCGCCCGTGGATGTGGATCACGCCGAAATCCGCGATCTGGCCTATCGACTGATCCGGGTGCTGGACGACGAAGGGCGCGCGGTCGGCCCCTGGGCGCCCGATCTGCCCGCGGACACGCTGCGGCGCGGACTTCGCGCGATGATGCTGACACGCGCCTTCGACGAGCGGATGTATCGGGCCCAGCGCCAGGGCAAGACCTGCTTCTACATGAAGTGTCGCGGCGAGGAGGCGGTCGCGGTCGCCCAGGCGACGGCGCTCGCCGCCGACGACATGTGTTTCCCGACCTATCGCCAGCAGGGGCTGCTGATCGCCCGCGGCTATCCGCTCCTGGAGATGATGAACCAGGTCTTGTCCAACGCCCAGGACCCGCTGAAGGGCCGCCAGTTGCCGGTGCTGTATTCGGCGAGGGATTACGGCTTCTTCTCGATTTCGGGCAATCTCGGCACGCAGTTCAGCCAGGCGGTGGGCTGGGCGATGGCTTCGGCCTTCAAGCAGCGATCGGCGCATCGCCGCGGCGTGGATCGGCGATGGCTCGACGGCCGAGGGCGATTTCCACCACGCCCTGACCTTCGCCTCGGTCTACCGGGCCCCGGCGATCCTGAACGTGGTCAACAACCAATGGGCGATTTCCTCGTTCCACGGCATCGCCGGCGACAACGACTCGCCATTCGCGTCACGCGCCACCGGCTATGGCCTGCCGGCGCTGCGGGTCGACGGCAACGACTTCCTCGCCGTCTACGCCGCCACCACCTGGGCGGCCGAGCGGGCGCGCGCCAATCTCGGGACCACTCTGATCGAACACGTGACCTATCGGGCGGAGGGCCATTCGACCAGCGACGATCCCAGCCAGTATCGCCCGGTCGAGGAGGCGGCGGCCTGGCCGCTCGGCGACCCGGTCGGCCGGCTGTCGCGGCACCTGATCGCGCTCGGCGAATGGTCCGACCAGCGGCACGCCGACCTGGAAAAGGAGCTGACCGAATTGGTCCGGGCCGCCGCGCGCGAAGCCGAGGCCATCGGCACCCTTTCCAGCGGCTCCCGGCCCAGCGTTCGGACGATGTTCGAGGACGTGTTCAAGGACATGCCGTGGCATATCCGCGAGCAGCGCCAGGAACTGGGGGTCTGATCATGCCGACCATGAACATGATCCAGGCGCTCAATTCGGCCATGGACGTCCTGCTGACCCGCGATCCCGACGTGCTGATCTTCGGCGAGGACGTCGGCTATTTCGGCGGCGTGTTCCGGGCCACCGAGGGCCTGCAGAGCAAGCACGGGCTCGAGCGCTGTTTCGACACCCCGATCGCCGAGGCAGGCCTGATCGGCATCGCGGTCGGCATGGGCGCCTATGGCCTGCGGCCGATCGTCGAGATCCAGTTCGCCGACTACATCTATCCGGCCTACGACCAGATCGTCTCGGAGGTCGCCCGCCTGCGCTATCGCTCGGCCGGCCAGTTCACCGCTCCGATCACCATCCGCAGTCCCTATGGCGGCGGCATCTTCGGCGGCCAGACCCACAGCCAGAGCGTCGAGGCCCTGTTCACCCACGTCGCCGGCCTGAAGGTGGTCATTCCCTCCAATCCCTATGACGCCAAGGGCCTGCTGATCGCGGCGGTCGAAGAGGACGACCCGGTGATCTTCCTGGAGCCCAAGCGCATCTACAACGGCCCGTTCGACGGCCACCACGACCGCCCGGTGTCGCCCTGGTCGAAGCATCCGGCCAGCGAGGTTCCGGAGGGCCACTACCCGTGCCGCTGGGCGAGGCGGCCATCGCCCGGCGAGGGCGAGGCGGTCACCGTGCTCGCCTATGGCACCATGGTGCACGTGGTCCTGGCCGCGGTCGAGGAGGCAGGCGTCGACGCCGAAGTGATCGACCTGCGCACTTTGTGGCCGGTCGACATCGAGGCGATCATCACCTCGGTGAAGGAAGACCGGCCGCTGCGTGATCGTGCACGAGGCGACCCGGACCTCCGGTTTCGGCGCCGAACTGTCGGCGCTGGTCCAGGAGCGCTGCTTCTATCATCTGGAAGCTCCGATCGCGCGCGTGGCGGGGTGGGACACGCCCTATCCCCACGCCTTCGAGTGGGAGTATTTTCCCGGACCGGCGCGCATCGCGGCCGCGCTGAAGCAGACGGTGGAGGCGTAAGCGTCATGGCCGAATTCGTCTTCAAGCTTCCCGACGTCGGCGAAGGCACCGCCGAAGCCGAGATCGTCGCCTGGCACGTCGCGGTCGGCGACCTGATCGAGGAGGACCAGCCGCTCGTCGATGTGATGACCGACAAGGCGACGGTCGAGATGACCACGCCGGTGTCGGGCCGCGTCCTGGCCCTGCATGGCGATCTCGGCGAAATGGCCCCGGTCGGCTCGCCGCTGGCCGTGATCGAGGTGGAAGGGCAGGGGGAAACCACGGCCCGAACACCTCGCGTGGCCCCGCCCCCTCCGGCCCTCAGCCTGCCCTCGGCCCGGCCGGAGGCCGGGACCGGGGGGCCACCTCCCCCACAAGGGGGGAGGAGGAAGAGAAACCATCCCTCCTCCCCCTTCATGGGGGAGGTGGCGGCGCAGCCGACGGAGGGGGCCGCGCCGCGACCCGCCTGCCGACACAAGCGGTTCCCCGCATCTCCGACGCCAAGCCGCTGGCCTCGCCCGTGGTTCGCCGCCGCGCCCAGGAACTCGGCATCCGCCTGCAGTTCGTGCCGGGCACCGGGCCGGCCGGGCGGATCTCGCTGGAGGACCTGGAAGCCTACGCCGCCTCGGCTGTAACGCCGGCGCCGGCCGGCCCGGTCCGCGCCCGGCGCACGGCGTAGAGGACGTCCGTGTCATCGGCCTGCGCCGCAAGATCGCCGAGAAGATGCAGGACGCCAAGCGGCGCATTCCGCACTTCGCCTATGTCGAGGAGATCGACGTCACCGAGCTCGAGGCGCTGCGCGTCCACCTCAACGCCACCAGGCGCGCGGACCAGCCGAAGCTCACCCTGCTGCCGTTCCTGGTCCGCGCCCTGGTCGCGTGTTGCCGCGTTATCCGCAGATCAACGCCCGCTTCGACGACGACGCCGGCGTCGTGCATCGCCACGCCGCCGTGCACGTCGGCATCGCCACCCAGACGCCGAGCGGCCTGATCGTGCCGGTGGTGCGCCACGCCGAGGCTCTCGATATCTGGGAGTGCGCGCGCCGAGATCGCCCGCGTCGCCGCCGCCACCCGCGAGGGCAAGGCCGCCGCCGACGAGCTGAAGGGTTCGACCATCACCGTCACCAGCCTCGGCCCGCTGGGCGGCGTGGTGACGACGCCGGTGATCAACCACCCGGAGGTCGCGATCATCGGCCCCAACAAGATCATCGAGCGGCCGGTGGTGCGCGACGGCCAGATCGTCGTGCGCAAGATGATGAACCTGTCGTCGTCCTTCGATCATCGCGTCGTCGACGGCTACGACGCCGCCGCCTTCATCCAGGAAATCAAGGGCCTGCTCGAACATCCCGCGACGCTGTTCATGGAGCCGGCATGAGCGAGCGCCGCTCATAGCCAAGGTCCTGGTCGTCGGCGGCGGCCCGGGCGGCTACGTGGCCGCGATCCGCGCCGGCCAGCTGGGCCTCGACACCGTGCTGGTCGAAGCCGACCGGCTGCGGCGGCACCTGCCTGATCCGCGGCTGCATTCCCTCCAAGGCGCTCATCCACGCGGCCGCACCTTCGCGGCGCTGCGCTCGGCGCAGCACGCGGCGCGGCATGGGGATCATGGCCGGCGAATCGCCGGCATCGACCTCGCCCAGACCGTGCGCTGGAAGGACGGCGTCGTCGACAAGCTCAACGGCGGCGTGACAGCCCTGCTCAAGCGCGCCAAGGTGCGGGTCGTCGACGGCTGGGCGACGTTCCAGGACGGCAAGACCTGCATTGTCGAAACCGCGCGACGGCGCGGTCACCATCACCGCCGAGCACGTGATCCTCGCCAACGGCTCGCTGCCCGTCGAGCTGCCGTTCCTGCCCTTCGGGGGACCGGTGATCTCCTCCACCGAGGCGCTGTGCTGGACGAGGTCCCCGAGCGCCTGGTGGTGGTCGGGGCGGGCTATATCGGGCTGGAACTCGGCTCGGCGTTCCGCAAGCTCGGCTCGCGAAGTCACCGTCGTCGAGGCCACCGACCGCATCCTGCCGCTCTTCGACCGCGAGCTCGCCGCGCCGGTCGCCCGCTGGCTGAAGGAGTCCGGGCGTCACCGTGCACCTGGGCGCCCGGGCCAAGGGCTTGAGCTCGAGGGCGGCGGGGCCGTTCTCCTCGCCGAGGACGCCGGCGGGCGAGGCGCTGCGACTGCCGGCCGACAAGGTCCTGGTCACGGTCGGGCGGCGGCCGAACACGGACGGCTGGGGCCTGGAGGCAGATGGCCGTCGACATGGCCGGGCCCTTCGTCAAGGTCGACGACCGCTGCGCCACCTCCATGAACAACGTCTGGGCGATCGGCGACCTGGTCGGCGAGCCGATGCTGGAGCACAAGGCCGCCGCCCAGGGCGAGATGGTCGCCGAGATCATCGCCGGCGCGCGACCGCCGCTTCGATCCGGTCGCCATCGCGGCGGTCTGCTTCACCGAGCCGGAGATCGTCATCGCGCCGGCATTCGTCCCCGACGACGCCAGGCCGCCGGCATCGAGGTCCTGACCGGCGTCTTCCCCTACGCCGCCAACGGCCGGGCCCGGTCGATGGAAGCGGCCGACGACGGCGGCTTCGTGCGGTCGTGGCCCGCAAGGACGACCACCGCCTGATCGGCCTGCAGGCTGTCGGCGGCCATGTCTCCGAACTGTCGGGCGAATTCGCCCTGGCGCTGGAGATGGGCGCCCGGCTCGAGGACATCGCCGGGCACCATCCACGTCCACCCGACGCTCAGCGAAGCGGTGCACGAAGCCGCGCTGCGGGCGCTGGGCCACGCCATTCATATCTGAACCTGCGCAGGAATTTTCTTGCGCTCAGCCGCCTCGCAGGGCATAGGCGGGGCATGCGTAACCCTTTTGCAGCGCTGATTTCGCCGGTCCGGGGCCTTAGTCGCCCCTGAGCGCCGGCTCGCGTCTCGCGGCCGGGCGTTCAGGGGATGAGTATCCGCCCCGTCAGAACCCCTCCGCAGAAAGACCCTGAACATGAGCCCGCAAGATCAGCCTGACGCACCCGCGCCGGCGTCCGAGCACGTCGTCGTCTTCGATACCACCATGCGCGATGGCGAACAGTCGCCCGGCGCCTCGATGTCCCTGGACGAGAAGCTGGAACTGGCCAAGATCCTCGAGGACATGCGCGTCGACGTCATCGAGGCCGGCTTCCCGATCGCCTCCAACGGCGACTTCGAGGCGGTCCGGCGCATTTCCCAGATCGTCACCGAGAGCACCATCTGCGGCCTGGCGCGGGCCGGCGTCGCCGATATCGAGCGCTGCGCCGAGGCGATCCGCCCCGCGCGCCGCGGTCGTATCCACACCTTCATTTCGACCAGCCCGCAGCACCGCGACCACATCCTGCGCATGACCCCGGCCGACGTCATCGACGCGATCACCGGCTCGGTGGCCCACGCGCGCAACCTCTGCGACGACGTCGAATGGTCCGCGCAGGACGCCACCCGCACCGAGCGCGACGTCTTGCGCCGCTGCGTCGAGGCGGCCATTCGCGCCGGCGCCACGACCATCAACCTGCCCGACACCGTCGGCTACAGTTTTCCCGCCGAATATGGCGAGATGTTCCGCGACCTGATCGAGGCCGTGCCGGGCGCCGACGGCGTGGTGTTCTCGGCGCACTGCCACAACGACCTGGGCCTGGCGGTCGCCAACAGTCTCGCGGCGGTGCAGGCCGGCGCGCGGCAGGTCGAGCTGGCGATCAACGGCATCGGCGAGCGGGCCGGCAACTGCGCGCTCGAGGAGGTGGTGATGGCGCTGAAGGTGCGCGCCGACCGGCTGCCGTACCACACCCAGGTGCGCTCGGAGCACATCACCCGCGCCAGTCGCTACGTGTCGGCGATCACCGGCTTTCCGGTGCAGTTCAACAAGGCCATCGTCGGCAAGAACGCCTTCGCCCACGAGGCCGGCATCCACCAGGACGGCATGCTCAAGAACGCCGAGACCTATGAGATCATGCGGCCCGAGGACGTGGGGCAGGGCGGGTCGAACCTGGTCATGGGCAAGCATTCGGGACGCCACGCGTTTCGCGAAAAGCTCAAGGGCCTGGGCTATGAACTGGGCCAGAACGCACTCAACGAGGCCTTCGGACGCTTCAAGGACCTGGCCGACAAGAAGAAGGCGGTCTACGACGACGACATCGTCGCCCTGGTCGACGACGCCCTCGCGCGCGGCGCCGAACGCATCAAGGTCAAGACCCTGCGGGTGATCGCCGGCACGGAGGGGCCTCAGGAAGCCAGCCTCACCCTGGTCGTCGACGGCGCGCCGATGTCCACGACCGCGACCGGCGACGGCCCGGTCGACGCGGTGTTCAAGGCCATCCGCGCGATCATGCCGCACGAGGCGGACCTTCGCCTGTTCCAGGTGCACGCCATCACCGAGGGCGCCGACGCCCAGGCCAAGGTCTCGGTCCGGCTGGAGGAGGACGGCCGCATCGCCACCGGCAACGCCGCCGACACCGATACCCTGGTCGCCAGCGCCATGGCCTATGTCAACGCGCTCAACAACCTGTTCGTACGCCGCGAAAAGACCGCCCCCGAACCAATGACCGCCAGCGGCTTCTGAAGTCTTCGTCCCTCCCGTGCATGGGGAGGGACAGGATGCGCAGCGTCCAGGGCGGGGGAACCCCGGACTTTCACTCGGCAAATCCCTGTCAATCGGCGCTCCTGGCCGTGCCCCACCCTGTCCGCTTCAACGTCTGTCCGGCCCCCATGAAGCGCGGGGAGGAGGTTAAGGATTGAGGTCGGATTAAGTCCTTGAATTCGGAGCGTCGGCGGGGCACACGACAGCGCCTTCCTTCATGCGCCCGATCGTTTGTCAGGGCGGCGTCCGCCATCGGCCCCCAGCCCATCGAGCCCATAATGTTTTCGTCCTTGTTCGGAATGGTTTCCAACGATATCGCCATCGACCTCGGCACCGCCAACACTCTGGTCTACATGAAGGGCCGGGGCATCGTGCTGAACGAGCCTTCGGTGGTCGCCCTGCGCACGGCAGGCGGGCGCAAGACGGTCTACGCCGTCGGCCCGAGGCCAAGATGATGCTCGGCCGCACTCCAGGCCACATGGAGGCCATCCGGCCGATGCGCGACGGGGTGATCGCCGACTTCGAAGTCGCCGAAGAGATGATCAAGTACTTCATTCGCAAGGTTCACAACCGCAAGGGCTTCGTCAACCCCAAGGTGATCGTGTGCGTGCCCGTCGGGCGCCACCGCGGTCGAACGGCGGGCGATCAACGACAGCTGCCTGAACGCCTCGGCCCGCCAGGTCGGGCTGATGTACGAGCCGATGGCCGCGGCGATCGGGGCCGGTCTGCCTATCCACGAGCCGACCGGTTCGATGGTGGTGGATATCGGCGGCGGCACCACCGAGGTGGCCGTGCTGTCGTTGTCGGGCATCGTCTATTCGCGCAGCGTGCGGGTCGGCGGCGACAAGATGGACGAGGCGATCATCAGTTATATGCGCCGGCATCACAATCTGCTGATCGGCGAGACCACCGCCGAGCGGATCAAGAAGGAGATCGGCACGGCCCGGCCGCCCGAGGACGGGGTCGGCCTGTGCATCGACGTCAAGGGCCGCGACCTGATGCAAGGCGTGCCGCGCGAGGTGCGGATCAGCGAAAAACAGGCGGCCGACGCCGTGTCGGAGCCGGTGTCGCAGATCATCGAGGCGGTCAAGGTCGCGCTCGAAGCGACGCCGCCGGAACTGGCCGCCGACATCGCCGACAAGGGCATCATGCTGACCGGCGGCGGCGCCCTGCTGCGCGGCCTCGACCTGGAGATCCGCGACCACACCGGCCTGCCGGTAACCGTGGCCGACGATCCCCTGTCCTGCGTCGCGCTGGGTTGCGGCAAGGTGCTGGAACACCCGAAATGGATGAAGGGATTGCTGGAGAGCAGCCTGATCTGATCTGCCTTCCCTGCGAGGGTAGACGGAGAATGGAGGAGTCTGCGGTTGTCGCTGCGCGACGGTCCGTTAGGCGATATACGGCCGCCCGTCCGTCTGGTTGGCCGCGGCTGGTTCTGCGCGGTCGCCGCGGTCGCCGCCGTGGCGCTGTTCGTCGCCGACCATCGCCGCGCATCGCAGAACGGCCCCTACGGCGCTGACGCGTCGGGCCGCCGAGACGGTGCTGTCGCCGGCCGGCCGTCTGTTGGCCGCGCCGTTCGGCTGGCTCGGCCAGGGCGCCGACCGGGTCGCCGACTATGTCGCCGCCGGCTCTCAGAACCACGAGCTGAAGGCGCGGCTGTTGCGGGACGCGGCGTGGCGGGATCGGGCCATGGCCCTGCAACTGGAGAACGACCGGCTGCACGCCATGCTGGGGGTGCGCACCGATCCGCCGATCCCCATGGTGTTGGGCCGCACGATCCTGGATGCGCGCGGCCCGTTCAGCAAGGCCCGCTTGATCGACGTCGGCGCCGCCCGGGGCGTGGTGGAGGGCAATCCGGCCCTCAGCGACCACGGGCTGATCGGCCGGGTGGTCGGAGTCGCGCCGGGCGTCAGCCGGGTTCTGCTGCTCACCGACGTGGAGAGCCGGGTTCCGGTGTTGCTGCCCCGCACCAATGGCCGCGCCATTCTGTCCGGCGACGGCGGGCCCAATCCGGCGCCTGGCCTTCCTGCGCACGCACGAGCCGCCGCGCGACGGCGACCGGGTGCTCACCTCCGGCGACGGCGGAGTCTTCCCTCGCGGCTTGCCGGTCGGCTCGGTGGTCAAGGGCTTCGACGGCGCCTGGCGGGTCGCGCTCGACAGCGACAGCGCCCCGATCGACTTCGTGCAGATCCTGCTGTTCACCGATTTCAGCCAGCTCGACTCCGCCGCCGGGCCTGGCCGCGGCGGCCCTGCCTTCGACCGCCACCGCACCCCCGCCGCCGCCCGCCGCCCCGCCGCCGGCGGCGGCGGCGCCGAAGTCCGGCGCCTCGTCCACCCCGCCAGTGGGGTCCGCCGCCTCGCCCGCGCGGTCTCTCCTCCACGGCGCAACGGACAAGGCGTCCGGCGGAACGGCCCGTTCGCGCGGGCCCGCCGGGCTCTCGCCGCCCCGGCCAGCCAAAAAAGCTGTCGCCCGATGAACGCGGTCACCGTCCGGCCGCTCAATCCACTGCTGTGGATCGGCGGCCCGGCGCTGATCTGCGCGGCCGCCTCGCTGCTGTTCGCCGCGCCGTTCGGCCTGTTCGGATTGCAGCTTCCCGAGCCGGTGTTCGCTCTGGTCCCGGCCTTCGCCTGGCCGATCATCCGCACTTCGCTACTTCCGCCGCTGGCTCTTCTGCTGCTTGGCCTGTTCCTCGATCTGCTATGGGGCGGGCCTCTTGGCGTGTGGCCGATCAGTCTGCTGGCCGCCTATGCGCCGGTGCTGTTCGGCCGGGCCTTCCTCTCCGGCCAGGGGTTCTGGAGCCTGTGGGCCTGGTATGTCGCCAGCTGCGCCGCGGCGCTCGGGACCGGCTGGATCCTCACGGCCATCAAGGCCGGCGCGGCCCCGAACCTGCTGGCCTTGGCCTGGCAGTTTGGGATCACCCTGCTGCTGTTTCCGTTCGCCTTTCGGCTGATCCAGCGCTATGAGGACGCCGACGTGCGCTTCCGATGATCAAGCCGAATCTGTTCTTCGACGACGTCAACGAACGTCAGAGCCAGTTTCACCGGCGGACCTTTCTGTTCGGCGGCGTCGCTGGGCTCGGCCTTCTGGCCCTGGGCGGCCGCCTGGCGCAACTTCAGCTGTTCGAGGCCGGCCGCTACGGCCTGCTGTCGGAGCACAATCAGTTCCAGTTCCTGCTGACCCCGCCGCCGCGCGGCCTGATCCTCGATCGCAACGGCGTCGTGCTGGCCTCGAACCGTCCCGACTTCCGATTGCTGCTGGCCAAGGACGAACACACCGACATCGACGCCGTGCTCGCCAGGGTGGCCGAGCTGATCCCCATGGACGACGCCCGGCGCGCGCGGCTGGCCGACGACATCGACGCCGCCCCGCGCAAGGCGCCGGTCACTCTGATGGAGGACATCAGCTGGGAGGAGTTTTCGGCGATCAATGCCCGCGCGCCGGAACTGCCCGGGGTCACCGCCGACATGGGCGAGGTGCGAGTCTATCCGTTCTCGGGCGCGTTCGCCCACGTCATCGGCTATGTCGCCAAGGTCAGCGATCGCGACATCACGCGCGACCGGCCCCAATTCCGAACCCATTCTGCTCAATCCCGGGTTCCGGATCGGCAAACAGGGGGTCGAAAAGGCCTTCGATCTCGATCTGCGCGGCCGGCCGGGGGCGCGCAAGGTTGAGGTCGACGTCAAAGGCAGGGTGGTCCGGCAGGACCCGGCCGGTGACATCCCGTCGACCCCCGGCGCGCCGATCCGGCTGACGCTCGACGCGGACATTCAGAACCGGGCCCTGGAAGTGTTCGGCGAGGACAGCGGCGCGGCGGTGATGATGGACTGCCGCACCGGCGACATCCTGTGCATGTTCTCAGGCCCCAGCTTCGACGCCAATCTGTTCGTCAAGGGCCTGACCAGGCCGCAGTATCAGGCCCTGGCCGAATACGATCACAAGCCGCTGTTCAACAAGGCGCTGACCGCGACCTATCCGCCGGGCTCGACCTTCAAGACCATGGTGGCGCTGGCGGCGTTGGAGATGGGAGTGGACCCGTCGGCGACCCACACCTGCGGCGGCGCCTGGGCCTGGGGCGGCCGCGTATGGCACTGCGACAAGGTGCACGGCACGCTGAACATGCACGATGCGATCAAGACCTCGTGCGACATCTTCTTCTATCAGACGGCTCTGGCGGTCGGTCCGCAGCGCATCGCCGACACCGCCCGCAGGTTCGGCCTGGGCCAGACCTTCGACATCGGCATTCCAGGCCAGAAGCCGGGCCTGGTGCCCGACCCCGCCTACAAGCGGCGGGCCTTTCCGCACGACCCGGTCTGGCATGGCGGGGAAACCCCCAGCATGGGCATCGGCCAGGGGTATGTCCTGGTCAACGCTCTGCAGCTTTGCGTGATGGCCTCGCGGCTGGCCAATGGCGGACTGGCGCTCCAGCCGCGCCTGGTCCACGCCATCGGCGAGCAGATCCAGCCCTCGGGCGCCCAGGCCCCGCCGCTGCCGTTCGCCGCCGAACACCTGGCCTTCGTGCGCGCCGCCATGGCCTCGGTCGCCAATGATGTCGGCGGCACCGCCGCGAAGGCGCAACTGGGCCTCGGTCCGGTGAAGATGGCCGGCAAGACCGGCACGGCCCAGGCCCATACCTATGCCGGCGGCCACGGCCAGCACGGCGCAACAGGCAAATGGGCCGACCGCGACCACGCCTGGTTCATCGCCTTCGCCCCCTACGACGACCCCCGCTACGCGATCAGCGTGCTGGTCGAGCACGGTGGCTTCGGCGCCGACGCCGCCGCCCCCAAGGCGGCCGAACTGATGCGCGTGGCCCTGCTCAAGGACCCGCAGGTCCGGGCGCGCATCGTTCAACCGGCCCCGGACACCGGGACGGTCCCCACGCCAGTCACCGATCCGGCCGCCCGACCGGAAGGCGCGGCCCCGCCGGAGCCATCCGTAGGCTGAACACTCGGGCGCGACAACCTTTGGCTGATCGCAAAATTGGGTTGACTTCTCTCGGTGGCGGGTAAACCTTCCCTACCAGTGGGGTAGTCACGCCTGGGCTTCTGTGCGAGCCGCCGCGTCTTTCACCATCAATGTGTCCCTGAGCCTTGTGAGGGACGATCTGGCCACTCTTACCGAAAAACTGTCGATGGCCGGCGGCAAAAACAGCGGGGTGATCGTGTCGGACCACTCCTGCAAGGTCTACCCCGCTGCTGGCCGTCGGCGGCCACCATGCGGTTCTGGCCTGAAGGACGCCTCCCGACATGCCGACCCGGCGGCGGGAGCGTGACAGGGCGGCGGTGAGCGGCTAAGCGTCCGCCCGATCCCGGAGGCGCGGAATGTCAGCCGAACTCGCCGTCACCATGATGTGGGCCGTCTGGTACGTCACCTGGATCGCGGCGGTGGTGTTTTCCGGCAAGACCAAGGTGCAGATGCGCCGCGACGCCATGGGCGTCTACCGCTCGATCGCGGGCCTGGGGTTCCTGCTGCTGTTCGCGCCGGTCGCCGGCCAGGGGTCGTTGTTCTGGGCCCCCTGGGCGCGCGGCTGGTTCGACCCCCTGTGGAGCGCGCGCCCCGTGCTGAAATGGCTTCTGTTCGTACTGGTCGGGGCCGGTTTCGCCTTCTGCTGGTGGGCGCGGGCCCACCTGGGGCGGCTGTGGTCGGGCCTCGTCACCCTCAAGGAGGATCATCACATCGTCGACACCGGCCCCTATGGCCTGGTGCGCCATCCGATCTACGCCGGGGTGATGTTCGCGGCGCTGATGACCGCGGGTCTCAAGGCGACGCCGGCCTCGTTCCTGGGGTTCGCCATGGTGACCCTCGGCTTTGGCTGGGTGGCCAGGGTCGAGGAAAAATTCCTGCGCGCCGAACTCGGCGAGGGGGCCTATGGCGCCTACAGCGCGCGCGTGCCGATGCTGATCCCCAGACTGGGCGGCGCCGTTGCCTGACGCCGATTTCGCCGCCGCCGTCGGCCGCTCGCGCCGCACCGGGTGGCGCCCATGACCGCGCCGTCGATCACCCGCCAGGGCGAACGCGACCGGCTGAGCGTCAAGCTGGCCCAGGTCGACTGGGGTTTCTGCCTGGTGATCACCGCGATCACCGGCATCGGCGGCATGATGCTGTATTCGATCGCCGGTGAGACCTGGTCCCCGTGGGCCTGGAAGCATATGGCGCTGTACGGCGTGTGTTTCGCGGTGATGATCGCCCTGGCCATGGCCGATGTGCGGGTGTGGTTCGCCGCCGCCTATCCGACCTATGCCCTGGGGCTGCTGATGCTGCTGGCGGTGGCGGCGATCGGCCATTCCACCCTGGGCGCCAAACGCTGGCTGGATATCGGTCCGATCCGGCTGCAGCCTTCCGAGATGATCAAGATCGGCCTGGTGCTGGCCCTGGCGCGCTTCTACCAGGGATTGTCGGTCGATCAGGCGCGGCTGTCGTGGCGACTGCTGATCCCGGTCGGCCTGATCGCCGCGCCGGTGGCCCTGGTGGCGCACCAGCCCGACCTGGGCACCGCCCTGCTGATCGCCGCCACCGGCGGGATCATGATGATTCTCGCCGGGCTCAGCCTGCGGTTGGTCGCCACGGGACTGGTCGGCCTGTGCGCCGTGGTGCCGGCGGCGTTCATGTTCGTGCTGAAAGCCTATCAGCGGGCCCGGCTGCTGACCTTCCTGAACCCGGAGGCGGATCGCTCCGGGGCGGGCTATCACATCATCCAGTCGAAGATCGCCCTGGGATCAGGCGGCCTGCTGGGCAAGGGTTTCGGCCTGGGCACCCAGAGCCAGCTCAACTTCCTCCCGGAAAAGTCCACCGACTTCATCTTCTCGTCGCTGGCCGAGGAGTTCGGCTTCGTCGGCTGCCTCACCGTCCTGTTGCTGTATGCCGCGGCGATCTTCATGGCCCTGCGGATGGCGGCGCTGGCGCACAGCCATTTCGGCCGCCTGGCGGCGTCGGGGGTCACGGCGACCTTCGCGCTGTGCGTGCTGATCAACGGCGCCATGGTCATGGGCCTCGCCCCGGTCGTGGGGGTGCCCATGCCGCTGCTGTCGTTCGGCGGCACGGTGATGATCACCATGATGATCGGCTTTGCCCTGGTGCTGTCGGTGCGCGTGCATCGCTACAGCGAGGTCAGCGGCGGGTCGGGTATCCTGCTCTGAGGCAGGGCCCCGTCCGGCCTCTCAATGCATGCCCAGGAGTTCGCCGCAGCCAGTGGCGCTTGCGGGGTCCGGCGGGCCGCCGGTTCGCCTTGGTCGGGGCGATCGCGGATGTCGCCCTGCCCGTCAGCCTGACGATGCGACCATCGCCATCGGCCACTGCCGCCGGCTGGGCCTCGTCATCCGCCGGCCGCAACGCCACGATGTGGGCGGGCAAGGCTTCGCCTGGCGTCTCCGCCGGGAGATCACCTTCTCGAATGAGCCCAGGGTTGGTCATCGCCCGACTTCTCGCGCATCACCGCTTCCGCGGCCGGCGCGCTTTCGGTTCGACCATTGCCCGGATCGCCGGTCGACGCAAGGATCCGTACGTGTTTCGTTCCGCGGCCGATCGAGCCGGGCTCGACCATGACGATCTCAGACCGCCAGGGCGGCGTCGGTGGCGCGGACCAGGCCGTCGACGATGCCGGGTTCCGTGGAGGCGTGCCCGGCGTCCCAGATCAGGTTGAAATGCGCTTCCGGCCAGGCGGTCTTCAGCGACCAGGCGCTCTCCAACGGCGTCACCACGTCGAACCGTCCCTGCACGATCCAGGCGGGGATATGGCGGATGGTGTCGACGTTCTTCAGGAGCCAGGCGTCTTCCGGCATGAATTCGTCGTTGACGAAAAAGTGGCATTCGATGCGCGCGAAGGCGATAGCGAAGTCCACCTCGTCGAATTTGGCCGGGCGGGCCTGCGGGCCGCGCAACGACAGGGTGTCGCCTTCCCACTGGCTCCAGGCGGCCGCGGCCTCGGCCTGCACTCTGCGGTCGGGATGAGTGAGTTGGCGATGATACGCCCCGACCATGTCGTGCCGCTCCTCGGGCGGGATCACCGCCAGGAACTTCGCCCAGGAATCCGGAAACAGCATCGAGGCGCCGTCCTGATAGAACCATTGCACCTCGCGGCGGGTGATCAGGAAGATGCCACGCAGGACCAGGGCGTCGACTCGGTCCGGATACCGGATGGCGTAGGCCAGCGCCAGGGTCGATCCCCAGGAACCGCCGAATACCGTCCATGACTCGATGCCAAGATGGCGCCGCAGCCGCTCGATGTCTTCGACCAGCGTCCAGGTGGTGTTGTCTTCCAGCGAGGCGTTTGGCCGGCTCTTGCCGCAGCCCCGCTGATCGAACAGGGTCACTCGCCAGCGGTCGGGATCGAAGAACCGGCGCATGGTGGGATTGATCGCCCCGCCGGGCCCGCCGTGCAGAACGACCGCCGGCTTGCCCGATCGCGTGCCGCATTGTTCGAAATAGATTTCGTGCGGACCCTGCACCGACAGCCAGCCGCTGGCGAAGGGCTGGGTCTCGGCATAGAGACCGCGTCGGCCGGCGGCGGACATTGGTTCGGGCAGGGGAGGGGATCGATCCATGCGCGCTTCTTAGATCGGAAAGCGCCGATTGAGCCAGTCAAGAAGCGCCCGATTGAGCGCTTCGGGCTGTTCCTGCTGCGTCCAGTGGCCGCTGTCCCTGATCAGCAGCTTTTCCAGGTCCGACACATAGGCCTCCATGCCGTCGGCGGCGGACGGCGGCAGCACGGCGTCCTTCTCCGCCATGACCATCAGCGCCGGGACCGCGACGTGGTCGACGATGTGCCCGGAGCGCTGCCAATTGCGGCTGAAATTGCGGTACCAGTTGATCCCGCCGGTGAAACCCGTGCGCTGAAAGCTTTCGACGAATACGGCCATCTCGTCGTCGGTCAGCAGTCTGGGACGCGGATCGAATGCCGGATCGTAGGCCTTGAGCATCTCGATCAGGGCGAAGCTGGACCCACCGGCGGCCGCCTCGCCCTCCGCCGCCTGGCTCATCGACAGGCCGCCCTCCGCGGGCGGCGAGCCCGGCACGGGGCGCCGCATGAAGAAGTCCATCGCCTTGCCGACGTCGCCGCCCAGGACGGCGTCGTCCTCGCCAGGCTTTTGGAAATGCACGATGTACATGTCCTCGCCGAACCGCCGACGCATGATCGCGATGGGATCGGCCGGCGGGCGGGGCATGAACGGGGTGTTGACGCCGATGACGCCGGCGACGCGCTCTGGATGACGCAGCGGCATTTGCCAGACGACGATGCCGCCCCAGTCATGACCGCAGAATATCGCCTTCTCGACCCCGAGATGGTCGAGCAGGCCGACCAGATCGCCCGTCAGATGCTCGATATCATAGTCCTCGACGGCGTCGGGCCGCGACGTCAGACCATAGCCCCGCTGGTCCGGCGCGATCGCCCATCGCCCGGCCGCTTCGAACGCCCGCAGCTGATGGCGCCAGGAGAACGCCAGTTCCGGAAAGCCGTGGCAGAAGATCACCGGCACGCCGGTTCTCGGCCCGACCTCGTAATAGGCCAGGCGCGCGCCGTTGGTTTCGGCATACCTTACTGGGGGCATCTGGCGTTCGAGGGCGGACATCGCGGGTTCCTCCGGTCGGTGGCTCATGGTCTGGTTCCGATCGCTATACGGTCGATGCTCGCGGCCGCCCAGGCGAGCATCCCCCAGCCGGCGAGAAAAAGTCCGCCGCCCACCGGGGTGATCGCGCCGGCCCAACGCGGCGCGCCCACGGCCAGGGCGTACAGCGAGCCGCTGAACAGCAGGGTCCCGGCCAGAAACAGGGCCGGAGCAAGCCGCGCGCGCCCTCCGCCCGCCTGGATGACCGTCGCACAGGCGAAGACGGCCAGCGCATGGATCGACTGGTAGTGCGCCGCTGTCGACATCAGGTCCTTGGCTCGCGGGTCGACGACGCCGTGGGCCGCGAACGCCCCGGCCGCGACGCCGACCATGCCGCTGATCGCCGCGAGGCTCAGCCAGAGCCGGCCCGTCCAGATCATGCTTGACCCTTCGTCACAATTGCCAGGTGCAGGGTCGGCACCATAGGCTTGATCCCGCACACAGGATACGGACATGGCCTCGATCGTCGCCGCCGAGGGCAAAAGGGAGAATGAGCATGCGCGCCTTGCAACTGATCGGCGGCGTCGGACTGGAGAATCTTCAGGTCGTTGAACTGCCGGACCCCGAGCCTGGGCCGGCCGAGGTCCTGGTGCGGATGCGGGCGGTGTCGCTGAACTACCGCGACCTGTTGATGCTGCAAGGCGTGTACGGGCGATCGACCCCGCTGCCGCTGACGCCCTTCTCGGACGGTTGCGGCGTCGTCGAGGCGGTGGGCTCGCAGGTTACCCGGTTCGCGCCAGGCGACCGGGTTGCGACCCTGTTCTTTCAGAAATGGCTGGCGGGCAAGCCGACCTACGAGACCCAGATGTCGGCGCTGGGCATGCCGATTCCCGGCGCCGGACGTGAACTGGCGGCCTTCGACCAGGAGGGCCTGTCCAAGGTTCCCGACTTCCTGACCGACCAGCAGGTATCGACCCTGCCCTGCGCTGCGCTCACCGCATGGCGCGCGATGTTCGAGGACGCCCGGCTGCGACCGGGCGACTGGGTGGTCCTGCAGGGCACCGGCGGCGTGTCGATCTTTGGTCTGCAGTTCGCCAGGGCGGCGGGCTACCGCACCATCGTCACCTCGTCTTCGGACGAAAAACTGGCCCGGGCCGAGGCGCTCGGGGCCGACCGGCTGATCAACTACAAGACCACGCCTGACTGGGGACGGGCGGCGCGAGAGTTCACCGGTGGCCGGGGCGTGGATTTCGTCATGGAGGTCGGCGGCGGCGGGACCCTGACCGAGAGTTTGCGGGCGATCGCCTTGATGGGTCACATCGCGATCATCGGCGTCCTCGGCGGTCCGGCCGAACCGCTGCAGATGGGCGCGATGATCGCCTCGGGGGCAAAACTGCAGGGCGTGTCGGTCGGATCACGGGCGATGTTCGAGGCGATGTGCCGCGCCATCGAAGCGCACCGGATCGCGCCGGTGGTCGACAAGGTCTATCCGTTCACCCAGGCGGTGCACGCGCTCGAGGCGATGCGCGCCAACGCGCACTTCGGCAAGATCGTCCTGAAGTTCTGATCTGGGCCGCCAGCGCCGGCCACCGCAGTCCGGGCCGGCGGGCGGCCCGGGCTCAGGCCCGATCGTGCAGGTAGCGGACGATCAGTTCGGCCGATTGCTCGGCCGACAGGGCGCTGGTGTCGACGCGGATCTCGGGCGTCCTCCGGCTCTTCATAAGGGCTGTCGATGCCGGTGAAATTGTGCAGTTCGCCGCGCCGGGCCTTGGCGTAGAGACCTTTGACGTCGCGCTGCTCGGCCAGGGCCAGGGGCGTCTCGACATAGACCTCGAGGAACTCGCCCTCCGCCATCATGTTCGCGCGCCATCCGCCGCTCCGAGCGGAACGGGCTGATGAACGACACCAGCACGATCAGGCCGGCGTCGACCATCAGCTTGGCCACTTCGGCCACGCGGCGGATGTTTTCCACCCGTTCGGCGTCGGTGAAGCCGAGATCGCGGTTGAGGCCGTGGCGGACATTGTCGCCGTCGAGCAGATAGGTGTGGCGGCCGTCGGCCAGCAGCTTCTTCTCGACCAGGTTGGCGATGGTCGACTTGCCGGCGCCCGAAAGGCCGGTGAACCACAGCACCGCCGGCTTCTGGCCCTTGGCCCTGGCGCGGGTCTCCTTGGTGACGTCCACCGCCTGCCAGTGGATGTTGTGCGACCGGCGCAGGGCAAAATGGATCATGCCGGCGCCGACCGTGGCGTTGGTCATCCGGTCGATGAGGATGAAGCCGCCGAGATCGTGGTCGGTCTCATAGGGGTCGAAGGCGATCGGCCGGTCGAGGCTGATGTTGCAGGCGCCGATCTCGTTGAGCTCCAGTTGCCGGGCCGCCAGATGTTCCAGCGTGTTGACGTTGATCTTGTATTTCGGTTCGGCGACGGTGCGCGGTGACCATCGTGGCCCCGATCTTCAGGCCGTAGGCGCGGCCGGGCAGCATCGGCTCGGCGGCCATCCACACGATGGTGGTCTCGAACTGGTCGGCGACCTCGGTGGGCGCCTTGGCCGCGGCGATCACGTCGCCGCGCGAGCAGTCGACCTCGTCGGCGAAGGTCAGGGTGACCGATTGGCCGGCGACCGCCAGGGGCAGGTCGCCGTCCTTGGTGACGATGCGCGCGATCCGGCGTCTCGCGGCCCGACGGCAGCACGCGCACCGCGTCGCCTGGCCGGACCATGCCCGAGGCGATCTGGCCGCTGAAGCCGCGGAAATCGAGATTCGGGCGGTTGACCCACTGCACCGGCATGCGGAACGGCCCGGCCTGCAGGCGCTCCTCGTCGATCTCGACCGTTTCCAGATAATGGACCAGGGTAGGGCCCTGATACCAGGGCGTGCTCTGGCTCTTGGAGGCGATGTTGTCGCCTTTCAGGCCCGAGATCGGGATGGCCAGAATGTCGGTCAGGCCGATCTCGCCGGCGAACACCCGATAGTCCGCGACGATGGTATCGAACACCACCTGATCGAACCCCACCAGATCCATCTTGTTGACCGCCAGCACCACCTTGCGGATGCCGATCAGGTTGACCAGGAAGCTGTGGCGCCGGGTCTGGGTCAGAATGCCCTTGCGCGCGTCGATCAGGATGATCGCCAGGTCGGCGGTCGAGGCGCCGGTGACCATGTTGCGGGTGTACTGTTCGTGGCCGGGCGTGTCGGCGACGATGAATTTGCGCTTGTCGGTGGAGAAGAACCGATAGGCGACGTCGATGGTGATGCCCTGCTCGCGCTCGGCCGCCAGACCGTCGACCAGGAGGGCGAAGTCGATCTCGCCGCCCTGTGTGCCGACCCGCTTGGAATCGGCTTCCAGCGCGGCCATCTGATCCTCGAAGATCATCTTCGAATCGTACAGCAGCCGGCCGATCAGGGTCGATTTGCCGTCGTCCACCGAGCCGCAAGTGATGAAGCGCAACAGCGACTTGTGCTGGTGCGACTCCAGATAGGCGTCGATGTCGCTGGCGATCAGGTCCGAAACGTGAGCCATCAGAAGTAACCTTCGCGCTTCTTCTTTTCCATGGAGGCGGCCTGGTCGTGGTCGATCGCCCGGCCCTGGCGCTCGGAGGTGGTGGTCAGCAGCATCTCCTGGATGATCTCGGGCAGGGTGGCCGCCTCGCTCTCGACCGCGCCGGTGAGCGGATAGCAGCCGAGGGTACGGAAGCGCACGCTCTTCATCATCGGGACCTCGCCCGGATGCAGCCGCATGCGCTCGTCGTCGACCATGATCAGTATGCCGTCACGCTCGACCACCGGCCGCACGGCCGAGAAGTACAGCGGCACGATCGGGATATTCTCGAGGTGGATGTATTGCCAGATGTCCAGCTCGGTCCAGTTGGAGATCGGGAACACCCGCAGGCTCTGGCCCTTGGTGATGCGTGTTGTTGTACAGCTTCCACAGTTCGGGCCGCTGGTTCTTGGGATCCCAGCCGTGCTGGGCGCTGCGGATCGAGACCACGCGCTCCTTGGCCCGGCTCTTTTCCTCGTCGCGGCGCGCGCCCGCCGAACGCCGCGTCGAAGCCGTACTTGTCGAGCGCCTGCTTCAGCCCCTGGGTCTTCCACATGTCGGTGTGCAGCGAGCCGTGATCGAACGGATTGATCCCCGCGCGCCTCGGCCTCCGGGTTCTTGTAGACGATCAGGTCGAAGCCCAGTTCGCGCGCCATGCGCTCGCGCATCTCGTACATCGCCTGGAACTTCCAGGTCGTGTCGACGTGCAGCAGCGGGAAAGGGCGGCTTCGAGGGATAGAAGGCCTTGGCGGCCAGATGCAGCATCACCGCCGAATCCTTGCCGACCGAATACAGCATCACCGGCTTTTCGACCTCGGACACCACCTCGCGCATGATGTGGATGCTCTCGGCCTCCAGGCGCTGGAGGTGGGTCAAGGTGACGGGAGTAACTTTCCCCGACCCTTCGCCATTGGCGGATACAACATCGAAAGACATTCGGAACACCCCCGAAGACGCTTCAAAAAAACTCGCCGCCACGACCACTTTTGTGGTGGCCGACCCGCGGCGCCTGATTAAGGGAGGGGAGGTTTGAGTGCAAGGGAGCCGCGGACGGCGAGACGGTAGAAGCTGCGGCGCCCAAGTTTTGGGCGCGGCCGCCTCTTGGCGTCGAGTTGGTCGTCGGCGGCGGCCTTTTGCCATCGGCCGCGAACCATGGACAATGGCTTCGCAATGGCAATTGAGGACGGCTCGATGATCAAGACACTTTTCTCGCTCGACGGGCCGCGTGGCCCTGGTGACCGGCGGGTCTCGCGGGATCGGGCGGATGATCGCCGAGGGCTTCGTCGCCGCGGGGGCCAAAGTCTATATCTCCTCGCGCAAGGCCGACCAGTGCGACGCGGCGGCGGCCGCCCTGTCGGCCGGCGGAGGCCGATGCCTGTCCCTGCCCCGGGATATCTCGACGGTGGAAGGATGCAAGGCCCTGGCCGCGGAGTTCGCCGCCCTCGAACCCAGGCTGGATATCCTGGTCAACAACGCCGGCGCCGCCTGGGGCGCGGAATTCGACGCCTTCCCCGAGAGTGGCTGGGATAAGGTGATGAACCTCAACCTGAAGTCGCCGTTTTTTCTGACCCAGGCCTTGCACGGCGCGCTTCTGGCGGCGGCCTCGCGACGAGAGGCCGGCCAAGGTGATCAATGTCGCCTCGATCGACGGCATTCGTCTCAATCCACAGGAGACCTATTCCTATCACGCGTCAAAGGCCGGACTGATCTACCTGACCCGGCGCATGGCGGCGCGCCTGATCCGCGATCGGATCGTGGTCAGCGCCATCGCCCCCGGGGCCTTCGCGTCCGACATGAATCGCGACGCCCGTGACCATGGCGACGAGGTCGCCCGGCGAATTCCGATGCGGCCGCATCGGCACGGACGAGGACATGGCCGCGGCGGCGATCTATCTGGCCTCCCGCGCCGGCGATTATGTGGTCGGGGCGACCATCCCGGTCGATGGCGGCGTGTCGATGGCGATGGCCGACGGCCAGTGAACCACCGCTGCGGTTTCCGCCGCGACGAGCAAGTTGCGCACCCGTCCAAATCCGTCACCCTGCGATGAGGGTCGTCGATGACCGACCGCGCGTCTGAACCGCCGAGCCCCGAGCAGGAAGCCGAGGCGGCCTATGAGCGCTTCGTCTGGAAGAATTTGCCCCGCAACTTCGCCGGCCATTACCTGCATGGCATGTTGGGAATGACCGGGTTCCGCCTGTTCAACGCGCCGACCTTTCTGCCCGCCTATCTGCATCTGCTGTCCGGGTCGGACTTCGTCGTCGGCCTGGGCCAATCCCTGCAGCAGCTGGGCGCGGTGATCTCACCGGTGTTCGCGGCCACCCAGATCGAACACCGCAAGCGGGTCCTTCCCGTCGCGGTTCTGCTGGGCACACTGATGCGCGTGCAGATCCTGGGCGTCGCGGTCGCGGGGTTCATCCTGCATGGCCTGCCGTTGCTGATCGCGGTGCTGGGGTTTCTGTTTCTCCTTGGCCTGTTCTCCGGACCGCAGCAGGTGGCGTTTCAGCTGTTGTTGGCCAAGGTCATTCCGATTTCGCGGCGGGGGCGGTTGCAGGCGCTGCGCAACGTCACCGGCGGCGCCATCGCCGCCGGACTCGCCTGGTTCGCGGGCCGCACGCTCATCCAGAACAATGTGTTCGGCAACGGCTATGGGGTCACCTTCCTGCTCGCCTTCGTCCTGACCAGTCTGGGTCTGACCGCCCTGCGGCTGCTGATGCGCGAGCCGGAGCCGCCGACCGTGCGGACCCGGGCGCGCGTTCTCGACCGGATGCGCGAGTTTCCGGAGTTGTTCCGCCAGGATCGGGGGTTCTCGTATTTCATGCTCGCCCAGACGCTGGCGATGGCCGCCCGCGTCGCCGCGCCGTTCTACATCCTGTTCGCCGGCCATTCGATGGCGCTGAACGGCCAGAACCTTGGTCTGGTGTCCCTGGCCTTTCTCGGCGCCGACACGGTGACCAATCTGGGCTGGGGTTTCGCCGGCGATCGCTTCGGCTTTCGCCTGACGTTCATCGTCTCCCTGGTCCTGTGGGCGGCCGCCACGGTGCTGCTGGTCGCCGCTCCGCTCCTGGCCGGGCCCGCGCTCGCCGTGACCGTGCCGATCTTTCTGGCATTCTTCGGTCTGGGGGCCGCTCAATCGGGGTTCATGATGAGCTCACAGACCATGGTCCTGGAATTTGGTGAACGCGACGACATGGCGATGCGGCTGGCGCTGACGGCGACCGCTCAGGGCGCCATGTCGACCATCGGCCCATTGGCCGGCGGCCTGATCGCCGCTGTGCTCGGCTACCGTGTGCTGTTCTCGATCTCGGTCGGCTTTCTGATCTGCGCCATGGTCATCCTCCTGGTCCTTGTGGAAGAGCCTAGGCGTCGACGGGGTGTCGCCTAATCCGTGCCCGCATGCTAAGCATGTGTGATCACACTTCACCTTGAAAGGGCCTCAGATGCGCATCGGCGTACCCAAGGAAATCAAGACGCTGGAATTTCGTGTCGGCGCCACGCCGGGCGTCGTGCAGCGGCTGGTCCGCGAAGGTCACACGGTCCACGTCGAGGCCGGGGCGGGCGCGGGGATCGGCCTGGCCGATCAGGTCTACGCCGATGTCGGCGCCGAAATCCTGCCCGATGCCGACGCGGTGTTCGAGGCCTCGGACATGATCGTGAAGGTCAAGGAACCCCAGGCGGTGGAGATTGCCCGACTGAAGCCGCGGCACATCCTGTTCACCTATCTGCACCTCGCGGCCGACCCGGAACAGGCCCACGGCCTGATGAAGTCGGGCTGCACCGCGATCGCCTATGAGACCATCACGGATCGCGCCGGGCGTCTGCCGCTGCTGGCCCCGATGAGCCAGGTCGCCGGCCGCATGGCGGTCGACGTCGGCGCCTATCATCTGCTCAAGCCGGCCGGCGGGCGCGGCTTGTTGCTGGGCGGCGCGCCGGGCGTGTTGCCGGCCAAAGTGCTGATCCTCGGCGGCGGCGTCGCCGGCAAGCACGCCGCGCAGATGGCCCTGGGCCATCGGGCCGACGTCACCCTGTTCGACATATCCGCGTCGCGGCTGGAGGAGCTCGACGACATTTTCGGCGGGACCGTGAAAACCTGCTACTCGACCCACGACCTCGTCGCCGAGGCCCTGCCCACCGCCGACCTGGTGATCGGCTGCGTGCTGATCCCAGGCGCGGCGGCCCCTAAGCTGGTGACCCGCGCCGACCTCGGGCGCATGCTTCCCGGAGCCGTGCTGGTCGACGTGGCCATCGACCAGGGCGGATGTTTCGAGACCAGCCATCCTACCACCCACGCCGACCCGACCTTCGTGGTCGACGAGGTCATCCACTATTGCGTCGCCAACATGCCGGGCGCCGCGCCCCTGACCTCGACCTATGCGCTCAGCGCCGCGACCGCGCCCTACATCTCGGCGCTGGCGGGCAAGGGCGTCGAGCGGGCTTTGGCCGACGACCCCGGATTTGCACTCGGCCTGAACGTCGAAAATGGCAGGGTGGTGCACAAGGCGGCGGCGGAATCCCTGGGGATGTAGCCGGCGGACCGCTATAGCGGGGCGATGCCCCAGCACTTGCCCGAACTTCCGTCCGGCGCGTTTCGCCGCATCGACGACGGCGATGACCTGGCGTTCTACGCGCCGCCGCGGCTGGTGAGCCATATCGACGAGGGCGCCGTCGCCGCGCTGAGCGCCTACTACGCCGAATCCCTGCCGCCGGGCGGGGTGATCTTCGACATGATGTCGAGCTGGGTGAGTCATCTGCCGGCCGACTTGCAGGCCGCAGAGGTGATCGGGCACGGGATGAACGCCGAGGAACTGGCCGCCAATCCGCGACTGACCCGATGGTTCATTGGCGATCTCAACGCCGATCCGACCCTGCCGCTGGCCGATCGCTCGCTCGATGCCGCGCTGTGTTGCGTCGGCGTCCAGTATCTTCGCCATCCGGTGGAGGTGTTTTGCGAGCTGCGCCGGGCTCTGCGGTCCGGCGCGCCGGTGATCGTCAGCTTTTCGAACCGCTGCTTTCCCACCAAGGCGGTCGCCATCTGGCGCGCCCTGTCCGGCGAGGGGCATGCCGAGCTGGTGGCGTTGTATCTGCGGCGCGCCGGGTTCACCGAGGTCGCTGCGCAAGCCCTGACCGACGGAACGCTCTGCGATCCGCTGACCGTCGTGGTCGGACGGGCCTAAGCCGCGTCGTCGCGGCGCTCATCCAGGAAGGCCTGCCATCCGGTCAACGCCAAGTCCACCGGCTCGCCGCGGCCGAGGCGTCGGATCTGCTGGTAGAACCAGGCGATCACCGCGAAGGATTCCGGCAGTTCGCCGTATTTCGACGCCGGCGGCGGCGGCCCGGCCGCCTCGGTCATCAGAGCCTCTTCGAACCGAGCCAGTTCCTGGCGTTCGCCGGCCAGCAGGGCCGCCGGACCGTCGAGCTCGGCGCATAGGGGCCGGGCCAGGCCGACCACCGCGACGCCGGCCTCCACCGCTTCGATCATCGCCGCCGCCGACCGGAACCCACCGGTGACCATCAGCGGTGGGGTTTCGCCCTGCAGCATCGCCCGGGCGAAATCGAGGAAATAGGCTTCGCGGGCTCGCGTCGTGGCCCGCATCGGTGGACCGCCCGGCAGGCCCATCATCGAGGGCTGTTCATAATTGCCGCCGGATATCTCCAGCAGGTCGACCCCGGCGCGGGCCAGCCGGCCCGCGAGCAGGATCGCCTCCTCGAAATCGAAGCCGCCCAGCTGAAAGTCGGCGGAATTGAGTTTGACCGAGATCGGGAAGTCGCTTCCGACCGCCTTGCGCACGGCGTCATAGACCGACAGCAACAGCCGGGCGCGGCTTTCCAGCGACCCGCCCCACTTGTCGGTCCGATGGTTGGCCTTGGGATTGAGAAACGCCGAGAGCAAATAGCCGTGCGCCGCGTGGATCTGGACGCCGTCGAAGCCGCAGTCGCGGGCGACCCGCGCGGTGCGCGCAAAGCCCTCGATCACCCGCTCGATCTCGTCCTCGGGCATTTCGCGCGGCGTCCCGAACCGACCGGGGATCTGCAGGGCGACCGCCGAAGGACCATAGGGGTGAGGGTTGATCAGGGCCGGCGTCTGCCGTCCCGCGTGGCTGATCTGCATCCAGACATGCGCGCCCCCCGATTTGGCGACGGCCGCCCAGCGGGCGAACGCCGCACGTCCGGCGGCATCGGGCGTCGCGTCCAGAACCACATTTCCCGACCGCTCGAGATGCCGCCGGTCCACCTGCACATTGCCGGTGATCGTCATGCCCACCCCGCACCTGGCCCAGGCTTCGTACAGCCGCTCGTGCTGGCTGTCCGGCAGGCCGTCGCGCGACAGGCCCTCGGTCATGGCCGCCTTGGCGAGGCGGTTGGGCAACGACACGCCGCACGGCAGCAGGACGGGCGATCGCAGCAGGTCCAGTCCGGTGTTCATGGCGGCGCCCTCTTCAGTTTTCCGGTCGGGCGGCCATCCGCCCTCGCCACCGGTCTGCCCGAAAAGGCGGCGCGGCGCATCACCCCGGACCGATTTTCCGACGGTGGGCGCCGCGGCGAACCGGTCTCGCCTGGCGTGACGCCCCCCGGCATGGTCGAATTGACGTTGGTTTGACGGCGTCTTGACGCTGGATTGGCGGCCTCTGGCTAGATCGGCAGTCGCATCCGGCCCCGGACGCGGCCCCATTCCGGGCGCCGCCGGTGGATCGGGCAGCGAGGATCCACCCGATGTCGAAAGCTGAAAAACCTATTCCGATCGTCGGACGCGTGACCGGCGTGTCGGAGGCCGATGCCGCTCGCCTGTCAGTCGTCGCCCTGCGCGGCGGCGCTGTGCTGGCGAGCGCCGGCCTGCGCCCGGACGGCGCCTATCGGCTGAACCTGCCACACCACGCCGCTCATGCCGACAGCCCCTATGCCTTGCAGCTCAGCGTCCTGCCGACCACGGCGGCGGCGCACCCAGCCAAGGTCGGCGGCGCGCCGGTCGTCAAACTCGACCGCGAGAGCGTACGAGGTCCCCATCCCATCGAGGGTCCGCAACTGGCGTTGACCGCGGCGCAGATCGACGCCTGGTCGATTTTCTGGCGCGAGTGGTGCGTCAGCGGCGCCGTCGTCGGTCCTGACGGCTGTCCCGCGCCAGCCTCCGACGTCACCGTCTACACGGTGTCGTGGGGCTCGGGCGGCTACACCAAGACTTCCGCAGGCCAGCGTCACCACCGGGCCGGACGGGACCTTCACCCTCTGCTTCCCCTGGTGGGACCTGCTGTTTCCCTGTTGGCCATGCGAGCCGGTCTGGTGGGACTGCTGGCCGTGGTGGTGGGAGTATGACATTCTGCACGTCATCGAGGCGCTGGAAACCCGCGCGACGGCCGGCTCGCAGTCGGTCGCCATGTTCCGCCCGGAAGGACGCGCCCTGGTGCGCGGCGAGGGCTTCGCCAAGGCCGCAGGGGTCATCCGGCCCGACCCGGCCCGCACCGCGCGGATCGCCAGAAAGTTCGCCAACCCGGCCCTGCGCGCCATCTTTCCGTGGCGCTGGTGGTGTTTCGACGAACCGAACATCGTCTTCGGCGTCACCCAGGGCGGCGTCACCATCCTGGCCGAGGACCCCGCCATCGACACCCGCTGGTCGATGGCCGGCGGCCAGACGGTGACCTTGACCGGCAATCCAGCGACTCTCACCTGGTGCCAGGGCCCGCCGCCGCCGGAAAGCGGCATGGTGTGGACCAGTGTCGGCAATATCGCGACCACCTCCATCGATGCCGGCGGCCTCGCTCAGGGCGGCGGCGACAATTCCGACGTCGCTTTCCAGGGCAATCTCTGGCTGTACGCCGCGGTCGCTCCGGGCACGATGGACTACTATCAGGTCAATGGCGCGATGTGGGACGCTCCGCTCTGCCGCGGCGGCGCCAAGCCGGCCCCGGCCGGCGCGCCCGCCGCCACGCCGATCGCCTCGCCCTTGTGGCTGCCGGTATGGATCTACGATCCGATCGCCCAGACCACCACCGGCTACAACGTGCAGATGGGACCGTTCAGTTCGCACGGCTATGCCGGCCTGTATGCCATGCCGACGGCCCGCCAGACCCAGCCGGCGCCGCCAGGGCTGGCGCCGTTCCCGCCGGTTCCACCGGGCGGCGAGGTGTTCTGGGGCTATCAAGGTCTGGTGTTGACCGCCTCCGACACCAGCCTGCTCGGCGGCCAGCCGTTCGGCGCGGTGGACTTGACGATGATCGGCTTCGACGTCGGCTTCAATCCGGTGACCATCACGCCGGACGCGCCATTGACCCTGACCATCGACAGTACGCCGCTCAGTCTGCAGGTGGTGAACGGCATAGCCGCCTGGCGTGGCATCCTCGATCCCGCGCCCCAGACCGGGACCGGCGAATGCCCGGCCTATGACGTCGGACCGACCGGTTGGGCGGCCGTGTCGGTCACGGTGCAGGACAACAACGGCTTCCTGTGCCAGTACGAGTTGCAGGCGCAATACGGTCACGGCAGCGTCGCCGCGGTCACCCCGCCTGGATTGCGCGGGTACAAGAGCAATCCCCTGGTGGTCGGCCCTGGCAATCCCGACGCCGCGACCGCCAGCTGGGTCGGCGGTTCGGAAACCATCGTGTTCCCGGGCGCCAGCCTCGGCGGGGTTCTGCCACCCGATTGCTGCTACGAGTTCCGACTCTACTACAGCAAGCGGGTGACCGACGGCTATTACTGGCCGACCAACAACCTCGCCGAAGGCGATTTCCAGACCATCAGCCTGAAGTTCTCCAGCTGAGGACCGGGCCCGGCGACGCTTTGCCGTCGCCGGGCCGCATCGCCATGAGAACCATTGAATTGCCCGCCTTCGAATTCCTCGTCGCCAGCCTCGCCGTCTGGCGTGTGGCGCATCTGCTGCACGGCGAGGACGGGCCCTGGATGAGCGTATCTATCCTTCGGCGCATCCTCGCGGACCGCGGATGTACCGCGTTGCAATGCTTTCTTTGCGTCAGTGTTTGGCCGGCTCTACCCGCCGCCGCGCTTGTCGCCGGCGATTGGCGTTGGGTGGCTGTGGTTTGGCCGGCCCTGTCGGCCGGCGCCATCCTCATCGAGCGCGCCGCCTTTCCGGCGACCTTCGCCGATACTCCACAATTCATCGAAGATCAGGAGATCCCTCATGTGCTGCGGCCGGATTAGGTCCATCTCATCGACGCCGGTTCTGCGGGCCTCGGGCGGGGCCGGCGTCACCCTGGCCTATGTCGGCCGAACCGCCTTGAGCGTCACCGGGCCGGCGAGCGGCGTGATCTATCGCTTCGCCGGTCCGGGCGCGCGGTTGCGCGTGGACGCCCGGGACGCCGCTTCGCTGCTCAAGGTGTCCGTGCTTCGAGCGGTCGGCTGAGCGGCGGCGTCAGAGAAGGTCGTCGACCGCCTCGATCCAATGCCGCACCGGCCGGTCCGCCGCCTCGCCCAGATGCATCCAGCAGCCGATGTTGCCGGTGTAGATCACCTCCGGGGCGCCCTCGCTCAGGGCCGCGAGCTTATCGGCGCGCAATTGGCCGGCGAGCGCGGGCTGCAGCAGGGCATAGGCGCCCGCCGACCCACAGCACAGGTGTGGATTGGCCACCGGCTGCGGCTGATAGCCGATCTTCGCCAGCAGCGTCGCCACCGCGCCCTCGAGCCCGGGTCCGTTGCGCAGCGTACAGGGGTCGTGCACGGCGATGCGCGGGGCCGAAGGGCATGTGCGCGTGATCGGCGGCGATGCGCCGACGATCTCGATCGGATCGCGCACCGCGTCGGCGACCCGGCGCGCTTTCGCCCGATAGGCCGCATCGTCGGCGAGGACGTCGGGGTAGTCGCGGATGAAGGCGGCGCAGCCGCTGGCGTTGACCACGATCGCCTCGCTCCCGGCCTCCAGCTCCGCCACCCAGGCGTCGATGTTGCGACGCGCCGTCGAGCGAGCCGCCTCCGCGGCGTCCAGGTGGTAGGCCACCGCGCCGCAACAGCGCACTTGCGGCGCGTCCGTCAGATCGATGCCGCCGGCCGCGAACACCCGGCGGGTCGCGGCGTTGAAATGCGGGGCGGCGGCCGATTGGACGCAACCGGTCAGCAGCGACATGCGGCGCGCGGCCCCGCTGCGGCCTCCTGGATCCCGGGTCCGTCGCGGCGAGGCCGAAGCCGGGATCTTTCGCCCGAGGATCAGCAGAGGGCGCAGCACCGCTGGTCGGGCGCACAGCGCGCGAATGGCCCACCGCGCCAGCCGTTCACCCCATGGGCGCCGGACTTGTCTGGCCACCTCCGCCCGCCCGACGTCGAGCAGCCGATGATATTCCACCCCCGACGGGCAAGTGGTCTCGCAGGCGCGGCAGGTCAGGCAACGGTCGAGATGCCCCTGCGTCAGCCGGCTGACCGGTTCGCCCTCCAAAACCTGTTTCATCAGGTAGATGCGCCCGCGCGGCCCATCCAGTTCGTCGCCGGTGATCTGAAAGGTCGGACAGGTGGCGTTGCAGAACCCGCAGTGGACGCAGGCGCGCAACACATCGGCCGCGATGGCCCCGGCGGCGGTTTCGGCGAGCGGGCTGGTGATCTGCGCGCGCACCTTCAAAGACCTTCGTACAGGCGGCCGGGATTGAGCACCCCCGCCGGGTCGAACACGGTTTTCAGGCGCTTGTGCAGCTCGAACAGCGGCGCCGTCAGAGGACTGAACACCGCTTCGCCGGGCTGGGCGCCGCGGAACAGGGTGGCGTGGCCCCCGGCGCCACGGGCGATGTCCCCGATCTGGTCAGCCGAGCGTTCGGCAGCGAGCCAGCGCTGGCCGCCGGCCCAGTCGATCAGCCAGGTCGGATCCACCTCATCGAGCTTCGCCGTCATCGGTAGGGAGAGGCGCCACAGCCTGGGCCCGCTGAGGGGGGGCAGGGTCATGTGCCGCAGCGCCTCCCAGACCGATGGGTCGTCCGCTTCGCCGCCGAGTTCCCGCGCCGCCGCCCGGACCCCGCCGGCCGGGCCGGAAAGCCGCACATGCAGCCGTCCGTGGTGATGGAAAGCGCCGTCGATCGGTATGGGCCGAGCCAAAGCCGCATTGAGCCGCCTGGCAGCCGACGTCCAGTCTTCCGAAAACCGCAGCCAGGTCGAGCATTGCGGTTTTGGCGCGACACGGAGCGAAACCTCCAGGATCACCCCGAGAGTGCCCATCGCCCCGCACATCGGCCGAAACGCGTCGAACCCGGCGACATTCTTGAACACCGTGCCGCCGAACCGCAGCACCTCGCCCTTGCCGTTGAGGATCCGCACGCCGAGCAGGTGATCGCGTACGGCGCCGGCGAACGGCCGCGCCGGTCCCGCCAGGCCGGCCGCCACGACGCCGCCGAGCGTGCTCGCCGGACCGAACACCGGCGGCTCGAACCCCAGCACCTGGTCGTGCCGGGCGAGCGCCGCTTCGATCTCCAGGACCGGCGTTCCCGAGCGCGCGGTGATCACCAGTTCGCTCGGGTCGTAGTCGATGATGCCGGCGTGAGCCTTCAGGTCCAGCGCCTCTCCTCGCGTGGGCCGGCCGTACCATGCCTTGGTGTCGCCACCGACGATGCGCAATGGCCGCCGGTCCGCGCGTGGCCGCGCGGACCTGATCCGACAACTGTCTACACGCCTCGCTCGCCACCGGTCAGAGACGCTCGAGATGGGGGAAAGCCAGTTGACCCGCATGGACATGCATGGCCCCGAATTCCGCGCAGCGGGCGAGGGTGGGAATCGCCTTGCCGGGGTTCAGCAGGCCGCCAGGGTCGAAGGCGGCCTTGAGAGCCTGGAAGGTTTCGATCTCGGCGGAGGTGAACTGCGCGCACATCTGGTTGATCTTCTCGCGGCCGACGCCATGCTCGCCGGTGATCGTGCCGCCCATCGCCACGCACAACTCCAGGATCGCTCCGCCGAGAGCCTCGGCTGTCTGCATCTGCCCCGGTGCGGCGGCGTCGTAGAGGATCAGGGGATGAAGGTTGCCGTCGCCCGCATGGAACACATTGGCCACCGGCAGGCCGTGCCGCTGCGATAGCCGGGTGATTTCGCCGAGCACCTCGGCGAGACGCCGGCGCGGAATGGTGCCGTCGATACAGTAATAGTCCGGGGCCATCCGACCCATGGCCGGAAACGCCCCCTTGCGGCCGGCCCAGAACCGCCGTCGCTCGGCCTCGTCGCGGGCCAGACGGACCTCTGTGGCGCCCGCGTCGCGACAGATCGCCGCCACGCTGTTCAAACCGGCCGCCACGTCGGCGACCGCCCCGTCGATCTCGCACAGCAGGATCGCGGCGACCTCGGTCGGATAGCCGGCGTGGACGTGGGCCTCGGCGGCGTTGACCGCCAGCCGGTCCATCATCTCCAACCCGGCCGGAATGATCCCGGCGCCGATGATCGCGGCCACGGCGTCGCCGGCCTGCCGCACGTCCGCGAAGCCCGCCAGCAATACCTGGGCGTGCACCGGGCAGGGCAGCAGCTTGACGGTGACCTCGGTGATCACCGCCAGCAGGCCTTCCGAACCGGTCATCAGGGCCAGCAGGTCATAGCCCGGCGCATCGAGCGCCGCGCCGCCGATCTGCAGCACCTCGCCGTCGACGGTGACGACCTCCAGGCGCAGGATGTTGTGAACCGTCAGGCCATATTTGAGGCAATGCACGCCGCCGGCGTTCTCGGCGACATTGCCGCCGATACTGCAGGCGATCTGCGAGGATGGATCGGGGGCGTAAAACAGGCCGTACGGGGCCGCGGCTTCGGAGATCGCCAGGTTGCGCACGCCCGGCTGCACCCGCGCGGTCCGCGCTTCGGCGTCGATGCCGAGAATCCGGTTGAACCGGGTCAGGCTCAACAGGACGCAGCCGGGAAAGGGCAGGGCGCCGCCCGATAGTCCGGTGCCGGCTCCCCGCGCCACCACCGGGGTCGCCATCTCGGCGCAAACCCGCAGCACCGCCCTGACCTGGGCGGTGGTTTCCGGCAACGCCACGACCGAGGGCATGCCGCGATAGGCCGACAGCCCGTCGCTCTCATACACCCGCATGCGTTCGGTCTCCAGGATCAGTCCGCGCTCCGGCAGCACGCCGCGCAGGCGCGCGATCAGCCTGTCGCGATCGATCGGTGCGAAGGTCGGATCAAGGCGGGAGTTCGAACTGATCGAGCATGGCGGCCCATTCTTACACCGCCTTGCGCCCGCGCGAACCTCCCGGCATGGCGAGATGCTTTAACGCCGCGCGCGACGTCATCCCGGCGCCAGAGGGCAGCTAACCTGCTCGGCCGAACTCCGGCCCGAACCGGATATTGCCGGCTTCGAGCCCCTTGATCACCACGTCGATACCGCCGGACTTGATCATCCATTCCAGTCGATGGTCGCGATATTCGCGCTTGAACAGGCCCTTGGCGACCAGCTCGACGACGTTCGCGGTCCCGATGTCGAACGCCCGCGACTCGGCGATGGTCCGCGACACCGAGGCCCGCGCGAAACACCGTTCGACCCAGTCCGCCAGCCGGCTCCGACCGGCGGCGCATAGTCCGGCCCCATGGTCAGCGAGGTGCCGATGAACGGCGCCACGCACAGATCGCCCCAGCCGAACGTCTCGCCGTTGAACCAGGCGCGCTCGCCCAGCTGTCCCTCCAGCCAGTCGAAGTGTCCTTGAGTCTGCCGCGCCGCACTGTCCTTCAGCGTCCGGGCCAGTTCGCCCTCGGCGCGCCGGAACCAGTTGACCTCGCCCAGGCCCCAGTTGATCGCCTCATAGTGGGTGTCCATGATCTCCTCGATCATCCGCACCCGCGCCCGGTCGGCCGGCGAGGCGGGCAACATCGCCGGCGTCCGGCCATTTGTCCTCGATGTATTCGAGGATGATCGTCGAATCGAATATCCGGACTTCGCCGTCGATCAGCACCGGCACCTCGGCGCGCGGGTTGGCCGCCGCGAAGTCCCCGCCGGTCGTCCCGGCTCCGACCCCTTCGGGATATTTCAGTTCGAACGGGACGTTCTTTTCGCGCAGAGCGATCTTCACCTTCTGGGCGTAAGGCGACAGCGGATGTTCGTAGACTGACAGCATCGGTTTCACGCCCTAACGAAAAAAACGCGCCCAAAGCACGCAATTGAGTCGGTACCGGATAAATCCATTTCACCACAAAGACACAAAGGACACGAAGACGACAACAATCGAGCAGGGATGCGCGTCGCGCGAAGCGCTAAGAATTAATATCCTCCCTCGCGGGACGTGTAATTATCCGGCGAGCTTCCGCGCTTCTTCGTGCCCTTTGCGTCTTTGTGGTTAAACCTTCCTATTCTCTCCACCACCCCGTCCCCGGCAATCCCCCCCTAATCCTCGTTGGTGAAGATGATCGTGCCGGACGCTCCGAACATCCCGCCCACCCCATGGCTGACCGCGATCTTCGCACCCGCAACCTGCGCCGGCGCCACTCCGCGCATCTGCCGCACGCTCTCCTGCAGGGCGTACATGCCATACATTCCGGAGTGCATGTACGACAGCCCGCCGCCGTTGGTGTTGAGCGGCAGCCGGCCGCCCGGGGCGGTGTTCCGTTCACGGATGAAAGCGGCGGCCTCGCCCGGCTTGCAGAAGCCCAGATCCTCCAGCCCGTACAGCGGCAGATGGGCGAACGCGTCGTAGACCATCAGGTGATCGACGTCGGCGTGGGAGATGCCGGCTTCGTCGAAGGCCTTCCTGCCCGACACCCGGAACGCCTTCGATGTCGTGAAATCCTCCATCTGGCTGACCATCGGCGTCTCGACGCTCTCGCCGGTTCCCAGGATGTAGACCGGCCGGGTCGGGAAATCCCGGGCCCTCTCGGCGCTGGTCAGGATCAGCGCCCCGCCGCCGTCGGTGACCAGGCAGCACATCAGCATCCTGAACGGCCAGGCGATCATCGGCGAGTTCAGCACGTCGTCGACGGTGATCGGGTCGCGATAGCTGGCGCGCGGGTTCTTCGCCGCCCACTCGCGCTGGATCACGGCGACCCAGGCCAGGTCCTCCTCGGTGACGCCATGGGTCTTCATGTAGCGCAGCACCGGAATGGTGAACATCGTCGGCGGCGAGGTGACCCCGAACGGGGCCTCGAACTGGCCCATCAGGCTGCCGCCGCCGCGCGCCGCGAACCCGCCGCCGGCCCCGACCCGCGAGCGTCCGCTCTCGCCATGGGTGATCAGCACCGTCGTGCACAGGCCCTCGTTGATCGCCGCGGCCGCGTGACGGACGTGCAGCATGAACGAGCAGCCGCCCACCTGTGTCCCGTCCACCCACGTGGGCGTGATGCCGAGATAGTGGGCGATGGCGGTGGGGCTCTCACCGGCGGTGGCCACGCCGTCGATATCGGAGGGCGCCAGGCCGCAGTCGGCCAGGGCGTTCAGCGCGGCGTCGGCGTGCAGGCCGATCACCGACAATTCGGGGATCTTCCCCAGGCGGGTGGTTTCGGCGGCCCCGACCACGGCGACGGATTTCTGCTTCATCGGATCAGCTCTCCGCCGGCTTGAACAGGGGCAGGGCCATCTCGCCGAAGGTCTCGAACGTCACCACCACCGGCATGTCGAGCACCAGCGCCTCCGGCGTCTGCGGGCAACCGACGATATTGGTCATCATCCGCGGACCCTCTTCGAGCTCCACCACCGCGATCGAGTGCGGCGCGGTCCCCATGTCCGGCCTGGGCCGATGGTTGATCACATAGCTGTAGAGGCTCGCCCGCCCGCTGGCCGCGTAGACCTCGACCGAACGCGACCCGCAGGCGGAGCAGAACGGCCGCGGCGGAAAATAGCTCTTGGCGCACGCCGTGCACCGCTGCAGCCGCAGCTCGCCGGCCTTGCAGCCATCCCAGAAGTGCTGAGTCTCAGGGGTGGGTTGAGGAAGCACTCTGTCCATGGATGCCGTCGCTCCCGGCGTTGGTCCTGGCCTGTGTTGGAACCGTTCCGCCTGGGAAGGCAAGAGGCCGTTGCGCGGGTCGTCATGGGTATTTTCAAATAAAAGACCTGACGCGCAAGGCACGGCGGTTCGTCGGCTAAGCGTTCGTGTGAATGATGAGGGTCGGACCGGGAAACGCTCAAATCCCCTTCAGCAGCTCCCGCATCCACTCCCACAAGGCCGGGGTCGACGCGGCGAGAACGCCGGTCTTATCGTCGTTCGTTCGGTAGGGCGAGCCGTCGTACCGGGCGGCCTTGCCGCCGGCCTCGTTCAGAAACAGCACGCCGGCGGCGTGGTCCCAGGCTAAGGTGCGATTGAAGAACGCGATATCGTTCACGCCCAGGGCCAGCCGGGGATACTGTTCGGCGGCGCAGCGCGCGGTGTCGACGATCGAGCAGGCCGGTTCGAACAGGTTTCGCGCCCTGGCCGCCATCGCCGGCTCGACCGTGGCCAGCGCCGTGGCGACCACGGGCTTGGCCTGACCGCTTCCGAGCGAACCGACGCGCTCATCGTCGACGAACGCGCCCTCGCCGCGAGCGGCGCGACAGCAGCGGCCGGTGAGCGGGTCATAGATCCAGCCGGCGATCGTCTCGCCCGCCTCGGCCAACGCCACGATGACGCCAAACGGCGGGCGACCCGCCGCGAAGTTGTTCGTGCCGTCGAGGGGATCGATGATCCAACACAGCGCGTCACCCAGATGCCGCACCAGGGTGGGATCCGCATGCGCCGCTTCCTCTGCGACCACGGCCGCTTCGGGCAGCAGCGCCGAGAGCCCTTCGGCGAGCATGGCCTCGCTTTCGCGATCGGCGATGGTCACGACGTCGTCCGCCGATTTTTCGCTGACGTGCCGGGCTTCTAGGCGTCGGTATCTGGGAGTTATCGCGACGTCGGCGGCCCGGCGCATGATGGCGGTGACGGAGGCGCTCAGAGTGTCGATCACCGGATACTCTTCGCCTGATCCTGGCGACCTTGTCGAGGCCCTGTCGGCGACAAGTGTCATGATCCATCCCCGAGCGAGCCGCCACATGAGTGACCCGCCACATTGTGGCCGGGACGCGGGGCCTGTAGTCTGACGCCGCCGCCACAGGGGAACGGGCCGCCGTGGACGGCATGATCGCGCGTGTCGGCCACGCCCGTGGGAGGAGTTCATGCGCACACTGATGCTTGGCGGCATCGCCTTGGTGCTCGCCGCGACGACGGCGACGGCCGCGCTGGGGGCGACGACCTACGATCTCAAGATGGACTGGCGGACCACCGTCAACCCGAACGGGCCCTGGACTCTCGTGCAAGGCGCGACACCCCTGCCGTACGACAAGGACTGGACGCCGCTGAGCACCACTGATCCAGCCTATAATCCGGCCGGCGGCCGTCACATTCGCCAGCCCGGGTTCGCGCCCGGCAACGGGAATGGTGACTTCCTGCCGGCCTTTTTCAAGGCGGCGGTCACTCCGGCCGGCGCGGGTTTCGGCTGGTTGAAAGGCGACATCGTGATGCACGCCACCGATGCCTTCAACGGCGTCGGCGAAGGCGTGGCCGCCGTGGTGTTCACATCGCCCGCGAGCGGCGTTCCACGCGTCAGCGGCTATGTCTACAACGCCCGCAACATTGGTCGTCCGCAGGCATGGCGAGTGTCGGTGAACGGCGCAGTGAAGGCCAGTGGCGCCTTGCCGGGCAACGGGACGATCACTCGCTCGACGAAGACCGTGATCGACATCGGCGCTGTCGCCCTCAATCTGGGCGATACGGTCACTTTGACCCTCTATGAAAACGGCGGCGCGGGCGGCGCGGGCGATTTCATCGGAACGGACCTGAAGGTCGTGTACCCCTAGGGCGTCGGCGCGCCCCGGGTCGATCCCACATGCTCGAGTTTGCGGTCCTCGCCGACGACCTGACCGGCGGCATGATCGTCGCCAGTTCACTGGAGGCGGCGGGTGTCCGCTGCCCGCTGGCGACATCGGTGGAGGCCCTCGCCGCGCTTCCGGCGGGAACCGAGGCGGTGGTGCTCGCCCGCAAGATCAGGCTGATCGATCCGCCGCTGGCGCGGGCGGAGGCGCGCCAGGCCGCCGACGCCTTCGCTCGCCTGGGCGCGCGGCGGGTGTTTCAGAAATACAGCGCTCTCTTCGATTCGACGCCGCGCGGCAACATCGGGCCGATCGCCGAGGTTTTGCTGCAGGCGACCGGCGCCGGCCGCACGATCTTCTGCCCTGCCTTCGTCGAGCGCGACGTCGCGGTCTACGAGGGGCGAATGTTCGTCCGCGGCCAGCCCCTGGACGAGACGTTCAAGCGCGACGACCCGGTCACCCCGATGCTCAACGCCAACCTCGTCGAGGTGCTGCAGGCCCAGACCGGCCTCAAGGTCGGCTTGCTGCGCCGCCGCGTGCTGGCGCAGGGCGCGGAGGTCGCGCGGACTGTCCTCGACCGGCAGGCCGACACGCCGTTCTTCATTGCCGACGCCGTCGATCCCGGGGACGTCGAACGTCTGGCCGCCCTCGTCGTCGATTGGCCACTGGTCACCGGCGCCGACAGCCTGCCGCCGGTCCTCGCGCGCCTCTGGCGGTGTGGCCGCCCGCCAGACGCGGGCAGCAACCGCCGCCTTCTGCCCCCGGCCCCGGGCCACGCGGCCGTGCTGGTCGGCAGTTGCGCGCCGCAGACCCTGGCGCAGATCGACGCCCTCGAGGCGCGCCACCCGGTGTGGCGGGTCGACCTGGCGCGCGACGGTGATGATCCCGGCCTGATCGACGCCATAACGGCGTGGGCCGAGGTCCGGCTGCCGGTCGGCCCGATCGCCGTCGCCACGTCGGCGGACCCGGCCGGAGTCGCCCGGGCCCAGCGGCGCTTCGGGCGCGCCGGCGCCGCCGCCAGGTCGGACGGCATGGTGGCCGCGCTGGCGCGGCGTCTGTCGGATCTGGGCGTCCGCAAGTTCGTGGTGGCCGGAGGCGAGACCTCCGGAGCGGTGCTGTCGGCCCTGGATGTCGATCTCGTGCAGGTCGCGGGGTTCGACGAGATGCAAGGCGGCTACTGTCATCAGCCCGGGCCGGGCTCGCGGTCGTTCGTTCTCAAGCCCGGCTCGTTCGGCGATGCCGATTTCCTGTTTGCCGCTATCGAAAGATTGCGCGAGGCCGATCGATCTGCGACGCCGCTCGCGCCTTGGGAGGACGCATGAGTTTCGCTGACGAGATCGCCCTGCGCGATGACCTGGTCGCTCAATACCGGCGGGTCGCCGCGCTCGGCCTGAACGAACTGGCGTCCGGCAATCTGAGCTGCCGGGCGGGGGAGGGGATGCTGATCTCCGCGACCGGGGTTTCGGGTGACACGATTTCGCGCGAGACGATCGTCGCGGTTGGGCCGGACGGCGCCTGGGAGGGCCGCTACCCGCCGTCTTCCGAATGGCGGATGCACGCCGCCATCTATCGTGACCATCGCGACGCCGGCGCCGTCGTGCACACCCATTCCGATTATTGTGTCGCGGTGTCCTGCCAGAACCGGCCGCTGCCCGGCTTCCATTATCTCATAGGCGTGTTCGGCGGCGACGACGTGCCTTGCGTACCCTATTCGACCTTCGGCGGCGAGGAACTGGCCGAGGCCGCGTCGGCGGCGCTGAAGGACCGCACCGCCTGCCTGCTGGCCAATCACGGCATGATCTGTCGCGCCAGGACGCTATCGGCCGCCGTCAATCTGGCGCACCGTCTCGAAATCATGGCTCGGCAATATGTGCTGGCCCGCCAGCTCGGTGAGCCGGCCCTGCTCACGCCAGGCCAGTGGGATGAATTCTTCGCCCGTTTCCGCAAAGGGGGATATGGCGACCGGCCGTGAGCCCCCCGCGGAAATCGCGGAGTAACGGCGTCGACGCTGGGAGGTCACGCTCACGCCGCGCAGTGACGCTACTCGTCGCACAGGGGCGCGAGCGGAGACTGCCGACGACGAGTTTCGGTACAGAGAGCCACGCCGGCCGGATGGACGAGCCCCACTTCGCGCTGCATTTCACGCCGGCAGATACATAGGCCTGAACGAGCTCCGCCCGGTGGGGTTTGCCGGACCCGATGTCGCTTTCCTCGGAATGACACGCGACCACCCCAGGTCTCGCGGCAGGGCCAGCGCCGGCCGTTCGACGCTGCCGTCCTCCGACGCGATATGACCGGTCAAGGACGGCGCCATGCGGTTCTAGCCGCCCGTCCAAGGATTGATGATCATGGTTCGGCGCGAATCACGGGTGACGAACACCAATCCATCTTCGGCGTTGAGGCTTGCGCCAAGACGTTGCAGCGACGACAGGGCGAGGAAGTCGGGTAAATAAAGGATAAATCGGTCGTTGCGCTATCTTGGCCGACGCCGGATCTCTCCCCAAACCTAACGTCATGGCCGGCCCTTTGTGCCGGCCACCCATGGATCGACCGGGGGAAATCACCGCGATCCACCATCGGCGCGATGGGTGGCCGGGATAGGAACCCGGCCATGACGGTAGGTTTCGGGGCAGGGGGCGCGGCGTGCTCCCGAAAAAAGGGGAGAAAAAACGCTCTGTTAACCTGACTTCTTTGCCCTGGCAGCGACGACACCCGGGCTTGTCAGCTCCCATCGGCGCGATTCCCTTGTGGACCGCGTTGAACTTGGCCTCCAACTGCCGTAGCGCGATCATTGCCGTATCGAGACCGAAAGATAGCCGTCCTGGGCCCCGGCCGGCATTTCGGAGAGCATCGCACGACGAGCCCGGCGACGGCAATCGGTCGCCTGCATATTGCAATTATATTGCAACGCGCATATCTATCGTGGGCCCCTGTCGCGCCGCCGCGAGCCTTGGAGACCGTACGGATATGCCCGCGACCCATCCACGGCCCCACCCGGAATTGATCGGCCGCCCGACGATCACAAGGCCCACGGCCGCGGGGCTGCCGGCTGACTCGGGCCGCGCCATAATGCGACTCTTGCGCCCGAAGGAGGGAGGCGTCACCGTTTTTTACGGTGATTTACGGTCGCAAAGCGTTCCACCTTGACCCCGCCCTCCCGTGTCGCGACAGTCGCCGACAATATCGCGTGGGAGCGAAGCGTTGGCGGCAGAGGCTGAACGGCCCGGGTCCGATGTGAAAAAGGGAAGAGAAGCCGTGTCCGCCGACTGGTGGCGCGGGGCGGTGATCTATCAGATCTATCCGCGCAGTTTCGCCGACAGCGACGGCGACGGCGTCGGCGACCTGCCGGGCATACTGGGTCGTCTCGACTATGTGGCCTCGCTCGGCGTCGACGGCGTCTGGCTCTCGCCATTTTTTCCTTCGCCGATGAAGGACTTCGGCTACGACGTCAGCGACTATCGCGACGTCGACCCGCTGTTCGGCGCCCTGGCCGATTTCGACGCCCTGCTCGCCCGGGCGCACGCGCTCGGCCTCAAAGTGATCATCGACCAGGTGTGGTCGCACACGTCCGACCAGCATCCGTGGTTCCGCGAAAGCGCCTCGTCCCGAGACAATCCCAAGGCCGACTGGTACGTCTGGGCCGACGCCAAGGCCGACGGCTCGCCGCCGAACAACTGGCAGGCGGTGTTCGGCGGGCCGTCCTGGACCTGGAATTCGCGGCGGCGACAGTACTACCTGCATAACTTCCTGGTCGAGCAGCCGGACCTCAACTTCTGGAACGACCCCGTTCGGGACGAGATTCTCGATATCGCCCGCTTCTGGCTCGATCGCGGCGTCGACGGCTTCCGGCTCGACGTGATCAACTTCATCGTCCAGGACCACGAGCTGCGCGACAACCCGCCATTGCCGCAGGCGGCGACGCCGGTGCTGCCGACTCTGTTTCAGCGCCATCTGTACGATCGCTCCCGCCCGGAGGCGCTCGAATTCGTCGCCCGGCTACGCGGCCTTGTGGATGGCTACGACGCGCGGATGATGGTGGGCGAGATCGCCGACTATCCGCCCCTGGCCTTGCAGCAGGCCTATACCGACGGGCCCGGCCGGCTGCACACCGCCTACAGTTTCTTTCTGCTCAACGCCCGTGAAGCGCCTCCGGCGCTGTTCGTCCGGGCTCTGGAGTCGTGGCAAGGCGCGGCGGGCTGGCCGTCCTGGTCGCTCGGCAACCATGACGTCGCGCGCTTCGCGAGCCGCCTCTGCCCGACCGGCGATGCCGACCAGGCCAGGGTGCTGTTGGCGGTGCTGCTCTGCCTGCGTGGCACGATCTTCCTTTATCAGGGCGAAGAGCTCGGCCTGCCGCAGGCCCATGTGCCGTTCGAGCGGCTGCGCGATCCCTTCGACATCGCGGCCTATGGCGGCGAGGTCGGCCGTGACGGCGCGCGCACGCCGATGCCGTGGACCCGCGAAGGGATCAATGCCGGCTTCTCGTCCGCGGCCGACACCTGGCTGCCCGTCGACCCGGCGCACCGGCCGCTGGCGGTCGCGGCGCAGGACCGCGATCCCGCCTCCTATCTCGGCTTTACCCGCCGCCTGATCGCCTTGCGCCAGGCCTGGCCGGCCCTGCGCACGGGGCAGGCGAGCGTGCTTGCGGCCCCCGACGGCGTCCTGGCCTTCGAGCGGATCCAGGGCGACCAACGCCTCCTCTGCCTGTTCGAACTGGCTGGGGCGAGGGCGACCTTTCGTCTCCATGCTTCCGGCGCGGTCGTGGAAGCCTTCAATGACGCTGCCCTTGATCCTTCGGGGGACGCGACCCTGCCTCCCTACAGCGGCCTGATCCTTCGCCTCGCACCACCGCCTTCCAGCCGGCCAATGGCGGACAATGAACAGGAGCCGGCCGGGAGCCGGCGGCGCCAGGCATGACCGAAGCGACGCTTCCACTCGACCTCACCTTGGAAACGGCGCCCGCCGCGCCGCGGCTGACGCGCTGGATCAAGGCGACCGCCGGGGCCGGCCAGCTTGTCGAAAGCGTCAGCACCTCGATCACCTCGACCTTTCTGTTCTTCTTCTACACCGCCGTCATGGGTCTGCCCGGCAGCCTGGTCGGCGCGGCGACGGCCGTCGCCCTGGCGATCGACGCCATCGCTGATCCGCTGCTCGGCTCGCTGTCGGACAACAGCCGCTCGCGCTGGGGCAAGCGCGTGCCGTTTCTGCTGATCGGAGCGCCGCTGGTGGCGCTGGGTGTCGGACTGATGTTCTCGCCGCCCCGCGGGCTCACCACCTGGCCGCTGTTCGGCTGGCTGATCGGCGTCTCGCTGCTGATGCGGTTCGCCGTCTCGACCTTCCATGTGCCGTTTCTGGCGCTCGGCGCCGAGCTGACCGGCGACTATGCCGGCCGTAGCAGTGTCGTCGCCTGGCGCACCCTGTTCTCGATCTTCGGGCCGCTGGTGCTGATCGTCCTGGCCTATGGCGTGTTCCTGAGCGGCAAGCTGGGCCTGGGGAATGTACGAGGCTATGCGCCCCTGGGTTGGACGGCGGCCGCGATCGTCGCGGCCGGCGGATTGCTGGCCGCGGTCGGAGTGCGGCGTTACGCCGGCGCCCTGCCGGTGGCGGCGCGCAGCCAGACAGCCCTGCATCGGCGGCTGCTGACCGAACTCGTCGAGATCTTCCGCAATCCGTCGTTCCGGATCATGTTTTCCTGCTCGGTGCTGTTCTACGCGGCGCAGGGCATGGCCGCCGCTCTCACCCAGCATATGTTCCGCTTCGTCTGGAAGATCAACTCGGCGCAGATCCTGATCATCAGCCTGAACATCTTCGCCGGACTGCTGGTCGGCGTGCCCATGGCCCCGATGCTGTCGCGACCCCTCCGGTGGCGCGGCCTGCTGCTGATCAGCCCGGTGCTCGGCCTGCCGATCGCCCTGGCGCTGTCCCTGCGCCTGGGCCTGCCCGTGGCTCTGCCCCTCGGGCTTGGGATCGGCGCGATCCTCGCCCTGGCGCTGTCGCCGCGCTGGCGGCCGCTGGAAAAGCGCACCACCCTGATCCTGGGTCTGGCGATGTTCTGCCTCGCGCAGGGCGGCCTGTCGGGTCTGCGCGCCCTCGGCCTGTACACCGCCACCGGCGCCACGGCCGTTGGACCGATCGCCGTCAACACCTTCATGGCCGGCATCGGCCTGGCCTTTGTGACCATCGCCATCGGCTCGATGATGGCCGACGCGTCGGACGAGCACGATCTCCTGTTCGGCGTGCGCCGCGAAGGTATGTATTTCGCCGGCCTAGGTTTCGCCGCCAAGGCGGCCACCGGGGTCGGCGCCCTGCTGGCCGGAGCCGCCATCGACATCATCCGGTTTCCAGCCGCCGCCGCGGCGGCCGGGGCGGCGGTGCGCCTGACTCCGCAAATGCTCGACAATCTCGCCTGGGCCAGCGGGCCGTGCGCCGCGGCGGTGTCGTTCGTCGGGACCTGTTTCTTCTTTTTCTACCGCATCGACCGCAAGCGACACGCGGAGATCGCCGCCGCCCTGGCGGCTCGCAAAGGATAAGACCCGCGAATGGATAGCGTCGGTGAGAGTTTCGGGGCCCGCGCCACCATGGCCGCGATCGCGCCGCATCGGCCGGCGGTCACCATTCCGGTCAAGCTCGCCTACGGCATGGGCCAGATGGTCGAGGGCGTGTCGAGCACCGTCATCTCCACTTTTCTGTTCTTCTACTACACCGCCGTTCTCGGCCTGCCCGGTTCCTTTGTCGGCTTGGCGGCCGCCATCAGCCTGCTGGTCGACGCGCTGATCGATCCGCTGCTCGGCTCGATCTCGGACAACACCCGTTCGCGCTGGGGGCGGCGCATTCCCTACATGACCTTCGGCGCGCCGGCGGTGGCGCTCGGACTGGGCCTGGCCTTTTCGCCGCCGGCCCATGCGCCGCCGACCCTGCTGTTCGTCTGGCTGACGGTGATTTCGCTGGCGTTGCGCTGCTTCGTGTCGGTGTTCAACGTGCCGTTCATCGCCCTGGGCGCCGAGCTGTCGGAGGACTACGCCGAGCGCTCCAGCGTCGTGGCCTATCGCTGGGTGTTCTACATCGTCGGTCTGCTGGGCGCGACGGTGCTGGGTTATCTGGTCTTTCTGGCCGGGCCGGGCGGACAGCTGCGCGCCGCCGGCTACCCGCCTCTGGCGTGGTCCACCGCCGCCATGGTGCTGATCGGCGGCGCGGTCTCGGTGCTGGGCGTGCGCGGTTTCGCCGCCCGATTGCCGGTGACCGCCAAGGACACCGCGGCGCTGCATCGTCGCCTGTTGGGCGAACTGGCCGAGATTTTTCGCAATCCCTCGTTCCGGGTGCTGTTCGCCGTCAGCGTGCTGTTCTGGGTGGCGCAGGGCGTGGCCAACACCCTCGGCGTGCATCTCAACACGTTCGTCTGGAAGATGTCGCCGCCGCAAATTTTCCTCACCGTGTTCGGCTATGTCATCGGACTGTTCGTCGGCGTGCCGCTGGCCCCGCTGATGGTCCGCAAGTTCGAGAAGCGCTCGGTGCTGATCCTCGGGCTGGCGATGATCTGCGTCGCCCAGGGCGCCCTGAACGGTCTACGGGTGCTGGGCGTGTTCACGCTCACCGGTTCGGCGGTGGTCTTGCCCCTGGTGGTGAACGCGATCAGCGGCGGCGTCGGCGCCACCTTCGCCACCATCGCCGTCGGCTCGATGATGGCCGACGCCGCCGACGAGCACGACTTTCTGTTCCGCAAGCGCCGGGAGGGCCTCTACTTTTCGGGCCTCGGCTTCGCGGTCAAAGCCTCCACCGGCCTCGGCGCGCTCCTGGCGGGATTCGCCCTCGATCTGATCCGCTTCCCCAAGGGGGTGGCGTCGCACGCCGCCACCGTGGTGATCCCGCCCCAGACCCTGGCCGGCCTCGCCCTGATCTCCGGGCCGGCGGTCGCCCTGCTGTCGGCCGCCGCCACTGCTCTCCTGGTCCTCTACCGCATCGACCGGCGACGCCACGAGGAAGTGATGAGCGAGCTGCACGCGCGTCGTCGCGCCTGACGCGGCTCAATCCACCCCGAGCCGGTACACCGTCGCCCACCGGTAGATCTCCCCGGGCCGCAGCAGGGTCGATGGGAACCCCGGATGACGCGGCGAGTCCGGAAAGTGCTCCGCCTCCAGCGCCACTCCGCTGAACGGTGCGAACGCGCCGTCGAACCCGTTGGCGGTATAGACTGTCAGGCCCGGTTGGTCGGTGCGGACCTCCAGCACGCGCCCCGAGTCGGGATCGCTCAGCCGGGCCGGCGACCCGCTCAATACGAACGTGTGGTCAATGCCGCCGGTGGCGTCGATCACCTCGCCCAGCTGCCGCGCGCGTTTCAGGTCGAGAGCCGTGCCGGCGATCGGTAGCAATCCGCCGGTCGGGATCATGCCGTCGGTCTCCAGGACCTGGTCCGCCGGCGCCTGCAGCCGGTGGTCCCGCACCGAACCGCCGCCGGAAAAATTCCAATAGCCGTGGTGGGTGAGATTGATCACCGTGGCCCGGCTGGTCGTCGCCCGGCAACTCAGACGCAGCTCGTCCGCATCGGTGAGCTCGATCGTCGCTTCGACGTCGACCGCGCCGGGAAATCCCTGATCGCCGTCGGGGCTGAGGTGGTTGAGGACCAACCTTTCGCTCACCACGCGCGCGCTCCAGATAACCTTGTCGAACCCGATCGCACCGCCGTGCAATGTGGCGTCGCCGGCGTTTTTCGACAGGGTATGGCGTTCGCCGTCGACCTCGATCATGCCGCCGGCGATACGGCCCGCGAAGCGTCCGACCAAGGCGCCGATGTAGCCCGTGTCATCCAGGTATCCCGCCAGGTTCGGATAGCCCAGCACGGTGTCGCCGAACGCGCCGGCCCGATCCGGCGCCCGCACCGACTGGATGATGCCGCCCAGGGTCAGCACCCGGGCGATCAGGCCGTTGACGTTGCTCAGGGTGTAGACCTCGACCGTCCGGCCGTCCGGCATCGTCCCGAACGGCGCGCGCGTGATTGGCCGGCTCACAGCACGCCACGCAGCCGCTGGGCGGCCGCTTCGGGCGTCAGGTCGCGTTGCGGCATGCCCAGCATCTCGAAGCCGACCATGAACTTGCGGACCGAGGCCGAGCGAAGGAGCGGCGGATAAAAGTGAACGTGGAAAGTGAAATGCTCGGCCGGCCGACCGTCCACCGGCCGCTGGTGCAGCCCCATGGTGTAGGGAAACGGGGCCGCGAACAGCCGGTCATAGGCCGCGGTCAATCGGCCGAGGGTCTCCGCCAGCGCCGCCCGCTCGGCATCGGAAAATTCATCCAGGCCGCTGGCCGGGCGGCGCGGCAGGATCAGTGTCTCGAACGGCCACGCCGCCCAGAACGGGACCATCACCGCGAAGGCGTCGTTGGCGAACACCATCCGTTCCTCCTCCGCCAGTTCCCGCCGCAGATAGCTGGCGAGCAGCGTCTCGCCGCCGGCCGCCCACCACCGCGCCTGACGCGCGTCCTCAATGGCCAGTTCGTTGGGCACGCCGGCCGTCGCCCACACCTGCCCGTGCGGGTGCGGATTGCTGGCCCCCATCATCTCGCCGCGATTTTCGAAAATGATCACCGAGCCGATGTCCGGCCGGGCCGCCAGTTCGTCGAACTGCTCGGTCCAGGTCTCCACCACCGGCAGAATCTGGGCCGTGGTCATGCGCGAAAGCGTCAGGGCGTGATCCGGCGAGTAACAGATCACCCGGCACACCCCGCTCTCGTCCTCCCGGACCAGGACGTCCCCGATGCCCCCGGTTTCGATCGTACCGCCGGCCTCCCTTGTACCGCCCGCCTCCGGTCGGTTCTTCGGCGGCGCCGCGATCGGCCCGCTGGGAGCCGGCGGTACGAGACCCTCCAACACCGCCGGGAAATCGTTCGCGAACACATGGGCGCCAGGGTATTTCGGATTGCGGGCGCCGCCGGACCGCGTATTGCCCGGGCAAAGATAACACTCGGGATCATAACTCGCGCCGACGCTGGCCGTCGGCGCCGACACCGCCCCCTGCCAGGGCCGACGCATGCGATGTGGCGAGACCAGAATCCAGTCGCCGGTCAGCAGGTTCAGCCGTCGTTCCGCCGCGGCGCCGTTCATCGCGCGACCTCGCCGGCGCCCTCGACGAGCGTGCATACGAAGCCGCCAGGCGTTTCGCCCACGCTCGCGCCATAGGCCTCGCGGATCGCCGCCAGCGCCGTCTCGGCCCGCGCCGTCTCCACCAGCGACAGCACGCAGCCGCCGAAGCCGCCGCCCATCATCCGCGCCCCGAACACTCCCGGTGTCTCCTGGGCGATCCGCGCGAGTTGGTCGACCAAGGGGAGGCTGACCTGCATGTCGTCGCGCAGGCTGGCGTGCGAGGCGTTGATCAGCCCGCCCAAGCCCGCGAGGTCTTCGGCCTCGATCGCCGCGGCGGCGCGCCTCACCCGGGCGTTCTCGCTCACCACATGCCGACAGCGCCTCGCCAGGCGACCGGGGAGCCGAGGCAGGGCGTCGGGCAGGTCCGCTTCGTCGACATCTCGCAGGCTACGCACCCCGAGCAGCCGCGCCGCCGCCTCGCAGTCGGCGCGCCGTTCCGCGTATTCGCCGCCGGCGTGGGCGTGCGGCGCCAGGCTGTCGACCAGGATGAAGCCGGCGTCGTGCGGCAAGTGGACCGGGACCGCCTCCAGCGTGCGACAATCGAGCATCAGCGCCGCGCCGGCCATGCCCCGGGCGCTGGCGAACTGGTCCATGATCCCGCAGGGCATGCCGACGAAATCGTTTTCCGCCTGCCGCGCCCAGCCTGCGATCCGCGTCGGGTCCGCCCGCGCACCGGCCAGGCCCAGCAAGGCGTGGACGCAGGCCACCTCCAGGGCCGCCGATGAACTGACGCCCGCTCCGACCGGCACGTCGCTGGCGATTTGCAGGTCGGCGCCCCCGACCGCGATCCCGGCACGGATCAGCACCATCGCCACCCCCGCCACGTAGTCGGTCCACGCCCCGGTCGGCGCCAGAGCGTCGAGATCGAGGTCGGCCGCCTCGTTGAACGCCGTCGAGCTCACCCGCAGCCGCCGCTGGCCGTTCGCCCGCGCCCGGATCACGCACCACCGGTCGATGGCCGCCGGCATCACCAGGCCTTCGCTGTAGTCCGTATGCTCGCCGATGATGTTGATCCGTCCGGGTGCGCGGAAGGTGCGCCACCCCACGGATCAGTCCACCACCTGAAGTCGCCGCAACATGTCCAGCCGTCGGCCAGCCAGAGCCTGAGCCTGTCCATCGAGCTCCTTGAGGTTGGCCTCCGCGCCCTGCAGCACCTCGCCGTCCTTGATGATCGCCTGGTTCTGGCGCGCCAGCATGTCCCAGGCGTCGCGCGCCCAATCGCTGGCGATCGCAGGCCGCGCGCCCGCGCGCCCAGGAACATCTGCTCGAACCGGCCGACGGCGACGCCGCCCCCGATCACCGGCGAGGCCAGGCAGCTGACGTCGCCGCCGAATCTGGCGCGGTCGATCAGCGTGGCGTTGAGGCGCGGCATCGCGGCGCGGCGATGGCCTGATCGGCCTCCGCTCTGCGCCGGGTGGGCGCGCCCCGAGCCGATCAGCACCGCCAGGCCCTCGATCAGCGCGCCCGGCGGCAGCCGGACAGGGCCGGCTGCTTCGGCCAGATCGCCGATCCGCTTGGGCGCGCCGCCGTCGGCCGCCAGCGCCTCGACGATCGGCTGGTAGATGTCCGGCTTCAGGCCCGACCTTGCCGAGCCCGGCCTCGACCTCCAGCCCGACGTCCCTTCGGGCGACGGTCAGGGTCACGCCAGATCGTGCAGCCGCTCCAGCCGCTCGAGCGGCGACAGTCTGCCGCGCGCCGCGCTGTGCAGGTCGCGCCGGAACTGCTGGTTGAGCAGATAGTCGCGCACGGTCTCGCGCAGCACGCTGTAGGGGATCGCGCCGAGCACCTCCTGCTGCGCCGGCGTCAGGTTGAACCCGTCCATCTGGTCGAGCGGCGCGGCGGCGCAGGCGTAGGAGAGCTTGGCGTCCGACAGCCGGTCGTGCGCGTCGGAGAAATACATCGGCGCCCAGTCGCGGTTGAAATATTCGTGCGCGAGATAGTTGCGGTTCTGGCCGGCGATGGCGTCCAGCCGCCCCTTGGCGGTCGGGTTGGCGGCGAAATAGCGCGCCCCGACCTCGGCCAGCTTGGCCCCGAAGGCGATCGAGGCGTCGATGCGACCGACCACCCCTGGGCGTCGCTGCCGACCGTCTCGGCGTGCAGGGTCATCATGTGGCGCAGCGGCATCGCCACCGCCCAGCCGGGCAGGGTGTTGTAGCTCAGTAGACCGACGCCGCCGACCTTCAGCCGCCGCCGGATGATTTCGACGATCGCTCGGCGGTTGTCGTCGGAAACCCAGCTCCACACCCCGTGCAGGACGATGTAGTCGAATTCCGGCAGATCGTCGCGCCTCGCCATCTCGGCGAAACTGTCGTCGAAAAATCGCGCGCCCGAGTCGGCCTGGCTCGCCAGGGACCGGGCGTTGGCCGCATGGGCCGGATTGAAATCGGCCCCCCAGAACTCGCCCGGACTGGCGGCGGCGTGGATGTTCGCCGACAGTCCCTGGCCATAGCCCAGTTCGAGATAGCGCCTGTCGCCGCGGTCGGGCGGTTCATGGCCGCTCAACAACAGGGCCAGGTCGATCAGGCCCGGCGCGAGTTCACGGTAATAGCCGTGGGTGTAATCGATCTCGGCCACATAGCCGCTGGTCCAGTCCATGATGGCGCTCCCCCCGATGATGCGGGTGCGCACTCCCAGCCGAGGAAGGCGGCCTTGTCAACGCGGAGGGTCTCAGCGGCCGATGCGGCCGACGTCGACCGCGAGCGTGACCGCGCCGTGGTCGCCGATCGGGGCGCAGACCACCGCGCCGCCTTCGCGATAGCCGTGGGTGCCGACACCGGCGAACACCTCGCCATGCGGCTTCTTGTCCGGCGGCTGCATCACCCCGTCCTTGACCTGGCCGACGGCGCCGCAGGGCCCGACGGGCGCTGGACCCTCGTCGTCGAAATCCTCATGGCCGCCGAGCGCCAGCGGCGCGGCCCCGGCCGACGGGGCGGGCGGCGGCGTGCCGTCGGCCGTGCGAATTGCTTCCTGCGCGTGCACCGAGCCGGCGACGAGCAGGATCGCGAACATCAGGGGCAGGGCGCGCGACATCGGCGGGGCGTCTCCACGGCGGAACGAGCATACTCTGCCTTTGGGCGGAGGCCAAATTGCGGCTGGGGATCCGGCGAGCCGTCGCGACGAGATGTTCGGGGTCCATCGGCGTCAGCGCCAGGCGAACACCGGCTGCTCCAACCCGTCGATCCGGGTCACCCGGCCGGCGGCGAGTTCGCGAAACTGATAGACCACCGCCGCCGTGGGCGCGTGCATGTGCCGCTCGCCGATGTCCAGGCGGATCACCGGTCGCTCGCTCTCAGGAATTCGGATGAACTGCACGGCGTCGTCGCGGCCGATCTGATCCAGCCGGATGCGGTGCACCGACGCCACCTCGGCCGGATTGGGCGTCACCCGGCCCGCGCCTTCCAGCCAGGTGACCACCGGCGCGATGGCGTAGCCCGAGCGGGTGACATAGTCGTCCAGCACCCCCAGAACCTGGTCGGGGCGGAGGGCCAGGCCGAGCTCCTCGTGGAGTTCGCGCAGAGCCGTCTGTTCCAGCGTCTCGCCTTCGTCACAGCGCCCGCCGGGCAGCGCCCATTGGTGCGCATGAGTTCGCAGGCTCGCGGCCCGCCGCGTCAGCAGGAAGGCCGTTTCGCCGGATCCGTCGCCGGCTTCGACCAGGGTGATCGCCACCGCGCATCGCTTCAGATCGCGCCCTTCGTACGGCCGGCGTGGAAAGCCCGCGCACAGGCTCGCCAGTCGTTCGCGCAGGGCTGCTGAATAGGGGTAGCTCATCGCGGGCAGCCTAAGGCGGTGCGGCGGGCCTGAACACCCGCGCGCCGGCAAATCATCACGAGCCTGTCGCCGTAGCCGATTCCGGCTAAAATCACTCGGGCCGTCCCGCGGCGCCGCAATACCTCACGCACCTCGCTCCGAAAGCCAGACAGCCTTGCCCCAACAGACCGCTCTCGACCTCGCGCGGCGCGCCATCGCCCCGTTGTACCGGATGCCCGAACACGCGCGCCCTCGAGGCGCTGATCGATCGGGCGCGGCTGACCCGCCCGGAGCGGACTCGAGGTGCTCGATGCGGCCTCCGGTTTGCTGGCGGAACTCCGTGCGCCCGGTCGCTCGGGCTGGATCGATCGGTTCCTGCAGGAATACAGTCTGTCGAGCGACGAGGGCGCTGCTTTGCTGGGCCTCGCGGAGGCCTATCTGCGGGTGCCGGACGCGATCACCGCCGACGCCCTGATCCGTGACAAACTGGGTCAGGGCGACTGGCGCGCGCATCTCGGGGCCGCCGACTCGGTGCTGGTCAACAGCGCCACTCTCGGCCTGATCCTCGCCCAGTCGTTGTCGGAGGCCCCTGGCGGAACCCTGCGCTCGCTGGTGGCGAGGATGGGCGAACCGGCCATCCGCATCGCCGTCGGCCGAGCCATGCAGACCATGGGCGAGGCGTTCGTGCTGGGCCGCGACATCGCCGAAGCCTTGCGGCGCGCCGATCGCGGGGCCAACCGCGCCTTTCGCTACTCCTTCGACATGCTGGGCGAGGCGGCCCGCACCGCACCGGACGCCGAAACCTATTTCAGGTCGTACGTCGACGCCATCGGAGCGGTTGGCCGCGCGGCCCGTGAGGGCGACGTGTTCGCCCGCGACAGCGTCTCGGTAAAGCTCTCCGCCCTGCATCCACGCTATGAGGCGTTGCACGCGGACCGGGCGGTGCCCGAACTCACGGGCCGGCTCCTCGAATTGGCCCGCGCCGCCAAGGCCGGCGACGTCGGACTGACCATCGACGCCGAGGAGGCCGACCGTCTGGAGATGTCCCTCGACATCATCGAGGCCCTCGCGCGCGATCCTTCCCTGGCCGGGTGGGACGGTCTGGGCATGGCGATCCAGGCCTACCAGCGTCGCGCGCCGGCGGTCGTCGCCTGGGCGGGCGAATTGGCCAACGACACCCACCGCCGCTTCATGGTGCGTCTGGTCAAGGGCGCCTACTGGGACAGCGAGATCAAGCGGGCTCAGGAGCGCGGTCTCGCCGACTATCCGGTGTTCACCCGCAAGACCGGCACCGATGTCAGCTACATGGCCTGCGCGCGCGACATGCTCGCCCAGCCCGGCCTGTATCCCGCCTTCGCCACCCACAATGCCCTGACCGTCGCCACCGTGCTGCAGTGGGCGGGCGAGCGCCGTGACTTCGAGTTCCAGCGCCTGCACGGCATGGGCGAAGGGCTGTACGAGGCATTGATGGCCGAGCGGGGTGTCGCCGTCAGGGTTTATGCCCCGGTCGGCGGTTACCGCGACCTGCTGGCCTATCTGGTCCGCCGCCTGCTCGAGAACGGGGCCAATACCAGCTTCGTGCACCAGATCGCCGACCGGGACATCCCCGACGCGGAGCTACTCGCCGATCCGGTCGCCGAGGCCGAGCGCACCGGCCTCGCGCCTCACCCGGCGATCGCCTCGCCGCACGCGATGTTCGGATCAGAGCGTCGCAATTCCTCCGGCCTCGATTTTTCCGACGCTGGCGTGCTGTCCGATGTCCTGGCCGCCATGCGCGCCGAGTGGGCCACGCCCGCCGCCACGGTCGCCGACGCGACCCGGAGCGAGGTCGCCGCCGCGGTCGATGCGGCCGCCCAGGCTCAGCCGGCCTGGAACGCCCGGGCGGCCGAGGAACGGGCCGAGATCCTCGAACGCCTAGCCGACCTCTTGGAACGCGACCGCGCCAGGCTGATGGCGATCGCCGTACGCGAGGCCGGCAAGACCCTGGCCGACGCCCTCGGCGAGGTGCGCGAGGCGGTGGACTTCTGCCGCTATTACGCCGTTCAGGCTCGCATCCACTGCGCACCTCTCGCCCTGCCGGGCCCGACCGGCGAGACCAACGAACTGCGACTGGCCGGGCGTGGCGTGTTCGCCTGCATCAGCCCGTGGAACTTTCCGCTGGCGATCTTCCTCGGCCAGGTCGCCGCGGCGCTGGCGGTCGGCAACGCGGTGATCGCCAAGCCGGCGCCGCAGACGCCACTGATCGCCCAGGCGGCCGTGCGGCTCGCTCATGAGGCGGGTGTCCCGGCGGCGGTCCTGGTCTTGACGCCGGGTGGCGCCGAGGTTGGCTCGGCCCTGGTCGCCAATCCCCGCGTCGCCGGGGTCGCGTTCACCGGTTCGACCGCGAGCGCCCGGCGCATCGCCCACGCCCTGCTGGAGGACGAGTCGCGGCCGCTCGTGCCGCTGATCGCCGAAACCGGCGGCCTCAACGCCATGCTGGTCGATTCCACCGCCCTGCCCGAACAGGTGGTCGGCGACGTGGTCACCTCGGCCTTTCTCAGCGCCGGACAGCGCTGCTCGGCCCTGCGGCTGCTCTGCCTGCACGAGGACATCGCCGAGGCGACGCTCGAGATGCTGGTGGGCGCGATGAAAGAATTGATCGTCGGCGACCCCATGGACCCGCGCACCGACGTCGGCCCGGTGATCGACGCCGCCGCCAAGGCCAATATCGAGGCTCACATCGCCCGCTGGCGGGACCGCGTCCTGTTCGCCTGTCCGCTGGGACCGGGGACGGCGGCGGGGACATTCGTTGCTCCCACGGTGATCCGCCTGCACGCGATCGCCGATCTCGACCGGGAGATCTTCGGCCCGGTTCTGCATGTGGTCACTTGGAAGGCCGGCGCCCTCGAGGCCACCGTCGATGCGGTCCAACAGTCCGGCTACGGCCTGACCATGGGGCTGCACAGCCGGATCGGGTCGGCCGCCCAGGCCGTGCGCGCCCGCGCCCGGGTCGGTAACCTTTATGTCAACCGCTCGATGATCGGAGCGGTGGTCGGGGTGCAGCCGTTCGGCGGCGAGGGCCTGTCGGGCACCGGGCCGAAAGCCGGCGGCCCCCACTATCTCCCGCGCTTTGCAGTCGAGCGCACTTTCACCGTCGACACCACCTCGGCCGGCGGTAACGCCAGCCTGCTCAGCCTGGAGGATTAGTCGAGCGACGGCCCGACCAGGCGCGTCACCGCGAACTCGAGGACCTTGCGGGCTCGCGCGGCGCTTTGCCCCTGCTCCTGCCGCAGCCTTGACCAGCTCTCGAAACTCATCAGCAGTTCGAGCAGCGACACCAGGTCTTCGTCCTCCCGCACCTCGTCCGGCAGCAGGTCCACCAGGACGGCCCGGGCGGTCGTGACCATCCGGTCGTGCGCGGCTTCGAGAAACGACGATTGGTGCCGATGGGCGTTCGACGCCAGTTTGTAGGGGGTGATGCTTTCGTAGACGGCGCTGCGCTTGCGGATCAGATCCATCAGCCGGGCCCGCCAGTCCGGCCCCCGCAATGGCGTGGCCAACGCCGTCGCCAGTTCGCTTTCGACGACGAACGACATCTCCCGATAAAGGCTGTCCATGTCGTTGAAATGCCGGAACACCGTGCGCAGGCCCACCTCGGCGCGGGAGGCCACACGTTCCGCGCTGGGCGCCACATCGCCATTACGCACCAGGTCGAGCATGGCGTTCACCACGCGCGCGCGGCTGTCCTGGGATCGCCGTCGCCGGCCGTCGGTGACCTGGAGATCGGCGTTGAGGGTCGAGGAGTCGGTCATCGCTCGAACATAGGCATGCAGGCGGCGGCGTCCAGCAGGGGATCGACCAGGGCGCGCGCTCGCATCGGCAGTTCGCCGTGGGCTTGCCGCAGCCAGGCCAGACACTTGGCCTGATAGGGAAATGGCGGCTGAATCCACGCCTCGCCATCCACCTCGGCGCGAACCTCGCCCTCGCCGTTAGCCAGCGCCTTGCCGTTGGCCAGCATGACCGGCGTGTAGGCCCGGCCGATCTCCGCCAGGATCGCCATGAGGCCGCTCGGCGGGGACGCCAGCGAAATCCAGTCCGTCTCGCCGGGCTCCAGGCCCGATCGGTCCTCCATCAATCCGACCCAGGCATGGACCCGCGGCGCGATCTCCAGGGTCAAGGCGGCGGGCGTCGGGTCGAAATGCGCCAGCTGCGTGAGTTGCCCGAACACGCCGAAATCGCCGGCCCCCGGTCGGCGACCCAGCAGGTAGGGCAGGCTGGTCAGGTGGTCCTCGAAGGCGGTCAGGAAGCGGCGATAAGAGGCCTCGATGATCGGCCCGGTCACGGCGTTCGAGCCCACCACAGGCAACCGCCCGATCTGGCGTTCCGCGAACAGCTCGCTCATCGACCTCCAGGTCGCGTCGTCGACGCTCACGTTCGACCACAGGGGCAGGATTTGCGCGGCCTTGCGGATGTCGGCGTCGTACACCCAGCGATAATGAAACATCGCCTTGGTGAGCCATTCGTCGGCATAGTCCTCGATCAGGGCGTCGATGAAGGCCAGGGCCGGGTCGAGCGGAAGCAGCGGCCGCTCGGCGAAGGCGCCCTCGAGTTGGCGGATGATCGGAGTGGAGTTGACCACCGCTTCCAGGTCGCCGTCAGCCCCCGGCAGATAGAACGTCGGCAGCAGGCGAACTTTTGGCGTCGGAAATCCGGCCAGGGCTGGACCGGAGGTGGGCAGCAGTCGGTACGGGATGCGGCGATATCGCAGAACCGCGAGCATCTTACGCGTATAGGGCGATCCGGGCGAGCCGCTCAGCGTGATCGGGGTGGGCAGGGTCACGCGGCCGGCCTCCTCACTGAAACGTCTTCAGCCGGTCAGTACGGCTGATGGCGCCGCTGGCCGCGGCGATGCTGATGAAGTCGCCGTCCTGGCCTACGCGGATCGGTCCCGAGTAGATCCGACGCGAGCGCCCCAGGAACAAGTCGTCGAATATCGGACCGGGCAACGGCGGAATGATATGGTTGAAGAGCAGATAGCGCACGTGAGCCCGCGCCGCTATCGCCGCCGCCTGTTCGGGCGTGGTGTGATAGCTGAGAATGTCGTGCATTATGTGCGCCAGGTTGGATTTGCCGGCCCGCAAGGCCGCTTCCCTCTGGACTGCGACGAGGTTGGGGGCGAGGCCCTCATGAACCAGCACGTCGGCGTTCCGCGCCGCGGCTTCGAGGCGCGGAGAAGGTGCTGTGTCGCCACTCACCACGAGGCGTCGGCCCTTGTAGATGAACAGATAGCCAACCGCCGGCTCGACAGGCCGATGATCGACCGGGAAGGCGACCACCTGCAAGTCCGGTTGATCGATCACCAGGATATCCGGCTTGTTCCGGTCGACCACAAAGGGCCGGGGATCGCCGCCGAAGCCCGAGGGCGGCACGACCGCCGGACCGTGATGAGCGATCCGATAGCCGCGATCCAGCGCATAGGCCGCCTCGAAGCCATGCACCACCTGATCGACGCCGGTCGGGCCATAGACCGGCAGCGGGGTGGACCACGCGCCCCCCGCCCAGCGCTGCAGCATCAGTTCGCCGAGGCCGTCGATATGGTCGGAGTGGAAATGCGTCAGGAACACCGCGTCGACCTGCGCCGGTGGCAAATTCATCAGCGACAGTCGCCGCGTCCCGCCGGCGCCGGCGTCGACGACGAACAGCTGACGCCCGGCGACCACCGCGACGCAGGGCCCCTGCCGGGTCGGGTCCGGCATCGGCGATCCCGAGCCGCAAAGACCCACGTGCAGGCCATCCGGCATCGCCGCGATCGGGTCGGTGGCGAAGGCGCGGTCATAAGTCCGTGACATCGCGCCGATCAGAAGGGGTTCGCGGAACAGCCATAGGCCGAGGACGCCCACCACCGTCAGGCCGAGTAGCGTGACCACGGCGATCGGCCGACGGTGCATCGATTTTTCCCCCCGATCCGAGATGGCTCGCTTGACTTCGGCTATAACTACTGACATTGTAAGTGTCAATATAAACCGAGCTCGGAAACCGCGATGAAAATCCTCAGGACGCCGGACCAGCGTTTCGATGGACTGGTCGACTGGCCTTACGCGCCCGCCTACACGACCGTGCGCGACGCGGACGGGACCGAACTTCGCGTTCACCATGTCGATGAGGGACCGCCTCAGGGCGCGGCGGTGCTACTGCTGCATGGGGAGCCGTCCTGGGGCTACCTCTACCGGAAGGTAATTCCGCCGCTGGTCGCCAAGGGCCGCCGCGTCATTGCCCCCGACCTCGTCGGTTTCGGCCGTTCCGACAAGCCCGCGGGCCGGTCGGATTACACTTACGAGCGCCACGTGGCCTGGATGAGCGCCTGGCTGACCGGTATGGACCTGAACGACATAACCCTGTTCTGTCAGGACTGGGGCGGACTGATCGGCCTGCGTCTGGTGGCGGCCTTTCCCGACCGGTTCGCCGGGGTGGTGGTCGCCAACACCGGCCTGCCGGTGGGCGTCGGCTGGACGGAGGGCTTCAAGGCGTGGCTCGACTTCAGCCAGCGGGTCCCGGAACTTCCGATCGGGCCACTGATCAACGGGGCTTGCAAGCGTGAGCTCTCGGCCGGCGAGCAGTCGGCCTATGACGCGCCTTTCCCTGACGAGAGCTACAAGGCTGGCGCGCGACAGTTCCCAGTCCTGGTGCCGATCACCCCCGAGCACGCCTCGGTGAGCGAGAACAAACAGGCCTGGACGGTTCTGGAACAATTCACCAAGCCGTTCGTCACCGCCTTTTCGGATGGCGACCCAGTCACGCGCGGTGGCGAGGCGATCTTCCAGGAGCGGGTTCCCGGGGCGAAGGGCCAGCCGCACATCACTTTGGCCGGCGGCCATTTCCTGCAGGAAGATTCACCCGACGAAATCGCCGGCCTCATAGATGGCATGATCCGCCATCGCGGCTGACCATGGCAGGACGCCTCTCATGAATGTCATCAACGCCGCTTTCCCCGGCCAATCGCAGGCAATGGAGTTCTTCGGCGGCGCCGAGGACGGCCCACTGGTCATGGTCAACCTGCTGAAGTTCAGAGCGAACGCCGAATACGAGGGCGGCGCCGACGCCCACCTGACCGGTGCGGAGGCATACGCCCGCTACGGTGTCGAGGTCAGCAAGCTGATCGAAGGCCTCGGTGGCCGTATCCTCTACAGCGGCGCGGTGACCGGCCTGCTGCTGGGTGAGGTCGAGGAATTGTGGGACATGGTGGCCTTGGCCGAATACCCCTCGCTCAAAGCGTTCCTGGCCATGGCGACATCCCCCGAGATGCACGCCATCGAACATCACCGCAAAGCGGGCCTTGCCGGCCAACTCAACATCCGCACCAAGCCACGCGCCTGAGCCGGGGGGAGGGGCGGGCCCGGTGACACGGCCCGCGATTCAACCGGGTTTGGCGGACGCCTTCGCCATGCGCGCGTTGATCTCCGCCCGGCACGGCGGTGAGACCTTGTCGAGATTCTTCACCAGACACATCTTGATCGCGGACATGTCGCGCGCGGCCACGGCGTCGGGGCACATCTTGACGGCGTCGGGCTTGCAGACATTGGCCGCGGGTGCGGCTGTTGCGACAAGCAGTCCGCCGGCCACCAGGGCCATGATGAATTTGGGCCGCATGTGAGGTCCTTCCGAAAAAGTCGATCCGATCGACGGTTGAGCCGAGAACGCGGGCATTTGTGCGGCGTTGCGGTGTCGCCCCGGGCTCGTGGTCGCCGCGGCCGGAATTTCAGGGTGTGTGTCCGCGTGGCCGCAGGCTGTGGCGCCCCAGGCGCCATTTGAACTGGTCGAACCGATCCTGGCCGAAGAACGGCTCGCCGTCGAAGACCATCATCGGTACACCGTAGTGGCCCGCTTGGCGCTGTTCGATCTGGTTTTGCGTCACGATGGCGTCGAGCCGCTCGCTCTGGGTGTCGACGACCTGGAACAGATCCGCGGGGTCGAGGCCCGCGCGCCTGGCCGCGTCGGCGAGGTGGTCGCCCTGATGCCAGTCGTCGACCGCGCCGCTCCAGATCAGCCGGCTGGCTTCCTCCAGAAACGCCAGGCCGCGCCCAGCCTCCGCCGCCGCCACGCCCATCTGGGTCAGGCGATGGATGTGGGGCTGTTCCTTGGGATAGCTGCGGGTGGCGAAATCCATCAACACCGGGTCAGGGCGAGGCCACCGCAGCGGCAGTCCCAGAAACGCCGCCTCCCGGTTGATGTCGACGGCGAAATAACTGAACCACAACGAATCGCGCGTCTCGAAGAATTCTGGTGTGCGCACCGCGAGGGGATAGACCGGCCGCACCCGGCCGCGCACATCGAAGGCCGCTTCCAGGGCGGTGAGCCGCGGGGTGAGCAGATAGGAATAGGGCGAGCGAAACGACCAGTAGAGGTCGTAGATCAGGGTCATGCCGGGCCTCCTGGCGTTGGGTCCCGCAGCACCGTGCGAAATCCGATGTGGCCGGCGCCGCTGTCGGGCGGGCCGGGGCTTCGCGCGGCGGGACGATAGCGGAAACAATAGTTCGGCGCGCACAGAAACGATCCGCCCTTGATCACGTGCTTGGCGACGCCGGGCTCGCCAGGATCGAGCGCCTGTTCGCGGCCGGGGCCGCCGCGTTCGAGTTGCGCAGCCGTCGCCAGCCCTGGCCGGAACCAGTCGCTGGTCCATTGCCAGACGTTGCCGGCCATGTCGTACAAGCCCGTAACCATTGGGCGGAAAGCAGCCGACCGGCGCCGGGCGCGCCTTGTAGCCGTCGGCCCCGCTGTCGGAAATAGGGAATGCGCCCTGCCAGGTGTTGGCGAGGGGATGCTCGGCGGTCGACGCCGCGTCGCCCCACGGGTAGCGCTTGCCCTCGAGGCCGCCGCGGGCGGCGAATTCCCACTCGCTCTCGGTGGGCAGAGCATGGCCGAGCCACCGGGAGTACGCCATGGCATCCTCCCAGGCGACGTGGACCACGGGCAGGTTGTCGAGGCCCGCCAGCGAGCTTCCCGGGCCGCTCGGATGACGCCAGTCGGCCCCGCGAACCACCCGCCACCATTGCCCGGGATTATCGGAGGAACGATCGGCCCCCACGAAGACGATCGACGCCGGACGGCGCTGTTCGGCGGTGAGGGTCGGGTACAAACGCGCGTCGAGTGGCCGCTCGGCCGCCGTCCGATAGCCGGTCGCGGCCACGAACCGGCCGAACTGCGCGTTGGTGACCTCGGTGCGATCGATCCAGTAGCCACCGACCCGCACATGTCGCGCCGGTCCTTCCTCGGGCCGCAACGCCGCCGCGCCCATCGCGAATTCGCCGCCTTTCAGGTGGACCATGCCGGCGGTTCGGTGCCCTGGGTCGGGCGCCGGCGGGGCCGCGAGGCAGGCGAGGGACGTCGGCGGCCTTGCCTGGCAGGCCCCGAGCGCCAGGGCGCCGACGATCGCCAGCGCGGCGCTAGTTGTCCCAGACGATGTAGTCATCGCTCGGCTTGTCCGGGACGCCCAGGGGGTGATCGATGGCGATGGCGCCGTGCAGCAGGGAAGGCCAGATCGGCTTGACCATCTGATGATCCTGCGCCGCCAGGATCGACGACAGCGTCCGCACCTCGTCGGGCCGGCTGTCGGCCAGATTTCGCTGCTCGGTGGGATCATCGACGAGATGATACAGCCAGGTTCGCCTCGGCTGCTGCAACGTCTGCAGCTTCCAGCCGTCGGCGATCAGCATGCGATACCGTCCGGAACGCCAATAGAGTTGCTTGTGCGGGTCGCCGGCGGTCTTGCCCGTCACGAAGGGCGAGACGTCGACGCCGTCCATCACCCGATCAGCCGGCAGAGGGGCGCCGGCGGCAGCGGCGGCGGTGGCGAAGATGTCGACATGAGCGACAGGGCCGGGATAGGTCACGCCCCTCGGCAGACCGGCCGGCCAGCGCATGAAGAACGGCACATGCACGCCGCCTTCGAAGAAGGTCGCCTTCCAGCCACGATACGGCCGGTTGATGTCCGGCAGTCCGATATAGTTTGCTCCGCCGTTGTCGCTGGTGAAGATCACCAGGGTATTGCTGTCGAGCCCCTGGTCTCGCAGGCTCCGCATCACCCGCCCGACGTTGCGATCCAGGTTGCGGATCATCGCCGCATACACCCGCAGCCGATGGTCCTTGATCTGCGACAGGGCGTCGAAGTCCGCCTTGGTCGCCTGCAGTGGGGTGTGCGGGGCGTTGTAGGCCAGGTACATGAAAAACGGCCGGTTGCGATTGGCCTCGATCCCGGCGATCGCCTGGTCGGTCAGATAGTCGGTCAGATAGCCCTTTGGCGCGAACCGCGGCGATCCGTTGAACTGCACGCTGTAGGGCAGCACTCCCCAGATGAACCGGTCGATCGGATCGAACGGTTGTCGGGAATCCACCACGCCCGGATCGTCCGCGGGCAGGTACATCGCCGCCCCGTCGATGAATCCGAGGCTTTCGTCGAAGCCCTTCTGTTCGGGGCGTGTTCCGGGTGCGCCTCCGAGATGCCATTTGCCGAGATGCATGGTGTGATAGCCGCGCTGCCGCAACAGCTGGGCGATGGTGATTTCCGAGGTCGGCACGGCCAGCTTGTCCAGCGGCGGCATGTCCTCGACCAGATCGCGTGAAAACGTCGGCGGGTGCAGGCCGCCCGGAGAGCGGAACGTGCCGACCAACCGGGAGAAGGCGACCGGGGCGGGCGTGAACTCAAAACCGAAACGGGTGGCGTAGCGGCCGGTCATGATCGAGGCGCGCGAGGGCGCGCAGGTGGCGTTGCCGGCATAGCCGTTGGTGAACATCACGCCCTGATGAGCGATCGCATCGATGTTCGGTGTCGGCACGACGCCGCCCGCCACACCCCCGCCATTGACGGTGATGTCGTTGAACCCCAGGTCGTCGGCCAGGATCAGCACGATGTTGGGCGGCCGTTGCGCCGGCGCGGCGCCCGCCGTCGCCGGACCTTGCGCCCACGCCACCGGATGGTTCGGCCCGACGGCGGGTTCCTTCAGCCGCACCACCAACAGGGCGATGTCGACCCGGAACACCCAGAACAGGGCCGCGGCGATCACGACGACGCCCAGCAATCCGCCCAGCCATCTGACCCGTCGCATCGCGCCTCTCCCTGCAGCTTGGTTCGCTGTCGATCGAATATATTGACACACAGCGTGCCGCTAAATGCAAGGCTGGAGTTCGGCTTGGATTTCGATCGGCGCGGCGCGCATGGATCTGTAAGGCGTTGCGGGGGCGGCGTGCAGGAGTGGACCGGTGAACAAACCCGATGTCATCGTGATCGGACTGGGCGTGGCCGGGAGCGCGGCGCTGCATGCTTTGGCTCGTCGTGGCGCCCGGGTCGTCGGCATCGACAGCCACGTCCCGCCCCACGACCGGGCCTCGAGCCACGGAGGTACGCGCATCACCCGCCAGGCGATCGGCGAAGGCGATATCTATGTCCCCCTGGCGGTTCGGTCGCAGGCCTTGTGGCGCCAGATGGAAGCTGAAACCGGTGAGAGCCTGATGGCCCAGACCGGTCTGCTGGTTATCGGACGCCTCGATCTGCCGGCGGTGCACGCCGGCAAGCCGGACTTCCTTCGCCGCACCATGCAGGCCGCCGATCGTTTCGCCATCCCGCATGAAATGCTGTCGCCGTCGGATTGCCGCATGCGCTTTCCGCAACTGGCGGTCAGCGACGCGGAAACGGTTTATTTCGAACCGGGGGCCGGAATGCTGTTTCCCGAACGCTGCGTCGCCGCGCAACTGACCCTGGCCCGCCGCCACGGGGCGGAGTTGCGGTTCAACGAACAGGTGCATCGTATACAAACAGGCGCTGAATCCGTGCGCATCACCACCGATCTGGCGGTTCACGAAGCGGCTCAGGTGGTCGTCGCCGCCGGACCGTGGGCGGCCGGACTGCTCGGCGGTGAGTATCGGCGGCGATTGGTTCCCTATCGCCAGACCCTGCACTGGTTCGCGCCGCGGGCCCCCGAGGATTTCTCCGCGGATCGGGCGGCCGGTGTTCATCTGGCTGCATGGCGCGGCCCCGGAGGACTGGTTCTATGGTTTTCCGCTGATTCCTGGCGAGGAGGGGGTCAAGATCGCGGCGGAACGCTTCGAGGCGCCGTTGAGCCGCCCCGAGGATGTCGACCGCACGGTGAGCGCCAACGAAACCGACGCCATGCGTCGGCGTCACATCGCCGGTCGCATCCATGGCTTGACCGACAGCTGCGTTCGCGCCTCGACCTGCTTCTACACCATGGCGCCCGGGGGGCGCTTCGTGATTGGTCGGGATCCAGCGCGCGAACGGGTGGTCGTGCTCTCGGCCTGTTCCGGCCATGGCTTCAAACACGCGCCGGCGGTGGGCGAGGCGGTAGCGGGCCTGGTGATCGACGGTGTCGCTCCGGCCGTCCTGGCGCCGTTCGATCCGGCGCTGCCCTGACGTTGGCGCCGGCCGACATTCGAATGGTCGCGGCGCTGCCCGCGATGGACGCTGGCCGAGAAGTCGTCCTATAGGGCGCGATCCCTTGGCGCGGCCGACGCCCGCATTCGAAAGCATCCCGACATGACCGATCCCGTTCAGGAAACCGACGCTCAGCTGGCGCGCCGCATCGCCGACACGGCCGGCGAACTCCTCATCACCCTGCAACGGTCCAACCTGTTCGACGGCAAGGCTCTGGGAAAGGTCGGCGACCGGGTGGCCAATGGCTTCATCATGGAGGCGCTGGCGGTGCAGCGTCCCGACGACGCGGTCCTATCCGAGGAGGAGGCTGCCGATCCGGCGAGGCTGACCCGCAGCCGGGTGTGGATCGTCGACCCGCTCGACGGCACCCGCGAGTATGGCGAGCGGCGCACCGACTGGGCTGTCCACATCGCTCTGGCCATCGACGGCGTCGCGACGGTCGGCGCCGTGGCCCTGCCCGGCGTGCCGCAAACTCTGTGTACGGAACAGCCGGTCAGCGTGCCGCCGGCCTCCGACGGTCCGTTGCGCATGGTGGTCAGCCGCACCCGACCGGCGGCCGAGGCGGTGGCGGTCGCCGCGAAGCTTGGCGCGGAGCTGTTGCCGATGGGCTCGGCCGGCGCCAAGGCGATGTCGATCGTGCGCAACGAGGCCGACATCTATCTGCATTCGGGTGGTCAATACGAATGGGATTCGTGCGCTCCGGTCGCGGTCGCTCTCGCCGCCGGCCTGCACGCCTCGCGCATCGATGGCTCGCCGCTGACCTATAATCACGAGAACACCTATCTCCCGGACCTGCTGATCTGCCGCAAGGCGCACGCCGGGCGGGTGCTCGACCTGATCCGCGAGGTTTCGGTCAAGCCGGCCTGACGCGGCGGCGGCGCACGGGTTGAGGTCATCGAGGGGCGGTGCTCCGGCCGCGGCTTCGACGCTGTCGGCGTGGTCGAGAAACGCCCCTTGTCAATCATCCTGCGGCGGGCAATGGGTCGCGGACGCTTTTAAAACTCCAGTGATGTCCACGCTGTTTTCCGCAAAGCTCACCGTCGTGATGCAGGTGCTGTCCCTGACCCGGGGCCAGCTCGCCGCTGAACTGGGCGTCGATAAATCGATCGTCGGCCGCTGGGTCACGGGCCGGGTGACGCCTTCGTCGCACAACCTCACCCGTCTGACCGACCTCGTCGCCGGCCGGATCGGGGAATTTCGTCTGATCGATTGGGAACGCGACCTGGCCGGCCTCGAGGGCCTCCTGGGCGCGCCCGTCGCGAGCCTGTCGAGCGCCAGGGCCTCGCGGCTGCCCCCGAACTCCCCATGCCGCTGATGGACCATATTCTCAATTCCACCGCCATGCGGGCCTCGGCCTATGAGGGGCTATTCCGGTCGACGCGGCCCTATGCCCAGTTGCCTGGGCGGTTCATTCACGATCAGGTCATGATCCGCATGGACGAGTGCGGGCTGCTGCGCCTGTCCATGGGCACCGGCGGCGTCCGCGTGAACGGCTGGGTCATGCCGCTGCAGGGCAAGCTGTTCGTCGTCGCCTCCGAGATGACCAGCGGCGTCATGGGGTTCGCGATCTTCAATGGTGTCAACACCACGCGCGCGGGGGTGATCGACGGGATCCTGCTGAATTGCGCCCTCGACAACAGCCACTCGCCGACCGCCTGCGCCATCGTCGTCGAGCGGACCGGCGAGCTGACCGGCGACCATGACGCCGACGACGCGCATTTCACCGAACTGGTCAACCTCGACCCCCTCGCGCCCACGGGATCGGTGCCGGCCCAACTGGTCGCCCACCTCGTCCGCGACATCGGACCGGCGCAACTGGCGGTCGGCGGGGACTGGCTGCTCAGCCTGCCGCTGATGCGCTCGATGGCGCGCGGCATCGCTCCGGTTTGATCGCCGGCATTGCGGCGCGGGGTCGAGGACTTGGAGCCGCGCCGCCCTTTTCCTCCGAGCCGCCGCCCGTGCTAAACTCAAAGCCTGTGCCGTTTTATCGAGGTTGAATATGCCTTATGTCATCGGTTACCAGTCGCGCCGGGGCAGTCCGGTCAGTACGGCGGATTTCGACACGGCGTCCGAGGCTTGGCGGACGGTGATCGGGATGCAACGCGGCGGCGAATCCATTCGCTACATTCGCACCCCGGAAGGCGAGGTCATTTCCGTCGGCCAGTTGAAAGCGATCGTCGAAGCGCCCGCCAAGCCATAATCCTGCCCCGTTTTCCCGTATCGCGCACATCGCGCCTGACATTAATATAAATATATAGAAGCGGCCAAGACGCCCGGGCTTTTCTAAGTTAGACTAGGTGGTACTGGCCAGAGCGGCATCTACTCTCAAGACTGTGTCTGGAATGGCAGTGACTCACGCGAGAAGGCCTGCGTCGAGTCAAGTCGTGGATGCCGCGTCAATTGGCGAACGACGATGCAGGCTTCCACCCCGCACGATATTGATCGGGCATTTCCGGCCGATGGCCGAAGCGTGATTGTCAAACAGCCCTTATCCCGTGCGGTCGGGCACGGGTTTCGGGACGTCAACCGGGAGGTATGTAAGGCCAAACCGCCCCGCTGGCCGCCGCCTTACCTCGACGAGGTCATAGTGGCATGAATTCTCGGATCGAACGCCATTTGAAGTGAGGGCCCCAGCCGGACGCGTGCCGGAAGAATCCGTCGAGAAACGCCCAGGATTCCTCGTCACAAATCCCGTGGTGCGTGACGAGGCCGATCGGCTCAGTCCAACGGCTATGACGGCGTCTAATGAAGAGTTCTTTATTGATCAGTTCCAGTATTGCGGCGACGCCGCGAAATCTGGCAGGGTTCCAGTTCGCGATGCCGATGTGGACATTGATCTCCAGGAGACCGTCCGAAGCCTTGCCGAGAGGACCGGCGCACGAGACGCAGCGCAAAGGGGTGTCGGCCAGCGCGAGCTTCACATTGGTCGTCAGCTGGTTCCAGGGCGGCACATAGATGGGCAGCGCGTCCATCGCCGCCGAAATTCGACGCCAGCCCGCATTCAAGGCGGCGGCGACCTCGGCCGGCGGGCAATCGAGCGCGAATTCGGTCTTGAACTTGCCGCCCTTGTTGCCGTCGACATGTCGCCAGCCGTGCTGCACAGGTTGGATTAGAGCCCGGTCCCGGATTACCGCAGCGAGATCCGCAAGATCGACATCCGGAATGACCGAAAGCACCACCGGCACCCCATGTACGTCTGACAGTCCAAGCAGTCGGTCCAGATTTTTCGAGGGACGGCGGGCGTCGTCATCGCGCCACCAGAACAGCGGAGCGCGGCCGGCAGCCACCCACTCTTCCATTTCCCGGTCCACGCTCTCCCAAGCGAGAATGTCGACCGACTGTTCGATATTCGCCTGCAAATCGGTCACCGTAATTTTGCCGGTGTTCGCTATAGAAGTTTCGACGTGATGGCGCCATCAACCGCCTTGGTCGTTCAGCGCCTAGGGCCTTTTGCGACGACAGGATGTCACTTGTGGCCAAGTGGCCGCTCTCGACGCCCCGCCACCGTCACGACGGCGAGACTTGCCTCGTTCAGGCTGTCCCCAACCACGACGCGTGGCACTCGCGCACGGTCAAACTCCCCAGGCTTCGCCCCTCGGCCGGCGATAGCGGGCTTGGGGGCAATGGTGCCGCCGCGGAGGATTGAACTCCGGACCTCAGCCTTACCAAGGATGCGCTCTACCACTGAGCTACGGCGGCAAATTCCCGACGGGAAGCGGGGGGTCTAGCGAATGACTGGGCCGCTGGAAAGCGAATTCGGCTTGACGCGCCCGCGAGCGGGACTAGGCGAGGGCGCATGGTCGATACGCCTCACAATCCGCCGCGACCGACGGCCTCGCAACCCGGACCGGCCAGCGACGCGCGCGAGGCGCGGCGCGCCGAGGCGCTGCGGGCCAATCTTCGTCGGCGCAAGGCGGTCCCGCCGCCCGGCGCCGCGCCGGCCGCCGATCCGGGGCGGGAGAGCCTGACGTGAGCGAGGTCAAGCCGTTGCGTCTTCTGGCGCGGGACGCCGAGGATCTGGCGGTGATCTCCGCCGCCCTGCAGGACGCCGTCACCCGGATCGGCGACATCCAGTGGGAATCGCGGCGCTCGGCGTCTGACCCTGGCGTTCAATCGCTTCCGCTGGGAGGTCGAGGGCGGCGCGGCGGAGCGGGTCCGGGCCGGCCTGCAGTTGGGCGGCGTGCTGCGGGTCAAGGCGCGCAACCTGCGGCGCGAAGCCAGGGACGCGGTGGTCGAGCTGCTGGCCCTGACCTTCGAGGCCGGCGAGCCGCCGGGCGGCGTGGTCAATTTCACCTTCGCCGACGGCGGCGACCTGGCCGCCACGGTCGAATGCATCGACGCGGCCCTGGCCGACCTTTCCGCCCCGTGGCCCGCCGCCGCACACGCCCGAACACGAGACCTGAGTCGCCGGTGCGCCGGTTCGACGCTTCGATCGATCCCGATTTCGACGCCGCCTTCGCCGCCTTCCTGGCCGAGAGCCGCGCGGATCGCCCGCCGACGTCGACGCGCGCCGTCGCCGAGGTGATCGCCGCGGTGCGCGCCGAGGGCCTGCCGGCCGTGCTGCGCTTCGGCCGGCGGTTCGACGGCGTCGAGCTGACCGAAGCCGGCCTGCGGGTGTCGCGCGGACGAGATCGAGGCGGCGCCGCCGCCTTGCCCGGCCCGGTGCGCGAGGCCATCGCCTTCGCCGCCGGGCGCATCCGCGCCTATCACGAGCGCCAGCGGCCGGCGGACGCCTGGTTCACCGACGAGGCCGGCGTCGAGCTCGGCTGGCGCTGGACGCCGCTGGACGCGGTCGGCGTCTACGTGCCCGGCGGCCGCGCCGCCTATCCCTCGACCGTGCTGATGAACGCCGTTCCCGGCGCGGTCGCCGGCGTCGAGCGCATCGCCATGGTCACCCCGCCGGGCGGCTGCAGCCGGCGGTGCTGGCCGCGGCGATCGAGGCCGGGCGTCGACGAGATCTGGCGGGTCGGCGGCGCGCAGGCCGTCGCCGCCCTGGCCTATGGGCGCCGGACCGATCGCGCCCGGTCGACAAGATCGTCGGCCCCGGCAACGCCTATGTCACGGCGGCCAAGCGCCGGGTCTATGGCGTCGGTCGGCATCGACGCGCTGGCCGGGCCCTCGGAGATCGTGGTGGTGGCCGACGGCGCCAACGATCCGGCCTGGATCGCCGCCGACCTGCTGTCGCAGGCCGAGCACGACCCCGACGCCCAGTCGATCCTGATCACCGACGACGCCGCCTTCGCCGCGCGCGGTGTCGCGGCCGTGGCGGCGCAGCTGGCCGCGCCTCGCCACCGGCGAGGACGCCGCGGCCTCCTGGCGCGACCACGGCGCGGTGGTGATCGCGCCGCTGGACGCGCTCGCCGCGCCTGGTCGACCGGATCGCCCCCGAACACGTCGAGTTCGCGGTCGACGATCCCGAGCCGCTGGCCGACCGGGTGCGCCACGCCGGCGCGATCTTCCTCGGCCGCCACGCGCCCGAGGCGATCGGCGACTATGTCGGCCGGCTCCAACCACGTGCTGCCGACCAGCCGCGCGGCGCGGTTCTCCTCCGGCCTGTCGACGCTGGACTTCCTCAAGCGCACCTCGATCGTGAAGTGCGACGCCGCGGCTTCGCCAGCCTGGCGCCGGCCACCCGCGCCCTGGCCGAGGCCGAAGGTCTGCCCGCCCATGCCCGGTCGGTGAGCATCCGCCGCGACCGTCCCGAATAGGCCGCCCATCGGTCGTCCGGCGGCGACAAAGCCGGCAAAGCGCATTGGGTGACGGCCCGGATGCGGCTAAACAGGTCGGCAATGATGGCCGCCGATACCGCACCCAGCACCGCCTGCAGTCCGTCGAGCTCGACGAGGAGTCGCTGGGCGCGGCGCTCGCGCGACCAGGAGCAGGAACGCCAGATCGCCATCTTCGATCTTCTGGAGGACAACCACTTCCAGCCGGAGGGCGCCCGGGCGGCCCCTACGATCTCAAGATCGCGCTGATCGACAACCGCCTGGCCCTGGACATCGTCGGGCCCGGCTACCAGCGCCGCCACATGCTCTCGCTGTCGCCCCTGCGCGGCGTGGTCCGCGACTACCACATGATCTGCGAGAGCTATTACCAGGCGATCCGCAACGCCACGCCGCAGCAGATCGAGGCTCTGGACATGGGTCGGCGCGGCCTGCACAACGAAGGCTCCGCCCTGCTGCAGGCCCGGCTGGCCGGCAAGGTCGAAACCGATCAGGACACCGCGCGCCGGCTGTTCACTCTGATCTGCGCGCTGCACTGGCGGGGGTGACGATGGCCGGGACTGCCGGGGGCGATCCTGTTCGCCTGCAACCTCAACCGCGTGCGCTCGCCGATGGCCGCGGGGCTGATGCGGCTGCGGTTCGGCGCCCGGGTCTATGTCGACAGCTGCGGCCTGCGGCCGCGACCCGGCCGAGACCGCCGCGATCCGTTCGCGGTCGCGGTGATGGACGAGCTCGGGGTCGATCTCGCCCAGCCATCACGCCAAGACCTTCGACGACCTGGAGGACGGCTCGTTCGACGTGGTGATCTCGCTGACCCCCGAGGCGCAGCATCGGGCGGTGGAGATTGGCCCGCCGCCGGGCGGTCGACATCGTCTACTGGCCGACCCCGATCCCGACTCTGACCAGCGGGTCGCGCGACGCGATGCTCGACGCCTATCGCCGGGTCCGCGATTCGCTGGAGGCGCGCATTCTCGAGCGGTTTCCGCAGGTCAGGACTTTCGGCGGGTAAAACCGTGCCCCGGGAGGCGGTCGCCCTACGGCGCGGCCGGCACATATCCTTCGATGCGCACGAAGTGATAGCCGCGCGCCAGCGGCGTCGGCTTCGCCCTCACCGGTCGCGGTGACCAGCGTGTGGCCGGTCGCCGGCATTGCGATAATGCTTCAGGGGCCGTGCGTCGGGGGCGGGTCGGCGAAGACGAATCCCTGGCCGCCATCGAAGGCGAAGCCGGCCGCCTGCGCCTCCCGCTCGCTCTCGGCGGTGGCGATTTCCTCGTGCGCTCCCAGGGCCTCGTTCCAATACACCTTCAGGGCGTCAAGGCCCGGCGCCGGCTCGCTGAACACATAGCCTTCCGTCCGCCGCCGACTGGTAGTGCGCCGCCAACGCGCGGGCGACGCTGCCGGCCGAAGCGGCGGCGACATTGTCGCCCGCGGGGCGTCGAAGAACTGGTCGAGCGGAACCTCGGCCCGCCGACGGCCGCCGCGGCGCGGTCGCGGTCGTCTGCGCCGGCTCGGCCTCGCACGACTGTCGCACCCGCTGGAAGGTCATCACGCCGCCCTCGAAGGTCTGTCGCTGGCCGTCGGGCGTGTTGATCGGGTCCGAGGTCGGCAGGCCCAGCCAGCCGCATGGGCCTCCGTACTGGAAATACAGCCGATACATGCAGCCGGTCACCGCGATAGGTCTGGCCGGCGCGCGGACCCGAGGCATGCCAGAGGATCGCGCCGGCGGCGAACTTCACTTCGCGGGCGTTCTGTACCCACGCGGCGAGGTCGGGGGCCGCCAACTCCGCGCGCGGTCGGACACCCCAGGCCCTGCGCTCCGCCCAGGCGCCAGCCATTTGGCCGGCCGAGCGGCGCGAGACCCTCGCCGCATGCGCAGGCCGGTTCGGGCTGGCGACCTTTCCGGCCGGCCGGATCATCGCGCCATCGTCCGCGCGGGCCGGACATGCGCCAGCCACGCCGCGATCAAGCATGTCCAGCCGGCGCATTCCATGATCGGTGACCAATCGGCGCATTCGGTGTCGAGCACGTCCTCCGCGTATACGCCGATCATGTCGCGGAAAAGGCGGCCGGACGGCGCCGCGCGGCGCATTCGCCCACGGACCATGACCTTGCGGCGCCAATGCGCTATGGTGCGCTTCACCACGGCCCGCGCGCGGCTGCTAGCGGGCCGTGGTTGTTGTTTTGACCCTTTCGAGAGGCCGCATGGCGAAAGAAGACCTGCTGGAACTGCCGGGCACGGTGATGGAACTGCTGCCGAACGCCACCTTCCGCGTGAAACTCGAGAATGACCACGAGATAATCGCCCATACGGCCGGAAAGATGCGCAAAAACCGGATTCGGGTCCTGGCCGGCGACAAGGTGCTGGTGGAAATGACGCCCTACGATCTGAGCAAGGGCCGGATCACCTACCGCTTCAAATAAATGCCTGATTTCAAGGATCGTCGCGTCATCCTCGCCTCGGCGCTGGCCTGGCCCTGGCCGCCGGCCTCGGCGTCGCGGCGATCATGGTCTCGCACGACCGCGGCGCCGACGACAGCCGCCCCCGGCCTCGCAGGGCGGGTCTGGTCGTCCAGACCGGTCGCGACGACGACGTGAAGCTCGATCCGCGCCGGCCCCTGCGCTGCTTCGTCGGCGGCAAGCTGGTCGGCGAACTGCCACTCTAGCGACTGCGCCAGGCGCAACGGCGTCGCCACCGGCGCCCTCGATGTCGGACTCGACCCCAGCGGCGCCCTGGCCGCCGCCAACGGCGCCGGCCACCACGATCACGCCTTTGCCGCCGCGCGACCGACGCCGTCTCGCCGGGCGCCGCAGGTGCAGCGCGCCGGACACGCCGAGCGGCCTCGCCCGACGCGGCGCGCCTGCTGGCGCTACGGCCGGGGCGGCTGGCGGCGACTGCCCGGCGATGCTGAGCCTGAACGCCTGCGTGCAGACGCTCTACGCCGGCCGTTGCGCGCCGGCCGGACGCGCCGCCGCTCTACGGCCGCTGGGGCGACAACACGCTTGCGGCTGGTCCCCGGCGAGCAGTGGAGATCTCCGACGACAACCGCAATTTCAGCACCCTGGTCGAACAGGCGCCCGACTGCTCGCCTGCCGCCCATTTCCTCTCAGCGCCCCGGGATGTAGACTTCCGCCATGCGATGTCCCGATCCGATTGCTCCGCCCTCGCCGCTGTTTCCCTGCTGGTCCTCGCCGCCTGCGAGAAGCAATTGGACGCGCCGACCGATCGCGGTGTCTGCTGGGCGCTGGCGCAGTTGCCCGATGGCAAGACGCGCTTCAACCGTCTGGCCGAGAACCAGCCCGATCTCGAACACTGCGCCGCCCAGCTGGAGATCATGCGACTGCATTTCCGCGCCCTCGGCAGCACCCAGACCAGCGTCACCGGCGCCTACCAGGGCCAGTTCATCTTTCCTGCAGCCCGAGGGCGTGTTCACCGCCCAGACCTACGACGGCTATCGCTTCCCGTTCCTGGTGCGGACCGGCGACGGCCGGCTGGCCGTGCCGGGCGCCATGCCGCCGCAATAGAACAAAGATGGAACATTTCGGTTGCGTCGGCGCGCAAAGCCCTGCTAGAGTTGCGACGGCATCTGGACGGATCGATTCCGGCGCGATCGTGGTCGCCGGGCGAGCGGGAGAGTCGGCATGGCGGGCAGCGTCAACAAGGTCATTCTGGTCGGCAACCTCGGGAAGGATCCGGAGATCCGCACCCTGCCCTCGGGCGACCAGGTCGCCAACCTCAGCATCGCCACCTCCGAAACCTGGCGCGACCGCACAGCGGCGAGCGCAAGGAGCGCACCGAGTGGCACCGGGTGGTGATCTTCAACGACAACCTGGTGAAGGTCGCCGAAAGCTATCTGCGCAAGGGCTCGAAGGTCTACATCGAGGGCGCGCTGCAGACGCGCAAGTACGAACAGGGCGGCGTCGAAAGTACTCGACCGAGATCGTGCTGCAGAAGTTCCGCGGCGAACTGACCATGCTCGACGGCCGCGGCGAAGGCGGCGGCGGGGCGCGCGACAGCGACATGGGCGGCGGCTACGACAGCCGCGGCCGCGCACGGCGCCTCGGGTCCCAAGGAAAGCTTCCCCGCCGACCTCGACGACGAAATCCCGTTCTGAACACACCCAGGTGCCGCCAGTACGCGCGGCGCCTCGTGCCGCCGGCATCCTGCCGGCTCGTTGATCTGCCGGCCCTCTGAGGCCCGCGCATCGACCGGAAAAGTGGCGTTTTTCGCGCGCCGCCTGCTAACAACAGCGGACCGGACGTTCGGTGTCCGATTCTGAGCGTTGAAACCCCCATTTGACCGACGACACCACCATACCGCCGGATGACGGCCGGCGGGGGCATGTGAGCCCGATCTCGATCGAGGACGAGGTCAAGCGCTCCTACCTCGACTACGCCATGAGCGTGATCGTCAGCCGCGCGCTGCCCGACGTGCGCGACGGGCTCAAGCCGGTGCAGCGGCGCATCCTCTATTCGATGAACGAGCAGGGCCACACGCCCGATCGCGGCTATGTGAAATCGGCCCGCGTGGTCGGCGACGTGATGGGCAAGTATCACCCGCACGGCGACCTCTCGATCTACGACACCCTGGTGCGCATGGCGCAGCCGTTCTCGATGGGCCTGCTGCTGATCGACGGCCAGGGCAACTTCGGCTCGGTCGACAACGATCCGCCGGCGGCGATGCGCTACACCGAGTGCCGCCTGACCCGGGCCTCGATGGCGATCCTGGCCGATCTCGACAAGGACACCGTCGACTTCAAGGACAACTACGACGGCAAGGAGAGCGAGCCGTCGGTCCTGCCCTCGCGCATCCCCAACCTGCTGGTCAACGGCGCCGGCGGCATCGCGGTCGGCATGGCCACCAACATCCCGCCGCACAACCTGGGCGAGATCATCGACGCCTGCCTGGCCCTGATCGACGATCCCGACATCCCGCTGGACGACTTCCTCGACATCGTGCCGGGCCCCGACTTCCCGACCGGCGGCGAGATCATCGGCCGCACCGGCGCGCGCCAGGCGCTGATGACCGGCCGCGGCTCGGTGGTCGTGCGCGGCGTCGCCACCATCGAGGAGATCCGCAAGGACCGCGAAGCGATCATCATCACCGCCATCCCGTTCCAGGTGAACAAGGCGGCGATGGTCGAGCGGATCGCCGAGCTGGTGCGCGAAAAGCGCATCGAGGGCATCGGCGACATGCGCGACGAGAGCGACCGCAACGGCATGCGCGTGGTCGTCGAGCTCAAGCGCGACGCCAGCGCGCGAGGTGGTGCTGAACCAGCTCTACCGCTTCACGCCCCTGCAGAGCTCCTTCCCGGTCAACGCGCTGGCGCTCAACCGCGGCCGGCCCGAGCAGATGGGCCTGCGCGAGATGCTCGGCGCCTTCGTCGACTTCCGCGAGGAGGTGGTGGTCCGCCGCACCCGCTTCGAGCTCAACAAGGCCCGCGACCGCGCCCACGTCCTGGTCGGCCTGGCCATCGCCGTGGCCAATATCGACGAGGTGATCCACATCATCCGCTCGTCGAAGGACCCGGCCGAGGCGCGCGAGCGCCTGGTCGCCCGCGACTGGCCGATCGGCGACATGATGCCCCTGATCGAGCTGATCGCCGACCCGCGCACCATCGTGGTCGACGGCGACCGCGTGCGCCTGACCGACGAGCAGGCCCGCGCCATCCTGGCCCTGACCCTGTCGCGCCTGACCGGCCTCGGCCGCGAGGAAATCTTCGCCGAAGGCAACGAACTGGCCGGCGATCATCCAGGGCCACCTCGACCTGCTGTCCTCGCGCGACGCGATCATGGCCGTGGTCCGCGACGAGCTGGTCGAGGTGCGCGACGCCTTCGCCGTCCCCCGCCGCACCGTCATCGTCGAGGGCGACGCCGACGTCGAGGACGAGGACCTGATCGCCCGCGAGGACATGGTGATCACCGTCACCCACGGCGGCTACGTCAAGCGCACGCCGCTGTCCACCTACCGCACCCAGCACCGCGGCGGGCGGGGCCGCTCGGGCATGTCGACCAAGGACGAGGACGCCGTCACCCGCGTGTTCTCGGCCTCCACCCACGCGCCGATGCTGTTCTTCTCCTCCGGCGGCAAGGCCTACAAGCTGAAGGTCTGGCGCCTGCCGCTCGGCACGCCGACCTCGCGCGGCAAGGCCTTCGTCAACCTGTTGCCGATCGAGCCGGGCGAGACCATGACCTCGATCCTCGCCCTGCCGGAGGACGAGGCCAGCTGGGATTCGCTGGACGTGATGTTCGCCACCCGCTCGGGCGGCGTGCGGCGCAACAAGCTCTCCGACTTCGTGCAGATCAACCGCGCCGGCAAGATCGCCATGAAGCTCGATACGACGCCTTTCCGGGCGGCGACTCGATCGTCGGCGTGGCCCTGTGCACCAGCGCCGACGACGTCCTGCTGACCACCGCGCGCGGCCGCTGCATCCGCTTCGCGGCCGACGAGGTGCGGGTGTTCGCCAGCCGCGATTCCACCGGCGTGCGCGGCGTGCGCCTGGCCGAGGGCGACAGCGTCATCTCCATGGCCATCCTGCGCGCCGTCGACGCCACCCCCGCCGAGCGCGCCGCCTATCTGAAGCACGCCAGCGCCGCCCGCTCCGGCAGAACGGCGAGGGCGACGAGACGCCCGCGCCGGAGACCGCTCCAGAGGACGAAGAGGACGCCGCGGAGGGGTCCGTCGCCCTCACCGCCCGAACGCATCGCCGAACTCGAAGCCGCCGAACAGATCGTCCTGACCGTCTCCTCCGAAGGCTTCGGCAAGCGCACCTCCGCCTACGACTACCGCCGCACCGGCCGCGGCGGCCAGGGCCTGATCGCCCAGGATCTCTCGCGCCGCGGCGGCCGGCTCGTCGCCTCCTTCCCGGTCGAGGACTCCGACGAACTGCTGCTGGTCACCGACCAGGGCCAGCTGATCCGCTGCCCCGTCGGCCAGGTCCGCATCGCGGGCCGCAACACCCAGGGCGTCACCATCTTCCGCACCGCCGAGAACGAGCACGTGGTCTCGGTCGAACGTCTGGAGGGAGACCCCGCTGCGGCGGAAGACGCCGACCAGGAGGCCGCGCCGCAGCCGCCTGCCGACTGACCTCTAATTTCCGCCACTCGTCCTCGGCTCAGGGCGTTGCCAGACCGTGAGTTCACCCACGGTCTCGAATCCAGCTTCCAGCGCGACCGCCAGGGCGTGCCCGGTCTCATAGCCGACCAGGTCACGACCGGCATACATCGCGGCTGCCGCGCTGATCGCCTCCAAGGCGTCTCCGAAAACGTTGCTCAGACCGGCCGCGGCGCCCGTCGCCGTGACGACGCAGCCGGCCACGATCGCGCCATCGGCCAGGCCAACCAGCATCGTCACCTCCGGGTTGGCCAAAAACGCGGGAAGGAATAGCGGCGACGCATCCGCGCTTCCGCTCCACGCAGCCTCCCATCCGGCCAGATCGACGGCGTCCGCCACCGGTCGCCAGGCGAGCCGCGTGGGTCTGGCGACCATGTCGGCTCGTCGATGAATTCAATCCGCATTGAACAGCGGCTCGAAGCCGAGGCGATCGAGCGATAGCTTCCGATAACTGTCCTTGATGGAGAACGCCCCGTGGGCGCGCGCCGCGCTATCGGCGATGAAGCGCATCTGGTCTTGTGGACAGGCCAGCGGGTCCACCGTGATGACATTGGGGTAGAAGCGCGGCGCCGGTCCCGAGCAGGCGACACAGCCATCGATGCGCTCGGCGGCAAGACCGTGCGCCCGCCACATGGCGGCGCAAAAGGCGGCGTTGTCGAGCACCGCCATTTGACGGCGTTCAACGATGGTCATGCCGCCCGCCCTCGTTCGACGGCGCGGCGTGAATCCTTGCCGACGCGGCCGGCCGCGTCAAACCGCCAGCCGCCTGGCATCGCGCGCCAGCGCCGCCACCGTCGCCGTGCCGATGGCGCCGGCTTCGTCGTACAGCCAGCACTCGCCGATCGCCACGCCGTCGGTGGCCTGATGGTTGACGACCTCGAAGCCGATCCACTCGGTCACCGGCAGGCGATGCAGATAGGTGGTCGCGTCGCTGTTGATGTAGTTGAGCCGCGCATCGCCGGCGTTGGCGTAGGGGCTGGCAAAATCAGCCGCCAGGGCGACGCGCGCGAATGGGCTGAGCACCTCGCCCTCGACCAGGTCGCGGTTCTCCGCCATCCACAGCCGCCGCGGACCGGCGTCGCCCATGTTGCCCACGATCGGCTTGATCTTCCACATTCCGTCCAGCGCCTGGCGCGGATCGGGTTCGGGCAATACGTCCGGCGCCGGCACGGTCCAGTTCGGCGGCGACCAGACGCGGCCGGCCGGGGCCGGCCCCTTGCGCAGGAGTTGGCAACTCGCGGTCGCCATGCTGACACCGCCGCTGAACAACTCCGCCTGCGCGACCTTGATGCGATAGCCGTCGCGCACCAGGCGGGTCGTCACCTCGATCGGCTCCAGGCCGGGCAGACGGTACATGTCCACCGTCAGCCGCGCCGGCATATAGTCCGGCCCCCCATGGCGGCTCTCGATGACCGCGCCGAGCAGGCCGATCACCACCCGGCCGTGCAGGGATTTCGGATCCCACGGACCGCGGCAGGCGGTGGTCGGCTGATAGCGCTCGCCGTCGCGGGTAAAGAAAGGAAGGCTCTGCATCGGCCGCTCAATGGCCGAATTCGCTACGCTTGGCGAGCGGTTCCATGCGCGCGCGCGGCTGCCGGCCCAGCGACTCAGAATGCGTAGTTGATCTGCGCCTTGAACAGCACCGGCGCGGTCAGCTGCCCTGACTTGCCCTCGATGTCGAGGTTCTGCGCCGCGTTGACGTGCTGGTAGAGCGGGACCTCGACATCCGCGTACAGGTCGACCTTCCGGTTTAGTTTCAGCCGGACGCCCGGCGCGATCAGCACCCGTTCGTAGCCGGAATTGAGGGTGTCGGCGGCCGTGCCGGTGTCATGGGCCCGCAGGCTGTTGAGCACTTGCACCGTCGGCACGATGTCCCGAAGCGGACCGGCCGGGCCGATGTCGTAGGACAGGCCGGCCGCCGCGTCGAGTTCGTTGCCGGGCCGATAGCCGCCTTGTGTGGCCACTGCGAACTGGTACCGCGCCTGGGTGAAATACGACAGCTTGCCGCCGCGTGTCAGGGGTCCGACGTGGTAGCCGCCGACCATCAGATCGGTGCTGCCGGTTCCGGGCAGGCTGTCCCGGTCGAACAATGCGCCGCCGAGCGGACCGATGGGTCCGCGATCATCGCCGGTCGGGGCCTTTACGCCCACCATCAGTCCGGTGGCGAGGTCGGCGGAAAAGCCCGTGTAGAGCAGGGAAAGCTGAAGGTCGCCGAGCGCGGTGATCCGCCCGGTGTAGATCGAACCGGCCGGGCCGATCTTGGAGCCATCGTCGGTGGTGGTGAGCGACCGGTCATAGATCGGCAACTCCGCCATCACCGTCCAGCGGCGGCTGATCACATATTCGCCACCTATGGTGTAGAAGCTGGTCTTCAGGTCCAGATCGTTGTTGTCGCCGGCTGGCGCGCTGTGCACACCCTCCCGGTTCTGGTTCTGGTCCATGTAACTGTAGCGAAACCAGCCCGTGAACCCGCTGTCGCTGGCGTTCGGTGTCAAGGTGCCGTCGCCGACATCGAAGATGCCGCACCCGCAGGCGCAGGCCGCCGCCGCGCCGGGCAAGGCGGCGGACAGGATTAGGCTCGCCAGCGCCATGGCCGGCGCCGTGTAGAATTTTCCAGACATCGATGGTCTCCAAAGACCGGCCACGCGCACTGGCGCGGCGCTGATGGATTGAGGCGCGCGTGGGCGCCGGCGGTCGGTTCAGAGGAGAAGGAGTGGAGGGGCGTGCGACGGCGGCGGCGGCGCCGCCAGGCCGATCCCGGGGATCATCCACCGGATGGCCTGGTCCGCGACGCGCTCTCCCGGTAGCGGCTGACTGATCGATCCCAGGGTCTGGGGCGGCGAGGGGGCCAGGCCGTGGTCCGCGAAAGCGCAGATCTGGCCATGATGGTGGGCGGGAGTTGGCAGGTCGCGCCGTTCGTCGGCGACCTTGTCCATCCGCATCGGCCCATGGCCGGTGCAGACGACCAACGGCTCGCCCGGCTTCTCGCCCGGCATGAAACCCGGTGGCGTCAGGACATTCACCAGCAGGGCGAGCAACATGGCGAGAAGGGCCGCGCCCTGGGCCGGTGCTTTATGTTTCGCGCCGCCGCTCACGTCTCACCTATAGGTCGTCCTCTCGCTTACGTGAAGGCGCGAAGCTTCGCGGCGGTTTCATCATCGCTTACGGAAAAAATCAAAGGCCGGATCATCCCGTTCGCTTTGCAAGACTATGATACGGTGATCGCCGACGGCCCAGCGGGCTTGGGCGCAATGGTCGGCGCCTCGTCCTCGATCTCCACGTGGCGCCCATACCCCGCGCTGTCGGACCACGACGCGATAGAATACCGCCCCCGCGCCCAGGATCACCCCGGTGACCAGCAGGCCGGTGCGGCCCGATCCGGTGTCGAACAGTTCCGCCAGCCCGATCGTCGCCACGGCCGCCAGCACGACCAACGGTCCGATCGGATGCCATGGCATGCGCGCCCGCGTGTGCGCCGTCGTCCCGCTGCGACGCCCCAGGATCACCGCCATCGCCAGCAGCGCGTAGCCGAACGCGGCCCCGTTGCCATTGATCATGATCAGGGTGCTCAGTGGAACCAGGCAAAGCAGAAGCCCGGTGGCGCCCAGCGCCAGCGTCGCCACCCATGGGGATCCGAACCTCGGGTGCACGCGGCAAAACGCCCGGTTGGCGGCCGGGCCCCATAGCTGGTCCCTCGAGGCCGCGTACAGCAGGCGGCCGCCGACCAGCGCCACCGCGATCATGGCGTTGAAGATGGCGATGGCCACGCCGAGGCTGATGGCCGCGGCGAGACCCGGACTGGCGGTATCGTGGATGAACGCCGACACCGGCGCGGGCGAGGCCGCGAGGCCCGCGAGGTCCCTTGCCCCGACGATCACCCCGGCCAGGGGCGGCAGGATGGCCAGGGCGGCCAGTCCCAGCGCGCCGAACACCATCCAGGCCATCTTGCGCCGCGCGCCGATGACTTCCTCCCCGAAATAGACCGCGGAGCCATAGCCGTTGAAGGCGTAGACAGCCCCGGCGCCGGCCACGCCCATCATCACCAGCGGAACCGAGCCCAGTCCGCCGTGCGCCGCGGCGGTCAGCGGGTGCACGGTCGCGCCGATCAGGTCGCGATGCGGATGTGCGAAGCCCAGCGTCGCCGTCGCGATCAGGCTGGCGAACTCGACCGCCAGGCACAGCCCGGTGATCCAGGCGTTCATCCGTACACTGAGGGCTGCGAGGATCGTCACCGCGGCCACGCAGGCCAGGGCGACGGGCAGGGCGGCTAGGCCGGGCCAGATCACCTGAAGATAATCAGCGACTCCCAGGCCGGACAGGGCCAGCGCGATCGGCAGGCCGACCAGATTGCTGCACAGGGTGGCGATCCCGGCGGTCGGCCCGACTGTCCGGCCGATCAAGGTATAGTCGCCGCCCGCGTGCGGAAACGCCGAGCCCAGCTCCGCATACAAGCCCGACACCAACACCCCCAGGGCGATCGCCAGGCAGCAGGCTCCGATCACCCATGAACCGGCCTGATGGATGACGTCGGAGCCGGCCAAAAAGACGCCGATGCTGGGCGAGAGGTTCGAGAGGGTGATGACCAGCCCGCCGAATCCGGACATCTCGCGTTTCAGTCGATGCGTCGTCTCGGCCGTGGCCATGCCAGCCCTGTCCTGGGCCGCGTCACGCCGCCAGTTGGCGCTAAATTCATTCGGGCCGTTGGTGTGTCAATCTCGCTCACCGAACGTCGCGTCTGGAATTATCCTGGGCCGGTGTGTCAGGGTGGCCGAACAATCGCCGCTCGCCGTGGCGTAAGGCATCGTTCAGGTAGAGCAGTGTCCGCAGCGCGCCCGCACCTACACCGCCATTCTTGTCCTCTCGCTGATCCGAGCTGGGGCGGGGAAAATCGGAGGTGGACCGTCCGCCTCCGGGTCCCCCGGCGGCCACCGGGTCTCAGGGGATGATGGTGACCGCCGGCGCGGTCGGCAGGGCCGCGTTCAGGACATAGCCGGGGGGAAGGGTTGCGTTGGCGATCGTCCAAAGCCCCGCGGCATTGATCTTCACCTTGACGACGGCGGGGCCGACGTTGCCGAACGGGGTGATCAGCGACACGCTGTTGATCTTCGCTGTGCCCGCGGTGACAGCCATCCCCCCCAAGGCAGGGAAGCGGCCACGGTATTGGCGCAGGCGCTGTCGCCCGGGCTGATCGTCACGCTGGTGATCCTGGCTTTGCCGGAGGCCGTCGTCACCGCCCTGAACGACAGAGAGCATTTGATACTCGCCCCTGATGGTGTGGTGACGCTCGCCGTCCCCGCAGCCGAACCCGGCAAGGGCCAGTGAGGCTGGTCGCCATGGTGGACGGCCTGCCGCTGGATGAGCGGCCCTCCGCGGCTGGTCTCACCGGCCCCCTCGCGGCGGCGCTGAGCCGTCTTGGCCGGGGGTTGATTCGGAAGGAGTGTGAGTCCGCCGAGCGGTCTGAATCCGGATCTGTTGTCAGTAAGAAGGATGCGGAGCGGCCTACCGGCCGCAAGTCATCCCTAAGCGGCGTTCGGCGCATAGGGTGCGCCGAACAAAGAGGCTTTTCGGGGTGGGGTGGCGGCTTTCGCCGGCGCCCAAACCCGAGACCAGGCGGCGGTTGAAACGGCGCTGGGGAAGCTGTGCGGATCGCAGTTTCAGCACTTTGCTGATTGAGCCTAAAAGCCACTGATTTGATCGCTAAGGGCAACGCCCTTGGCTCGACGGGGCGGGGCCTGGCGCTGGGCGGTCGGGTGGGTGTAGCCCACGCGACCGGTAACTGCGCCATTGTCCTGAATCCGGCCTTTTGGTGCACGGCCAGGAAGGCCAGTTCTAAGTGACGACTACGTATTGTTCGACCGTGATCGTCTCAATCGTCGTGGGGACGCAGTTCACCCTCTGCGACCTTGCCGGTGATTGTCAGACGCGTCGAGGCGTCCAGATCGATCGCATAGCAGGCGAGGCCAAGCGCTGAAGGACGGACCGCGATTTGGTCGATTTCGCCAGGTCTCCCTCCTCCAAGATGACCTGTTCGCAGAGTCGTTTTGGAGATCAGGCGGTCGGTGCAGGGCTCGCTTTCAGCGTTCCGGCCTTAACTCGATCAACCGCAGCCGAAGGAAATTGGCCCCTTGGGCTGCATGAAGCGCCGTGTCCGCGCCGAACCAGCGGGCACCGTCATCATGCTCCAATCGATCGCACGTTTCACTCCAAATCAGCTCGGAATTGTCGCGACGATCAGCAACGCGGCTCGGAAGGTGCGCGATATGGAACTCCGGCGCCGCATCGAACCCATATGGCTGCAACGGCTGTGCGGCGGGCCTGGGCGCCAGATCGGTAGGCGCGTATTTGAGGTCCAATTCGTCACGCCGGCAGAGGCCATTGAACTCAGTCCCATATGGAAGGGTCACGAGCTGGACGCCTCGAAGGCGAACGAGCATGCCGCGACTGATCTTCTGAACGGGCTGAAACAGCGAAAGCAGGTCGGTCCTGACGGTCTTGTTTGCGGCGCCGGGCGGAAGCGCCGTCATTTGGCTTGTGGTCAGAAGATCCTGCGCGGCAGAGACAGTGGCGGGCGGCGCGAGCGCGATGACCAGACTTCCGATCGCGGCCAGGATAGGCAATGTCGGCGCGCTGTAGGCCATGCTATTCCCCCCTGACGGGGTAAGCTTATCAGTTCACAAGCACGCTAAAACAGGTGGCCCCAGCGGCGCATGATCGTCGCGGCGAACATGTTTTCAAAGGCGCTGTCCGCCTCGCTCCACGCCTCGACCAGGCGCTCCCGATTCCGCCCTCGCGGCCTGGGCTTTCCCTTGTCGGGCCATAGGCGCTTTTCGAGCCTGTGCGCGCGATCCCGCATCCGGTCGATCTGGTCGGCCGACTGCGATTGATAGGTGAGCCGGCCGGCCTGGCGGGACACGAACACGCCGCCGACCATGGGCAGGACTTCACACCGGCGCCCGTGCTTGGGGCAGAGGAAATAATACCGCGCCTCCTCCGTGCCGCCCTTCATCAGGTAGGCGCAACAGGGCCATTCGGGCTTGGGCCTGGACGCCCAGCGCGAGGCCGTCATGCGGTATCTGAGCAATGGCGGATGGCCGCCGCTGGCCGAGTTCACCGAGGTCGAAACCGGAAAGGGCGCGAACGCCCTGGACCGCCGGCCGCAGCTGCAGGCCGCCCTCGCCTTCGCCCGCAAGCACAAGGCGACGCTGATCATCGCCAAGCTGGATCGGCTGGCGCGGAACGTCGCGTTCATTTCCGAGCTGATGGAGGCCAAGGTCGATTTCATCGCCGTGGACAATCCCCATGCGACCCGCCTCACCCTGCACATTCTCGCCGCCGTCGCGGAGCACGAGCGGGACATGATTTCGCAGCGGACCAAGGCCGCCGCTCGCCGCCGCCAAGGCGCGCGGGCGGGTGCTGGGGGCGAATGGGCGCATCCTGGCGGATCTGAACAAGGCCGAGGGGCTGACGCTGCGGCGGATCGCCGAGGCCCTGAACGCCGATGGCGTCCCCTCGCCTGGCGGCGCGTCCTGGCATCCTGGGAACGTGCAACGGGCCTTGGGGCGGGTCGCAGTCTAAGCCGGATTTACACCATAATGGTGCGCCTTGACTTTACACCATAGTGGTGTCATTTGGTGGCATGACGGAAAAGCGGAAGCCCACCTACGATCTTGAGGGGTTCAAGGCCGCATTTGCGAGCGTCGAGCGCCTGAACGTCACGGGTGTCGCCTTACGCAACGCCGCCGGGCTTGGTTTCGGCCGGGATGAGATCGTCGCGACGATCCAGACGAAGCAGCGCAGCCACTTCTACAAGTCGATGACCGCCTATGCCGATCACCGAGTTTGGCAGGATGTGTACCACGTCCCCTCCCTTGCCGGCGTGCTGTATGTGAAGTTCACGGCCGACCTGGTCACCGAGTTTTTGTTGCTGTCGTTCAAGGAGAAAGACAATGGCTGACAATCCAGTCTGTCCCGAAACCGGGGCGCCCATGCGCCGCGACGCGCGGCCGATGACCCTCAATTACAAAGGCCAGTCGATCACCTTCGACATGCCGGGCTGGTATTGCGACGCCTCGGATCAGAGCACCCACACCGGCGAGGATATGAAGGTCTCCGACCGGATGCTGAACCTGCTCAAGGCCCGCAGCGAGGGGTTGATCGAGCCCGAAGGCATCCGCCGTATCCGCAAGAAGCTGGGCCTGAGCCAGGCCGCTGCCGGCGAGCTGATCGGCGGCGGCCCGCGCGCCTTTCAGAAATACGAGGCCGGCGACCTGTTACCGAGCCGGGCGATCAGCAGCGCGCTCGCGCTTTTGGACAACGATCCCAAGGCCTTGCGGGTGCTTGAGGCCCGGTATCATCCGGCCGAAGGTCATCAGGATCTACAGGCCGCACACTAAGCGATTAATACGCTAAGCGAATATTCCGATTGTGGAAGTCAGCGACTAAGCCGTTAAGCTCGCTGAAACCATTAATCGCTTACGGGCTTAGTCATGCACACCTGGGCGATCATCAGTCAAAAAGGCGGGCAGGGGAAAACGACCCTGGCCACGGGCTTCGCCGTTGAGGCGGCCCGCGACGGCGCGTCCGTGGTGATCCTCGACACCGACGATCGGCAGGGCACGGCCAGCTATTGGGAAAATGCCCGCGCCACGGATGACGTGACCGTGGTCAACACCGGAATCGCCGTGCTGCCGCTGAACCTGGCCAAGGCCGAGAAGGGCCAGGCGGACCTGGTGATCATCGACACGCCCGCCAATTCCCGCGACATCGCCACGGAGGCCGCCCGCGCGGCCGACTTCGTGTTGATCCCCGTCGTTCCTCGCGCCTTCGACATCGCCTCGGTCCTGCAGACGGTCAAACAGATCAAGCAGGAGGGGACGCCCTTCGCCGTCGTCCTTTCCCAGGTGAAGCACACAGGGAGCGAGGCCGACGACACGGCCGCCTCTTTCGTCGGAATGGGCGTCGTGGTGCTGGCGACCCGCCTTCATGACCGCAAGGATTTCAGCAACGCGGTCGGGCTGGGGCAGGCGGCCACCGAATACGATCCGAAGGGCAAGGCCGCCGCCGAGCTGCGGGCGGCGTTTGATGAAGTTAAGCGACTAAGCGATTTTGCGACTAAGCGAGCTAAGCGGGGGACGGCGTGAGCAAGCCAAAGCCAAATCTGCGGGCGATGTTCGATGCGCCGGAGCCCCAGGCCGAACCGGCGCCGGCGTTGGCCGTGTCGCCGGCAGCGGCGAAGAAGGACAGCCATCCGGGCAAGAAGCCGGTGCTGATCCACATTCCCGAGACCATGCACAAGGATCTGCGGCGCCTGGCGCTGGAGGACGGGATTCCGCTTACCCAGATCACCGAGCGCCTGTTGCGGGAGTTCCTCGTCAAGAAGGGCTACACGCAGCACGCCGCCAAGTAGGGTAGGCGTTTCCTAGTTGGGGGAGCCGTCGTTGCGGCCTGCCTTAGGATTAGCTTTTCAACAGCCGTCGGTGAACCGCTGCACCGGGGCTGGATCGGCAGGCAATCCCAGCACCTTGGCGACATCATTTAGAGAAGGAGCGTACTTTTCCTTCATCGTTGTCACCTCGGGACCAACGAATTGGTTATGGCGCCAGCGATAGATGGTTACTCTGTACTTGTGCGGGTCATAGTGGTTGCCATCGTCCCAGATCGCTTCCCAAAGCGCCAATCCCGGACCTCGACCTCGACCTAGATCGCCCGCAAAAAAGCCCCCCATGTTATCGTGGCCGAAACCCATCGGGCTTAACGGTAAGACGGCGTCTGAATTGCCATCGGACAACTGGCCGCCGTAAGCGATCACGACGTCTTCAATACCGCACCCGGACCCACCTGGTTCAAATGCTGTGGCCACCAGCACCGGCTGGTCCGCTAGATGACTTAACGTAAAGCGGGTCTCTATGGTGTCGGCGTACCTCTGCTGAAAGACTACATCGCAGTTGGCGGAATAGACGATCACGCTTGACGAAGAGAAGCCTTCAGGGCCGTTGCCCCTGTGAGACACCGAAACGGCCTCTAGGCTCTTCCCACCCTTCACATCAAGCGTTTGGCGATCGACGACCACATCGGCGGAATTGGCCTTTAGGCAACTTGCCTGGGCGCTCGCCGCGACTGCTATTGCGATGACCAGACCAATCATAACTGACGCTACCATGAATTGGACACGCCGCAATCGCGCCCAGGCCAGGCTGGCTGGGCCGGCTTTGAGGCGACGGGCGACACGGCGGTCAAACAGGCGACGAAAGGCCCATATTGCCGACGCTCGTGAACGATGCGCCTCGCGCGATTGGAGCCGCAAGGGCCATCCGCGCAATTCTCGACCAGTCCTGAACACCTTTTCGTCAATCTCTAAGACCCGTTGCACCCTGGTTTGCCTACGGCGTTGGTATCCGCGGCCAGAGCGGCGTCGAGTTCGGCGGCCAGCTGGGTGATGGTGAACGGCTTGCTGAGCAGGTGGGTGTTGGCGTCCAGCACGCCGTTGTGCACGATGGCGTTGCGCGTATAGCCGGTCATGAACACCACCTTAAGCCCAGGCGCTCGCCGGCGAGCGGCCTCGGCAAGGTCGCGTCCGTTGATCTCCGGCATCACCACGTCCGTCAACAGCAGGGCGGTCTCGAGGTGGCTGTCCAGCAAGCGCAGCGCCGGCTCGGCGCCGGACGCCGCCAGCACGTCGAAGCCCAGTTCGCTCAGCGCCGCGCAGGTGAATTCCCTCACACCCGGGTCGTCCTCGACCACCAGAACGGTCAGGTTTCGCGGCGGGCTGGCCCGCGGCCGCGCCGGGACAGCCTCGCCATCGGGCGGCTCGGCGGTGGACCGCGGCATGTAGAGTTTGATGTTCGTTCCTACGCCGGGCTCGCTGTAAATACGGATGTGGCCGCCGGATTGCTTGATGAAGCCCTGCACCTGGCTCAGGCCGAGGCCGGTTCCGGCCCCGGCCGGCTTGGTGGTGAAGAACGGTTCGAACACCTGGCCGAGGATCTCCGGCGGAATGCCCTGGCCGGTATCGGTGACCGCCAGCAATACATATTGGCCGGGCGCTACATCCGGTTCGCCCGCGATATAAGCTTTGTCGAGGTAGGTATTGCTTGCCTCGATGGTCAGTTTCCCGCCGTTCGGCATGGCGTCTCGGGCATTGATCGCCAGGTTGACGATCGCCGACTTCAGCTGCGAACGGTCGATGTGGGCTCGCCACAGGCCGCCCGCCGAAACCGCTTCGATGGCGATGGTCTCGCCGAGCGTCCTGCGCAACAGGTCGGCCATGTCGTTGACGCAGCGGGCGATGTCGACGACGGCGGGCTTCAGCGGTTGCAACCGTGAGAAGGCCAGCAACCGACGGGTCAACGCCGCCGCGCGGTTCGCCCCGTCGAGAGCATTGCGGGCGAGGGCCGCCGAGGGGAGTTCTTCGGTCAGGTGCCGTCGCAGCAGCAGGTCGAGGCAACCGATCGTCACCGCCAGCATATTGTTGAAATCGTGGGCGATGCCACCGGTCAGCCGGCCGACGGCCTCCATCTTCTGGCTCTGGCGCAACGCTGCCTCGGCCTTTTCACGCTCCGCCATGGTCGACATCAGGCTGCGGTTCGCTCGGCGCAGCGCTCTCGCGTCCAGCGCCATCACCGCGAACATCATCAAGGCCATCAAGACCAGCAGAGCGGCCCCGGCATAGCGGATCACCCGGCGTCCGAGGGGTTCGGTCCTGTCGCGCAGATAGACCGTCCCCAGCCGCTGACCCTTCTGCACCACCGGCGCGGTGACGATGACCCGATCTGGGGCCTCGCCGGCCCGCAACGTCTGTTCGAGGCTGGACGCGAGATGGGTTCGCGAGAAGCTGGCCACCAATCGGCCGTTCCCGTCGTAGACTCCCACGGCGTCGACCTGGTCGCCGGCCGCCAACGCCCTGACATAATCGTTCAAAGCCGCCCGGTCATCGAACGCCAGGGCGGCCGTGGCGGTTTCGGCCAGGACCCGCGCCTGGGCCTGGGCCGAGGTCGTGGCGTCCGCCTTGAACTGCGCCTCCGAGTGGAGCGCGACGAGAACGCTGGCCAACAACAACGCGGCGACACTGGCCAGGACCATCACCATCCGGCCGTGCTCTCGCGCCGATGAATGCCCCGGTAAAGAGTTCATGGCTTTTGCTCCGCCGCTGGGGTGATCTCGACGGAAAGGGCCAACCCTAGCAGCTTGGAGCTCACGCCCAATCCGCTCCGAGCGGCGGCGGCGGCGTCGATCCGGAAGCGCACACGACCGTCGGCGAGCGTGAAGTCCACCATGCCGCGCGGCGTCGCCTCATCGGTGACGGTCAGCACCGGCGCGCCTTGCAGGCTGCTCAAAGCCACCTTCAAGGGACCGCCCGCCGGCCATCCGAGGAAGGCGATGTGACAACCGGACGATGTGCTGACCCGCGCGAGGCGCCGCACCACGATCGGGTGACCGTCCGCGGTCTGACCGGCGATCGCGCGGTCGAGGATGGAGTGGAACGGATCGGGACCCACGATACAGATGACCAGCGGATCATGCGGCCCTCCCATGGCCGCGGCCGGCCAGTCGATAAACGGGGCGATTTTCGCCAGATAGGCGGCTTTGACCGCGACGGCGAGCGACTCCTGAGCGTGCGCAGGATGCGCGGCGGCGATCACCACCAAGACGGCCAGCGGCGCCCGCCACCGAATCCCCGACGGCTTGCGCGATCGGCTCACCTCAGAACCGCCACCGCAGATCGGCGACGACACTTCGCGAAACGGCGTCGGCGCCGGGGGCGGGAAGTTCCTGGTGTCGGGCGTGCAGCAGATTGAGGCCGGAGAGGCCGAGCCGAATGTGCCGCGATACGTTCCAGCCCAGGCTGGTGTTCAACTCGACGTAGGCCGGGACGGCGGGGTTTGGCAGGGCGGAGACATATCGCAGGAAGGCATCCAGGGTGACCTCGCGGCCCAGGTTCCACGAAGACTGGAGCGAAGCCTGGTAACGCGGATCGTCCGCGACCTGCTGGGCGCCGATGAAGTCGGACGCGCCCGGCTTGAAGGTGAACCGCTCGAACATGGCGTTGAAGCTCGCCGAGAGCCTCCAGCCGGGTGATATCCGATGGTCGGCCCAGGTTTCCACGCCCCAGGTATCGCCGCGAATGCCATTGTACCACATCAGCGGGAAGAAGCTGGCCGGCGCCGGCTGAATGCTCCGCAGGTCGTCGTATCGGTTGAAATAGGCCGAAACCGACAACGCGGTGCCGGACCAGGGTTGCGCGCGCGCCCCGATCTCGTAAGCGGTCAGGGTCTCCGGCAGGAAGCCCGCATCGCCGGTCAAATAGACGCGACCTGCGAATTTTTCGACCACGTCGCGGTCGAACGGAGTGGGCGAACGGACGGCGCGCGATACCGCCAGCCACGCCAGGGCGCCCTGGTCGAGCCGCCATGACAACCGCGCCTCCGGCAGCGCCGACAGGCCTGAGTAGGGGTCGTCCTCGAGTTTCAGTCCGACCACCAAAGACAACGCCCGGCTCAACGTCACGGTGTCCTGGGCAAAGGCGTCGTACAGGTCGAGTTCGCCCTTTGACGGGACGAACAGCAGGGAGGCCGCATTGGTCACCGCATACCGGTTGACCCGGGCTCCGCCGCCCCAGGTGATTTGATGCCGGGAACCGAGCGTGAAGCTGTCCTGCAGGTCCAGGTCATAGGTATCGACATGAAAACTGCCTCCCTGGTCCTGAGTGGTGCGCTCGGCGAAGTCGTAATAGGTCTGGACCTGCAGGTCGGAACCGTTCGCCCATCGGTGATCCCAGCGGGCCAGGAGGTCACGGCCCGCGAGATCCTCGTTCGGAGCCGCCAGGTGCGCCTCCGCGGCGCCGTAGGCGTCGCCTTGCAGGGTGAGGGTGTCGGCGCGCGTCGCGCTCCAATCCAACCGAAAGCCACCTTGCGGTTTCGACCAGGCGTCGTGAGCGTTCGCGCCTGTCGACGTCTCGCCGGCATTGCTGAACAAGTCCTTGAAATACAGCCGACCGGTCAATTGGTCGGTGATGCGTCCGCCATAGCGGACCGTCAGGCTCTGCTGCAGATTGCCGCCGGCGATGTCGACGTAACCGCCCTGCGTCGCGTTCGAGGCGCGGGTGACGATATTGATGACGCCGTTGACCGCGTTGGCCCCCCACATCGTCGCGCCGGGACCGCTGACCACTTCGATGCGGTCGATGTCCTCGACGACCACGTCTTGCATGTCCCAGTAAACGCCCGAGAACATTGGCGAATAGACAGTTCGGCCATCGATCAGCACGAGCAGCTTGTTGGCGAAGCTCTGATCGGCCGCCGCTCCATTGAACCCCCGGGCGGTGATGACATATTGCCCGGCGCCGGTCTGGGCGACCTGCAGGTTTGGCGCCAGCCGCAGGATCTCCGGCAGCGTGAGCGCGCCGGACCGCACGATGTCGTCGTGATCGATCACATAGATCGCCGCCGGCGCGTCGGCCAGGCGCTGTGGCCTCCTGGCGACCGAGGTCACCTGGATGTCGGCCAATTGCTCGATCGACAGCGCCCGAAGGTCCTCGACGGTGGCGGGCGCCGAACCATCCGGTTCGGACGAAAGGTCCTGGGCCGTCGCCGCCGTCGCGGCCGTCATCGCCGCGACCGCCACGCTGATGCGAGCCGCCGCGCGGCTCCAGGTCCCCACGCCCCTGCCGTCCAATGCAGAGCTCCAGACATGGCCGGCGGCCGACACGTCGGCCACCCGTCACCGAGCCCACCCCTGATTCCTCATTAGCATCTGAATCCGTTGGGGAAAGCAATTTTCCAGTCCCGGACTTGGCTTCGAACCCGGTTTGCGCCCTTCTCAAATCCCACTGAGTGTTGGACAGTGGCGTGAAGTTAGACGGCGTTACAATTTTGGAGGAATTCCCGTGGGCCTGAAAACACCGGAGGAATATGTCGACAGCCTGCGTGATGGCCGCGTCACCTACTGGGACGGCGAGCGCATTGACGACATCACCACCCACCCCAGGTTCGCGACGCCGATCGCGCTGGTCGCGCGGGATTATGAGTATTTCGCCGACGGGGCAGGGGAGGCGCGGCGCTACGTGGCCGAGGACGGATCGAGCGCCCATCGCATCTATCAGGTCCCGCGCGACGAAGCCGATCTCGAAAAGCGTATCGAAATGATGGGTGTGACCTCGATCGGCACGGCGGTGAGCGGTGTCTTCATGGCGTTGATGAGCGTCAAGGACCAGGTCGCGGAGGTCAATCGGTCGTATGCTGAAAACATCGAGCGCATGTACCGCTATTGCCGCGACAACGATCTGCGCGGCGCCGAGGTGATTACCGACGCGAAGGGTGATCGCAAGCGTCGGGCGCACGAGCAGGATGATCCTGACCTCTACGTCCGTATCGTCGAACGCCGGGCCGACGGCATCGTCGTGCGCGGCGCCAAACTCCACATCACCGCCGCGTCCCTGATCCACGAACTGGTGGTGATGCCGACCAAGGGAATGCGCCAGGACGAGACGGATTACGCGGTGTCCTTCTCGATTCCCGTCAATGCTCCCGGCGTGAAGATCATCAACCGCAGTTTCGCGCCTGCTCATCTGAATTCATTCGACTATCCGGTCAGTTCCCGCCAATCGATGCCCGAGGGCTTTGTGATTTTCGATGATGTCTTCGTGCCCTGGAACCGGGTGTTCCTGGCGGGAGAGACCCAATTGGCCGGCCGTCTCGCTCAGTCGCTGGGCCTGTGGGAGCGGACCGGCGGCGTGGTCGCGGCGGTCGAACAGTCTGAACTTTTCGTCGGGCTGGGCCAGTTGGTCACCGAGATGCAGGGCAAGGAGACTGACCCGGTCGCCCAGGCCTCGATCGCCGAGCTGATTACCTACGCGCAGATGCTGCATATGTCGCTCGACTATTGCCTTCGTAACTACGAACGAACGCCTTCCGGAATGGTCTATCCAAATGTTCTCGGGATCAATGCGGCGAAATATTATTACGCAGCCAATTATCATCAGACCGTCCGCTATCTACACGATCTGGGCGGCGGGCTGGTTCTCACCCTGCCCATGGAGGCGGACCTGCGGAACCCGGAGTCCGGCGGCTATATCCGCAAATACCTGCACACCAAGCCCAGCGTCGACGTCGAGACCCGCATGCGCGTCTACAACCTGATCCGAGACCTGACCGCCGACGCCTATGGCGGCTGGCAGTTCGTGGTCGCGCTGCAGGCCGGCGGCGGCTTGTCAGCCCAGCGCACGATGATGAACCGCACTTACGACCTCGCCCGCGCCAAGTCTCGGGCCCTCGCGGCGGCGGGCGCCTGCGTCTGACATCCACCCGACCGACGTCCTTGGGGAGAGCGATGAACCGGTGCTGAATGCCGCGATGCAGCTCCGTTCAGACGACTGATCCTAGGGTCTGAATCCGAGACTAATGTCGTCGGTGTAAAGGAGTCGAGTCATGCATATCAAACACAAAGCTTTGCTGATTGTCGCCGCGGCGACGCTCGCGGCGCCGGTGGCCGCCTTCGCGCAGGCCTACGGCCAGTATGAGGGGCAGCCGGGCTACCAGGGGTACCAGGGCTATCCCGATCGACCAGCCTATGGCCAGCCCGACGACGGCCGCCCACGGGGCGATTGGGATGAGTTCCCGCCGGATGCACATCGGTGTCTATCCCCAGTTCCGGCCAATCGAGGCCCATATCATGCGGGAAATCCAGGACGGGGTCCGCGAAGACACGCTGATGCCCGACGACGCCCACGATCTCATGGCGCAGCTGCGACGCGTTCAATATGACGAGATGCGCGAATACCGGGTCCACGGCTGGAACCTTCCCTATGACGACCAGGCGCGCATCCACGCCGAACTCGACCGTCTCGATCATGCGGTCGACGAAACGCGGGCCGAGCCCTAGCCCTGGCCCTGGCCGGCGCCCAAGGCGCCTTCGGCCGCCCCGCGCTCCAGAGCAGCCGCGAACGCCTCGTCACTGATGGCGTTGCGGCTGACCAGGACGCTGCAGCTGACGTGGTCGCTGATATAGGCGCCGGTTCCGCCCGACCACCAGCGTTGCAGCAAATTCTGCCGGCGGTGGCCGAGCACGACCAGGTCCGCCTTTATCTCCTTGGCGAACGCTCCGATCTGCGGGGCCGGCTCACCGGCCACCAGCCGCGCCACCGGCTGGAACCCCAGTTGCTTCAGCACCTCGACGCCGCGGGCCAGGAGCGATTTGTAACTGTCTAGTTGTTGGCCGACCACGTCGCCGAACACGCCTTCGGCCATCCGCACGCCCTCGGTGGTCGGCAACACCGACAAGAGGTAGACCTGAGCGCCGCAGCGCTTGGCCAACAGGGCGCCCTCGCGCAGGGCGATGATGCCCTCTCGCGACCCGTCATATGCCAGCAGGATGCGTCTGTACATTTCGCGACCTCCCTCCATAGTTTCCGCTTGTCGCGTCGCCATGATCGTTGGACGAGGCGGGTCGGTTTGCAAAGGGGGGTGTGGCGATGAACACATACTGGACGCTGGCTCCTGGCCCACTGGGCGGTTTGCCGGCCCGCGAGAATTTCGATCGGCGGGAAGGTCCGGTCCCAATTCCTGGCGAGGGCCAGGCTCTCAGCCGCACGATCTATGTCTCGCTCGATCCCTATCAGTGGTATTACAAGAAACGGGGCGTGGAGCAGCCGGGGGCGGTCTGCCATGCGCGCACGGTGTCGCAAATCCTCGAGAGCCGAATGGACGGGTTCGCCGAGGGCGATCTGGTGTTCAACGTCAACGGGTGGGCCCAGTATGGTCTGATGGGTGCGGGCATCGAGCGGCCGTCATACATGGTCCCGCGCAAACTCGACCCCGCACAGGGGCGCATCTCCTTGGCAGTCGGCGTTTTGGGAATGCTCGGCCTGACCGCCTATTCCGGGATGATTCTGCTGGCTGATCCGAAGGCCGGCGAAACCGCCGTGGTGTCGGCCGCCTCGGGCGGCGTCGGCCAGATCGCGGGGCAACTCGCCCGCCTGCGCGGCGCGCGGACCGTCGGCATCGCCGGGCGCGAGGAAAAGCGCCGCTATGTCGTGGAGGAACTGGGGTTCGACGCCTGCGTCTCCCACCTAAGCCCAACCTTTGCCGAAGACCTGCGCGACGCCTGTCCGTCAGGCGTGGATGTGTATTTTGAAAACGTCGGCGGCGCGGTGTTCGATGCTGTCCTGCCCCTGTTCAATCGAGACGCCCGGATGACCATCTGCGGCGTCATCGCCCAGTTCGGCGACGACGCGGAGCCGGACGGCAAGGCCTACATCATGCGCCGCGGCCAATCCTTGTTCGACGATCGCGCGGTGAGAATCAGCGATCTGTTCGTCGGTGATTTCGTCGCCGATCACCAGGAGTCGTTTCTGAGGGACATGGCGGGCTGGGTTGCCGCGGGCGAGGTCAGATATCGCGAGGACATCCGTCACGGCATCGATATTATTCCGACTGCCTTCACCGAGTTGATGCGCGGCGGCAATTTCGGCAAGATGCTCGTCCAGGTCGCCGACGACCCGACGGCCCTTTCAAGGGGTTCACAGCCGCGCGATTCAGGCTAGACGGGGCGCCGTCGGGCCAGTCGGGGGAAAGACGATCTTGGATATCAACACCTGGGTGGCGGCGGCCGCGCCGTCGATCGTGCAGGTCGGGCTGAAGATACTCGGCGCGATCGTACTTTACGTCATCGGACGCTGGTTGATCGGCGTTGCCATCGGCCTGATGTCCCGCATCCTGACGGCGCGCAAGTTCGATTCGACCTTGCAGCTCTACGTCGCCAACATCCTGTCGGTGTCGCTGAATATCGTTCTGGTGGTCGCTATTCTCGGCTACTTCGGCGTCGAGACCACAAGTTTCGCGGCTCTGCTCGCGGGCGTCGGCCTGGCCATCGGCGCCGCATGGTCGGGACTGCTGGCCAACTTCGCGGCCGGCGCGTTCCTGGTGATGTTCCGGCCCTACAAAGTCGGCGACTATGTGATCGCCGCGGGGGTCGAAGGGGTGGTGACGGAAATCGGGCTGTTCAACACCACCCTCCTGTCACCCGACCACGTCACGGTCATCCTCGGTAACGCGAAGGTCTCGGGCGATACGATCCGCAACTTCAGCGCCCACGCCTATCGGCGTGTCGATCGAACTGCGCAGTTGCCGTTCGGAGTTGACCCGATGGACGCTATCAAACGGCTCAAGAAGGCCCTTGCCACCATCCCCAACATCGTGGCCGAGCCGCTGCCCGATGTCGAGATACTCGATTTCAACGAGATGGGCACTGTGCTCGCGGTTCGGCCCTACTGTCACACCGACCATTATTGGCAGGTCTATTTCGCCACCAACAAACTGATCGCCAGCACTTTCGCCGCCGCCGAATACCCCGAGCCCTACAAGGTCGAAGAGCACCGCTGATCGCCGGGCCGCGCCGGCCTGCCGCACACGGGCTCAGCCCATTTTGAACAGCTCTCGGGCGGTTTTGCCCAGGATCAGCTGGGCCTTCTCCACGCTGGTGGCGTCGAACACCGCCTGTATGGCGCTGCGCGTATAGCCGAAAGTGCTCTCCTGGTGAGGGTAGTCCGAAGACCACATCTGGTTGTAGGCGCCGAACACCTCGGCTCGGTTCATCATCTCACCAAACATGAACAGGCCGAACAGGCGCTGCGGAAAGATCAGCTCTTGTTCGACGCCCTCGACGTCGAGGTCGGCCAGCCGGGCCTCGATATCGGTCAGCCCCGGAGTGCATTCCATCGCCGTGCACAGGTCGGCGGCGATCGCCGGCGGCGTCATCGGCTTGCCGTCGATACTCAACTGATAACCGCACGCGGGCCTACTCGCTGGCGGCTTCCAGTGTGATGCCAGCCGAGGCCTGCGCCGGCCGGATCAGCATCAGCAACGGGAACAGCAGCAGCGTCGTCAGGAACATGTAGCTGAACACCTGATCGTAGGCGATCATCGCGGCCTGGCGGGTAATCTCGCCGTTGAGCGCCTGCAGTCCGATCGGGTTGGACGGGTCCATCGCAGCGGGGAGGGTGGCGCGGATCATCGGGTCTCCGATGGCGATGTGCCCGGCCAGGACGGAATGTGCCGCCGCCGTCTGGCGAATAAGCGTCGCTTCCATGATCGAGATGCCGACGCTTGATCCCAGCGTTCGAACCATGGTGCTCACGGTCGTCCCTTCGGGCCGGTGCTTGGGACTGAGCGTCACATAGGCGAGCACCGACATCGGCGCAAACAGCAGGCCCGAGCCGACCCCCTGCGTCAGGCCTGCAAGGACGATCTGTTTGGAGGTCATCGACAGATCGAAGCCGATCATCTGCCAAACCGCGAACAGGCTGATCAACACGCCGGTCAGCACCACCAACCGCGGGCTGAAACGCCGCAGCAGCAAGGGCATCAACAGGAAGCCGACCAACGATCCGACGCCGCGCGGCATGCTCGCGTAGCCGGACTGCAAAGCGGAATAGCCGAGCAGGTTCTGCATCAGCGTCGGCAACAGGGCGGTGACGGCGAACAGCAACGCGCCGACGAAGAACCCGAACAGAGTGGTCCCGACGAAATTCCGATCACGAGCCAGCGCGCGGTCGAAGAACGGCTGCTTGGCGGTCATCGTCTGGACGACGAAGATCCACAGGCCGATGATCATCACCACCGTTTCGGTCCAGATCTCGGTCGAGGCGAACCAGTCCTGAGAGGGGCCTCGATCGAGCATCAGCTGCAGACCGGCGACGAACATCACGATGCCGCCGAAACCGAGGAAATCGAACGGCCGCTGCCGACCGCCCTTGTCCGGCGACATGAACAGGAAGAGGCCCAGAAACGACATGGCGCCGAGCGGCACATTGATGAAGAACACCCACCGCCAGGAGGCGTTTTCGGTCAGCCAGCCGCCGGCCGCCGGGCCGATGATCGGCCCCAGAACCACTGACGCACTCCACAGCGCCATCACCGTCGGAATTTGTTTGGGCGGATAGAGATCGAGCATCACGGTTTGCGACAGGGGCATCATGGTCGCCCCGGCCATGCCCTGCAGCAGACGGAAGATGACGATCTCGGGTAGGCTGGTGGACAGGCCGCAGGCCATCGACGCCACCGTGAAACCGACGATGCTGACCAGGAACATGGTCTTCCTGCCGACCTTCTGGGACAGCCACCCCGATAGCGGGGTCATGATCGCCGTGGCGATGATATAGGAGGTCAGCACCCAGGTAATCTGGTCCTGCGCGGCCGATACGCTGCCCTGGATATGCGGCAGCGCCACGTTGGCGATGGTGCTGTCGATGGTGTTCATCAGTGTCGCGAGGATCATCGCGGCGGTGATCGGGATGCGGTTGGTGATGTCGCGCGGCGTTGTCATCACGCGCTATCTGCGCTGCGCCGGCCTCTCACTCAAGACTCGTGGGTCCTTGATCCAGATCAAGGGGCTGTCCGCCGCTCCGGCCTATGCGGATGTTGCGCGGACATTTCGCCCCCCGATGTGATCGCGTTACTCCGAAGCGCTCGGCTGCCACCGGGCTCCGGGCGCTTCACTCTTTCCTCCTCCGAGTTTTCACCCTTCCCAAGCCGGCTTGACCTGGCTGGCCGATGCCCGAAAAGTGCGTCGGGAAAACGGGCTGGAGGAAACAGGCGATGGCGGGACTCTGCGAGGGGCGCGTGGTGATCGTTACCGGCGGCGGCCGAGGCATCGGGCGGGAATACTGCCTGATGCTCGCCGCTCAGGGCGCCAGGGTGGTCGTCAACGATCTGGGGGCCGCGGCGGACGGCACGGGCGCCGACCTATCGCCCGCTGCTCAGGTCGCCGCCGAGATCCGGGCCGCGGGAGGCGAGGCGGTGGTCAACGGGTCCGATGTGTCGGACTGGGATCAGGCCAAGGCCATGATCGATCAGTCGGTGTCCGCCTTCGGCAAGCTCGACGCCGTCATCAACAATGCCGGCATCCTGCGCGACCGCATGCTGGTCAACATGACCGAGGGCGAGTGGGACGCGGTGATCAAGGTCCATCTCAAGGGAACCTTCGCTCCGGCGCACCACGCCGCCGCCTATTGGCGCGACATCAACAAGGCCACCGGCCAGAGCGTCAACGCACGCATCATCAACACTTCGTCGGTGTCGGGCATCTACGGCAATATCGGCCAGACCAACTACGGGGCCGCGAAGGCCGGCATCGCCGCGTTCACCATCATCGCGTCGCGCGAGCTCCGCCGCTACGGCATCACCGTCAACGCCATCGCGCCCGGCGCCTTGACCCGGCTCACCGAAAACCTCGGCCCCCCGCCCACGGAGGAGCGCCGTGAACGCATGCATCCGCGCTGGATCGCGCCGATCGCCGTGTGGCTCGCCAGCGAGCACTCCAGCGAGGTCAGCGGCCGGATGTTCGAGGCCAGCGGCGCTCTGCTGGGCATCGCCGAAGGATGGCATCGCGGTCCGACCGTCGAGGCGGTCGATGATCCGACGCTGCTCGGCCCGATCGTGGCCGATCTCGTCGCGCGCGCCCGCCTGAACGCCGGGATGGACGGCGCCGACCTTGATTGAACGATGCCCAGGCCAACCGAGTTCGCATGCCCGATTTGACATGGTGTTTCACTGATATTTTGGTGCGGCCCGGATCCGACTCGAGGTCGGTGGCTTTGGCTGAAACAGCCGAGACGGCGTCACGGCCCAGCGGCGGCGCGTCCTGAGTTCCACGCTGCGAGCTATCCGCCTCGCACCTGGCGAAACGGCACGTCCCGGTCGACCTCCGGCTCCTTGGGCAGGCCGAGCACGCGCTCGCCGATGATGTTTCGCTGGATCTGGTCCGTGCCGCCGCCGATCGAGGTGAAATAGGCGTTGAGGGTCAGGAAGTTGGCGTCTTCGGCGCGCGGATGGTCCGGGCCCTCCAGCAGGCTGTCGGCGCCGAGGATCGCTGTGCGCACGCGCGCCTCTTCGTGCAGGATGCGCGACATCGCCAGTTTGCCCAGCGACATGATCGGCGAGGAGGTGCCCTGCGCCAGATCGGCCTTGGCGCGCGCGGTGTTCAGCCGGTTGAGCGTCTTTAGCGCGGTCACCCTGGCGATGTCCTGACGGATCAGCCGGATCGCCCAGCACGCCGGCCTCGCGCGCCAGGGCGATCAGATTGGTCTCGCCACCGTCCTCCTTCGCGCCGCTGCGCGGTCCCCGCGCCGCCTCGCCCATCACCGAGCGTTCATAGGCCAGGGCGGTCTGCAGCACCGCCCAGCCGCCGCCCAGCGGGCCCAGCAGGTTTTCGGCCGGCGCGATGGCGTCGGTGAGGAACACCTCGTTGAAGTGCGCCTCGTCGGTGATCTGGCGCAGCGGCCGCACCTCGACGCCCGGCTGTTTCATCGGCAGGAAGAAGAAACTGAGGCCCTTGTGCTTGGGTGCATCCCAGTCGGTGCGCGCGAGCAGCATGCCGTAGTCGGCGTTCGCCGGCGCCCGAGGTCCACACCTTCTGGCCATTGACGAGGTAGTGATCGCCGATCGCGCTCGGCGCGGGTACGGACCCCAGCCAGATCGGATCCGGCCCCCGGCTCGCTGTAGAGCAGGCACATGCCGACTTCACCCTTCAGCAGCGCCGGTACGATCTTCGCCTTGAACGCCGGGCTCGCGTAGGAAAGCGCGGTGTTGGCCCATAGGTTGGTGCGATCCTGGCCGCTCCCGGGCGCGCCGGCCGCGGCGAATGCCCGCTCGACGATCCGGGCCTGGTGCATCATTCAACGCACGCCCGAACCATTCGCTCGGGCCAGCGGGGCACAGCCCAGCGCGCCTCGACCACTTTGGTCAGCCACGCCGAGGTGGCGCCGCCAGGCGCGCCGGCGGCCGCTCGCCCCTTCATCGACGGGTTCCAGTTCGCGGTCAGCCAGCCCTCGACCTCGTCTCGCAGGGCGTCATCGGACATCGTCATGCTCAGGCTCCCAACTGCCGAAGATAGCGTTCCCGGTAGAATGGCGGCGCGCCGAACAGTTGCGCGTCGGCCCGCGCGCGGCGCAGATAGAGATGAGCGGGGTGCGCCCAGGTGAAGGCGATGCCGCCATGCATCTGGATGCTCGTCGCGGTGACGGTGGTGAAGGCGTCGGCGCAGGCGAATGCGGCCAGGCTCACCGCGGCCGCCGCGTCTGGCGCGCCGTCGGCCAGGGCTCGTGCCGCATGGCGGGCCGCCGAGGTCGCGGATTCCGATTCCAGCAGGAGATCGGCCGCCATGTGCTTGATCGCCTGGAAACTGCCGATCGCCCGTCCGAACTGCACGCGGGCCTTGGCGTAGTCCACGGTCATTTCCAGCACCCGCCGCGCGCCGCCGGCCTGCTCGCCGGCCAGGGCGACCAGCCCGAACGTCCAGCGCCGTCTCGATCGCCGCCCAGGCGGGCCGTCCGGCCATCAGCGGCCGGGCCGGCGTGGCGTCGAAGGTGATCCGCGCCAGTCGCAGGGTCAGATCGAAGGCGGGAAGCGGGGCAATCGATAGGCCGGGCGCATCGGTTTCGACTTCGAACACCGCGATTTCGCCGTCGCGACGGGCCGCCACCAGCAGGGTGTCGGCGATCTGGCCATGGGTGACGAATGAAGCGACTCCGCTCAAGGTCGCGCCGCCGGGGCCCGAACTGGCGTCTACCCCGACGGTTTCAGCAGTCCATTCGCCGGCGTCGCCGGTCAGGGCCACGGTGGCGATGCGTGAGCCGTCGGCTATGCCCGGCGGCAGCCGATCCCTGGCGTCCTGGTCATCCAGAGCGCCGAGCAGGCTCGCGGCCAGCACCCCGCTGGACAGCAGCGGGCCGCACAGCAGAGCCGCGCCCGTCACTTCCATCAGCCGTTCGAGTTCGATCGGACCGCCGCCACTCCCGCCATGGTCCTCATCCACCAGAAGTCCGACGACACCCATGTCCGCCAGGCGTCGCCACAAGGCGGGATCGTAGCCTTGCGCGGTCTCCATGACCCGGCGCACCTCGGCCTCGCCGCCGTGATCGTCGAGCAATCGTCGCAGGGCGTCGCTCAGCGCCGTCCGATCGTCATCGGTAAACGTCGTCATTGCTCTTCCTCGTGTCGCCGGTTTCGGCCGCCCCAAGAAAACGTCATGACCCTCGGAAGGGCCGAACGATGCTGCAACCGGTGGCGCGCCGCCGTTGATACGCGCCGAGCAAGCCGATAACCACGAAAAGGTCATCAATTCCGTGGATTTCGCGCCATGCGTTTATTGCTCGTCGCAAGCTTGTTTCTTCTGGCAGTCGCGCCGCCGATGGCCTGTCTCGCCCAGACGAGCGACAGCGGCCCCGATGCGGGCCTGCGAGCCGCTTCGCGCGCCGAACGGCCGAGGGCGGATCGCAACCGTGCGCCGGCCCCAGACGAGCCGATCGCCAACGCGATGCCGGCAGGCAGGCCGACCCCGGCGGGCGATGCGGCGCGCACGGACGCCGATTGCGAAAGCCGTGCCGGCAGTGGCGATAGCGCCGCCGCCGCGTCTTCCGACGCCCGGGCCGACCGCGCGCGTTGTCGCAAGCTCGGCGACGCCGACATCGCCACGGCGCCGATCGGCGAAATTCGCCGGGTCAGCCGGCATCAGGCGACCATCGGCGGGCGGCCGATCGCCTACACCGCCACCGCCGGCACGCTGACCATTCGCGACGACGAAGGCAAGCCGACCGCCAGCATCTTCTATGTCGCCTACACCACTGGGGAACCCCATCGGCCGGTAACCTTTCTCTACAATGGCGGCCCCGGCTCTTCGACCGTATGGCTGCACATGGGTTCGATCGGACCGGTTCGCGTGCGCACCGACAGCCCGGCGGCCACCCACAACGCGCCGTTCGACCTGGAGCCGAACCCGCGACAGCCTGCTCGACAAATCCGACCTGGTGTTCGTCGACGCGATCGGCGCCGGGTTCTCCCGCCCGGTGGGCGATACGAAACTGTCGGCCTTCTGGGGCACGGACGCCGACATCGACGCCTTCGCCCGCGCCATCGAGCGCTATCTGACGGTCTACAACCGGTGGAACGCACCCAAGTTCATCTTCGGCAAGTCCTACGGAACCACCCGATCCGCCGGTCTTTCGTACCGCTTGCAGCAGGACGGTGTGCAACTGAACGGTGTCATCCTGCTTTCGTCGATCCTCAACTACGGCCGACGCGACCCTGGCTTCGATCAGGAGATGATCAATTACCTGCCGAGCTACGCCGCGGTCGCCGCCTATCACAACCGGCTCAGCCGACCGCCGGGCGATCTGGCCGGCTTCCTGCGGGAGGTGCGCGAATGGGCCCGAGGTCCCTATGCTCTGGCGCTCGCCAAGGGGCAGGAGCTTTCGCCGGCCGAGCGCGACCAGATCTCCCGGACGATGGCGGCCTATACCGGTTTGTCGCCTGCGTTCATCCTCGAGAACAACCTGCGCGTGCCGCCTGGGCGTTTCCGCAAGGAGCTTCTGCGCGATCGGCGTCAGACCCTCGGCCGCTACGACGCGCGCTTTACCGGCGAGGACGTCGACGCCGCCGGCGAAGTCTCCGGAATACGATCCCTCGGATACCGGGATCACCGGCGCTTTCGTCGCCGCATTCCACGACTATCTGGGGAGCGATCTCGGCTTCAGCACCGATCTGGTCTATCGCCCGACCTATTATGCGTCAGCCTTGCAGTGGGATTTCCGCCATAAGGCGCCAGGGTCACGCAGCGGCTACGACAGCAGCCCGGCCGACGTGGCGCTCGATCTGTCGGCGGCGATGCGGCAAAATCCCCACTTGCTGCTGTACTCCCTCAACGGCCTGTACGATCTGGCGACGCCGTTCTTCGGGACCGAATACGACCTCGGCCATATGCAGTTGGAGTCGTCCGCGGCGCGCAACATCCGGTTCGCCTATTATCCCTCGGGCCATATGGTGTATTTGAACAGTCAGGCGCTGGCGTCGATGAAAGCCGATCTGGCGCGCTTCTACGACGAGGCCGCGCCGCGGTGACCCGGCCGGGCGCCTGGTGGTCAGCGGAGAGCCGAACGTGACCCAGGATCTGATGTTCTATCCGATGGGCGCGATGGCGCTGTTGACCTTCGTGGTGCTGGGGCTGGTGCCCATCGCCCGCTTCAGGGCGGTATTTGCCGGCAAGGTCACCGCGGATGATTTCAGGCTCGGCGAGTCGCCGCGGGTGCCGGCCGGCGTCTCGTTGCCAAACCGCAACTACATGAACCTGCTCGAACTGCCGACGCTGTTCTTTCCGATCTGTCTGATGTTCTACGTGGCCCATCGCGTCGGACCGCTGGTCTTGTGGACGGCCTGGGCGTTCGTCGCCTTCCGCGCCCTGCACAGCCTGATCCACGTCACCTACAACAATGTCCGCCACCGCCTCGTCGCATTTTCGGCCGGCAACGTCGCTTTGGGGCTGTTGTGGGTGTTATTCTTCGCCACCAAGGCCTGATCTTCGCCAACAAGGCCTGACCCGGAGGTCCTGGTGCTGAGACGCTCGTTACTGCAGGCGGCGGCCGCCCTGACCCTGGCGCCGGCCGGCCTCGCGGCGCCGGTGGGCCTCAGGCGAGTCCGCCCTGGCGATCCGCAATGGCCGAACGAAGCCGAGTGGGCGCGCCTCGACGCAGCGGTCGGCGGCCGTCTGATCAAGCCGACCCCGCTGCTCGACGCCTGCCTGGAGGATCCGAAAGGCGATCTGTGCCGGGAGTCCCTCAGGCGCCTGTTCAATCCGTTCTTCATCGCCGATCAGGCCGGCGGAACCGAGGTTTCAGGTTGGTATGACGCCTGGACACCGGCCCCCAGCGCTCGGGCCGTGGCGGCCCGCAACGTCGCCGACGTCCAGGCGGCGGTGAACTTCGCGCGCACCCATGATCTGCGCCTGGTGGTCAAGGGCGGGGCGCACAGTTACCAGGGCACGTCGAACGCGCCGGATTCGCTGCTGGTCTGGACCCGCCCGATGCGGGGCGTGAGCGTGCACGACGCCTTCGTTCCCGCCGGAGGGGAAGGGCGGGCGCGTCCCCTGCCGGCCGTCACCGTCGAGGCGGGCGCGGTGTGGCTCGACGTCTACGACGCGGTCACCACCAAGGCCGGCCGCTATGTGCAGGGAGGCGGCTGCACGACCGTCGGTGTCGCGGGCCACGTCCAGAGCGGCGGCTTCGGCTCGCTGTCGAAGACCTTCGGCACGGCCGCGGGCAGCCTGATCGAGGCCGAGGTGGTCACCGCCGACGGCCGCGTCCGCACCGTCAACGCCTGGCGGGACCCCGATCTCTACTGGGCGCTGAAGGGTGGCGGCGGCGGCGGCTTCGGGGTCGTCACCCGCCTGACCCTGCGCACCCATCCCTTGCCGGACGTGTTCGGCGGCGTGAGCGGCAAGTTCGCCGCCCGGACACCCGAAGCCTTCGCGCGCCCTGCTCGCCCGCTTCGTCTCCTTCTACGCCGAGACGCTGTCGCAACATCCCTGGGGCGAGCAGGTCGCGGTGCGACCCGGTCAAGTCCTGGCGATATCGCTGCTGACCCAGGGCCTTACAGAGGCGCGGATGCGCGCGATCTGGTCGCCCATGATCGCCTGGTTGTCCGACCCCGCCAATGGCGTCGAGGCCATCGAACCGATCGACGCGTGGTCGACGCCCGGCCGGAGGTTCTGGGACGTGGCCGGCAAGCGCGCGGCCGGGTCGAAGGCCATGCACTACGACGATCGACCAGGGGTTCCGCCCAACCAGGCCTGGTGGTCCGATGATCAGGAACAGGTCGGCATGTTCCTGCACGGCTACGACTTCGCTATGGCTGCCGAGCCGCCTTCTGCGTCCCGCCAATCAGGCGAGTCTCGTCGACGCGCTGGTCGAAGGCAGCCAGTCGGCGCCGATATTGCTCCACTTCAACAAGGGTCTGTCCGGCGCGCCGCCGCGGGCGCTGGACCTGGCGCGCGAGACCGCGACCAACCCCGCCGTGCTCGATGCCTTCACCCTGGTGATCGTCGCCAATGGCGGCCCTCCGGCGTATCCGGGCGTGCCCTGGAAGCCGGCCGATCCCGCCATCGCCCGCCGCGACGCCGAGGCGGTCGACCGGGCGATGGCCCCCTTCTATCGACTGGTCCCGGACGCGTGGCTCCTATGTCTCCGAGAGCAATTTCTTCAATCGCCGCTGGTCGCGGGCCTTCTGGGGCGACCACTATCCGCGTCTGCTGGACGTGAAGCGGCGCTATGACCCGACCGGCCTGTTCTTCACCCACCACGGCGTCGGCAGCGAATTCTGGAGCGCCGACGGGTTCGAGCGCCTGGTCTGAGTAGCAGCCGCGTGGCCGCCATGGCAAAGTGCCGTCGACCCGGAGGATCCCCATGAGCGACGCCATCATCCCCTTTACCCTCGACGTTCCCCAGGCCGAGCTCGACGAGCTCGCCCGCCGTCTCGATCATGCCCGCTGGCCGGACCCCGAGACGGTCGCGGACTGGACACAGGGAGCGCCGTTGGCCAAGGTCAAGGCGCTCTGCGAGCATTGGCGGCACGGGTACGACTGGCGGCGGTGCGAGGGCCGGCTCAACGCCCTCGGTCAGTACAAGACCCACATCGATGGCCTGGACATCCATTTCCTGCACGTGCGCTCGCCGCATGTCGGCGCGATGCCGCTGCTGATCACCCACGGCTGGCCCGGCTCGGTGATGGAGTTCATGAAGGTCATCGATCCGCTGGTGGATCCCGTCGCCCATGGCGGCTCGGCCGAGGACGCCTTTCACGTCATCGCGCCGTCACTGCCGGGGTATGGCTTCTCGGATAAGCCGACCACCGCCGGCTGGGGCGTCCCTAAGATCGCCATGGCGTGGATCACCCTGATGCAACGGCTCGGCTATGAGCGCTGGGTGGCGCAAGGCGGCGACTGGGGCTCGGCGGTGACCAGCACCATCGGGGTGATCCGTCCGCCGGGCTGCGCGGCCATCCACGTCAACATGCCGCTGGTATTCCCCGGTCCGGAGGACATGAACGATCTGACCGAATTCGAGAAGGCGTCCGTCGCCTCGATGGAATACTATCAGGCCAAGGACTCCGGCTATTCGAAGCAGCAGGCGACCCGTCCGCAAACCGTGGGTTATGGCCTCGTCGATTCACCGGTGGGCCAGGCCGCCTGGATCTACGAGAAGATGTGGGCCTGGACCGACAACCAGGGCGACCCCGAGGATGTCCTGACGCTCGACGAGATGCTCGACAACATCATGCTCTACTGGCTGCCGGGGACCGGGGCGTCTTCCGCCCGGCTCTACTGGGAAAGCTTCGGGCTGGGTCGGATCGGTCAAGCTCGACCTGCCGGTCGGCGTCAGCATCTACCCCAAGGAGATTTTCCGCGCCTCGCGCCGCTGGGCGGAAAAGGTGATGTCCAACATCATCCACTGGAACGAACTGGACCGCGGCGGCCACTTCGCCGCCTGGGAACAACCCGACCTCTACGTCACCGAAATCCGCAACTGCTTCCGACATGTGCGGTAAGCGGCCGCACATCGGTCCATTTTTCGGGGGTTGGAACGAAGGTTTTACACAGATGGCGCAGATGGAAGTGGATAAGAATTGGAGGATATGAAGCGCCGATAGGTGAGCCTACTCGCACCGAAATTAAGCAACAAACCGTATGGCAAGCCAGAGGCTTTCAAATAGTTCACGACCTGCGCCTCGTCGATCTTGGTCAGTTGGGTCAATGCCTTGATCTCGACGATGACGGCGTTGAAACAAACGAAGTCGGCTCGAAACCCGCCGACAAGAGTGCGGCCCCTGTAAGTTACGGATAATGGCGCTTCGCGCCGAAAGACGATCCGCCGATCCACGAATCGATCGCCAAGGCTTCACTATAGACCAATTCCAGAAATCCCGCGCCGAGCACGCCATGAACCTCCATGGCAGCCCCAATGATCGCAGAAGTTCGCTGATCCCGCTCGTTGCCGTCCATCGTCGTCATTCAAGAGGGTCTCCCGATAAATCACATCCGGGGGCGATCAGGCGCGGCGAAGCCAAAAAAATCCAACATAATTAGGCTGCCCAATCTCGAAGTATAATCCCAGAGATTGAATTGGTTTTGGGAATTTGTGATTTTCCACTCCCTCTTCATCCCCGGTCATCCCCCCCTTCATCTGCGTAATCTGCGTAAACCTCTTCGTTCCGACGCCCGAAACCCGACGCCAAGCCCCTCATCAGCCGATCGGCCACTCGGCCCGGGGCATGCTGAACATCGCCGACGGGGTGATCTCGGCGTAGTCGCCGAGGCGGCCGGCGCGCAGGATGGGGTGCATCGCGGCGGTTTCGTAGACGCCGTCGGCCAGGCAGGCGCGGTCGATGTGCACGGCGACCACCTCGCCCAGGATCAGCCAGGTGTCCGCCTCGCTGCCGTCCGCCAGCTTCAGCCGGATCAACTGCGTCAGGCGGCACTCGAAGTTCACCGGGCTTTCGCGCACCATCGGCGCCGCCACCCGCCGTCCATGGGTCTTCGTCAGCCCCGCCACCGCGAACTCGTCGACTTCCGGCGGCGCCGGCGCGCAGGTCAGGTTCATCTGCGACGCCAGCGCCCGGGTGGCCAGGCTCCAGCAGAACTCGCCGCTGGCCTCGGCATTGGCGACGGTGTCCTTCCAGCCGATCGTCGCGAAGCCGATCACCGGCGGGAAGTAGTTGAAAGCATTGAAATAGCTGTACGGCGCGAGATTGGCCAGGCCCTCGCGGTTGACCGTCGAGATCCAGCCGATCGGACGCGGTCCGACGATGGCGTTGAACGGATCGTGCGCCAGGCCGTGGCCCGACCGGGGTTCGTAGACATGGGCGTCTTCACCCGCCATGGCGATCTCCTTCGACGGCTGGTGTCGATGACAAGGTCATGTGAACGCCTCACCGTCGGCGGTGGCGGTCAGTCGGCGCGGCACGAACAGCAACACCGGCGCGATCAGCGCATAGACCACCACGGTGGCCACCACCGCCGCGGTGAACCCTCCGGTGTGCTCATACAGCACCGTTCCCCACAGGTCGCCGAACCGCGTCGCCACGGCGTAGGTGGTGGTCAGCACCAGCAGCATCATCGTCCCCTGCAGGCCGCGCGGGCAGGAGCGGATCGCCAGGTCGATGTAGGCCCCGTTGCCCAGTCCGCCGAGCAGGCCGATCGGGACGGCCGCGACCAGCGCCTGGTCCGGGGTGTGGGCGAACAGGATCGGGATCCATTCGGGGATCGCCACGGCCGTCGCCAGCCACAGCAGCGGCCCCAGCTTCATGCGCTGGCACAGCCAGCCATAGAGGGCGAAGGTCGGGAAATACGACACCCAGAAGATCGCGTAGAACGCTCCGACTTGACTGTCGCTGGCATGCAGGGCGTTGGCCATATGGTACTGCAGGACGACGCCGCCGGCGGGCGCGAAACACCACAGGAACATGATCACCACCGGCGGATAGATCGCCCAGGTGCGTACCAGCCGCGAGATATCCGCGAACGGGGTCGTCGTCAGCGGCTCGTGATGCGCCTTGAACAGCGGCGCCGGACCGATCAGGCCGAAAAAGGCGACTGACGCCATCAGGCCGGCGGCGATCAGGAACAACAGTCGCGCGGCGGCCACGGCGTCGCGGCCCTCCATGAGTTGGCTGAGCATGCCGCCCAGCAGGAATCCGATCACCATCGGCAGGTTGTTGGCCATGTTCAGCACCGTGCTCGCCTGTCCGGCGATCGCGTGCTCCTGGCCCAGGCCCGAGAAGATGGCGCTGGCCGATCCCAGCGCCGTCTGGATCGCCGCGGTGGCGACGATCACCCCGACCAGGATCAGGCCATAGGTCGGTGGCATGAAGGCGATGACGCCATAGATCGCCCCCGTCGTGAGCCCGAAGACCGCGAAATGTCCCCGGTCGCCGGCCCGGAACGGGCTCCATCGATCGCGCAGGAACCCGAACACGAAGGAGATGTAGAGCGGCGCGCCGGCCCAGACGTTGAAGGTGGCGACCTGCTGCGCCGACAGGTGCAGCCGGTTCTTCAGGAAGAAGTTGATCGGGATGCCGACGAAGCCGCCACCGGGCGCGGCGAAGTTCACCAGCAGCAGCAGCAAGCCGGCGTACAGCAGGAGCCAGTGTCGACGGGCCGCGGGCAGGGGGGCGGCAGCGATCGGCGTCTGCGTCAAGCGAAAGCCTCCCCGTCGGCCGTCGCCGTCAGGCGCCCCGGCACGAAAAACAATACCGGTACGATCAGCAGATAGACCAGCACGGTGGCGGTCACCGCCGTCGTGAAGCCGCCGGCGTGCTCGTACAGCGCGGCGCCCCACAAATCGCCGAACCGGCCCCCCACCGAAAAGGTGGTGGTGACGACCAGCAGCATCATCGTGCCCTGCAATCCACGGGGACAGGACCGGATGGCGAGGTCGATGTAGGCGACGTTCGCCAGCCCGCCCATCAGGCCGATCGGAACCGCCGCCAGCAACGCCTGATCGGGCGTTTGCGCCCACAGGATCGGCAGCCATTGCGGGATCGCCACGGCCGTCGACAGCCACAGCAGCGGCCGCAGCCTGATCCGCCGGCAAAGCCACGCGTAGAGCAGGAAGGCCGGGAAATACGACACCCAGAAGATCGCGAAGAAAGCGCCGACCTGCGCGTCGCTGGCGTGCAACTCGTTGGCCATGTGGAACTGCAGCACCAGTCCGCCCGCCGGGGCGAAGCACCACAGGAACTCGATGATTACCGGCGGCCAGATCGCCGGACTGCGCAACAGCCGGGCGACGTCGGCCAGCGCCGAGGTCACCGGCGCGCCTCTGCTCGGCTTGAACAGAAGCCGCGGTCCGATGCTCCCGAACACCGCGACCGAGGCCATCAGCCCGGCCCCGACCAGGAACAGCAGCCGGGCCGCGGCTATCGCGTCGCGACCCTCCATCAGCTGGCTGAGCAGGCCGCCCAGGAGGAAACCGATCACCAGCGGCAGGTTGTTGGCCATGTTCAGGGTAGTGCTCGCCAGGCCTGAGATCGCGTACTCCTGGCCGAGACCAGAGAACAGCGCGCTGGCGGCCCCGAGCGCCGTCTGGATCGCCGCCGTGGCGACGATCACGCCGGTCAGCAGCAGCCCATAGCTGGGCGGCATGAAGGCGATCGCGGCGTAGATCGCGCAGGTCGCCAGACCGAACACCGCGAAATGACCGCGGTCGCCGGCCCCAAATGGGCTCCAGCGATCGCGCAGGAAGCCGAATATGAACGAGATGTACAGCGGCGCGCCGGCCCAGGCGTTGAAGGTGGCGACCTGGCGCGCCGACAGATGCAGGCGATTCTTCAGGAAGAAGTTGATCGGGATCGCGATCAGCCCCCCGTCCGGAGAAGAAAAGTTCACCAGCAGCAGCAGGAGGCCGGCGTAGAGCAGCAGCCGCCGCCGCTCGCTCGCAGTCAGGGCCGTGGTATCCCTCAAGCGCGTGCGCCGTACGGGCGGACGGCCGACCCTTTCCACGCCAAAGCTGGCTGCATGCCTTCGAATCCCCGGCGACCACGCGCCACTGTGCCGTTGGTCGACCGCGAGTTCCAGCCAGTATCATCGACGCGATATCCCGCGCGATGTCGTTCAGGCTCGTTCCTCGAGAGGTGAGCCAGTCCGCCCCCAACCGAGCCCTCCGGTCGCGGGGCGATGCGTCTCGCCCTCGTCCGAACGCCCTTAGGCAACGACGTTCCCGCGGAAACGGTTTATCGGCTAGATTGGCGGCCGCGTGGCGCCGCCGCCGACAACGGATTTTGCATGACCGCTGACGATCAGAGCTCACAGGTGCGCCGGGCCGGCGCAATCGGCGTGTGGGACGAGCTCGTCGGACCGGGCGCCGATCCAGTCGAGACCGGCATGATCGTTGCCGCGATGATCGCCGGACCGGGCCTGGCGGTCGCCTGGGCGTTGGCGGCCGGGGCCGCATGGGCCTGGTGGCAGTGGCTCGTTCTGGCAATCCTGGCCAGCGATCTGGTGGGCGGTCTGGCCTGCAATGCCCTGGGCCCGGCCAAGCGCTGGCATCATCGGACCGGTCGCCCGGCCAATAGCCACTTCCTGTTCTGCGCCTTGCACGTCCACCCGCTGATTTTAGCGCTGGCGATTCCCGAGGCGATGAACTGGCGCTCGGCCCTGGTGGTCTACGGACTGCTGCTGGCCGGCGCCGGCCTGGTGATCGGCGCGCCGGCCAGGTTGAAGAACGCAGTCGCCCTGCTGGCGAGCGCGGCGGCGATCATCGTCTGTTTCCTTCGTCTGGCGCCGACGGGTGCGGTCGGCTGGCTGCCGGCGGTGCTCTATCTGAAGGTCCTTGCCGGCTATCTGGTCCCCCCACCGCCGAGCCTGTCGGCCGCTCCGGCCCCGCCGCAGATCGAGATGACCGGCGGGCCGTGGGGCTGACCACCACGCCGCTCGGGTGAGTGTTTCGAGATCGCCGCCAAATCCTCTAAAGCCGGATAAATGCCGCGAGGAGGGACGAACTTGATCAACGGCGCCAGCCTGGCGGATGCGGCGATCGGCCGTCGGGTGCTGGCCAAGGCGAGCTGGCGGCTGCTGCCACTGCTCGGCCTCGGCTATCTGATCGCCTACATGGACCGGGTCAACATCAGCTTCGCGTCGCTGCAGATGAACCAGGACCTGGGATTCAGCGCCAGCGTCTATGGTCTCGGCGGCGGCCTGTTCTTCCTCAGCTACGCCCTGCTCGAGGTGCCGTCCAACCTCGCCCTGATGCGGTTCGGGGCCCGCCGCTGGATCGCCCGGATCATGCTCAGCTGGGGACTATTGGCGGTCGGCATGATGTTCGTCAGGACGCCCATGCAGTTTTACGCGGTGCGCCTGCTGCTCGGGGCGGCCGAGGCCGGGTTTTTTCCGGGCGTCATCTTCTATCTGATGAACTGGTTCCCGGCCGACCAGCGCGGGCGGGCGATCAGCCGTTTCTATCTCGCGTTGCCGTTCAGCTCGATCGTCATGGGGGTGGTGGCCGGCGGATTGTTGAGCCTGAAAGGCCAGCTGGGGTTGGCCGGTTGGCAGTGGCTGTTTCTCATCGAGGGGCTGCCCGCCATCCTGCTCAGCCTGGTGTTCCTCAAAGTCCTGCCGGACAATCCGCGGACCGCGACCTGGCTGACCTCGGAGGAGCGGGGCTGGCTGACCGCGCGCCTGGCGGCAGACCAGACCGCGCCCGGAGCGGCGAGCGATCACGGGGTGCTGCGCGTCCTGGCCGATCCGCGGATCTGGCTGCTTGGCGCCGGCAACATCTGCCTGCTCGGCGTGCTCTATGCGTTCAATCTTTCGGCGCCGGCCATCCTGCGCGATGTCACCCATTGGAGCATCGGCGACGTCGGATTGCTGACCGCCGGCGTCGCCATGCTGGGCGCGGCGGGCATGGCGGGGGCCGGCTGGCTGTCCGACCGCTGGGGCGAGCGCCACCTTCCGGTGGTCGCCTCAATGCTGATCATGGCGGCGGGATATGCCGTGATGGGGCGCATCGCCTCACCGGTGGTGGTGATCATCGCCTATGCCGCGACGGTGGTGTTCGCCAACGCCAGTCAGGGCGCCTTCTGGGCCATTCCCGGCGAGCGGCTGCGTGGTCGCTCGGCGGCGGCGGGGGTCGCCGCGATCGGCTCGATCGGCATGATCGGGGCGGTCGTGGGTCCTTACGCCTGGGGCGTGGCGCGCGACCGGACCGGCGGATACCAGACCGGGCTGATCGCCCTGTCGGTGGCCTGCGTCGTCGCCGCGGCGATCTTCCTGGTGGCCAGGCGAGGATCCCGCGCGCTCATCCTCGCCGGCCCGGTCGTCACAGCCAGTGAAGGATAGGGGAGACATGCGGTTCATCCAGGTCGCCAGGACGGCGCGCATCACCACCATCACCCTCGACCGTCCTCGGGTGATGAACGCGATCAATCCGCCGATGCATGACGAGCTGCAGGCCGCGTTCGACGACTTCGCCGCCGATCCCGGCCAGTTGATCTGCGTGGTCACCGGCGCCGGCGACCGGGCCTTCTGCGCCGGCAGCGACCTGAAGCAACGCGACCCCCATCGGCCCTATCCGCGCAATGGCTATGCTGGCCTGATCGAGCGCTTCGACCTCGACAAGCCGGTGATCGCCGCCGTCAACGGCCTCGCTCTGGGCGGCGGATTCGAGATCGCTCTGGCTTGCGACCTGATCATCGCCGCCGACACCGCCAGTTTTGGGCTGCCCGAGCCGCTTGTCGGCCTCGTCGCCCGTGGCGGCGGCCTGCATCGGCTGCCGCGCCAGATCGGCCTGAAAGCCGCCATGGGCCTCATTCTGAGTTCACGCACAGTGAGCGCCGAGGAGGGCAGGGCGCTCGGTTTCGTCAACGAGGTGGTTCCCCCCGACCAGCTTCACGCCGCGGTCGCCCGCTGGTGCGACGACATCCTGCGCGCCTCGCCGATGGCCATCGCCGCCTCCAAACAGACTGTGCTTCGCGGTCTCTCCGAACCCGATATCGCCAGCGCCATGCGCCGTCAGTCCAGCTGGCCGGCGTTCGCCGCCCTCGAAACCAGCGAAGATTCCCGGGAAGGCGCAGCCGCCTTCGCCGAAAAACGCCTCCCGATGTGGAAAGGCCGCTGACCTTCGGACCGCCGACGTCCATCCGGCTGTGCGAAGTCTCGCCCCATCCCCATCCCGTGAGGCGGGGGGCGGCGACGTCTCGCACTGGCCGAGGCAAGATCCGCCGGGACCTCAATTTGACATGCTGAGCACATGTGCCGATGTGATTTGCACGGGCGTCATGATCCAGGTTCGAAACGTGCCTGACCCCCTGCATAGGCGGTTGAAATCGCGCGCGGCGCCTCGCCGCCGCCGCGCTTCGGTTCTCGCGGGCGGATCTCGCCTGACGGATGCCTGGCTGGCGACCCAGCTCTGTTCGCCATGGGCATTGACCTTGCCCTGACCCCTTACTTCAGCGCGAGTGGATTGACCGGCGAGCCGAAGCCCCTGGTCACCGCCAGCGGCGGCGCCGCCAGCAGGAAGCTGTAGCGGCCGTCGCCGGCGCAGTCGGCCGCCAGGGCATCCAGATTGAACATCTCGCCCAGCGGACATCCCATGTCGCGCAGGCACAGCATGTGGAACGCCAGCGGGACCTCCGATCCGAGGCCCTCGGGGTGGAGGATTTCCACCGCCATGTTGTCGGCGCAGACCGCCGCCAGCGACTTTTCGTGCACCCACTCCGCGCAATGATGGCTGAGGCCAGGCTGCAGGCCCATGAAGCCGGGCCGGTTCTTGTCGCGCGTGAACACCTGGATGTGGCCGGTGCGCACCAACACGATGTCGCCGGGCGTCATGCTCACGCCGGTGGCGGCGCAGGCCCCGTTCAGGTCGTCGACGCTGATCGCATAGTCGCTCGGCAGCCGCTCGACACCCTTGTAGCGCGCGATGTCGATCAGCACGCCCCGCGACATGATGCCCGGCGTCGCCAGGTGCTCGATGCCCATTTTCGCGGCGCCCTTCTCGGTCAGGCATTCGCGCGCGTTGCAGCCGTTATAGAGCTGGCCATCGTAATGCACGTGGCCCAGAGCGTCCCACTGCGTCGCGGCCTGCAGCGGCATGTGCACCACGTCGTCGGAATAAACCACGCCGGGATAGGCGGGATTGAGCGGGGTGAACAGGTCGGTGACATAGACCTTGGGGTTGAACCGGCCACCGCCGCCCGGCTGCGGTCCGTCCTTGTCGAAGTTCAGGCCCAGGTTGAACAGCTTGCCCGACTGCACCGTTCCGACGGCCCGCTTCAGGGTTTCTGGTCCGATATGGTTGAGCGTGCCGCGCTGGTCCTCCGGCTCCCCAGCGGCCCCAGTTGCGGACTTTCTCGGCGAGATGATCGAAATTCTGTCGGCTTCATGGCGCTCTCCCGGTTTCATTGCTTGGCGCGAGGCTATTGCTGGCGCCGTGGCGGTCAACCCTTTATCTCGCCTTGTCGGGCGCCCGCCGATCGACGGCGAGTGCAGGCCCCTTGCGGCGGAATGTTTGCATGACGATAGCCGAGGACGCCCTGTTCGCCGCCGTGCTGCTGTATCTTCTGACGCTGGCGCCGGTGAAGGCGATCGGCTTTCGGGATTTCCGGAACACCGCGCCGCGCGACCCCGAATTTTACGCCCAGCCGCTTCGCGGCCGCGCTCTCGGCGCCCACGTACGACGGCATCGAGACCTTCCCATTCTTTGCGGCGGCCGTCCTGTTGGCGGAGTTCAGGCATTGCGCCCAATACGAGATTGATACGCTCGCGGCGTTGTTCGTCGCGGTCCGGTTGCTGTTCGTCATCCTCTATCTGGCCAATCGGCCGACACTGCGCACCTTGGCCTGGAACCTTCGGTTTCTTCGTCAACGCGGCGATTTTCTTCCTGCCGGTCATTGATCGCGCGCGACCCTGAACGTGGGGTCCGCGCCACACGAGCGTCCTGCCTTGCCGGCCGCGGCCTCCTACGGGCCGTCGCCGCTCAGGATGCCGCGGATGATTTGCGCGTCCTGCCGCGGGTCGGGCGGGGCGAGGAACGGGTTGAGCGACGCGGCCGCGGGGCGTGGCGGCTGTTGCGCGCGACGCAGCCCGCCGGCCAGGTCGCGCCGCTGCTCCGCCAGCGCCTGCTGTTGTCGCAGCATCGCGGCCTGCTGCGCCGCCAGCTCGTCCCGCGCCGCGTCGATCGAGCGCGGCGGGCCGTCCGGCCTTGGACAGGCGGCCGGCATGTCGGGCCCCTCACAGGGAATGACCATCGGCGGCGGGGCCGGCGCCACGATCTGAGCGGCGCCGGCTATCGGCGAGACGGCGGCGGTCAGTCCGCCGATCAACCCGGCGAAGATCCGGTTCATGGTGGCGGGGCCGTTCCGGCGAGAGCGGGCGAAGGCTCGACCCTGCCGGCTTTGCGCCATGACAGCGACAGGACATGATACAGCGGCTCGGGCATGATCAGACCCGAGCTCCAGCGCGCGATCAGCGCCGCCAGCATCAGCGGCCCGACCAGGGCGGGATCACGGGTCATTTCCATCAGGATCACCGCGCTGGTCAGAGGCGCCTGGACCACGCCCGCCAGATAGCTGGTCATTCCCAGCACCACGGCGTCGCGGGCGTTGATCCAGGCGGCGACGTGGGCGAACGCCGCGCCGAGGCCTGCTCCGGTGGCCAGCGACGGCGCGAATATCCCGCCCGGCGCGCCCGAAGCCGACGCCGCCAGGCTGGCGACCGCTTTCCATAGCGCGAAGCTCGCCCCATAGCTCACGTGACCGTCGAGCAAGGCCCGCGCCTCGGCATAACCCGCGCCGAAGGTCAGGTTTCCCGAAACCAGGGCCGCTCCAGCCGCCACCGCGCCGCAGCCGGCGGCGAACCACACCGGGCGCGCGCGCCGCAAGCCGGCCAGCGGATTGTCGCTACGGCCGATCAACTCGGTCAGCAGGCGCGCGAACAGGCCGCCGCACCAGCCGCCCACCAGGCCGATGATCGGTGCGGCCAGCCATGCGGCCCGGGTGGCCGCGCCGTGCATTTCGCCGAAATAGGCGTAGTCACCCTGGAAGGCGTAGGCGGTGAACCCGGCCACCACCACCAGCAGGAGCACCGTCGTGTGGGTGCGCCGATCGAAGCCGCGCGCTAGTTCTTCCAGGGCGAACACCACGCCGGCGATCGGGGTGTTGAAGGCCGCCGACACGCCGGCGGCGCCGCCCGCTACGATCATTGCCCGTCGGCCGGGGCCGCCCCTGAGACCACGGGTCAGTGAGCGGGCGATGCCGGCCAGAACCTGAACGGTCGGACCCTCCCGCCCGATCGACGCGCCGCACAGCAGCAGGGCGGCGGACAGCCCGACCTTCCATGCGGCGGTGCGCAAGGTCACCCGCTGGCCGCCCCACCGTCCGTGCCAGCGCTCCTCGGCGGCCGCGATGACTTGCGGGATGCCGCTGCCGGCCGCCTCCGGCGCGAAACGACGGGTGATCCAGGCCGCCAGGGTCAGGCCGAGGGGCAACAGCAGCAACGTCGCCCAGGGCGCGATCGCCAGCCAGTGACGATGCACCGCCATGGCCCCGTCGCAAAGTCTCGCGAACAGCGCCGCGGCCAACCCGCCCAGCACCGCGACGCCGACGACCATCATCGTCCGTCGCACCTGCCGCAGTCGCAGCTGGTGACGCAGACGCTCGCGCCGGGTCGACGGGCCGTGGTCCTCGCGATTCAACGGGAGCCGCATCGCCGTCTTATGCGACCCTCGGCAGGTTTCTGGCAATGCCGGCGGGTCCTCGCGGCGAACCCGGTAATCACTTCGACCCAAAGCGGCCGCCGCGGTTCCGACAGTCTCGCCCGCCCCAGGAGCACATGTTCTACCGCTCGGGCGCGAGTTTTCGCGTCGTCAAGTGAACCAATTCTCTTTTGCCGCGTAGTTCCTTGGAGTGGACGGTCCTGATTGGCCGCGACCACCGCCGAAGAATTAGGGGAGGGGACAACCAGAGAAATATTTACCGCCTTCACTGAAATAATAGTCTAAAGTATCGTCTTGCCAGCCAGCAATGACGCGTATAACAACGATACGAGATAGTATTAAGTTGTCAATAATCAATATTTGCGCACAACAAATATCATATAAATCTTTGAATTAGTTTAATTATCACGATTGACTGCCGGTATGCATTGGAGAAAATCAATGTACAGGGACCGGTCATCTCGGAATCCTCCGCCTGACGTTGTCCTGTATTAGAGCAGGGGCTACCAATGAACAAATCTATCTCGACAATCGCGGCGCTGGCGCTGCTGACCACCGCTCTCGCCACCTCGGCTTCGGCATTCAGTTTCTCCCCGAAGAACGGAAACTTCGCCGCGACCGGATCGATCACCGTCACTGCCGGCGCCGTTTCTCTGCCATGCAGCGCGACTTTGATGGGCAAGACCAAGGGCGACACCGCCACGATCACCTCCGCCAGTTTCGGCGGCTTGAGCTGCGCCGCCCTCAGCGCCAGTAACCTTCCGTGGTCGGTGACGATCAACAACCTGCACAACATCGTCTTTCACGGTGTGTCGGTGAATGCCCTGGTGCTTGGCGTGTGCGGCCCGGGCAACATGCCCGCGATCGACAGTTCTCGCGGCAAACTGACGATCGCCGGGGCCGGCCTGCCCGGCGTGATCCCGTGCTCGGTCAGCGGCACCTTCCAGACCAAGCCGATGCTGGTCGTCGAAAAGAAGTAGCGCTTTGGAGCGCCGGCGGCGCCTTGCGTGTCGCCGGCGCTATCCCAGAGGCGAACCGCCGACGGGCTCCGGTTCCTCGGCGGGCGCTAGGCGGCGACCGAACAGCAGGCGGAAGGCGAACAGCGCCAGCGCCGCGCCGAACACCAGGCCCGCATGCAACGCCCAGAACCTAACGCCTCCGAGCGGCCCCAGCAGCCCGCCGAGCCAGCCGACCAGCATGTTTCCCAGGAACAGGTTCAGGTAATAGATCCCGATGATCATGCCCGCGAGCGCGCGCGGCCCGGCGCGTGAATACAGCGCCAGTCCGACCGGAAAGATGTTGGCGAAGCCGATGCTGTTGATTACGTGAAAAGCAATTCCCCAGGCCAGGCCGACCTTATTGCCGGTGGCCGCCTCCTCGGCCGACGCGATGGCCAGCGCCAGAGGCGCCAGCGCGGCGATCAGAGTGCCGATGGCCAGCTTGGTGATTTCCGCGCGGCTCGGGACGCCGCTTCGCCCACCAGCGCCAGAACGCCACCGACGCGATGATCGTCGCCGAAGCTGATGAACGCATCCATCGACACCAGCCAGGTCACCGGCATGCTCTGGCCGAAGAAATCGAGTTCGTAATTGGCGTCGCCCCAGACGATATAGGCGTTGAAGATCTCCTGGTTGCCGACGCCGGCCAGCGCCAGGACCGGCAGAAGCAGCGACCAGGATCGCGATCGTCGTGAGCTCGCCGGGCGCCAGACGCGGGGCGCGCGGCCGGCTCGCGCCCCGCTCGCCGCTCTGTGTCGGCGTCCGGCGGAAGCCAGCGCCGCCCGCTCAGATAGACCACCAGGCCGATCACCATGCCGACGCCGGCCGCGCCGAAACCCCAATGCCAGGCGACCTTCTGCGCCGAGCGTGCCGCAGACCAGCGGCGAGACGATCACCGCGACGTTCACCCCGAGTAGGAAGATCTGGAAGGCGTCGGCGCGGCGCGGGTCGTCGGGCCCGTAGAGCTCGCCGACCTGGCTGGCGATATTGCCCTTGAAGCAGCCGACGCCGATCAGCAGGCAGGCCAGGGCGGCCAGGAACGATTGTTCGAACGCCATCAGGAAATGGCCGACCGCCATCAGGCAGGCGCCGAGCGCCACGGTGCGCGTGCGCCCCAGCACCCTGTCGGCGAGGATTCCGCCGACGATCGGCGTCAGGTAGACGCATCCGGCGTACACGCCGAATATCGCCGAGGCGAGGGCGGCCGGTGACAGGCGGCCATAAAGGCTCTCGATCCCCGCGCGGAATCCGGCGAACCCGGCCACCTGCTCGATGTGCCCGGGCATGAACAGTTGCTGGGTCATGTACAGCACCAGCAGCGACTGCATGCCGTAATACGAAAATCTCTCCCAGGCTTCGGCGAACACCAGATAGCCGAGACCGCGCGGATGTCCCAGGAAGGCCCGGTCTCCGTCGGCCGGCAGGGTCGTGACGCTCACGGCTTTCCTAAATCCGCGCGGTCGGCTGCGGACGTGTGGGGCAGGAACGGCCGGCTAACGGCGCGGCGCGGCCGGACTGGCGGCTCTGTAGGCTCATGCGGCTCTCCTCGGGTCGCGAAGGGCGGCCACGGGGGCCACCGGCCCTCCTATTCCCATGACTGCGGCCCGCACCGCCATTGAAAAACCGGCCCCTCGGAAGTGGGCATTTTTCGAGCCGCTCACCAGCGGCCGGCGCGGCGCGCGCCCCGCTCGCCGCGCCTGGCTCGATCCGCGTTTGAACCCCCGACGGCCTTGGTCTAATAACCCCGCCGAACTCCTCGAGCGCCCGGTTCCGCATGAACGCATTCCTGTTGCAATATTTGCCGATCGTACTGTTCTTCGTGATCGCTGGCGCGCTGGGGGTCGGCTTCATCCTGGCCGCCGCGATCGTCGCGCCCAAGGCGCCAGACCCGGAAAAGCTGTCGTCTTACGAGTGCGGCTTCAACGCCTTCGACGACGCCCGCATGAAGTTCGACATCCGCTTCTATCTGGTTTCGATCCTGTTCATCATCTTCGACCTCGAGGTCGCGTTCCTTTTTCCCTGGGCGGTGGCTCTGATGAAACTGCCGCACGCCACGGGCCAGTTCGCCTTCTGGAGCATGATGGGCTTCCTCGGCGTCTTGACCGTCGGCTTCGTCTACGAATGGAAGAAGGGGGCCCTGGAATGGGAATAAACGAGACCCGCCCCGCGCTGGCCGCCGCGCCGCGTGGGCGTCGAGGGCTATGATCCCAGGTTGCACGACCCCTATTTCGACGGGGTCACCGGCCAACTGGCCGACAAGGGCTTCGTCGTCGCCGCCGTCGACGACCTGATCACCTGGGCGCGCACCGGCTCGCTGATGTTCATGAGTTTCGGCCTGGCCTGCTGCGCGGTCGAGATGATGCAGGCGGCCAATCCGCGCTACGACATCGAGCGCTTCGGCGTCGCGCCGCGCGGCAGCCCGCGCCAGTCGGACATGATGATCGTCGCCGGCACCCTGACCAACAAGATGGCCCCGGCCATGCGCAAGGTCTACGACCAGATGCCCGAGCCGCGCTACGTGATCTCCATGGGCAGCTGCGCCAACGGCGGCGGCTACTACTACTTCAGCTATTCGGTGGTGCGCGGCTGCGACCGCATCGTGCCGGTCGACATCTATGTGCCCGGCTGTCCGCCGACCGCCGAGGCGCTGGTCTACGGCATCCTGCAGCTGCAGAAGAAGATCCGTCGCACCGGGACGATCGACGTGAGGAGCGGATGAACTGGCGCGTTTCCGATGAAGATCTCCACGCCCTGGGCGCAGCTGATCGTCGCCAATTCCGCCGGGGCGGTCAGCGGCTACTGAGGTCGCGTTCGGCGAACTGACCGTCGCCGACGCCGGCCCGCCGCATCGTCGACGTCCTGACCTATCTGCGCGACAACCCGCAATTTCGAGTTCCAGCAGCTGATCGATCTCTGCGGGGCCGACTATCCACAACGCCCTCGACGCTTCGACGTCGTCTACCATCTGCTGTCGATGACCAAGAACCGCCGCATCCGCATCAAGCTCGAGACCGACGAGGACACGCCGGTCGCCGTCCGCCGCCGGGTCTATCCCGCCGCCGACTGGTTCGAGCGCGAGGCCTTCGACATGTACGGCGTCTTCTTTTCCGGCCACCCCGACCTTCGCCGCCTGCTCACCGATTACGGCTTCCACGGCCATCCGATGCGCAAGGACTTCCCGATGACCGGCTACGTCGAGGTGCGCTACGACGACCAGCTCAAGCGGGTGATCTACGAGCCGGTGAAGTCGGTGGAATTCCGCAGCTGGGACTTCCTCTCGCCGTGGGAGGGCGCGGAATACGCCAAGCCGGGGCAGGGCTATGGCTACGAGCTGCCCGGCGACGAGAAGGCGGAGACAAGGCGCCATGACCGGCCAGAACGCGCCTGCCGAGGCCACCGACTTCATTCCACGAAACCGGCGCCGGTCCCGGAAACCCCGGTCCGCAAGTTCAACATCAACTTTGGCCCGCAACATCCTGCGGCGCATGGTGTTCTGCGCCTGGTGCTCGAGCTGGACGGCGAACTCGTCGAGCGGGTCGATCCGCACATCGGCCTGCTGCATCGCGGCACCGAGAAGCTGATGGAGGCGCGGCCCTACACCCAGAACACGCCCTATTTCGATCGCCTCGACTATGTCGCGCCGATGAACCAGGAGCACGCCTTCGTGCTGGCCATCGAGCGGCTGATGGGCCTGGAGGTGCCCCGGCGCGGCTCGATCATCCGCGTGCTCTATTGCGAGATCGGCCGTATCCTCAATCACCTCCTGAACATCACCACCCAGGCGATGGACGTCGGCGCGCTCACCCCGATCACCTGGGGGTTCGAGGAGCGCGAGAAGCTGATGGTGTTCTATGAGCGCGCCTCCGGCGCGCGCATGCACGCCAACTATTTCCGGCCCGGCGGCGTGCGCCAGGATCTGCCCGAAGCGCTGATCGACGACATCGAGACCTGGGTCGCGCAGTTTCCCGAGCGCGCTCGACGAACTCGAGACCCTGATCACCGGCAACCGCATCTTCAAGCAGCGTAACGTCGATATCGGCGTCGTCACGCGCGAGGAGGCGTTCGCCTGGGGCTTTACCGGCGTGATGCTGCGCGGCTCGGGCGTGGCCTGGGACCTGCGCCGCAACCAGCCGTACGAGATCTACGACGAGATCGAGTTCGACATCCCCCTGGGCATCAACGGCGACTGCTACGATCGCTATCTCTGCCGCGTCGAGGAGATGCGCCAGTCGATCAGGATCATCAACCAGTCCCTTGATTGCTTCGCAAAACCCCCGGCCTGGTGCTGTCCGACGACCACAAGGTCACCCCGCCCCGGCGCGGCGAGATGAAGCGGTCGATGGAAGCGATGATCCACCATTTCAAGCTTTACAGCGAAGGCTTCCATGTGCCGGAGGGCGAAGTCTATGCCGCCGTCGAGGCCCCCAAGGGCGAGTTCGGCGTCTATCTGATCGCCGACGGAACCAACAAGCCGTACCGCTGCAAGATCCGCCCGGCCTGTTTCACCCACCTCTCGGCGATGGACTGGATGAACCGCGGACATATGCTCGCCGACGTCAGCGCGATCCTCGGCTCGCTGGACATCGTGTTCGGAGAGATCGACCGATGAGCGTGCGTCGCCTCGCCAAGCAGCAACCAGCCTCCTTCGCCTTCACCGCCCGAGGCGAAGGAGAAGGTCGATTGGTGGCTGGCGAAATTCCCCGAGGGCCGCAAGCAGTCGGCGGTCATCCCTCTGCTCTGGCTGGTCCAGAAGCAGGAGGGCTGGGTGCCGGAGCCGGCATTGCGGGTCGTCGCGGACATGCTCGGCGTCCCGGTGATCCGCGTTCTGGAGAACGTCACCTTCTACACCATGTTCCAGCTGCAACCGGTTGGAAAGACGGCGCATATCCAGGTCTGCGGCACCACGCCCTGCATGCTGCGCGGCGCCAACGACCTCAAACATGTACTGGAGGCCCGCGTCGGCCATCGCGACCATCCGCTCCGTCGACGGCCGCTTCTCCTGGGAAGAGGTAGAGTGCATGGGCGCCTGCGCCAACGCCCCGATGTGCGCGATCAATGACTACTACTACGAGGACCTTACGCCCGAGTCGCTCGACGCGCTGATCACCGCCTTCGCGGCCGGAGAGCCACCCCGAACCCGGCTCGGCCATCGGCCGCCAGGGCAGCGCGCCCGGAAGGCGAGCCGCTCACCCTGACCGACCCGGCGCTCTACGACGGCTCGCGGGCCGAAAAGGTCGCCCTGCCCAACGTGGCGGCCGCATGAGCACGGGCAAACCTCCCTCCCTCCCCTTCATGGGGAGGGACAGGATCGCGCAGCGATCCAGGGTGGGGAACTCTCTCCGCGACAACATGCATCTGGGGTTTGTCGCGACCAGAGCCCCACCCTGACGGTTCCGCCGTCTGTCCCTCCCCATGAAGGGGAGGGAAGAAGCGCCTCGTGACCCATCGCATCCTCCGCACCCTCGGCCTGATCGCCTGCCTGATCGGCACGCTGGCCATGGCCGCCGCGCGCTTCGGCGGCCGTTCTTCCGCCCTCGGGGGTCTGGGTCGGTCTTGGCCGTCATCCTCCTTGGCTGGGCGCTTTCGCTCTCTCATCCTCCGCCGCCCTCGCGGCTCCAACCCTAGGCGATCATGGTCGGTATTCTGCACGACAAGGACCGCATCTTCACCAACCTCTATGGCCTGCACGACTGGCGGCTGGAGGGGGCGAGGGCGCGCGGTGTGTGGAACGCCACCGCCGACATGATCGCCCAGGGTCCGGACTGGCTGTGCGACCAGGTCAAGGCCTCGGGCCTGCGCGGCCGCGGCGGGGCCGGCTTCGCGACCGGCCTCAAATGGACCTTCATGCCCAAGCAGGAGAGCGAACGGCCGCACTATCTGGTCGTCAACGCCGACGAGTCCGAGCCCGGCACCTGCAAGGACCGCGAAATCCTGCGCTTCGATCCCCATCGCCTGATCGAGGGCTGCCTCGTCGCCTGCCGCGCCATGCGCGCCCACGACTGTTTCATCTACATCCGCGGCGAATACGTCCGCGAGCGTGAGAACCTCGAATACGCCATCGCCGAGGCCAACGCCGCCCGCCTGATCGGCAAGGACAATATCCACGGCTGGGACTGCGACATCCGCGTCACCCACGGCGGCGGGGCCTATATCTGCGGCGACGAAATGGCCCTGCTGGAGAGCCTGGAGGGCAAGAAGGGCCAGCCACGCCTCAAGCCGCCGTTCCCCGCCGGTTCCGGCGTCTATGGCTGCCCGACCACCGTCAACAACGTCGAGTCGATCGCCGTCGTCCCCGAGATCCTGCGCCGCGGCGCCGAGTGGTTCGCCGGCTTCGGCCGTCCGAAGAACACCGGCACCAAGCTGATGAGCGCCTCGGGCCACGTCAACCGGCCCTGCGTCGTCGAGGAGGCGATGTCGATCCCGATCCGCCAATTGATCGACGAGCATTTCGGCGGCGTGCGCGGCGGTTGGGGCAACCTCAAGGCGATCATTCCGGGCGGCTCGTCGGTGCCGCATGATCCCGGCCGAGGAGGCCGAGGTCGCGTTGATGGATTTCGACGATCTCGCCGCGCGCAAGTCGGGCCTCGGCACCGCCGCCATGATCGTCATGGACAAGTCCTGCGATATCGTCGCCGCCATCGCCCGGCTGTCCTACTTCTACAAGCATGAAAGCTGCGGCCAGTGCACGCCCTGCCGGGAGGGCACGGGGTGGATGTGGCGAATCATGGAGCGGATGGTCACCGGCGAGGCGGAGCCGAAGGAGATCGACATGCTGCTCGACGTCGCCAGTCAGGTCGAAGGCCACACCATCTGCGGCCTCGGCGACGCCGCCGCCTGGCCGATCCAGGGACTGTTTCGCCACTTCCGGCCGGAAATCGAGGCCCGGATCGCCAATTACCGCTCGCGCCGCGCCAACGTCGCGGGGGCAACCCTGATCGCCGCCGAATAGTCCGGCCGCCCCAGGGTTTCCCCCGGACGCCAGGCGAGATCGGCGGCGCTTTTGCGGCGGCTTGATCGCCTGGCGTCGGAGTTGTAGCAGCCTGACGGCTGCGATCGCAGGCAATCCTTAATCTTCGTTTTACGCCGCGTGTTTAGTAGGGACGAATGACGGGCCCTGGTGCGAGCAATCCGCCTGATTTCGCCGGTGCGTCCGATCGAAGGGGTCATGGCGACTAAGGGGCAGATCACCGGGATATTGTTGCCCGACCCCGACGGCGGCCGCGAATTGTTGCTGCCACACCTTTGGCGCGACCGCATCGTTTCGGGCCATATTCTACCATCCACCAGATTGGCGACGCTCAGTGCCGATGGCGAAATCGAGCAGGTGGTCGCCGGCAGCGTCCCGCAGTTGCGGGCGATATTTCAAAAACTACCCAGGTCGAGTGAGCCGGCGATCCCCGCAACCGGAGATCGATCGGCTGGCGCGCGGGTCGGACTACTGGCCCGCTTGCAAAAACTCCTGCCTGGTCCGACCGTCCCTCGATTGCCACCGCCGCCTCCCGTTCACCCATCGATCGAGGCGGCGCCCCCGGCGGAGCAGGTCGCGGATCCGACCGTATCGGCGGTTTCTCCCCCTCAGGCCGATCGCGCCGACCAGACGGTCTACCGCTATCGGGCATTCAAGCCTGCCTCGCCGGCGCCGATTTCGCCCCGCCACCAAGAACCGCCCAGCCACCATTGCCCCTCATCTCTGGCGACAGGTGCGTCGCCGTACGAGGACGCCTGCGACCCGCGGACCGCCATGGCGCCTCGCGCCGCCAATGCGGTCGAGCCGTACGGCTTACAGCCGGCGCCCGCGTTTCCGGCTCCTTGCCCCGTGCGGGTTCACGCGGCAGGGCCCGCGATCATCTCCGCCGTCGCTCCGCCGGCAAGCCCGGGCGGAGGCGGGCAGGGGCCTGAACCGGCCGAACCTTACGCGGCGGCGCCGGCGTCGGTCTCGCCCGCCCCTCTGGCGCTCGCGGCGACCGTTCAGCCGATCATCACCCCGACGGCGTGCGAGCCCTCGACCGAATGCCCCAGGCCGCCGCCGAGATCCGCTGAGCCTACCCGGTCGGCCGAGCCGGCGCCGCTCGCCGAATTGCCGTCCCCAATAGGAGGGACGCCCGCCGCGCTTCCGGAACAGTCGGTCGAGGTGAGCGTCGCGGGACCTGATTTCCCTCGTGAGAGTGTCGCCGCGCAGTCGACGACCGAGGTTCCCGAGGTCCCCGTCGCCTCGGCCCCGTCGGGCGCGGCCCCGAGCGTTCGGCCGGTCCACGTCGCGCTGCTTGCGTCCCCGGCCATGGACTGTGCTCTCCTGGCGATCGCCAACTGGCGGGTGACCGAGCCGTTGCCGCCGGCGGTGGCGCGACGGCTGCGCGATTATCTCGCCACGCCGGGTGTCACGGAGAGCCTGCGGAATTACCTGGCCCTGCCGGCGGTGCGGGTGCGCATGCGCGAATACCTCGCCACGCCGGGAGCAATGGGGCGTTTCCGTGAGCACCTGCCTTGGCTGACCTCGATGGATCTGCCCCTCGGAGAGGTGGACCTGCTGACCGAACCGCCGGGCGGTCCCGTGACGGGCTCTCCCGTGACGGGCCGTCCCGCGGAGCTGGACGCAACCGCCGCCCAGTCGGTTCGGTCCGCGGAACCCATTTGAACGGGCGCCGCCGCCAGAGGCCGCGCCCATCGCCCAGCGATGGATCGTCGACGCGCCCGCCAACTCCGGTCCCGCGGCGGCCGAACCGATTTGCGACGGCTCGCCGACGGCGAATCTCGCCCTCGCTCGGCCGGTCTCGGTCGAGCCGCCGGCGGACCCGCGGCCGCCAACCAGCCCGGCGTCCACCCAACCGCCGCCGGGAGATCGGCCCTCGGTGGAACCGGCCCTGACCGGTCCGGCCTCGCCCCAGGCGATATCGCCGGCGTCGGCCGTCTTGGAGCAGCCGGCGCATGCCATCGCCGCATTGCCCCGGACCGACATCGACGATGCGCCTCCGCCATCCAGCGCCGCCTTGCCCACTCCGCCGTTCGCCATGTCACGGCCGGCCGCGACGCGGTCGGCCCCCCGGTCCGGGTTCGGCCAGGCTCTCCGCGAACGCTTGCTGGCCTCGGGGGCGGCGATTGCCCGCCGGCGGCTTGCGGACCTGTCCCGGTCCTTCGCCCGGATGGGACGGCCACCGGCGGGGCCGGCCGTCAAAGGCCCAGCCCGGCCGATTGGGCGCAATCCCTCCGGCCGGCCCGTGACCGCGGCGAGCGGCCGCCCCGGCAAACGGCCGGCGTCGTCGTTCTCCGCCGCCCCGGCGGCCAATCCGTTCGCGCTCGGGCTCGCCCCGGCGGCCGCTCCCGCCAGCCGGCCCTCCCGGCCGCCGCGCCGGATTCCGGCCAGGGTATTGGGAATCGCCGCGCTGATCATCCTCGGCGAGATCGCCATCGGCTATGTCGTGCCGCGGCTGCCAAGGACCATCGCGCCGCCGGACCACTATTTGCTGACCCTGTCCGGCTCCGACGCGATCGGCGAGCGGCTGGCGCCGTCGCTCGTCGAGGCCTGGCTGAAGGCGCGCGGCGCGACGGGCGTCACCGTTCTGCCGCTCGGCCAGGGCCTGTTCGGACACGTCGTGAACGAGAAGGTGGTGTTCGCCCATCTCGCGGGTCGCGATGTCCAGGTGCTGGTCAAGACCCATGGCTCGGACGCCGCCTTTCGTGATCTGGCCAGCGGCGAGGCCGACATCGGCATGGCGTCCCGCCGTCCGAACCGCGCCGAAACCCGAGCCCGGCCGGTTGAACACCTGCTGGCCGAGGATCGCATCGCCGTTATCGTATCGCCCGCCAACCGGCTGCCGCGGCTGTCGGCGGTTCTGCTGAAGGCGATCTTCAACTGCGACATCCACGACTGGCGCGAGGTTCCCGGTTCGACCGCTCCGGCCGGCCCGATAGACATCTATGCCCGCGACCTGGAATCCGACGCCAGCCGGCGCTTCGACGACCGCGTGCTGGCCGGCGCTCCCTCGTGCGCCACGCGACGCTTCGAAGCCAGCGCGGACCTGGCGGCCGCCGTCGCCAAGGATCCCGCCGGCATCGGCTTCGTCGGCTCGCCGTTCGTCGGCCCGGCGAAAGCCGTCCGGGTCGACTTGGCGGCTCGGGCCACGCGAGCCTCGGGCGGTCCGGACAACGGCGGCGACAGCCTGTCCCGGCGCCTGGCCCTCTACGCCCCGGCCAATTCGGCCAATCCTTCGGCGCGCGATTTCCTGGCCTTCGGCCTCTCACCCGCCGGCCGGGAAATCCTGCGGGAAGCCGTAACGTCGACGCCCGCCTCCCGGCTCGCCGCTCGCTAGCGGCCGCGGAAACGAAGGGACTCGGTACATATATCAGGGCGTCCGAGCCGCTTTCGGTCGGCTTTTGCTTGCGGCCCGGCTTCGCCCTTGCCAGGTCACGTTCCAGCGCCGCGACGAGTCCGGCGCGCCCAGTGGGCGGCCCGTGCGCTCGCCCGAGCGGATGGTGGCATGCGCCGCCGCGTCGAGCCCTTGCTCCAGAAAGGCCGGCCAGTCGGGAACGCTCTTCAGCAGCGGCCCGGTCCCGACCAGCCTATCGTCGCGCCCGGCAAGATGGTCTTTAACGGGACAGCATATCAATTGACCGGGCGCTGGAGTGGAACGCAATCCGCGTGCCCCGGCCGGGCGGGCGACCAACAAGGTGGGGCAGGGGAATTGGGTGAACGGGATTAGACTGTGATGAGGCTTGTGAGGAACTGGTCGTCCCATGCGGCGACCTTTCGTCGGACTCGGATGGAGTCCTCGGTCTTGGCTCTTCGGATGAGGTTGAGGGCCATGTGTTTGAGGGCGGTGAAGTTGGCGGGGGCGTTGTCGGTGCGGAGGCGGCGTTCGTCGTCGCGGAAGACCATGTCGCGAAACCAGTGGAGACTATTTTCGACGGCCCAGTGGTCGCGGATGTAGGGGCCGATCAGGCTGGCCAGGAGAGCCAGGGAGGTGATGTAGAAGCGGGTTTCGCGCTCGATCTTGCCGCCGATTTCGCGGTTGCTTTCGACCATGACGACGCTCGTGAGGCCGGGCCATTGATGGAGTTGCTGAAGCCAGGCGATGTCGTGGATGACGGTGACGCTTCTGGTCTCGATGCCTCCCTGATCGCCGTCGACGGTTTCGTGACGGCTGACGGTCGTGTCGTTGAAATCCTTGGCTTTCTGCTCGTTCGCGAAGCATTCGACGTCGTCACGCAACGTGCCTTGATTACCTTTCAGGGCGAGGATGTAGTCGGCCTTCTTGTCGATGATCTTCTGGGCGAAGGCGCGCTGGCAGCCCATGGCGTCGATGGTCACGATGGCGCCTTCGATGGCCGGCATGTCCAACAGCTTGGGAATGGCGACGATCTCGTTGGCCGTGTCGGCGACCTTGACTTGACCCGGCGCCAGACGCTGGCGGGCGGCGAAAGCCTAGATCATGTGAATGACCATCTGGGCGGCTCCCTTGGAGCGGCGAACGGTCTTGCCGTCGATGGCGACGACACTTCGGTCGACAATCCGCTGACCTGCTATCTCGCCTTTCAATGGACCTGTTGAAAGGAGATGATCGGCTACCTGCCGACCCTGTTGAAAGCCGCGCCGTGACTGCAACGCTTGACGCCCCCGACCCGGGCCACCCATCCCTATCCGCCAAGGACATCCGACATGATCTGCGACCACGACCGCTTCGCGGAACTCCTCGACGACGTTCGCGACTTCGTGCGGACGGTGGCGATCCCCAACGAGGAGCAGGTGCAGGCGCGTGACGAGATTCCCGAGGAGATCGTCGAGATCATGCGGCGGCGCGGCTATTTCGGCTGGTCGATCCCCGCGGCTTATGGCGGAAGCGGCCTGACGAGCGAGGAACTGGCGCTGGCCAACATCGAGCTGTCACAATGTTCGGTGGCTTTCCGCGCCCGCGTCGGCATCAACACCGGCATCGGCTCGGAGTCGCTGGTCCAGGACGGCTCAGACGCCCAGAAGTCGGCCTGGCTGCCCGGTCTGGCGTCCGGCGCCCTCACTGGCGCGCTCGCCCTGACCGAGCCGCAAGCCGGCTCCGACGCCACGGCGATGCAGTCGCGAGGCGTGCAACTGGGGAACGGCCAGTGGCGCCTGGACGGCCACAAGCGCTACATCACCCTCGCTCCGATCGCCGACCTGTTCACCGTGTTCGTGCGCACCGAGCCGCCGGAGGCCCGTGGCGCCAAGGCCATTTCAGCCTTCCTGGTCGAACGCGGCACGCCGGGGCTGACGCTCTCGGCGCCGACGCCGAAGATGGGCCAGGAAGGGGCGCCGATCGGCGAGGTCTTCCTGGACAACTGCGTCGTCGGTCCCGCCGCCATGATCGGCGAGCGCGGCGGCGCCTTCGGGACCATGATGAAGACCTTGAACAAGCAGCGTATCAATCTCGCCGCCCTTGCCACCGGTCCAGCCATTCGGATGCTGGACGAAGCGGTCGCCCATGCCCGGCGGAGAAAACAGTTCGGTACGCCGATCGGTGAGTTTCAACTCGTGCAGGCTATGCTGGCGGACTGCAAGGTGGAGATCGAGGCGGCGCGCGCCCTGATACTCGAGACGTCCCGAAAGCGGGATCGGGGCGAGGACGTCACCATGGATGTCTCGATCTGCAAGTACTACGCGACCGAGATGTGTGGCAGGGTCGCCGATCGCGTCATACAGATCTTCGGCGGGCAGGGTTATGTAAAAGAAGGTCGGGTGGAGCATTTCTACAGGGATGTCCGCGCTTTTCGCATATACGAGGGTACAAGTCAGATTCATCAATTGAACATCGGGCGGCTACTGATGCGCGGGCCACGCTTGGAGCGAGGGTGACAGCCGGGTCGGTGATCCCGCCGTCCAATCATCGCGCGGCCGGGGACGACTATCCGGCTCCCGCCTATGCGTGGGCGATCATCACCGCGTCGACTTCGTTCACGCCCTCGACCGGAAATACCATGCTCCATGGATCGAAGGTGCATTTGTTGGGATTGTCGGGGTGCGGCTCGGTGTCGGAAGAAGATGACGTGGTCGGGCAGGAAGGAGATGGTCACATTGGGGAAGAGCACCGTGTGGGGGTGCAAAACAGATGTTGCGGCTCAGGCGGCCGGGCCATCCCAGAAGGCGAACACCGGGTCGTCCGGCATGTAGCCGCCACGGGTCGTCAGGCCGGCGTACATGCCTTCGTCGAACAGGGCGGTGGAAGGCTGGTTGATGTTGTAGTCCATCACGAACACCCGCTCGCGGAATTTCCATTCAAGGTCGCGCCGCTCGAAGCGGTCTAGGTAGCGGCCGCCGACGATCGCCTGCCGGGCCGCCTCGCCTCGCGAGAGGGTGAAGCTGATCACATAGCTCTCGGCGACCGCCTGGTCTCCGCTGATCTCGATCCACTCGTTGGCGAGGGAGTGCGAGCACGACGCCAGCTCGCTCGTCACCTGGGCGACGACCTGGTTCGCGAAGCGTTCCGCCGATCCGTTGGCCAGGCCCGAGACGACCGTCGCGTCGGGATGGAACAGCGACAGCAGCGATGCCTCGTCGCCGCGGTCCACCGCCCGGCAATAAGCCATCATCAGGTCGTGAATCGCCTGGCGGGACGCCAGGACGTCCAGGGTGCGGGCGGCGGATGCGGTCGTGGGGGCGGTCATCGGCGCGGTGTCTCCAGCGGTATTATCGGCGCCGGCGCGCCACAGGGTGATCAGGGCGGCGCCGATATCGGCCGGGCCGTGCGCGCCGCGGGGGGCCATTCGTTCGGCCGGGGAGTCCGGCCACGCCGACGCGCCAGGCCAATTCAGGTTCCAGTCGAGCACATAGGTGCGGTGCGCGAGGCGCCAGCCGGCGCCCGTGCGCGCGTGCCGATCGAGATAGCGCCCGCCGATCAGCCGCTGGGTCGATCCGGCGTCATCGTTCGTCTGCAGATAGGCGGTGACATAGCTTTCTGACCTGGCCACGTCGCCCTCCAGGCGGATCCAGGCGTTGCTCGTGCGGTGCAACGTGACCTCGCCCGTCTTCTGGGCGTCGGCCAGAATTCGCGCGAAGGTGTCGGCCGGCCCGGTGAAAAAGCCGTAGGCCACCTCGCCGTCGTCGGCATAAGCCGACCGCAGCAACGGAAAATCGGCGCGATCGACGCCGCGACTGTGACGCGCCAGAAGATTGCTGATCTCGTCCCGGTCGGCCAGCCGCCCGATCAGGGCCTCGTCGAGGTCGGGGTTCATCGGCTTGCAGCTCCACGGCGGTCGCCGGGCGTGAACATACAGACTTGCTGGTTTCAGTCAAATCGTACGAAAACCGTCCGAGAGGATTGTTTCCGCCGGTCGCGCGAGCCTCTATGGTGTCCGGTAGCGCCGCGCCGACGCGGCGCGGTGGCCTGGAGATGATCCGCCGTGACGACCACGTATCACCGGGTTTGTGTCGCCAGTGAACTCGCCGAGGGCGGCACGCTCGCCAGGCGGGTGAACGAGTGGCCGGTTCTTCTCTGCGCGATCGGCGGGCAGGTTCGCGCCGTGATCGATCGTTGCACGCACGCCGCCTCGCCCCTGGCGGGCGGGCGGGTGCGGCGCGGGGTCATCGCCTGTCCTCTGCATGGCGCCCTGTTCGACCTTGCGACCGGGGCCAGCCTGGGCGCCGCGCCCTATGCCCCGCTCATGACTTTCGACGTGCGGCGACGCGCCGATTGGATCGAGGTGGCCGTCCCGGATGACCCGCCCGCCGCGGAATTGCGCGTCGCGCCGGCGCCGCGGCTTTGACTGGCCAAATGACTGGACAACCTTGCCGGGTGCGCGACTTTACGCCGCGACTGTCGGCGCCGACGACATCGCGGAGCCGAGTCGGCCGAATGGACGTTGAACGATGAGAGACGTGCTCGAGCGGGTCCTGGCCGGTCTCGATCCGAAAGTGACGCCGCCCAGCGATGCCGGCTGGCAGGAACGCCGCAGCGCCCAGACCCGCGTGGCCCTGCTCGAGGCGGCCATCGACAGCCTGGTCCAGCTCGGCTACGCGCGCACCTCGACCACCACCATCGCTGAATTCGCCCGGATCACCCGCGGCGCCATGGGGCATCACTATGCCACCAGACTGGCCCTGATCGCCGCCGTCATCGACTACGCGGCGTACAAGCGCATGGAACTCTATGTCGCCGAAATCTCCCGCCTCACCGAGGCGCAGCGGAAAGACCCCGGCCTGGCGATGGAACTCTACGTCCAGAACATCTCCACGCGGGAATATGGCGCCTATCTGGAACTGCTGGTCGCCTCGCGGTCCGACGAGGAACTGCGGGCCGTATTCGTTCCCAAGGCCAAGCGCTATCGGCAGGTCTGGTTCAGCGAGATGGCCAAGGTCTTTCCCGGCTGGGAAGGCAAGGAGGCTCTGCTGCACCTCTGTTCGGACTTCGGTACGCTGCTGGGCGAAGCCATGGTGCTGAACAGCGATCTGATCGACTCCGCCGCCGCCCGCGAGTCCCTCAAACGCCTCGCCGGCCGCGTCATCCAGCTCGTCCGCGATGGCGAGCTGATCATCCCGGCCGAGCCGCCGATCAGTGCGAAGCGACGAAGGGCGGGCAAGCTCCAGACGGAGTAGGGCGCGTTGAACCACCCGGGGTTTGCCGCGGCTCCAACCTTCGGAACGTTGGAGCAATCAAATGCCCCCACCACGGCCGAATTGACAACCGCATGCTTACTCGAGAAGCAGCTTCCACCTTCCGGACCGATCCTGCGTAACATTTCCATTGTCCGGCAAGGGTTCGGAGAAGGCATCGGTCAGCTCGAACTCGCCCCCGGATCCCTCGGTGCGGGCCGATTCGGTCCGAACGACCAGCGTTGGTCGGCGTCCCATTCCCGGCGCCTCCCTCGATCTTGCCTACCCCCCCCCGGGATCTGGTGGTTGGCGCCTGAAATGTCGAATGTCTTTCCTCAGGGGCGCGGATGCGCGTCCGCGCCGGTCGAGACCTTTCATACGGACGAAGCCCCGGCGGTTTCGTGCTTTCGCACCCGCGGCGCCGCCGCCACCCTTGAAGCTCGCTGTCTAAGGCGCTATCGCCCGGCCATGGCCGACGAACCGGACAATGTCGTTCTGATGCGTCTGCGGCGGATGGACGGGAAACTCGATCGCGTGATCGAGGACGTTCAGGACTTGAAGATTTCGCATGACTCACGTCGAAGAAGGTTTGGCGGGCGTGAACCGGTGGCTCGACCGCCTGGAAATCCGCCAGGATCGAGTTCGAGCGCCGCCTCGAACTTTCCGACGCGTCTCACTAGAGACCGCACCCATGCCGACAGCCAAGGTCAACGGGACACCGATCGAGTTCGAGAACGGCATGACCGTGCTCCAGGTGGCCGAACTGGCCGGGGAGGAGATTCCCCGGTTCTGCTACCATGAGCGCCTGTCGATCGCCGGCAACTGCCGCATGTGCCTGGTCGAGGTGAAGCCGGGACCGCCCAAGCCGCAGGCCTCCTGCGCCCTGCCGGCCGCCGACGGCCAGGAGATCATCACCAACTCGCCGATGGTCGAGAAGGCCCGCAAGGGGGTGATGGAGTTCCTGCTGATCAACCATCCGCTGGATTGCCCGATCTGCGACCAGGGCGGCGAGTGCGACCTGCAGGACCAGTCGATGGGCTATGGCCGCGACGCCACCCGCTATGCCGAGAACAAGCGGGCCGTCGAAGAGAAATACATGGGTCCGCTGATCAAGACGGTGATGACCCGCTGCATCCAGTGCACCCGCTGCGTGCGCTTCATCACCGAGGTGGCGGGGGTCTCGGAGATCGGCCTGATCTCGCGCGGCGAGGACGTCGAGATCACCACCTATCTCGACCGCGCGGTGACCAGCGAGCTTTCGGCCAATGTCATCGATCTCTGCCCCGTCGGGGCTCTGACCTCCAAGCCCTACGCCTTTAATGCCCGGCCGTGGGAATTGACCAAGACCGCCAGCATAGACGTCATGGATGCGCTCGGCAGCGCCATCCGCGTCGACGCCCGCGGTCCGGCGGTGCTGCGGGTGCTCCCGCGCATCAACGACGAGATCAACGAAGAGTGGATCAGCGACAAGACCCGCTACGCCTGCGACGGCCTGGCGCGCCAACGGCTCGACCGCCCGATGATCCGCGAAAACGGCCGCCTGCGGCCGGCCACCTGGACCGAGGCCTTCGACCGCGGTCGCCGCCCGCATCGAGGCGACCACGCCCGATCGCATCGGCGTCATCGCCGGCGATCTGCAGGACGTCGAGTTGATGAAGGCGGCGCTCGATCTGTTCGGCGGCATGGGCGTCGCCAACCTCGATTGCCGCCAGGACGGAACGGCGCTCGGTCGCGGCCCGCGCGAAAGCTGGCTGTTCAACACCACGATCGCCGGCCTCGAGCAGGCCGACGCCATCCTGCTGGTCGGCGCCAACCCGCGTCTCGAGGCCCCGGTGCTGAACGCGCGCATCCGCAAGCTGTGGCTGACCGGCCGCACCCGGGTCGGGGTGATCGGCGAGGCCTCCGACCTGACGTATCGCTACGACCATCTCGGCGCCGACCCCACGGCTCTGACCGGCCTCGCCAATGGCGGAGGTCCGATTTCGTCAAGGCGCTGAAGGGCGCGGCGCGGCCGGCGATCATCATCGGCCAGGGCGCCCTGGCGCGGCCCGACGGGGCGGCGGTTCTCCGGGCGGCGGCCGCGCTGGCCGCCTCGCTCGGCGTCGTCCGCGACGGGTGGAACGGCTGGAACGTGCTGCATACGGCCGCCGCCCGGGTCGGTGGCCTGGATCTGGGCTTCGTGCCGCGTGACGGCGGTCTGGACGCGGCGGCGATGATCGCGGCGGGCGCGCTCGACGTGCTGTTCCTGATGGGCGTCGATGAGATCGAGATCGCCACGACCGACGCCTTCGTCGTCTATCTCGGCACCCATGGCGACGCGGGCGCGCATCGCGCCGACGTGATCTTGCCGGGCGCGGCTTACACGGAGAAGGACGCCCTCTACGTCAATACCGAGGGCCGGGTGCAGCGCGCCGAACGGGCGGTGTTCCCCAAGGGCGAGGCCCGCGAGGACTGGGCCATCCTGCGCGCGCTGTCGGAATATCTCGGCGCGCCCTTGCCCTACGACACGCTCGATCAGTTGCGCGACGCGCCTCTTCGTCGAGCACCCGACCTTCGGCCAGATCGATTTCGCGCCCGGCTCGATACCGACCGTCTTCGATCTCGACGGACCTGGGTGAAGCCGGCGAACTCTCCGACACGCGCCCTTCGAAATCCCATCAAGGACTTCCACCTGACCAACCCGATCGCGCGAGCCAGCGTGACGATGGCGGAATGCGCCGCGCTCGCCGCCGGCGTCAAGCTGGCGGCGGAGTAGGGCGATGGGCGCGATCGACTGGGGTTCGACCATCGGCTGGACGGTGATCACCGTCCTGCAGATCCTCGCCATCCTGATCTGGATCCTGCTGTCGCTCGCCTTCCTGTTGCTGGCCGACCGGAAGATCTGGGCCGGCGTTATGATGCGCAAAGGGCCCAACGTCGTGGGCCCATTCGGATTGCTGCAGTCCTTCGCCGACTTCCTGAAGTTCGTGCTGAAGGAAATCGTCATCCCCTCGGGCGCCGACAAGGCGGTGTTCCTGCTCGCGCCGCTGGTCATTTTCACCTTGGCCTTCGGGGCCTGGGCGGTGATCCCGCTGGCCCCAGGGCTGGGTGGTCGCCAACATCAATGTCGGCATTCTCTACCTGTTCGCCATCTCCTCGCTCGGCGTCTACGGCATCATCATGGGCGGCTGGGCGTCGAACTCGAAATACCCCTTTCTCGGCAGCCTGCGCTCGGCGGCGCAGATGGTCAGCTACGAGGTCTCGATCGGCTTCGTGATCATCACCGTCATCCTGCTGACCGGCTCGCTGAATCTGCAGACCATCGTCGAGAAACAGGCCGGCGGTTTCTGGAACTGGAATGTGCTGGGGGGAGGGGGGCTGGCGAACCTGCCGGCCGCCCTGGTGATGATCCCGATGTCGGTGATCTTCTTCATCTCGGCCCTGGCCGAAACCAACCGCCCGCCGTTCGATTTGCCGGAGGCGGAGTCGGAATTGGTCGCCGGCTATCAGGTCGAATATTCCTCCACGCCCTACCTGCTGTTCATGATCGGCGAGTACGCCAACATCGTGATGATGTGCGCCATGATCAGCATCCTGTTCTTCGGCGGCTGGCAGGCCCCGTTCCCGACTCCGTTCACTGCGCACTGGCCCGCCACGGCCGCCAGCTTCTTCGGCTTTGCGTGGTTGTTCGTGAAGATCCTGTTCTTCTTCTTCATCTTCGCCCTGGTGAAGGCGGTGGTGCCGCGCTACCGCTACGATCAGCTGATGCGGCTGGGCTGGAAAGTCTTCCTGCCCACCTCGATCGCCGCCGTGGTGGTGATCGGCGGCTGGCGCGTATTCGGACCGGGCGCGTGAGGCCGGTGGCCATGAGCATCGCCGCCCTCGCCCTGTCCGCCTGCGCCTCCTATGGATTGGACCCCGGCGACGCCAACTACGACGCGCTGCGGGCGGCGAGCGAGCAGTGCCAGGCCAAGGGCGGTCATATCCAGCTCAAGACCGGCTATGATGGACGTCAACTGGACAGCTACGAGTGCAAGATCGGCGGGGCGAAGAGCTGACCGACATCGCTCGCGCGCTCCCTCCACCGTTTCGCGGGCCATCTCCACCGGGTCTGAAGGGGCCAAAGCGAGTTTTCGCTGCAACGGCGAGCTCGGCGGATCGAAAAGGACGGCTGTCCACCTGCCTCGCGTGGAGCGATTTTGCCTCGCCGGTACGGCCGCCTCTGCAACCCACGTCGGGATTGGATGTCGGCACGCCCGGATCCAACCCCGTGGGCATGCCTGTCACCACCATGTTCAGCTTCATCACCGGCGTGATCGTCAAGACCGGCGTTTGGGCCGTTCCGATCCTGATGCTGGCTGAGAACCTCGTTCCCGTCATCCCCTCGGAAATCATACTGCCCATGGCGGGCTTCAGGCTGCGCGCGGACAATTCGATCCTCGCCGCTACTTGGTCCGCACTGCTGATTTGGGCCGGCTATCCACTGAGCGCCTGCTACGATGCCGTCCAGCACTGAGAGCAATCCGGCTTCGGACGGATTTCTGGTCGTCTGCCTGGATCTGTATATCGTGCGGGTGCTGCGCTATCGGCCCGGCTGAACGTCGAGTAGTATCGGCCAGCCGCTATTCCGTGCGGCTGACCGCGCCCAGTTCACGTCGCGTGGCCTCTGCCTTGACGCGGATGGCGGCGCGGTCCTCGGCCGCCATGGCCTTCAGCGTCCGGTAAGGCATGGCGAGGCGCGGGTTGGCGCTCAGCGGATCCTCGTTTCGGCTCAGGAAATCCCAGTAGAGCGCGTTGAATGGGCAGGCGTCGGCCCCGAGCCGGTCCTTCACGTCATAGGCGCAGCGGCCGCAGTAGTTGGACATCCGGTCGATGTAGGCGCCGGAAGCGGCGTAGGGCTTCGAGGCCAGCACGCCGCCGTCGGCGAAAATCGCCATGCCATGGGTATTGGGTAGTTCCACCCACTCAAAGGCGTCGGCGTATACGACCATGTACCAGTCGTTGATCTCATCGGGATGGACGCCCAGGAGGAGGGCCAGGTTGCCGGTCACCATCAGGCGCTGGATGTGATGGGCATAGGCGTGGTCCCGCGTCACTTCGACGACGTCCCTGACGCAGGCCATGGCCGTCTCGCCCGACCAGTAGAACCATGGCAGCCGCCGGTCGGCGCCCAGGGCGTTGAGCGTCCGGTAGTCCGGGCCCTGCCACCAGTAGACGCCCCGCACATATTCCCGCCAGCCGAGGATCTGGCGCACGAAGCCCTCCACGGCGGCGAGCGGGGCGGCGCCGGCCCGATAGCGCGCCTCGGCGCGTCGGCAGACGTCCAGTGGATCGAGCAGGCCGATGTTCATGGCCGCCGAGATGTGGGCGTGCCACATCCAGGGGTCTCCCGCCGACATGAAGTCCTGGTAGTCGCCGAAACCGGGAAGGACGTGCTCCACGAAGTGGGCCAGGGCGGCTTCGGCTTCCTCGGCATTTGTGGGGAAGCCGAAATGCTCGAGCGTGCCGAAGTTCTGCGGGAAGCGTCGCGCGACCTCGTCCGCGACGGCGCGGGTCGTCGGGTTCGGCGCGATCATCCGGCGGGACGGCGGCCGCGCGGACCTGGGAAGACGCTTGCGGTTCTCGGCGTCGAAGTTCCAGCGGCCGCCCGCGGGCAGGTCGCCGTCCATAAGCAGGCCGGTCGCGCGGCGCATATCGCGATAGAAGAACTCCATGCGAAGGTTGGACCGACCGCCCGCCCAGGCCTCGAACACCTCGCGTCGGCAGATGAAGCGGGTGTCGGCCCGGATCTCCAGCGGGACCGGCGCGGCGAGAGCCAACTGGTCGAACGCCGCTTTCAGCCGCCATTCGCCGGGTTCGGTGACGACGACCCGCTCCAACGGCGACGCTTCGAGCGCGCGCATTACTTCCCCGTTCAGGGAGGGCGTCGCGCGGGGGTCGTCCAGCCGGACATAGCGGACCGCGACACCCCTGGACCGCAGTCGCTCCGCGAACTGGCGCATGGCGGAAAACACCAGGACCAGCTTCTGCTGGTGATGCCTCACATAGCGCGCTTCATCGGCGACCTCGGCCATCAGCACCAGATCCCGCGATCGATCCAGATCGGCGAGCGAGGAGAGATTGTCCGACAGCTGGTCTCCCAGCACGAGGCGAAGCGCGCCGGCCACCTGGCTCAGGGGCCCCTGTCCCCGGCCGGGCGCCGTCGCAAGCCTCTCTCCTGCCCGGCAGCCGACAGGCTCGCCGACATCGTTCTGACCATGCAGCCACGGAAGCCTTTTCGCACTTTTGCGTCAACTCCCCCGGCCAAAGCCGCCCTCTTCGCATACGTTTCGACCGGCGTTGCCGGCCGGGAGCCGGCGGTCCGGCGACGTGCGCACTTACGCACTGGCCTATCGCACTGCGGTCCCTTAAGGAGGCAACCATGTTCCAGCGCATCAATCAGGCTATCCGGGGCGCCGCCCTGATGGACTTCGCCGGCGCCTTCGGTCTGGCGCTTAAGGTCATGGCCCGGCCCAAGGCCACCGTCCTTTATCCGAACGAGCGCAACCCGCAGTCGCCGCGCTTCCGGGGCGAGCACGCCTTGCGCCGCTACCCCAACGGCGAGGAACGCTGCATCGCCTGCAAGCTGTGCGAGGCGATCTGCCCGGCGCAGGCGATCACCATCGAGGCCGAGCCGCGCGAGGACGGATCGCGGCGCACGACCCGCTACGATATCGACATGGTCAAGTGCATCTATTGCGGTCTATGCCAGGAGGCGTGCCCGGTCGACGCCATCGTCGAGGGTCCGAACATCGAGTTCGCCGTCGAGACCCGCGAAGAGCTGTACTACGACAAGGAACGCCTGCTCGGGAACGGCGACCGCTGGGAGCGCGAGATCGCGAAGAACCTGGAACTCGATGCGCCCTTTCGCTAAGACCCTGGCGCAGCGGTCAGGGGGACACGCCGCGACGCGGCGCTCCCGGCCATTGGCATTGTAAGGACGGAGTCCGAGCCCTCATGGTCCTGCAGGCCATAGCTTTCTGGCTGCTCGCGATCACCACGATCGTCGCGGGACTGTCGGTGATTTCCGCCCGCAACCCCGTGCATTCGGTGCTGTTCCTGATCACCGCCTTCTTCTCGGCCGCCGGCCTGTTCGTGCTGCTGGGCGCCGAGTTCCTGGCCATGATCCTGGTGGTCGTCTACGTCGGCGCCGTCGCGGTGCTGTTCCTGTTCGTGGTCATGATGCTCGACGTCGATTTCGTCGCGCTGCGCCAGGGCTTCGCGAAATACCTGCCGATCGGCGGCATTGTCGCGGGCGTGCTGACGCTCGAGATGGTCACCGTCGCCGCCAGCGTCGCCAACGGCGGCGCCGCGGCCAATTCGACCGGTCCGGTCTTCCACCCGGCCGGCGCCGAGGGGGTCACCAACGCCGAGGCGATCGGGCGGGTGCTCTACACCGACTACGTCTACCTGTTCCAGGCGGCCGGGATCGTGCTGCTGATCGCCATGATCGGGGCCATCGTCCTGACGCTGAAGCACCGGGTCGGGGTCAAGCGCCAGGACATCGGCGCGCAAGTGGCGCGCACGCCGGCGACCGGCATGCGCATCGTCTCGATCAAATCCGGCGAGGGGATCGACGCATGACCATCGGCCTCATGCACTATCTGGCGGTGGCGGCGATCCTGTTCACCATCGGCGTGCTCGGCATCTTCGTGAACCGCAAGAACGTGATCGTCATCCTGATGTCGATCGAGCTGATCCTGCTGGCGGTCAACATCAATCTGGTGTCGTTTTCAGTCTATCTGCATCAGGTCACCGGACAGATCTATGCCCTGTTCGTCCTGACCGTGGCCGCCGCCGAGGCGGCCGTCGGTCTGGCGATCCTCGTCACCTTCTTCCGCAACCGCGGCGACATCGCCGTGGACGACGCCTCGATGATGAAGGGCTGAGCCGCCGGCATGACTCCCTCGCTGCTCGTCACCCTGCTGGTCTTCGCGCCGCTCGCCGGCGCGCTGATCGCCGGCCTGTTCGGCCGCCGGATCGGCGACAAGGCCTCGATGGCGGTCACCACCGGCCTGCTGTTCCTGTCCTGCGCCCTCGGCTGGCTGACCTTCTCGCAAGTGATCTGGGGCGGCTGGCCGGCCCACTTCACCGTCGAGTTCGCGCCGTTCATCAACGTCGGTCGGTTCCAGTCGGACTGGTCGGTGCGTATCGATTCGCTGTCGGCGGTCATGCTGGTGGTGGTGACCAGCGTCTCGGCGCTCGTCCACCTCTACAGCTGGGGCTATATGGCGCACGACCCGGACAAGCCCCGGTTCTTCGCCTATCTGTCGCTGTTCACCTTCGCCATGCTGGCGCTGGTCACCGCCGCCGACTTCATGCAGCTGTTCTTCGGCTGGGAAGGCGTCGGTCTGGCCAGCTATCTGCTGATCGGCTTCTGGTTCAAGAAACCCACCGCCAGCGCCGCCGCCATCAAGGCCTTCGTGGTCAACCGGGTCGGCGACTTCGGTTTCGCGCTCGGCATCATGACGGTGTTCTGGGCGTTCGGCACGATCAGGTTCGCGACGATCTTCCCGATGGTCGCCAGCCATGCCCACCTGGCCTGGAATTTCGCCGGCCAGTCCTGGCCGCTGATCGACCTGGCCTGCGTGCTGCTGTTCATCGGCGCCATGGGCAAGTCGGCGCAGTTCTTCCTGCACACCTGGCTGCCGGACGCCATGGAGGGCCCGACCCCCGTGTCGGCCCTGATCCACGCCGCCACCATGGTCACCGCCGGCGTCTACATGGTCTGCCTGCTGTCGCCGATGTTCGAGTACGCCCCCGTGGCCCGCTCGGTGGTCACCGTCGTCGGCGCGACCACCGCCCTGTTCGCCGCCACGGTCGGCCTGGCGCAGAACGACATCAAGCGGGTGATCGCCTATTCGACCTGCTCGCAGCTCGGCTACATGTTCTTCGCCGCCGGCGTCGGGGCCTATCAGGCGGCCATGTTCCACCTGTTCACCCACGCCTTCTTCAAGGCCCTGCTGTTCCTGGGCGCCGGCTCGGTGATCGAGGGCATGCATCACGAGCAGGACATGCGCAAGATGGGCGCCCTCTGGAAACTGCTGCCGATCACCTACGCGGTGATGATCGTCGGCACCCTGGCGATCACCGGGGTCGGCCTGCCCGGTATCGACCTCGGCTTTGCCGGCTTCTACTCCAAGGACTCGATCATCAACGCGGCCTTCGCGAGCACGCGACATGGCGGCGGCTGGACGGCGTCGTTCGCCTTCATCGCCGGTCTGCTCGCCGCCGGCCTGACCTCGTTCTATTCCTGGCGGCTGATCTTCATGACCTTCCATGGCCACGCCAAGTGGGGCCATGACGCCCCTATGCCAGACCACTCCGAGCCGATCGCCGACGACGGCCATGGTCATGGCCATGCACACACGCCGCATGAAAGCCCATGGGTGATGCTCGTGCCGCTGGTTCTGCTCTCCATCGGCGCCATCGCCGCCGGCAAGGCGTTCGTGGAGTTGTTCGTCGGCGAGTTGCGGGTCGACTTCTGGCGGGGCGCCATCCTCGCCCTGCCGACCAATCACGTTCTCGACCCGGCGGTGTTTCCCGCCTGGGTGGTATGGGCGCCTTTGACGGTGACGGCCATCGGCCTGTTCGTGGCCTGGTACGCCTACATCCGCCACGAGGGCATGGGCGCGCGGATCGCCGCGCGCGACGGCGTCGTGTGGAACTTCCTCTATCAACAAGTGGTACTTCGACGAGCTCTACGACGCGGTGTTCGTGCGCGGCGCCAAGGCGCTCGGAGACCTGTTCTGGAAGGGCGTCGACAAGGGCGTCATCGACCGTCTCGGTCCCGACGGCGTCTCCGGCGTGTCCTACGTCGTCGGCAAGCTGACCGGCCGCGCTCAGTCGGGCTACCTCTACCACTATGCGTTCGTCATGCTCCTGGGCATCGTCGGCCTGCTCTCCTACGCCCTGTCGGTGTTCTCGCGATGAACGGCATTCTCTCCATCACCGTCCTGTCGCCGCTGATCGGCGTCGCAGCCATCCTGCTGCTACGCGCGTTCGGCCGCCCCGACGACCCGCGCATGGCCGAGGGGGTGCGTTGGATCGCATTGGCGACGACGCTGGCGACCCTGGCGCTCTCGGTGTTGATGGTGGTGCAATTCGACCCGCACCACAGCGGGTTCCAATTCACCGAGGATTTCGCCTGGTTCTCCGGAATTCATTACCGGATGGGCGTCGACGGCATTTCGATCCTGTTCGTGCTGCTGACCGCCTTCCTGATGCCGCTGTGCATCGTCGCGAGTTGGAAGTCGATCACCGACAGGGTCGTCGAATACATGATCGCCTTCCTGATGCTCGAGGGCATGGTCCTCGGCGTATTCTGCGCCCTGGATATCATCGTCTTCTATCTGTACTTCGAATTCCAGCTGCTGCCGATGTTCCTGATCATCGGTATCTGGGGCGGCAAGAACCGGCTTTACGCAGCGTTCAAGTTCTTTCTCTATACTCTGCTCGGCTCGGTGCTGATGCTGGCCGCCATCCTGGCCATGGTGGTTATCGCCCACACCTCCAGCATCCCCCGACTGATGGCCTACAAGTTCTCGCCCGGCGGTGCAGACCTGGATGTGGCTGGCGTTCTTCGCCTCGTTCGCGGTCAAGATGCCGATGTGGCCGTTTCACACCTGGCTGCCCGACGCGCACGTCGAGGCGCCCACCGCCGGATCGGTGATCCTGGCCGGGATCCTGCTGAAGATGGGCGGCTACGGCTTCATGCGGTTTTCCCTGCCGATGTTTCCGGTCGCCAGCGTCGCAGTTCACTGCCGCTGATCTTCGCCCTGTCGGTGATCGCGATCATCTATACCTCGCTCGTCGCGTTCCGGCAGACCGACATCAAGAAGCTGATCGCCTATTCGTCGGTGGCGCACATGGGGTTCGTCACGCTCGGCATCTTCTCCGGCAACCTGCAGGGAGAGCAGGGGGCGCTGTTCCAGATGCTCAGCCATGGGGTGATCTCCGGCGCGCTCTTCCTGTGCGTCGGGCGTGATCTACGATCGCATGCACACCCGCGAGATCGCCTTCTACGGCGGCCTGGTGAACCGCATGCCGTTCTATGCGGCGGTGTTCATGCTGTTCACCATGGGCAATGTCGGCCTGCCCGGCACCAGCGGCTTCATCGGCGAAATCCTCAGCCTGACCGGGACCTACGGCGCATCCACCTGGACGGCCATCCTTGCGGCGACCGGCGTCATCCTCTCGGCCGTCTACGCCCTGAACGTCTATCGGAACGTCGTCTTCGGAGAAATGACCAATCCGGCGCTGGCCGCGATAACCGACCTCGATCGGCGAGAGCTTGGCTGCTGTTCGTCCCGCTGATCGTCGCCACCCTGTGGCTGGGCCTGCAGCCGGGCATCGTTTTCAACATCACCGACGCGTCGGTGTCGCACCTTGTCGGCGCCTATCACGCCGCCACCGGACGGTGAGGGCGCCATGACCTCGCAATCCATCGCCTCTCTGGCGCTTCCGGAACTGATCCTCGGCGGTTCGGCCCTCGGGCTGCTGGTCTGGGGCGCGTTCCGCGGCCGGGCCGACCTGGCCTTCATCGTCGCGGCCGTCGCAGCCCTGCTCGCCGCCGCGCATCGCCACCGCGTTCGGCCCGCTCGGGCCGGCCTTCACTGGCGGCGCTGATCGACGATGCGGGGCGGTGTTCGCCAAGGTGGTGATCTACGCCGACCAGCGCCATCGCCATCCCGCTCGGTCGATCGCTGGTTCGCCCGGCGCGGGGCGGCTAGGTTCGAGTATCCGGTCCTGGTGCATCCTCGCCGCGCTCGGCATGGGCATGATGGCGTCGGCCGGCGATCTGATTTCGCTCTATGTCTCGATCGAACTGCACTCGCTGGCGCTCTATATCCTTGCCGCATTTCTGCGGGACGACGCCAAGTCTTCCGAGGCGGCGCTGAAATATTTCGTGCTCGGCGCGCTGTCGTCGGGTTGCTGCTGTACGGCGCCTCGCTGGTCTACGGCTTCGCCGGATCGACCCACTTCGACGTGATCGCCGCAGCGCTCCACGGCCGCCCAATATCGGCGTGCTGGCGGGCCTGGTCTTCGTGATGTGCGGCTTTGCGTTCAAGGTTTCCGCGGCGCCGTTCCACATGTGGACCCCGGACGTCTACGAAGGCGCCGCCACGCCGGTCGTCGGCTTCTTCGCGGGCGCGCCCGAAGCTGGCGGCCATGGTGCTGCTGGCCCGCCTGCTCAGCCAGGGCTTTGGCGAATTGGTGACCAATGGCAGCAGATCCTGGTCGGCCTGGCGCTGTTCTCGGTCGCGCGTCGGCGCCTTCGGCGGTCTGGTGCAGAGCAATGTCAAGCGCCTGTGGGCCTATTCGTCGATCGCCACCATCGGCTACGCCATCGTCGGCCTGGCGGCCGGCGGCGTGGTCGGCGTCCAGTCGATGCTGGTCTACATGGTGCTCTACATCGTCGACGTGACCGGCTTCTTTGCCTGCCTCTCGGGGCTGACCCGCGATGGCCGCCCGCTCGAGACCATGGACGATTTCGCCGGCCTGATGCGCGAGCGCCCGGCGACGGCCATGTGCATGACGCTGTTCGCCCTGTCGGCGCTGGGCCTGCCGCCGCTGGGCGAGTTCTGGGGCAAATTCTATGTGTTCCGCGCCGCCTTGGGCGCCGGGACCGGCATCGGCATCGTCGCCGGTGTTCGCCCTGGTCGGCAGCGTCGTGGCGGCCTTCTACTACCTCAGGCTGGTCAAGATGATGTGGCTCGATCCGTCCGCCGGTCCGACCGACACGCCGGCGATCGAAGTCGCGGGCGGTCGCCTATTCGATGGCCCTGGTCGCCTTTCCGGTGGTTCTCGTTCGCCCTGGGAACGCTGGATCCCCTCGACCCGCGCCGCCGCGTCGCGCCTGACTCAGCGCTAGAGGCGTGGACAACGTTCCGATCGTCGCGTTCGACGAGCTCGACTTCGACCAACGCGGAAGCTCAGGCGGCGCGGCGACGCCGGCGAACTCGGGCCCGCTGTGGATCATCACGGCCCTGCGCCAAACCGCCGGTCGGGGACGCCGCGGTCGGGACTGGGAAACCGGCGAGGGAAACCTTGCCGCGACCTATTTCTTCACCACCGAACAGCCGCCGTCCGAGATCGCGCAACTACTCGTTCATCGCCGCCCTGGCCGTCGCCGACCTCGCCGCCACCTATGTCGCCGGCGTCGCTGGTCAGCGTGAAATGGCCGAACGACGTGCTCATCGCCGGCCGCAAGACCGCGGGCATCCTGATCGAGTTCGAGCGCGCGGCCGGACGGCGGCTCCTGGGTGGCGATCGGCATCGGCGTCAACCTGCTGCGCCCGCCCTCGGATCCGCTCTTTCCCGCCACGGCGTTCAGCGCGCATCTTTCGGCGCCCCCGCCCGTCCCCGTCGAAGCGCTCGACCGCCTTGCCGCGGCCTTCGATCGCTGGAACGCCGCTTGGCGAGGCTCGCGGTTTCGCGGTCATCGTCGACGCCTGGACCAAGCGAGCGCTACGGCTTGGGCGAACGCTGCACAGCGCGCTTGCCGGGCGAGACGATCGAAGGGATCGCCGAGGGGCTCGACCCCGATGGCGCGCTGAGGCTGCGTGTCGCGCCCGGCCAGGTCCGCCGGATCACCGCCGGCGACGTGTTCTTCGGAGAGCGCCTGATGCTGTTGGCGATCGAACAGGGCAACACCAATACCCTCTTCGCCATCCATGACGGCAGACCTGGATCGCGCAATGGCGGGCGGCGACCGACGCGTCGCGCACCGGCGATGAATATGCGGTGTGGCTGTCGCAACTGCTGGCGATGGCGGGACTGTCGAGGGAGGCCCTCGACCGCTGCATCATCTCGAGCGTCGTGCCGCAGTCGATCTTCAACCTGCGAAACCTCTCCCGGCGCTATCTGCACGTCGAGCCGATGATCGTCGGCGAGAACGTCGATCTCGGAATCGCCATGCGGATCCAGAAGCCGTCCGAGGCCGGCGCCGATCGCCTGGTCAACGCCATCGGGGCCCACATCACCTATCCGGGCGCTCTTCTGGTGGTCGATTCGGGCACGGCGACGACGTTCGACGTCGTGCCGAGGACGGCGCGTTCGAGGGCGGCGCGATCGCACCGGGGATCAATCTGTCGATGCAGGCGCTGCATGCCGCCGCCGCGCGGCTTCCTAGCGTCGGCATCCAGCGACCCGCCCATGTGATCGGCAAGGACACGGTCGAGGCGATGCAGTCGGGCGTTTTCTGGGGCTACGTATCTCTGATCGAAGGGCTGGTCGCGCGGATCAAGTCCGAATATCCCGGCCCCCTGACCGTGATCGGCACCGGCGGCGTCGCCTCGCTGTTCGAAGGCGCGACCGTCGCGATCGACCATTTCGACCATGATCTCACCATTCTGGGACTGCTGGAAATTGTTCGCCGCAACCCCCATTTCGAGTAACGATGAAAAAATCCCCAAGACGAACTGGTGTTCCTGCCGCTGGGCGGCTCGAACGAAATCGGAATGAACTTCAATCTCTACGGCTACGGCCCGCCGCACGCGCGCAATTGGATCGTGGTCGACCTGGGCGTCACCTTCGGCGACCAGACCACGCCCGGCGTCGAGATCATCCTGCCCGATCCGACCTACATCGAGGAATATGCCAAGGACATCATCGGCATCGTCCTCACCCACGCGCATGAGGATCACATCGGCGCGGTCGCCTGGCTGTGGCCGCGGCTCAAGGCGCCGCTTTATGCGACCCCGTTCACCGCCTTCCTGCTGAGAGAAAAATTGCGTGAGCGTGGTCTCCTTGGCGTCGCTCCGATTACCGAGGTGCCGCTGAGCGGCAAGATTTCCCTCGGGCCGTTCGAACTGACCCTGATTACGCTGACGCACTCGATTCCCGGAACCCAACGGCGTGGCGATCCGCACGCCTCTGGGCACCATCCTGCACACCGGCGACTGGAAGATCGATCCCGATCCGCTTGACCGGACGCGGTCACCGACTGCCGAAGCCATCCGCGCGCCTGGGCGACGAGGGCGTCCTCGCCATGGTCTGCGATTCCACCAATGTCTTCGTCGATGGCGAAGCCGGCTCGGAGGCCGACGTCCGCGAGACCCTCCATCGACCTGATCGGCGAGTTGAAGGGCAGGGTGGCCGCCGCCTGTTTCGCCTCGAACGTCGCGCGCATGGACAGCATCATTCGGGCGGCCGAGAGCGCCGGTCGCCGTGTCTGCCTGGTCGGGCGGTCGATGATCCGCATGTCGCAGGCCGCGCGCTCGGTCGGTCTTCTGGCCGACATCGCGCCGTTCGTTGCGGACACCGAAGCGCGTCATTTTCCCGCCGAGAAGATCCTCTATCTGTGCACCGGCAGCCAGGGCGAACCGCGCGCGGCGCTGTCGCGCATCGCCGAAGGCAACCATCCGCTATGTCAGCCTGGGCGCGGGAGACGCATGCGTGTTCTCCTCTCGCATCATTCCTGGCAACGAGATCCCGATCCGCAACCTGCAGAACAAACTCGCCGACCGCGGCGTGCGTCTCTACACCGAACGCGATCACCCCGGCATTCACGTTTCCGGACACCCTTGCCGCGACGAACTCAAGCAGATGTATCAATGGGCGCGTCCGCACGATCGCGGTGCCGACCCATGGCGAACGCCGCCATCTGCTGGAACACGCCGCGCTCGCCAAGGATTTGCAGGTGCCGCATGCCGTCGCCCCGCGGAATGGCGAGATGGTTCGCCTCGCTCCGGGGGCGCCTGGGATCATCGACGAGGTTCCAGCGGGCCGGCTCTATGTCGACGCGGGGTCGTCACCGCGGAAAACGGCGATGCCTTGCGAGAACGCCGACACGCCGCGTTCAATGGCGTCCTGAGCATCTCGATCGCCTTGACGGTCGCAATCGGGTGGCGTCGGGTCCGGCAGGTCCAGCGCGATTGGCCTGCCCGGCGATGGCGACTATCCTCTCGCCGAGGCTCATGGACGATCTGGCGGAGGAGGCGCGCGGCGGCCTGCAGCGGCTATCGGCCGACGATCGCGACGATGATCATGCCGTCGAAGCCGCTCTGTCGCGGACGCTCAAGAAGGCCGCGTTTCGCATCTGGAAACGTCGCCCAGTCGTCGAGACCACGGTGCTGCGGGTCTGAACCTCGTCAGGTGACAGCGCAAAAACGGATCGGCATGCTCTTCGGCCCGGAAATGAAATTGCTGGGCAGCCATTCGGTCGGGCCGGCCAGCTCGAACCCGGTCATTCGGGTCAGCACCTCGCGCCAGCATGGCGTCGATCTCGACCCGGGCGATGTGCTGACCGAGGCAGCCGTGCGGGCCGGTGCCGAACGCGTTGTGACTCATTGGCCGCGCGCCCCAGATCCAGGGTTTCCGGATTCTGCGAACGCTCCGGGATCCCGGTTCGCTGAACCGAAATACATCACCACCTTGTCGCCCTTGGCGATCGGTCTTGTCCGGCGAGCTTCACTTGGTGTCTGGCGGTTCGGCGCATGTAGATCGACCGGACTTGTCCAGCGCAGCAATTCCTCGCGCGCGGTTGCCAGGCGCGCGGGGAGATCGGCTCTCAGCCAGTCGAGCGCTGTCGGGGTTTTCCATCAGCGCCAGCAAACCGCCAGACAGCAGGTTGCGCGTGGTGTCGCCCCCGGCATCCACCAGCAGCAGGAAGAACAGCAGGAATTCCATGTCGTCGAGCCGGCGGCCGTCCACCTCACAGGCCAGCAGCTTTGAGGCCAGATCGTCAGCCGGACGGGCGCGCTTTTCGGCGATCACGCCCTGCGCGTATTCGAACATCTTGCGTCACAGCTTCACCCCCGGCCCCGGGCGGCAGGGCTTCGGGCGCCGTGTGGATGACCTCGGTGAGCTTGTAGAGCTCGCGGCCGTCGTCGAGCGGCAGTCCCATGAGTTCCGCGATTACGAATGACGGCATCTCGCCTGCCACGTCGGAGACAAAGTCGCACTCGCCGCGATCGATCACCGCGTCGACGATCTGCCTGGCCAGAGCCGCGATCCGCTCGCCCTTCAGCCGTAGCCTGCGGCTGGGTGAACTCACTACGGATCAGCTTGCGGAACGCGGTGTGGTCCGGCGGATCCATCATCAGCATCATCTTGTAGGGGCCAAATCCCCCCGTCTCGGCCAGCGGATCCTGGATCATGATCGTCGGCTCGGAGGAAAAGGTCTGAAAATCCCGGTCGACTTGCCAGACGTGGTCGAAACGGGTCACGGCCCAGAACCCCGGTCCGCCCGGTTCCTCGTGCCAATGCACCGGATCGTTCTCGCGCAGCCATCGGAACTGATCCCACGGTTGGCCGCCTTCGAACGACGACGTATCCAGAAGGTCGATCCTCAACACGTCTCTCTTTTGCTGTGGGCGGCCAGAGTGCTATCAGCGGGTCATGATCGGAAAACTGAACCACGTCGGCGTCGCGACGCCCTCCATCGAAGAGTCCTGGAAGCTCTATCGCGATGTCCTCGGCGTCACCGACATCACCGAAAAGCGCGCCTTGCCTGAACAGGGCGTCTGGGTGTCGTTCGTCAACCTGCCCAACGCCCAGATCGAGCTGATCGAGCCCTACGGCGACAACTCGCCGATTCATGGCTTCCTCGCCAAGAACCCGAAGGGCGGCCAGCATCACGTCTGTTTCGAAGTGGCCGATATCATCGCCGCCCGCGACGAGATGCGCGCCAAGGGCGCGACGGTGCTGGGGACCGGCGAGCCGCGCATCGGCGCCCACGGCGTGCCGGTGATCTTCGTTCACCCCAAGGACATGGGCGGCGTGCTCGTCGAACTGATGGCCACGCCGGAGCGCGGTCACTGACATGAGCCTCGCCACCTGCATCGCGGTCTATCTGACCATCTGGTGGACGGCGCTGCTCGCCATCCTGCCGCTGGGCACGCGCAGTCACGCCGAAATGGGCGTGCCGGTGCCCGGTGGCGGCGATCCGTCGTCGCCGGTCGAACCCAAGCTGAAGCGCAAGTTCATCACCACCACCTGGGTTTCGGCGATCCTGTTCGCCGTCCTTTGGCTGACGATCCATTTCCATCTCGATCTCGCTGCCGACTTTCCCGGGACCTCACTCTCTCTAGCCGACCTCTCGCGTTGCCAAGCGGCGCGCGGCGAGGCTATCTCACCGCCTTGCTTGCCAGGGATGGATGTCCGATGCGCCTGTCGCGCTATTTTCTGCCTGTTCTCAAACAGACCCCCGCCGAGGCGCAGATCGCGTCGCATCGCCTGATGCTGCGAGCCGGCATGCTGCGCCAGGAAGCGGCCGGAATCTACGCCTGGCTGCCGCTGGGCCATTCCGCGTCCTCAAGAAGGTCGAGCAGATCGTGCGCGAGGAGATGGATCGCGCCGGCGCGATCGAGCTGCTGATGCCGACCCTGCAACTGGCCGATCTGTGGCGTGAAAGCGGCCGCTATGACGACTATGGCGCCGAGATGCTGCGCATCACCGATCGCCATGAGCGGGAAATGCTGTACGGGCCGACCAACGAGGAGATGATCACCGAGATTTTCCGCGCCTATGTGCATTCCTACAAGGACTTGCCGAAGAATCTCTACCATATCCAATGGAAGTTTCGCGACGAGCAGCGGCCGCGCTTCGGGGTCATGCGCGGCCGCGAATTCCTGATGAAGGACGCCTACTCGTTCGACGTGGACGAGGCCGCCGGCCGCGCCTCCTACAACCAGATGTTCGTCGCCTACCTGCGGTGCTTCGCGCGCATGGGTCTTAAGGCCATTCCGATGAAAGCCGAGAGCGGGCCCATTGGCGGCGAACTCAGCCATGAATTCATCGTGCTCGCCCAGACCGGAGAGTTGGCGGTGTTTCCTCGACCGCCGCATGCTCGACCTGAACGTGCCAGGCGAGGACATCGACTACGGCGCCGATCTGACCCCGGTTCTCGACGAGTGGACCCGCCTTTATGCGGCCACCGAGGATGTTCACGATGCCGCGCGCTATGAACGCGAGACCGCCGGAGGAACATCGATTGACCGCGCGCGGCATCGAGGTCGGACAGACGTTCTTCTTCGGCGACAAATACTCCAAGCCGATGAAGGCCAATGTCCAGGGCCCCGACGGCGCCGAGACGCGCGGTGCAGATGGGAAGCTATGGCGTGGGCGTCTCGCGGCTGGTCGGGGCGATCATCGAGGCCAGCCACGACGAGGCCGGCATCATCTGGCCGGATGCGGTGGCGCCGTTCGGGGTGGGCATCGTCAACCTTCGCCCGGGCGATCCCGGAGGTCGACGAAGCGTGCGCAGCGCGCCTATGCCGCCCTGGCTCGGCCGGCAAGGAGCCCCTGCTCGACGACACCAGCGAGCGGCCAGGCGGCAAGTTCGCCACCATGGACCTGATCGGCCTGCCCTGGCAGCTGATCATCGGGCCGCGCGGTCTCGCCGACGGCGTGGTGGAGATCAAGCGCCGCGCCACCGGCGAGCGCCAGACCCTGCCCCTCGCCGCCGCGGTGAGGGCGATCTGCCGAGTGACGTGGACGATGGCCTTCCGCCGTCCCTTCGAGGGGAGGGACAGGCGGTAAAGCCGTCAGGGTCGGTAACCCCGGACATTCCAGCTCGCAAGTCTCGGCCCCAATGGGAGCGAGCATGGATCCTCTGATCAAACCCGCCGGTCCGTTCGCGCCTGGGAGCGGTCGATCGCGCTTCGGTACCTGCTGACCAAGCGGCGGCATGGCGGCGTGGCTCTGATCTCGATCATCTCGTTCACCGCCATCGCGCTGGCCGTGGCGGCGCTGATCATCACCATGTCGATCATGAACGGGTTTCGCTCCGAGTTGAGCTCCAAGATTCTTGGCTTCAACGGCCACGCGTTCGTGGTGGGAGGCGCGATGACGCCGGGCGATCGCGCGCAGCATGGTCGCGCGGTTGCGCGCCGATCCCGGGCGTGACGCAGGCCATCCCGCTGATCGAGTCCCAGGCGCTCGTCGCAGGGCCCGAGCGCGGCCGCCGGGGCCGTCGTGCGCGGCGTCTCACCAGACGATCTGCGCGCGACCCGGATCATCGCCGACGGCGTCAAGGCCGGCTCCTTGGCCGGGTTTGGCCAAGGCGAAGACGGCGGCGATGGCGTCGTCGTGGGCGACAAGCTTGCCGAGAGCCTTGGTGTCGGGGTGGGCGACACGCTGACCTCGTCATCTCGCCCGACCGGCAATGCGACCGCCTTCGGAGAAGCCCCGACCAGCAAAGCCTACCGGTGCGGCGCCCTCTTCTCGGTCGGCATGAGCGAGTACGACCAGACCTTCATCTACATGCCGCTGGCCCAGGCCCAGCTGTTCTTCGGGCGCGACGCGGCCGTGGATTTTATCCAGATCAAGCTCGACGATCCCGACAAGGCGCCGGCTCTGAAGGCCATCTTGACGCGCGCCGCCGGACCCGGCGCCGTGGTCACCGACTGGACGGAAAAGAACCGCGCCTATTTCGGCGCCCTGCAGGTGGAGCGCAACGTGATGCGCTTCATCTTCCTGTTCATCGTCGCCCTGGCGGCGATGAACATCATCTCCGGCCTGATCATGCTGGTTAAGAACAAGGGGCGCGACATCGCCATCCTGCGCACGATGGGGGCGGGCAGGGGATCGATCCTGCGCATCTTCTTCATGGCCGGGGCTATCATCGGCCTGCTCGGCACTCTGGCCGGCCTCGCGTTCGGCGTACTGTTCTGTCTCAATATCGAATCGATCCAGGCGTTTGTCGAATGGGTCACCGGCGCACAGGTGTTCAACGCCGACATCTATTTCCTCGCCCATGTGCCGGCCCGTATCGACTGGGGCGAAGTGACCATGGTGCTGGTCTGGGCGCTCGGCGCCTCCTGCCTTTTCACCCTGTTGCCCGCCTCGCGTGCCGGACGCCTCGATCCGGTCGAGGCCCTGCGCTATGAGTGAGCCGGTCCTCGTCGTCACCGGCCTGACCCGCGCCTACCGAACGGGAGACAAGATCCTGACGGTTCTGAAGGGCCTCGACCTATCGGTTTCCAAGGGTGAGCTCGTCGGGCTCGTCGGCCCGTCAGGCTCGGGCAAGTCCTCTCTGCTGCACGCCGCCGGCCTGCTCGAGCATCCTACCGGCGGCGCTGTCGCCATCGCCGGCCGCGACTGTAGCGCCCTTGGTGACCGCGAGCGCACCCGCATCCGGCTTTCCACGATCGGCTTCGTCTACCAGTTTCACCATTTGCTGCCCGAACTGAGCGCCAGCGAAAACGTCGCCTTGCCGGCTATGATCGCTGGCCATCCCCGTCGAGCTGCCCGAGCCCGGGCAGAGGCCCTGCTGGACGCTCTAGGCCTCGGCGAACGGTTGCACCATCAACCGGCCCAGCTTTCCGGCGGCGAGCAGCAGCGTGTCGCGGTCGCCCGGGCCCTGGTCAACCAGCCCCGTCTGCTGTTGGCCGACGAGCCTACCGGCAACCTCGACCCCACCAGCTCGCGTACGGTCTTCGACGCCATTCGCGCGCTTGTCCGGGCCACCGGCGTCGCGTCTCTGATCGCCACCCACAATCTGGAGATGGCCAGGCACATGGATAGAGTGGTCGCGCTGAAAGACGGGAAGTTGGTCGACGCCAGCGCGGCCTGACGGCAAGGCCGATCGACAAAACCCCTTGACGCCAGAACAAAATGGCAACAGAACAAAGCGGGTACATTGTTCTGGAGGCTATCCCCATGTTTCGCTTAGCTCGTGAGTCGCTGGCGCTTGCTTCAGTCGCGGGGTTCGTCTGGATGGTTTGTCAGGTCGCGCAGTTCGCCGGCTGAGTCGAACTGTCGATGGACCACCTAGCGGGAAATGGTAATGGAGGATTTAAGCCGCCTGTTTATCCATTTGCGCGTTCGCTCCGCCTATTCGCTCCTGGAGGGGGCCATCAAGGCGGACGCCATCGGCAAGCTCTCGGCCGCCGCCAGGATGCCCGCGGTGGCGCTCACTGACCGGGCCAACCTGTTTGGGGCCCTGGAATTCTCTGTCGCGACGCGAGAAGCCGGCGTGCAGCCGATCATCGGGTGTACGTTGCCGGTGACCGGCATAGGCGCCAGGGCCGCCGGAGCGTTGGGCCGAGACGCCGACCGTGGTTCTTCTCGCCCAGAATGAATGCGGATGGCGTAACCTTTGCGAATTGTCCTCCGAGGCCTTTCTGAGCGTGGAGCCCACCGAGGAACCCCATGTCACATGGGAGAGGCTCGCGGCTCATGCCGATGGACTCATCCTGTTGTCGGGCGGCGCCGATGGACCGATCGATCCCCTGTTCGCCACTGGCAGGATCGATGACGCGGGCGGCGGCCCTGACGGAGATGCGCCGGGCATTCGGCGACCGATTTTATATCGAGTTGCAAAGGCACGGGCTGGCCAGTCAGGCTATCGCTGAACCCGGACTTGTCGCCTGGGCCTATGGAAATGACGTTGCGCTGGTCGCTACCAACGACGCGTATTTCGTCGCAAGAGAAGACTTGGCAAGCTCACGACGCGCTTCTGTGCATCGCCGACAGCGCCTTCGTGGACCAGGAAGACCGCAGGAAAATCGCCCAGAACACTGGTTCAAGACCGGCCGCTGAAATGCGCGCCCTGTTCGCCGACCTGCCGGAGGCCTGCGACAACACCCTCGAGATCGCCCGGCGCTGCGCCTTCATGGTCAAGAAGCGAGCGCCAATCCTGCCGCGGTTCCCGACGACCGCCGGCCGGTCGGAAGACGAGGAACTGGCCGAGCAGGCGCGCGCGGGGCTGCGCGCGCGTCTCGACGCGCGCTCCGCCGGAAGGGCGAGCCGAGCCCTATTGGGCGCGTCTCGAGCGGGAGATCGGCGTGATCCAGAGCATGGGTTTTTCCGGCTATTTCCTGATCGTTTCCGACTTCATGAAATGGGCGGTGGCGCATGACATCCCCGTGGGGCCGGGCCGCGGATCGGGCGCCGGCTCGGCTGTGGCGTGGTCGCTGCTGATCACGGGCATCGACCCGTTGCGATTTCGGCCTGCTGTTCGAGCGCTTCCTGAACCCCGAGCGCGTGTCGATGCCCGACTTCGACATCGATTTCTGCCAGGATCGCCGGGAAGAGGTGATCGGCTACGTACAGCAGAAATACGGCGTCGATCGCGTCGCCCAGATCATCACCTTCGGCAGCCTGCAGGCGCGGGCGGTCCTCGCGACGTCGGCCGGGTAATGCAACTTCCGCTCGGCCAGGTCGATCGCCTTGCCAAGATGATCCCGAACAATCCGGCCAATCCGGTGACTTTGGCTGAAGCGATCGCACATGGAGCCGCGGCTGCAAGCCGCGCGAGACGACGATCCCCGGTCGCTCAGGTGCTGGATACCGCCCTTGCAACTCGAGGGCCTTTACCGTAACGCTTCCACCCACGCCGCTGGCGTCGTCATCGCCGACCGGCCGCTGACTGAACTGGTGCCGCTCTATCGTGACCCGCGATCGGCTCTGCCCGCGACGCAGTTCAACATGAAATGGGTCGAGAGCGCTGGACTGGTCAAGTTCGACTTCCTGGGTCTGAAGACCCTCACCGTCATTCAGCGCGCCGTAAAACTTCTGGAGCGGCGGGGCGCGGGCGTCAGCCTTGCCGCGGCTGCCGCTCGATGATGTCGCGACCTATGACCTCCTCGCATCCGGTCAGACCGTCGGGGTGTTCCAGATGGAAGGCCAGGGCATGCGCGATACGCTGCGCAAGCTGCGCCCGGCGTCGCTGGAGGAGATCACTGCGCTCATCTCGCTCTATCGGCCGGGGCCGATGGATTCGATCGACGAATACGTCGACTGCAAGATGGGCCGTCGGCCGATGTCCATCCTTCCGGGCCTGGAAGCGGCCCTGACCGAGACCTATGGCGTGATCGTCTACCAGGAGCAGGTGATGCAGATCGCCCAGATCCTGGCCGGCTACTCGCTGGGCGAAGCGGACCTGCTGCGCCGCGCCATGGGCAAGAAGAAGAAGGAGGAGATGGACCAGCAGCGGGCCCGTTTCCTGGCCGGCGCCGGCGAGCGAGGGCTCGCCAGCGGGAGACGCCGAGGCGATGTTCGAGCGCATGGCCAAATTCGCGGGCTATGGGTTCAACAAATGCCACGCCGCGCCCTATGGGCTGATCGCCTACCAGACGGCCTGGCTGAAGGCGAATGCGCCGGTCGAGTTTTTCGCCGCCTCGATGAGCCTCGACATTTCGAACACCGACAAGCTCGCGGTTTTCTACCAGGACGCCAAACGTCATGGGCGTGGGCGTCGCCCCGCCTGACATCAACCGGTCGGGCGCCGATTTCGTCGTCGAGATGGCAAGGTTCTCTATGCCTTGGGCGCGGTGCGCAATGTCGGACAGCAGGCGATGGCCCATGTCGTAGACGTTCGAGAAAGCGGGGGCCGTTTCACCGACCTGTTCGACTTCCTCGAGCGAATCGATCCCCGTCAGGTCAACAAGCGTGCGCTCGAAAGCCTCGCGCGCGCCGGGGCTTTCGACAGGCTCCATGCGAACCGCGCCCAGATCGTCGCAGTCGCCGACGCTCTGATCGCCTATGCTCAGTCTGTTGCGGCCGATCGAGCCTCCGCGCAGGAAAGTCTGTTTGGAGAACAATCCGAGGCTGGCGCGGCCCCGGCTACCGAGGGTGGAAGTGTGGAATCCGATTCAGCAGCTCGATGAAGAGTTGGCGGCGGTCGGTTTTTATCTCAGCGGCCACCCGCTAGATGACATGGTCAACGTTCTGCGACGCCAGCGGGCGACGCTGTTTGTCGATGCCATGAGTGCCGCACATCGGCGGGGCCGAGGCGTTCCGCATGGCGGGCGTGGTGCGCCGCCGCCAGGAACGCAGCTCCGGCCAATGCCAGCAGCGGCAAGTTCGCGTTCGTCTCGCTTTCTGACCCGACCGGCGAATACGAGGTGCTGTTTCCGCCCGAAACCTTGCGGCGTTGTCGCGACTGGCTCGAACCAGGACAAGCGGTGCTGATCAAGGTTCGGGCCAAGGCCAGCGATGGAGAAGTTCGGTTCTTCGGCGACGATGCCTTGACGCTCGACAAGCCGTCGCCGCGCCGGACGCGGGCTTAGCATCCATATTTCGCCCGGCGGTGGCCGAGCTCGACGCGTTGAGGCGGCGTCTGCTCCGGCCGAACTCGGGCGGGGGCCAGGTCATGTTTGTCGCGGCCTTTTCGCGGGCGGCCGCGAGATCGAACTGCGGCTTCCGGGCGCTACGGCTCGATGCAGCAGCCGCGGCGCGTTGAAAATCGCTCCGGGCGTGGCGTTGCTGGAAGACCTCTAGGCGGCGTCTATCGGCCGTTAGGCGGGAGTTCGCCCCGACGGCCGCCGACCGCTTGCATCCGGCGCCTTCGGCTGTATCGTCCGGCCCTCGGTTCGGGCGCGGCGCCCTGGGAATACTGAAAGCACGGCATTGCCCGATCCGATGGTGATTTCTATTGACGCCATGGGAGGCGACCATGGCCCCCCGGTGGTCGCGCCGGCAGTGGCTGCGGGCTGTCAAATTCTTTCCGCTCGGGTCAGTGCGTTTCATGCTGCACGGCGACGCGGTGGCGTGAAGGCCGCCCTGTCTACCGACCCTCCGCCGCCGCTCTTTGCGAATTGCGACACACGGACACTGTCATCCCGATGGATGCCAAGCCCGCGCACGCCATGCGGCGCGGAAAAGGAACTCGATGTGGAACGCGGTCGAATCGGTGAAGGCCGGCGAGGCTCGCGCTGCGGTGTCGGCCGGCAACACGGGCGCGCTGATGGCCATCTCGCGGCTTCTACTGCGGATGACCGGGCGAACTCGATCGCCCGGCGCTGGTCGCGAACTGGCCGACCCTGCGGGGAATTACCGCCGGTGTTCGATGTCGGCGCAAATGTCGTCTGTGATGCCGAGCGGCTGCGAGAATTCGCCGTCATGGGCGCGGCATATCATCGCGCCGTGCATCATTCGGAGCGTCCCACGGTCTGGGCCTACTCAATGTCGGCACGGAAACAGAAAAAGGCCATGATGACGTACGGGATGCTGACCGCTTGCTTCGCGGTGGCCACTTCGACTTCGACTATCGCGGCTTCGTCGAGGGCGACGATATCGCCAAGGGAACCGTCGACGTGATCGTGACCGACGGGTTCACCGGCAATGTGGCCCTGAAGACAGCCGAAGGCTTGGCGCGTTTCTTTCGCACGGATCTGCGCGCTACCTTCACGTCCAGCGCCCTCGGCACGCTGGGCGCGTTCATCGCCATGTCGAGCGCTTGAAGAAGATGGGCGAGCGGCTGGATCCCAGCGGAATTAACGGCGGCCCGTTCCTCGGGCTCAATGGCATCGTGGTCAAAAGCCATGGCGGCGCCGACGTTCGCGGCTTTTCCAATGCGATACGACTGGCGGGCGACCTCGCTCGAAAGCAATTTCTCGGTCGAGATCGAACGATAATCTCAACGGCTGACCGCCGAGCACGCCATGGTCGCGGAAGAAAGGGCCACGGCTTGACGTCTGTTAACGCGTAGCGCCATGACGGGAGTCGGCGGATTTCTCCCGCCAGACATCGTCACCAATGATGATTTGGCCAAGATCGTCGATACCAGCGACACATGGATTTTCGAGCGCACCGGGATCCGCTCGCGTCGTCGGGCGGATCCGGATCAGGCCACCTCGGACCTGGCGGTGGAGGCGGCGCGGAAGGCTCTCGCGCGCCGCGAGCCGATCGCCGGCCGACGTCGACCTGATCATGGTCGCCACCACCACGCCGGACCTGACGTTTCCGGCCACCGCCACGATTGTACAACGCAAGCTGGGCGCGCCGGTTGGAATTGCCTTTGATGTTCAAGCCGTGTGTTCCGGTTTCGTCTATGCAATGGCCGTCGCCGACAACTTTGTCGCACGCCATCAGGCTCGCTGCGCACTGGTCATCGGGGCAGAGACGATGTTGCGCCTGATGGACTGGACGGACCGAGGCACCTGTGTGCTATTCGGCGACGGGGCTGGCGCGGTGGTGCTCGAACCGGTCGAAGGCCGTGGCGACACGACCGATCGCGGCATCCTCGCCTACTGTCTGCGCGCCGATGGCGGCAAGCAGGATCTCCTCTATGTCGATGGTGGGCCATCGACGACTGGTACCGTCGGCAAGCTGCGCATGCAGGGACACCAGGTCTTTCGCCATGCCGTGGTCAATATCGCCGATGCCGTCCTGGCCGCCGCCGACAAGGCGGGTGTGGCGCTTTCCGAGGTCGACTGGTTCATCCCTCACCAGGCCAATCAGCGCATTCTGGAGGAGTCGCGCGGCGACTCGGCATCGATGGGCACAAGGTAATCTCAACCGTCAGTCATCACGCCAACACTTCCGCCGCCTCCGCGCCGCTGGCTCTTAATGAGGGTGTCGCTGACGGGCGCATTCGACCGGGCCAGCTTCTACTCCTCGAAGCCATGGGCGGGGGGCTTACCTGGGGGGCCGTGGTCGTCCGCCTCTGACATCAACCCAACCATTCAAGCCGTTGACTTGACGTGATAATCGAAGGCATTCAGGTGGTCGCCGATGTTGCGGAGGGGATGGTTGTGAGCGATCGGACACTGACACGAGCCGATTTGACCGAGGCGTTGCATGACGAGGTAGGATTGACCCGCCAAGATTGCGCCGGACTTGTCGAAAGGACCTTGGCTCTTGTCGCCGAGGCCATGGAACGGGGTGAGACTGTAAAACTGTCAGGATTTGGCGTCTTCGAGGTTCGCGACAAGCGTGAGCGCATGGGCCGTAACCCAAAGACCGGCGAGCCCGCGACGATCGATTCTCGAAGAGTAATCGGCTTTCGCGCTTCCCAGGTGATCAAGACGCGGATCGATCGCGCCCTGGCGAAATAGAGCGGGGCATGGCGAAGGGGCCAGAGGCCTTCAGGACAATTTCCGAAGCCTCCTCCGAGCTGGGGGTCCCAGCGCATGTGCTTCGCTTTTGGGAAACGAAGTTCTCATTCATCCGCCCGATGAAACGGACCGGTGGCCGGCGGTTCTACCGACCGCGCGATATCGCGGCGTTGGCGACAGTTCGCCGACTGCTTCATGATGAGGGAATGTCGATCAAGGACGTCCAGGCTCGTTACCGCGGCTCCGCTATGAGGCCCCGCGATTCCGCGCCGCTCGAATCGTCACGTGCTGCGCCAGCCGAGCCCCGCATTCTGGACGGCCTGCGTGCCGCGCTCGCCACGCTGGAAGGGGCAAAGCTCCGATTGCAGGCGGCGCTGTGGGCAGATCGACCGGATCCAGCCAAACCAACGTATCGGGTTCCCCTTACGGATAACCTGGCCGATACAGTCCCAGCTCCGAAACAGCCATTCAGGTCGGGCGGAGGGGAGGGTTAGGCCGCAAGACCGATGGATGGTCGCCCGTAGCACGCCATCGCTGTCCCCCATTGCCGCGGCGAATTCGCCTCCCTATAAGAGCCCTCCTTCCTGCATCGGAGCGTGGCGCAGCTTGGTAGCGCACTTGACTGGGGGTCAAGGGGTCGCAGGTTCAAATCCTGTCGCTCCGACCATTTTCGCCTCTTTTCGGGCGTGAGCAATGACAGTGATGATCGGTCCTCCTATGGCTTCCGCGACCTGGGCTCACCGCCTCCCGGGCCGCTGATCGGCGGCGTGCGGGACGAGCGGTCTCGCCCCGTCGCCATCTGGCTGATGATCGTGTCCATGCTGGTCCTGGCCATGGTTGTCGTCGGCGGCGCCACTCGTCTGACCGGGTCCGGACTATCGATCACGCAATGGAAGCCCTTTCCGGGGGCGCTGCCGCCGTTGTCGGCAAACAGCCTGGTCGCACGAGTTCGCGCTCTACCGCGCGATGCCACAATACCGCCTGGTCAATCGCGGCATGAGCCTCGAACGAGTTCAAGTCCATCTTCTGGTGGGAGTGGGCGCACCGCCTGCTCGGTCGGCTGGTTGGTGCTGCGTTTGCCATTCCGTTCTTCATATTTCTGGCTCTTGCGCCGGATGCCTCGCCGGCTCGTCGGGCGCTGCGCTGGCCCTGTTCATCCTTGGCGGTCTTCAGGGCCTGGTCGGCTGGTGGATGGTGCAGAGCGGTCTGGAAGCCGCGCGTCTCGGTCGCGCCCGAGCGCCTGGCGACCCACCTGGGCCTGGCGCTGATTCTGTTCGCCGCGCTGATCTGGACCGGTCTGGAGGCGTGGGCCGGACCGGCGGTCCGGGAAGGCCGCCGGGACGGCTGGACGCGGGTTGGCCGCGTGTTCCTCGTCGGCGCCGTTTTCTGCAGTGCCTGTTGGGCGCCTTGGTGGCAGGTAACCAGGCGGGCCTGATCGATAATGACTGGCCGATGATGAGCCGGGCCTTCGTCCCTACCGACTACTGGCGGGGAGGCCTCTGGGCGACGTTCGTGCACGGCGCCCAGCGCCGTGCAGTTCAATCACCGCCTGGTCGCCTATGCCTTCGCCGCCTTCGCCTCGGCCATCGCCGTCTCGGCCGTTCTTTCGCGGCGAGCGGCCTCCCGGATCCTCAGGTGGGTACGGTGGCCGCCGGCGTCGTCGCGCTCGTCCAGGTGCTCCTGGGGATCGTGACTTCCTGCTGTCGCTCGTCGCCTTGCCCCTGGCGTCTGATGCACCAGGTCGACGGCGGCGCTGCTCGTCGCGACGGCGGCGATCCTGGCTGGCGTTCACCGGCGCGCCTGACGGTAGCCTGCTACCATATTGGAATACTCGCATCGATATTTCGAGTGACTTGCACGGGTCTATGGCGATTCGCGCGCGTCTGCTTGACACTGGCGATGCCGCGGCCGTACCTGCGCCCGCTCAATGCGGCGTGGGACTTCAGCCCTCCGCCCTGATGGATGACGAAGATGCTCACCAAGACGACAGACTATCTGAAAGCCGGCCGACATCGAGAAAAAATGGATCGTCATCGACGCCCAGAACGCCATTGTCGGCCGCCTCGCGACCTTCGTCGCCATGCGGCTGCGCGGCAAGCATCGCGCAGACTATACGCCGCATGCCGATTGCGGCGACCATGTCGTCATCGTCAACGCCGACAAGGTCAAGTTCACCGGGCGCAAGCTCGATGCAGAAAACCTACTACTGGCACACCGGCCATCCGGGCGGGATCAAGGAACGCACCGCCGGCAAGATCCTCGGCGGCCGCTTTCCCCGAGCGGGTGCTCGAGAAGGCCGTGGAGCGCATGCTGCCCAAGGAAAGCCCCCTGGCGCGCAAGCAGATGACCCACCTCAAGATCTACAAGACGTCCGACCATCCGCACGAGGCGCAAAACCCCGAGATGATCGATTTCGTCTCCATGAACCCAAAGAATGCCCGGACGGCCTGACATGACCAACACACACGGACTTCGAAGCGCTGCGAAGCCTCTCCTCCAACGCAGATGCCAGTGCACGCTCCGCTGGAGCCGCAGATCGACAAACAAGGCCGCGCCTATGCCACCGGCAAGCGCAAGAACGCCGTCGCGCGGGTGTGGATCAAGCCGGGCAAGGGCCAGATCACGATCAACGACCGCGATCAAAGCGTCTATTTTGCGCGGCCGGTCCTGCGCATGATGATCGCCCAGCCGCTGCAGATCGCCGACCGCTGGCCAGTTCGACGTGATCGCCACGGTCGAAGGCTCCGGCCTATCGGGTCAGGCCGGAGCGGTGCGCCACGGCATCTCCAAGGCCTTGACCTATTATGAGCCGGGCCTGCGCGCCGTTCTCAAGCCGCACGGCTTCCTGACCCGCGACAGCCGCGTTGTCGAACGCAAGAAGTACGGCAAGGCGAAGGCCCGCCGCAGTTTCCAGTTTTCGAAGCGCTGACGCACCAACGTCTTTTCGGGTTCGCAACGAGGGCGCTTCGGTTCGACCGAAGCGCCCTTTTTCATGTTGGAGACGGCATGGTCGCGAAAGTATTCATCGATGGCGAGGCCGGCACCACCGGGCTGCAGATCAGGCAGCGCCTCGAGGGTCGCCGAGACCTGGAACTCGTCGCAATCGATCCTGCCTTGCGCAAGGACGCGGCCGTGCGTCGCGATCTGCTCAACGCCGCCGACGTCGTCGATCCTGTGCCTGCCCGACGACGCGGCAAGGGAGGCTGTGGGCCTGATCGAAAATCCGCGTCACCAGGATGCATCGACGCCTCGACGGCGCACAGGACCGCACCGGTCTGGACGTTGGTTTTCCCGAAATGACGCCAGCGGAGCCGCGCCGCGATCGGATCGTCCTCGCGTGTCTCAAACCCCGGGTGCTGGTCGACCGGCTTCATCGCCCTGATCAAACCGCTGATCGCGGCCAGGTCTGGTCCCCGTCGACTGGCCGTTGAGCGTCGGCGGCGTGTCCGGGTTATTCCGGCGGGGGCAAGTCGATGATCGCAGAGTTCGAAGACCAGTCCAGTGCGAGCATCGTGGGCCGCGCCGTTTCGGCTCTACGCGTCTCGCGATGGGCCACAAGCATGCTGCCGGAAATGCAGCGCTTCGCGGATCTCGCCAATCCCCGTTGTTCTCGCCGGCGGTTGGACGCGTACTATCGGGGCATGCTCGTCGAGACTCCGCTTGCCGCTTTACGCCATGCCGGCGCGGCCGAAGCTCAGCGACCTCCATGACGCTCTGGCCAGCGCCTATGCCGGCGAACCGTTCGTGCGAAGTCACGCCGTTGGCGCAAAGCCAGACGCTCGCCACCGTTGATCCAGAAGCCGTCAACGGAACCAACCTATTACGGCTACATGTCTTCGGGTCCGACCTGGTCGGGCAGGCACGCCTGGTCGCCGTGCTCGACAACCTCGGCAAGGGCGCCTCCGGAGCGGCGGTGCAAAATCTCAACCTGATGCTTGGTCTTCCGGAAGCGGCCGGCCTCTGATCACGCAGCCGTGATCACAGGAGTGTGACCGACGGCGGCTTCAGCGACGTACTTACCAACATGGAACAAGCTTCTCGATCTCATACCCGCCGAACACTGCTGGCAGGGATGGCGATGTTCGCGGCCGCCGGCCCGGCCTTGGCCACGATCGATGCATTTCCCGCCTCGCCCTGGCGTAAGCTTGCTGACGACGACTGGCGGAAGCGGCTTCCTCCCGCCTCGTACCAGGTGCTCCGCCATGAGGGCACGGAGAGTCCGTTCACCAGTCCTCTAAACGATGAACATCGGGCAGGAACGTTTGCGTGCCTGGGCTGTGGCCTGCCCCTGTTCAGGTCTCAATGGAAATTCAATTCTGGAACCGGATGGCCGAGTTTCTACACGAGCATTCCGGGGGCGCTGGCTAGGAAAAAGGATTTTAAGCTTGGTCATGGAGCGAACCGAGTACCATTGCGCCCGATGCCTCGGTCACCAAGGCCATGTTTTCGACGATGGACCGCCCCCAACCGGTCTCCGGTATTGCAACAATGGCGTGGCCTTGAAGTTTTTGCCGGCCTGACTCTCTGAACCTGGGGAAGGCGCGACCTACGATCGCACTTTCACAAAGCTGCCGGGCGCGTCCTCGATCGGGGCCAGCGGACCCTTGGCGGGATCGCGGGCCGGCACGAAATCTCCGGACTTCGCCCTGAGCCATTCCGACCAATGCGGCCACCAGGATCCAGGATGCTCCGTCGCCCCTGCGATCCATTCCTCGAGCGTGGCCGGCAGCGCGTAGTTGGTCCAGTGTTGGTATTTTTTGGCGGCAGGGGCGTTGATCACACCGGCTATGTGTCCCGAGCCGGCCAGGTGAACTGGACTGGGTCCGCCGAACAGGCGCGCTCCTTTGTAGACCGAGCGGGCCGGCGCAATATGATCTTCCTTGGAAGACTGCACATAGATCGGTGTCTTGACTTTGCTCAAGTCGAGGTGTTCGCCGGCAAGTTCGAGTTGGCCCTTGGCAAGGCATTGTCGCGGTAGAACTTTCTCAAATAGAATAAATGTAACGTCTTGGGCATCCGGGTCTGGTCGGAATTCCAAAACAACAGGTCGAAAGGCTTAGGTTCCTTGCCCATCAAATAGTTGCTGACGAAAAATGACCAGATCAGGTCATTGGCACGCAAGGCATTGAATGTGTCCGCCATAGTCTGGCCATCCAAAACGCCCCCGCCAGCATCCATTCGGGATTCGAGTTCCTCCAACCATTCGTCATTTGCGAAGATCAGCAGGTCGCCGGCTTCGGAGAAATCCTGTTGAGCGGCGAAAAAAGTGGCGAAGACACGCGCTTGTCGCCACGAGCCGCCATATGCGCCAGAGCGCAGGACAGCAAGGTACCGCCGATGCAGTAGCCGACAGTGTTGACCTTCTTGACGCCGGTCTGCCGCTGAACCGCGTCGATAGCCGCATAGATGCCCTCGTCGAGGTAGTCCTCGAAGGTCTTCGACGCCAGTCGACGTCAGGGTTCACCCAGGATGTGACGAACACCGTGAGGCCCTGGCCTGTCAGCCAGCGGATCATCGAATTTTCAGGCTCGCAGATCCAAGATGTAGAATTTGTTGATCCACGGCGGAAAGATCAGCAGTGGAATTTCGCATGCACGCTTTCGGTACTTGGCGAAAACTGCAGAAGCTGAATTATGTCGTTCTGGAATACGACCTTGCCCGGCGCCGTGGCGACGTTTTCACCGACCTTGAACTGCTGGAAATCGGTCTGACTTATCGCCAGTTGACCGCCTCCACGCTCGAGGTCGGCGGCGAAATTCTCCATGCCGCGCGCAATGCTCTCGCCATGGTAGCCATGGCTTCGCGCAGGGCGGCGGGATTGGTCAGCAGGAAGTTCGACGGCGAAAATGCGTCGGTAAGCATCCGGGTGAAGAATTCCACCCGGCGCTTCGCCAGTGGATCGACGCCTTCGACGCCGCCGACCAGATCGTTCAGCCACTCGGAGGTGATCAGATACGACTGCTTGATCGCGTCGAACACCGGGTTTTCCGACCATTCGGGATCGGCGAACCGTTTGTCGCCTTTGACGGGGGCGGCGCACGGGCGCGCTGCACTTTCCCCGGCGGCCCGCATGGCGGTCGAGCGCCACAATTCCATGTAACGGCCAAACAAGGACGGCCTGGGCGCGCATCAGCCGGTCGGGCTGGCCGGCCAGTCGGCCCATCACTTCGCCCAGCGCCGGACCGACGTGAAACGGGTCGGCGCTACAGAGCCGCGGGCGGTCGGCCTGGCGCAGCGCCGCCTCGGCAATTACGCGCCTGGGCGGCGACCGCCGCCCGGGCGAGGTTGACCGAGAGCTTTTCGAGCCCGGCGCGCTGCTCGTCACTCAAAAAAGCCAACGGATTCGACCGGCGGCATTCCGCTGTTCGCGGCTACGGACTCCGGAGCCGCGGCTGGCATGCCCGGAACCGAGATCGCGACCATTGGCTTGCGCGGCATGACCGGCGGGGCGATTGACTTTGAATCCTCTGCCAAGGCCTCCGGCTTGACCTTGGCGGTGGTGACCGAGGTTTTGGCCGCCCTGCTGCCTGTCGATGGCGCGGCTGCCTTTGCGGGGGGGGCGGCGGGTTTACCCTTGGCCTTGGCCGGCGGTTTAGCGTCTGTCATTTTCCTCTCCGTCGCGGACGTGAGCCCGCCCTTCCGCTCAAGCACGCCTTGGCCTATGACCTAGCGTCTAATGAAACGACGCGCACCCCACTTTTCAATGACCTGCATGCTCGCCACGGGGTTCGTCTTGGCTGTCGGCGATCCGGCTCACGCTTCGTCAGCTGACCTCAGCGTTGCGTCGCCTGTGGCGACGCCACCGCCCATGCCGCCCGACCTGGTGGCCGGAGCGATGAAAATCAACGCCTACCCCACATTCTGCGAGATACCGCCGGTCCCAACCGATTTGCGCTCGGCGGCTGAATTCAGACGCGCGGTTGTCCAAACCCGACTGGCCGGTGCGCGACTGGTAGAGGAGACCGCGCCGTCCACCTTTTCTCTCGCCGGAACCAGCGCCTTCGCCGCCGCCGCCCGCGCCGAGGCGGCCCCGCCGCCGCCGTTCGAATCGGATGTGATCGGGACCGACGCATTCCTGCGGACCGCCAGGGATCGCGCCCTGCCTCCCGTTCATGGGCGAGCGGCCAGTCCCCACTAGGCGCGACCTCAGCATGACCCCTGATTTCCACCGCATTCGGCGGTTGCCTCCTTACGTTTTCGAAGAGGTCAATCGCCTCAAGGCGCGCCTTCGCGGCCAGGGCGTGGACATTATCGATTTTGGCATGGGCAATCCCGACATGCCCACGCCTCGGCACATCGTCGAAAAACTGGTCGAGACCGCGCAAGACCCGAAAGCTGGCCGCTATTCGACATCCAAGGGCATTGTCGGCCTGCGGCGGGCCATGGCCGGCTATTATGCGAGGCGCTTCGGCGTGGAGCTCGATCCCGATACCGAAGTGATCGCGACGCTTGGCTCAAGGAGGGATTCGCCAACCTCGCCCAGGCGCTGACAGCGCCCGGCGACGTGATCATCTGCCCGAACCCCGCCTATCCTATCCATGCCTACGGTTTCATAATGGCCGGTGGGGTCATTCGTCATGTACCAGCCCTCTCGCCGGAGGATTATCTGTCGGGGGTCAGCCGCGCCGTTCGTCATTCTGCTCCGCCGGCAAGCGTATTGATCGTGAGTTACCCCTCGAACCCTACCGCACAATGGGTCAACCTCGATTTTTACCGAGATGTCGTGGCCCTCGCCAAAAAACACGACATGCTGGTGCTCTCCGACATCGCCTATTCGGAAATCTATTTCGACGACAATCCGCCACCCTCCATCCTTCAGGTCGACGGAGCGCGCGATATAGCGGTGGAGGTCAATTCGCTGTCAAAGACCTATGCCATGGCCGGTTGGCGGGTCGGGATGGTGGTTGGCAATGAGCGGATGTGCGCCGCCCTGGCCCGGGTGAAATCCTATCTCGATTATGGCGCCTTCACGCCGATCCAGGTGGCCGCCGCCGCGGCGCTCAACGGTCCGCAGGACTGTGTGGATGAAATCCGAGCCACTTATAAATCTCGCCGCGACGTGCTGGTCGAAGCCATGCGCCGCGCTGGCTGGGACATTCCAACCCCGCCGGCCTCGATGTTCGCCTGGGCCCCGTTGCCGCCATCGTTCGCCGATGCCGGATCGATGCTCTTCGCCAAGCTGCTGATCGAGGAGGCCGGAGTGGCCGTGTCGCCAGGAGTCGCCTTTGGCGAAAACGGCGAAGGTTTCGTGCGCATCGGACTGGTCGAAAACGAACACCGCATTCGTCAGGCGGCGCGCAACGTAAAGCGGTTCCTGGACCAATCAGGGCAGATCCTGAGTCGGGCGCGCGATCAGGCGCCCGTCGCGTGAACTACGGGGAGGGGGCATGATTCGGAGAGATTGGCGTGTCGGCTTGGCCGGACTCGGCACGGTTGGCGGCGGTTTGGTCGACTTGCTCGCACGGCGCCCGGATTTTGCACCGGCGGGAGGTCGGGTGTCGCTCGGCGGCGTTTGCGCGCGCAATCGACGGCCGCATTTGGGCGATGTCGCTTGGTTCGATGACCCGGTCGAGCTGGCGCGGTCACCCGACAACGATATTTTCGTCGAACTGATCGGCGGCTCCGACGGACCCGCCAAAGCCGCGGTGGAAGCGGCGTTGTGCATGGGAAAACCCGTGGTCACCGCCAACAAGGCGCTGATCGCGCGGCATGGCGCGGCGCTCGCCGCCTTGGCCGAATCCACCGGCGCACCGCTGCTCTTCGAAGCTGCCGTCATGGGCGGCACGCCCGCGGTCAAGATGCTGCGGGAAGCCATGGTCGGGGACGAGGTGCAGGTCGTCGCCGGAATTCTAAACGGGACCTGTAATTATATTCTCAGCGAGATGGAGGCGTCCGGCGCATCGTTCGATAGCGTGCTCGCCGAAGCGCAGCGTCTGGGTTATGCGGAGGCCGATCCGACGATGGATATCGGCGGTTACGACGCCGGCCACAAGATCACCATCCTCGCCGCGCTGGCGTTCGGCTGCGCGCCGAGTTTCGCCGCCACCGAGATCGAAGGACTCCAGGCCATCGAGCCGCTCGACATCCGATTGGCCCGGGACCTCGGATATCGGATCAAACTCATTGCAACTGCGGCCCGCTCAGGCGGCGGCCTGTCGGTGCGCGTTCATCCCGCCCTCACCCCGCTCGATCATCCCTTGGCGCTCACCGCCGGCGTGCTCAATGCGCTGTTCATCGAGGGCGCACGCATCGGCCGAATCTTCATTCAAGGCGCGGGGGCCGGCGCCGGGCCAACATCCGCCGCCGTGGCGGCCGATATCGCTGACGTCATGGCGGGAGCGAGGCGGCCGGTGTTTCAGATCCCGGCGCCGGCATTGCGCACCATGGCGCCGGTGGATTCCGCCCAAAGCATCGGCCGCGCTTACCTTCGCCTGCTGGTTCGGGATCAGCCCGGGGTGATAGCTTCGATCACCGAAACCCTGGCCGACGCGGGCGTTTCGATCGACAGCTTCCTGCAAAAGCCGGTTGCGGACATCAGCGGTGTGCCGATAGTGCTGACGACCCATAACGTCGGCGAGCAGGTGTTGAGCGAAGCGGTTCGGCGAATGTCGGCCTTGCCCAGCCTGCTCGAAACCCCGCGCGTGATCCGCATCGCGCGAATCTGAATCCACCGTCACAATAGCCGGCCATGCCGAGGAGTGCCTGAAATGACGTCTGAAACACTGGATCGCGCCTTGGTGATGGACGCAGTGGGCGTGGCCGAGGCCGCCGCCATCGCCGCATGGCATCTGTCCGGCCGTGGCGACGAGAAAGCCGCCGATCAGGCCGCCGTCGACGCCATGCGCACCGCGCTCAACGAACTGGCCATCGAAGGGGTCATTGTGATCGGCGAGGGGGAGCGGGACGAAGCTCCGATGCTGTACATCGGCGAGAAGGTCGGCCGCGGCGGTCCCCGGATCGATATCGCCCTTGATCCTCTCGAAGGCACCACTTTGACCGCCAAGGCCATGGCCAACGCACTCGCCGTGATGGCATGGGCCCCGGCCGGCACTCTGTTGCATGCTCCCGATACCTATATGGACAAGATAGCGTGCGGACCCGGCTACCCCGCCGGCTTGATCGACCTCGACCGCGAGCCGGCCGAAAATGCTAGGGCGCTGGCCGCGGCCAAGGGTGTCGCGGTATCCGAAATCACGGTGTGCGTGCTGGATCGGCCGCGTCACGCCGAGATAATCTCCAACCTGCGTCAGGCCGGTGCGCGCGTGCATCTGATCACCGACGGCGATGTCGCCGGGGTGATGAACACGGCTGATCCCGGCACTGGCGTCGATCTATATGTCGGTCAGGGCGGGGCTCCTGAAGGTGTATTGGCGTGCGCGGCGCTCAAGTGTGTCGGTGGACAGTTCCAGGGTCGCCTGGTTTTTCGCAATGCCGACGAGCGCGCGCGCGCGCGGGGGCACGGCATCACCGATCTCGACAAGAAGTACGACCTTCATGAAATGGTCAGCGCAGACGCCATTTTCGTCGCGACGGGCGTCACGTCTGGCGCCCTGCTGGACGGCGTGCGTTTCGCCGACGGTTTCGTGCACACGCACACCCTGGTGATGAACTCCTCTTCGGGCACGGTGCGCGAGGTTCGGATGAAGCGTCGGCTCTGACGGCCGTGGATGGTTGCGACATCCCGCCGTTCCTGGGCGTCGTGCGATCCTGCACCGGACGCCGTTGGCGCGAGCGTCCAGCAGATCCGGACGAGGTCCGCAGGACACAAGCGCGTCACGGCCTTTCCGAGCCCCTCGCGCGGGCTCTGGTGTCACGCGAGATCTACGGAGATGGCGTTGAAACGTTTCTGAATCCAACTCTGCGCGCCCTATTTCCAAATCCATCCAGCTTCGCCGACATGGACCGCGCCGCTTCGATCCTGGTCGACGCGGTCATCGCCAACCGCCCGACCGTGGTGTTCGCGGACTATGATGTCGATGGCGCCGCCAGCGCCGCTCTGCTCGTGCGATGGTTCCGGTGGATGGGAAGGGATATCACCCTCTACGTTCCGGATCGCTTGACCGAGGGCTACGGTCCCAATCCCGCCGCTTTCCGAAAACTGCGTGCCGGCGGCGCTGAATTGGTGGTGACGGTCGATTGCGGCGCCGGCGCCGACGACGCCCTGCACGAGGCGGCGCGGATCGGCTTGCGCGTGGTGGTGATCGATCATCACCTGATGCGTGAGGTGCACCCGCCAGCCGCGGCTTTGGTAAATCCCAATCGGGCGGACTGCGCGTCTGGTCAGGGCGTCCTTGCCGCAGCGGGAGTGACGTTTGTCTTGCTGGTCGCGCTCAATCGAGAGGCGCGCGCCCGCGGGCTGTTCTCAGACCGCTTGGAACCAGACCTGCGGCAATGGCTCGACCTCGCCGCGCTCGGCGCTATCGCCGACGTCACCAAATTGATCGGATTCAATCGAGCCGTGGTGGCGCAGGGCTTGCGGGTGATGTCGACCTGGAAAAATCCCGGCCTCGCCGCCTTGTTGGCGGTCGCATCCGTCGATCCCGCGAAGGCGGGAGTATTCGAAGCCGGTTTTATCCTGGGACCCCGGATCAACGCAGGAGGCCGCATCGGTCGCGCCGATCTCGGCGCCAGACTCCTGTCGACAGACGACCCCGCCGAAGCCGCCGATCTCGCGCGCCAACTCGACGCCCTAAACTCCGAGCGCAGGGAAGTCGAGCAACACATAGTCGAGGAAGCCGCGGCGCTCGTCGAGCACGACAGCAACTTCGATCCCGACGCGGCGGCGATGGTCTTGGCGCACGACAACTGGCACCCCGGGGTCATCGGAATCGTCGCGAGCCGACTGCGCGAAAGGTATCGCAAACCGGTTGTGGTGATCGCCATCGACCGCGCGGCCGATATCGGCCGCGGCTCGGGCCGTTCCCAGGCTGGGGTCAATCTCGGCCGGGCCGTTCAGTCGGCAACGGATCACGGTTTGCTTCTGACGGGCGGTGGCCATGCCATGGCGGCAGGTCTGACGTTGCGCCCAGGCGCGATTCCCGAGTTCCGGGATTTCCTTTGCGAGCACCTCGGCAACGAAATGCATCTCGCGAGAGCAGAGGACGCTTTGGATATCGACGCGCTCGTGTCTCCAGGCCCGGGCGCCCGGGCCATTCTCGAGCAGTTCGCCGTCCTTTCGCCCCACGGACAGGGCAATCCAGAGCCGGTCGTCGCTATCCCGGATGTGCGCGCCGAATCTGCCGCGCCGATACGCGGAGGACATGTTCGCTGCACGCTTGTCGATAACCGGGGCGGCCGGATGCGGGCGATCGCGTGGCGCAGCCAGGACTCGCCGCTCGGTCGCGCGCTCATGGGCGCCGCTGGCGCGGTTCACGTCGTCGGCAAATTGAAGCCCGACACATGGACCGGGCGCAACGGGGTGGAACTCGAAATCGAAGATCTTGCCGATCCCAGAAAGACCTAGCTGTTCGTCGGATTCGTCAACCAAATTCCGTGGGTCCGACCCGGAATGGCGCTAGGGGCGCAGGCGGGTATGAACCTGCCCGGCGCCCGCTCCGCGCGTTGAGCGTTTGGCGGAACTTGACCGCTACTGCGACTTGCACCACCCGGGCGACGCGGATATATCGGCGGGCTCTCGCGTCCCCGGGCCCTTCGTCTATCGGTTAGGACATCAGATTTTCAATCTGGGAAGAGGGGTTCGAACTCCCCTAGGGCCTGCCACTTCACCATTGGTGAAGACTGAAATACGAAGACCGCGTGGCGGTGATTGACGCTTTCTACTTTATTGAGGAGAGTGGTAGGATAACCGGTCTCGACAGTCGGTTGGTCGAGGACTGGGCTGAGGGGCCGATGCCTAATTTCGATTTGGACGGGCATGATCCACGGGAGGAGAGTGTCCGGATCAGCGGGCGGGTCAAATGGTTTGACGCCGGCAAGGGCTATGGGTTCATCGTGCCCGACAATTCACGTCAGACCGGACTGAAGGACGTTCTCATTCATGTGACCTCGCTACGAAACGCGGGGCGCGAAAACGCGAGCGAAGGCGCCATCATCGTCTGCGACGTCGTCAAGCGACCGAAGGGTTGGCAGGTCTCTGAGATCGTCGACCTCGATGATTCTTCGACCATCGCGCCCGAGCGTCCGCGCCGCGCCGCCGATCATCATGTGGCGCCGTCGTTTCGCCGGGATCGATCCGACGGATTTCGGCCGGATGGGCAGCGGAGCGACGTTAGCCGGCACGAGGCGCATCGTCCGGATCATCATCGCCCCAATTCTCCGGGCGCGCGTGGCGAGCCCTATCGTGAGCGGGCCGCGAAACCCTCGCCCAACACCGTTCCAGGATCCTCCGCCGGCCCGCGCGGGCCATTCGAGCGAGCCAAAGTCAAATGGTTCAATCGCGCCAAGGGCTATGGTTTCGTTGTGCGCGATACATCGCCTGGCGATATTTTCGTCCATATTGAAACCTTGCGGCGAAGTGGCCTTGAAGATCTCCAGCCGGGAGATGACGTAAACGTACGCTTCGCCGAAGGTCCCAAGGGACTCGTCGTCGCCGAGATCGAACTCAGCCAAGTCTAGTATCGTCCGCGGAGTTCATCTTTGCCAGATATCCTGTATCGATCTCTTCGCACCTGCGTCGCCGCAATGTTGGGTCTGGTGCTCTGCGGATCAGCCGGGGCAGGCCTCGCCAAGGGACTTGCCGTTGAACCTCTTGATATAAAGACCGCGCGAGGGGCGTTTCATTTCACGGTCGAGATTGCCGACACGGCGGCGACGCGCGAATCCGGCCTGATGTTCCGAAAGTCGCTCGCTCCGGATCGCGGCATGCTGTTCGACTTCAAGACCACGGGGCCGGTCGCATTTTGGATGAAGAATACGCTGATCCCGCTCGACATGCTCTTCATTGCGGCTGACGGTCATGTCGTCTCGATCGCACGCAATGCGGCGCCATATTCTGAAACACCGATCCCATCGGGCGGTGACGTGTTGTGCGTGCTCGAGGTCCGGGGTGGGCGCGCCGACGAAATCGGGGCCGAACCGGGGGACTTGGTCAGCGAACGGCGTATCCACCCTTGAGCAATTCGATCCAGCCGCATGAACCGCCCCCCGGTTTCGAGCGCTCGAGCGGCCGGGGCCCGTTTACAACGCACAATGGACCGTATTTTCACCGAATTGGTAGCGCGGGGTTCGAGCAGGCGTTCTTTGCGCTCGAGCGGCATTGCAACGGCTTTGGCTTGATCCACGGGGGCATGCTGTCGGCCTTCCTGGACGGGTTACTGGCGGGCGCCGCGGCGAGAGCGGGCGGCGGCGCACCGGTGACCATGAGTTTGTCGGTCAATTTCCTTGACATGGGTCGCGCCGGCGTCTGGGTGTTCGGCGACGCACAGGCCACCAAGGTCACCCGTGATGTCGTTTTCGTGGAAGGCAGGGCCCACGCGGCCGGCCACGACCTCGCCCGCGCCAGCGGTATATTCAAGCTGATGCGCCCGCGCTCGTCCTGACTTGTTGATTTGAGGCCTTGCGTTGCGAGTCGCCGCCGCGCATGGCAAGAGGCCGTCATCATTCGATGCCTCGCGGGGCGTGGCGCAGCCTGGTAGCGCATCTGCTTTGGGAGCAGAGGGTCGCAGGTTCGAATCCTGCCGCCCCGACCATCGACGGCCACGGAGCCCAGAGGAGCGGCCATGCTCGCGCGCATCTTCCGTCCGGCCAAGAGCGCCATGCAGTCCGGCAAGGCCAAGACGCAGGCCTGGGAACTGATTTCGCGCCGGCACTCGGCGCGGGTCTCCGATCCGCTGATGGGCTGGACGACCTCGACCGACACTCAGAGGACAGGTCCGGCTCGCCTTTCACACCCGCGAGGAGGCCGTCGCCTACGCCCGCCGGCACGGCATCGCCTTCGAGGTGCTCGCCGACCGGCCGCCCAGGAAGATCATCAAGGCCTATGCCGACAATTTCGCGTTCAACCGCAAAATCCCCTGGACGCACTGAGCGGTGCGCCGCCGACCCCGTAGCTCAACCGGATAGAGCATCCGCCTTCTAAGCGGACGGTTGCAGGTTCGAATCCTGCCGGGGTCGCCAGCGAATACGCGAGCGAATCGCGCACTCCGGATCGTCGCATTCTCGGTCGTCACCCCTGCGCGGCTTCGAGCGCCGCGAACCCGGATTGCAGGTCGTTCGTCAGATCAAGGGGATCTTCGAGACCGATATTCAGACGGATGACCGGCCCCTGGTAGCCTGAGCGCGTCGTGCGGACACCGAACTGAGGATCGGCATTCAGCGCCAGGCTCTCGAACCCGCCCCAGGAGAAGCCCAGGCCGAAAATCCGGAGAGCGTCAAGGAACGCCCGGACCGCAGCGTCGGAACACGGCTGGAGGACAATGGCGAACAATCCCGCCGCGCCCGCGTAGTCGCGTCGCCATAGGCTGTGGTGCGGCGAGCAGGGCAGGGCAGGATAGAGCACCTCCGCGACCTGCGGCTGGGCCGCAAGCCAGGCGGCGACACTCATGGCGCTCGCTTGGTGGCGCACCAGGCGGGTCGGCAAGGTGCGAAGGCCCCTGAGCACCTGATAGGCGTCATCTGCCGCCACCGACCAGCCGAAGTCCCAGATCGCCTGATCGAGGGCCGCGCCGATCGTCGCATCCGACGTCGCGGCGCTCCCCATGAAAACATCCGCATGGCCCGCGACATATTTGGTCAGCGCCTGAACTGAAATGTCCACTCCGTGCGCCAGCGGCTTGAACCAGACGCCGGCGGCCCAGGTGTTGTCCATCAACGTCAGAATGCCACGCTCGCGGGCAGCCTTTGCTATGCCGGGGACGTCCTGCAACTCGAAGGTCAATGAACCCGGCGATTCGATGAGGATCAAGGCCGTCGCCGCGCCGGCCAGCGACATGATTGCGGCCGGCGTGGCGCGGGGGTCGTGGTAGCGGACGGCAACCCCGATAGCGCCTGAGAACATTGTCGCAGAAGCGCCGCGTCGGCTTGTAGGCGGTATCGGTGACCAGCACTTCGTCCCCGGCCTTGAGAACCGCAAGCATGCTGCCGATCACAGCCGCTAGCCCGGACGGAAACAAGCGGACGGTCTTGGCGCCCTCGAGTTCGGCGAGGGCGCTCGCCAGCGTTTCGTGAGTGGCCAAGCCGCCGCGTCCATAGGTTGGAAGGGCGTTGTCGTACAGCGCCGCCGTGTCAGGCAGCAGCACCGTGGAGCCCCTCTGGATCGGTGGTCCCACCGTCGCGCGCCAATTTCGCGGGAGTGACGCCAGCGTGGATGAGGCTTGTGGCCTCCCGCAAGGTTCCGCTCATGCTGGGCCAACGACGACCGGAGTTGCCGAATGCGCACCCCACTCGGTCCATGAGCCGTCATACACCGCGGCCCCTGGATGTCCGATGCGCTCCAGGGCCAGCGCGAGCAACGCGGCGCTGATCCCCGAGCCGCACGTGGTGACGATCGGCCGTGTCAAATCTACTCCGGCCAGTTCAAAGGCGGCTCGCACCTGCGCTTCGCCTAACATTTTTCCGTCGGCGTCGATCAGGCTCGAGAACGGGACATTGCGGGCGCCCGGCATATGGCCTGAACGCAGGCCGGGCCGGGGCTCGGGGGCCTCGCCCGTGAATCGCGTCGAAGGTCGTGCATCGACGATTTGAGCGCTCCCATCGGTGAGGGCGGCCTGAACCTGTGCGAGGTCGCGAATCAGGCTCGGATCGAAACGGGCCTTGAAGTCACCGTGGTGCGGCTCGCGCCAGCCGCTTTCCACCGGCCGTCCCTCCGCCAACCACCGGGGCAATCCACCGTCGAGCACTGCGATGGCGGCGTGCCCCATCACCCGAAAGGTCCACCATATCCGCGGCGCCGAAAAAATTCCCTGTCCATCACATACGACGATCGTCGAATGGGAACTGATGCCAGCCCGTCTTGCGGCAACGGCGAAATCCGAGGGTGGCGGGAGCATGTGGGGCAGGTCGGACGCCTGGTCGCTCACTTGTTCGATGTCGAAGAACTCTAGCTCCGGGAATGTGCCTTCGCCCATATTCCAGGCTAGCATCTCGATCGGAGCCGGGCATGAACCAGGTTGCATCGAGCACGACGAGCCATTCGCTCCCCATTTGCTCAGCGAGCCATTCAGTGGTGACGAGAGGGTTCATAGCGCTCACAGCCAGGGCGGAGTCGGCAAACTACGCGCCGCCAAAAATTCTGGGTTGAATATCTTGCTTTGATACCGCGAACCGTGATCGCAAAGCACCGTGACGATCGTATGGCCCGGTCCCATGGCCCGGGCCATCCGGATAGCTCCGGCGACATTGATGCCCGTCGATCCACCCATCAGCAGACCCTCATAGCGCGCGAGATCAAAGATCGCCCGCATCATTTCCTCGTCGGCAATTCGGAACGGCAGGTCGACTCTCAAACCCTCCAGATTGGCGGTGATTCGCCCCTGGCCGATGCCCTCGCTGATCGACGAGCCTTCGGATGCGAGCCTGCCATGGGCGTACCAATCATAGAGGGCCGCCCCATGGGGGTCCGCGAGCCCGATTTGAATATCCGGATTCCTCGACCGCAGCAACTCGGCGACGCCCGCCAGGGTGCCCCCGGTTCCGACCGCGCAGATGAAGCCGTTCACACTTCCGCCCGTCTGCTGCCAGATCTCCGGGCCGGTGGTTTCCACGTGGGCGCGCCGATTGGCCGTGTTGTCGAATTGATTTGCCCAGATCGCGCCGGCTGATTCCTGGGCGTCGAGGGTTTCCGCCAGTCGGCCCGAGTAGCGGACATAGTTGTCTGGGTTGGAATAGGGCACGGCATCGACCTCGATGAGTTCGGCTCCCGCCAGCCGAAGGGCCTCCTTTTTCTCCTGGCTCTGGGTTTTGGGGATCACGACGGTGGTCCGGTACCCAAGCGCGGCGCCGACCATCGCTAAGCCGATTCCGGTGTTGCCGGCTGTCCCCTCGACGATGCGGCCGCCGGGCTTCAGCAGCCCGCGGCGCTCGGCGTCACGAACAATGTACAATGCGGCCCGATCCTTCACCGATTGGCCCGGGTTCATGAATTCGGCCTTTGCGAGGATTTCGCATCCGGTGGCGTCGCTTGCGCGCCGGAGTCTAATCAGCGGCGTATTGCCGATGGCGTCAGCGACGCTCGTGGCGATCTTTCTCGAGGTCATACGCCTAAATCGCGGCGCCGCGCACGCGGCGCAAGGCCTAAATCCGGTCTTTCAGCGCCCGCCGCCACTCGTGGCTGTAAGGGTCAGCTTGCTCAGCAAGGCAAAATCGGTTGGCGATCTACAGCAAGCCCGGAAACTGTCCACCGTCGAGAAGGATGTTCTGTCCGGTCATGTAGCCCGCCCGCACGCCACATAGGAACGCACAGACATCCCCGAATTCCTCGGGCTGCCCAAAGCGACGGGCCGGAATCTGGCTCCGCGCACGGTCCTGAAAAGCGACGAGTTCGGCGCCGGCGGCGGTGGCGAATTTCTGATGATTGGATCGGAGCCTATCGGTGTCGAACTGACCCGGCAGCACATTGTTCAAAGTGACATTGTGCTGGGCAACGTCGCGGGCGAGGCCCCCGACAAAGCCCGTCAAACCCGCTCTGGCCCCGTTCGAAAGGCCGAGAATCGCCGCCGGTTGCTTCACCATTTGGCTTGTAATGTTCACTATGCGCCCGAACCGCCGTTCGATCATGCCGTCGATCGTGGCGCGGATCAGGAAAATGGCCGAGAGCATGTTGGCATCGATTGCTTGCAGCCAATCCTCGCGCGACCATGATCGAAAATCACCTGGTGGGGGGCCGCCGGCATTGTTGATCAGAATGTCGGGAGCCGGACAGGCCTGCATGAGCGCCGCCCGTCCGGCCTCCTGTGTCACGTCGACTGCAACGGTGATGACCTCGACACCGGTCTCCCGCCGGATATCTGCGGCTGTCGCTTCGAGCCGCTCGGCGCCGCGCGCGGCAACGATCAGAGCAACTCCCTCGCGGGCCAGGGCGACGGCCGTGGCCCGGCCCAGTCCGGCGCTTGCGCCGCAGACGATGGCCTTTCGGCCGGCGATACCCAAATCCATTACGCGCTCCCGACCAACGAGGTCATTCCAAGCCATTCTGGGTGGGACTGTCTAGGATCGCCCGGGTCATTTGGCGAATCTCACCTCAGCCTCGAAGGCGCTCATCCCATGGCGGGCACGCCCACCGGCGATCTTCGTGAGGGGCGACGCCGGTTGGCAGGCCTCACACAATGAGTTCAGGCTTTGGCGAGGCTCAGTTGGACCACATTGGTTCGCTCCGTGCGCATGCCTGCCTCGCAATAGCTGAGATAGAAACGCCATAGTCGGCGAAACTGTTCATCGAAACCAAGGCGGCGAATATCTTCCCAAGCGTTTTCAAACGCCTTTGCCCACTCTGCTAAGGTATCCGCATAATTATTACCAAACCTGACAATCGTATTCCATTCCAGGCCTGCCCGATCCGTCTCTTGCCGGAGACGAGATTCACTGGGCAACATGCCGCCCGGGAAAATGTATTTTCGAAGGAAATCGGAACGGCGGCGGTAGACCGAGAATAGTTCGTCGCGGATCGTTATGATCTGCAGCCCCGCCTGACCGCCGTGGGAGAGGACATCGCGCACCTTACCGAAGTAGGCGGGCCAGTAGGCTTCGCCGACGGCTTCGAACATCTCGATCGAGGCCACCCGGTCGAACTTGCCCTGGACATCGCGGTAATCCATCAACAGAACTTCGACTTTTTCACCAAGGCCCTGCTCGAAGATGCGTTTTCGGGTGAACTCACACTGCTTTTTCGAAATGGTCACAGCAGTCACATTGGCGCCTATCTCGGCAGCTGCATATTCTGCAAACCCTCCCCAACCGCAGCCGATCTCCAGGACTTCGTGTCCGGGCCGGAGGTCGATCTGCCGCGCCAGGCTGGCATACTTGAACCGTTGCGCCTCGCTCAGCGATTGACCCGGCATCTCGAAACGCGCCGAGGAATACGTCATCCCTGGATCGAGCCAGCGCGAGTAGAATGTATTGCCCAAGTCGTAGTGGGCGTGGATGTTCTTCCGCGCCCCGCGCCGGGTATTACGGTTAAACAACTGAGCGAGACTATTGGCGGCGCTCGACAGGGCGTTGCCGGTCACCAGCCGTTCCAGACGGTCGAAATTCAACGTGAAGGCCTCGAGCAGCGTCGAGAGGTTCGGCGTGTCCCACTCTCCGGCAACAAAGCCCTCGCCAAATCCAATGTCGGCCGAGGCGAGCACCCGGTGGACAAATCGCACGTCATTCACAATCAGCACGCCGTTCGGTCCGGGCACGGTCCCATGAATGACCAGGCTCTGGCCCGACGGCAAAACAATGGTCAGCGACCCCTCGCGCCAGTTGTCCCGCGCGATCGATATCGCCGCCCGCAAGGCCGCCGGCGCGCGCCGCAACTCGAAATGATCGATCCCCAGGTCGGGAGCGGATCGTTCGGCGGCGATACTCGAATTGCACATATCTTAGATTATCCTAACACCAATTGCGGTGAATGCGTGAATCGACCTCAGATATCGCGATAGGCCGCCAGCGCTCGCGTTCGCGCCTGGGCATGGTCGACGACCGGCCGAGGGTAGTCGATACCCAGGCGCACGCCCGCGGACCGCAACTCGGCCTCGCTTGCCCGCCATGGCTCGTGGATCACCCGCGCCGGCAGGCCGGTGAGTTCCGGCGCCCAGCGGCGAACGTAGGCGCCGTCGGCGTCGTAACGGGCGCCTTGCAATGCCGGATTGAAAATACGGAAATAGGGCGCGGCGTCGGCGCCGGAACCCGCCACCCATTGCCAGTTGGCGACGTTGTTGGCCAGGTCGGCATCGACAAGGGTATCCCAGAACCAGGATTCGCCTAGTCGCCAGTCAATGAGCAGATGCTTGGTCAAAAACGAGGCCACGATCATGCGTACGCGGTTGTGCATCCACCCGGTGACCCAAAGCTGCCGCATGCCGGCGTCGACGATCGGATAGCCGGTCCTTCCTTCGCGCCAGGCGTCCAGGCCCTCAGGGTCATCGCGCCAACGGAAACGATCGAACGCTGGTTGGAAATTTTTTTCAACAATCTCGGGATTATGAAACAGAATGTTGTAGTTGAATTCACGCCATCCCAGCTCCCGCTGAAATGCCTCGATCCCCTTTGAGGCGCCGACATGCGCAAGCCTTCCGCCGGCGGCTGTCGCGCGCACCTGGCGGGGGCCGATTTCGCCGAAGCGCAGGTGAGGCGACAAGGAGGACGTGCCAGCGCGCCCCGGATGGTCTCGGGACTCATCGTAATTGGCTATGCCTTCCGCAACGAACGCGTCCAAACGCGCATGCGCGCCCGCTTCCCCCGGCTTCCAGTCGCCAAACCCCGTGGCCCAGTCTGGCCGGCTTGGGCGAAGGCGCCAATCGTCCAGGCAATCCGAATTGGGCATGGTCTCGGGCCACTTCAGCTGGTCCGGTCGTGGCAGGATGTCCACGTCCTGGAGCTGTGCAGCCGCGGCACGCCAATAGGGTGTGAACACCTTGTACGCGGCGCCGTCGTCCTTCAGCACCTCCCAGGGTTCGTTGAGGAGCGCGGCATTGAACGAGCGGACATGGATACCGGATTGCGCGAGTTGCAAGGCGATCGCCTCGTCACGCGACGCCGCTTCCGGTTCGTAGACCCGGTTGGTATAGAGCGCCGTTGCGCCTTCGGTCCTGATGATTTCGGCCAGGACCCGCGACGCGGGCCCGCGCCGCAGCGTCAATCGGCCACCCAGGGCCGACATATCCTGGTCGAGCGCCCGCAGAGATCCTTCCAGCCACCATTTCGACGCGGCGCCCAGGCGGCGGCCGACAGGCGTTGATTGCAATATGTAAAGAGCGATGATCGGTCGGCCGCTGATCACCGCAGCCGTCAGCGCAGGATTGTCGGCGAGCCGAAGGTCGTTCCTGAACCAGACGATCAGAGGGGAGGCGGGGGACATCAATACTCATGTTAACATCGCCCGGCCTTGCGTCGGCCACGCCGTGAAGTCACTTCTACGCCATGCGGTCGTACGCGGATCAAGGATCAGTCTAGCCATGCAACCCAATGCCGTCATCGAGGTGGGGGTCAACGGCAGGCGGACCGTGCGAATTGGCAATGATCAGCGGCTGTCGATCATCGCCGGGCCTTGTCAGATGGAAAGCCGCCAACACGCGCTGGAAACCGCCCATGCGCTCAGTGAGGCCGCCGCACAACTCGATATTGGACTGATCTACAAAACGTCGTTCGACAAGGCCAACCGGACCTCGGCCAATGCCGCGCGGGGGGTCGGCCTTGGCCAGGCGATGAGCGTTTTCGCCGAAATTCGCCAGGTTACTGGCCTACCGGTGCTTACCGACGTGCATGAAATAGCCCACTGCGCCCCCGTCGCGGAGGTGGTGGACGTGTTGCAGATCCCCGCCTTTCTAAGTCGTCAGACCGATCTCATCGTTGCGGCCGCGGCGACCGGTCGGGTAATCAATATCAAGAAAGGGCAGTTTCTGGCGCCCTGGGACATGAAGAACGTCATCGCCAAGGTCACTGGCGCCGGCAACCCCAATGTCATGGCCTGCGAGCGCGGCGTTTCTTTCGGATACAACATGTTGGTCTCCGACATGCGCGCCCTCCCGATCCTGGCGCGGCTCGGGTGCCCCGTCGTGTTCGACGCCACCCATTCGGTGATGCAGCCCGGCGGGCAGGGGGATCGCTCGGGCGGTGAACGGGAGTTCGTGCCAATACTCGCCCGGGCCGCAGTCGCGGTTGGCGTGGCTGCCGTGTTCATGGAGACTCATCAAGATCCGGACAACGCGCCTTCCGATGGTCCAAACATGATTCCATTGGGTGATTTCGAAGCCTTGGTCGGAGATCTGCTCGCATTCGACGCTCTGGCCAAGCGATTGCCTGCAACTTGACCGGTCCGGCCCCAGGGGGCAGAGGCTCACGGCCATGGACCTGGAGGAACTTCAAACTCTCTTGACCGCCATCGCTGGCGCCCGCGTTCTCGCGGTCGGGGACGTGATGGTCGACAGGTTCGTCTATGGCCACGTCAGCCGGGTCTCGGCGGAAGCGCCTATCCCCATCATGCTTCGCGCCCGCGAGACCGTCATGTTGGGCGCCGCCGGCAATGTCGCCCGCAATCTAGCCGCGCTATGCGTGCAGGCGGCTTTGGTCGGTGCGGTAGGAGGAGACCCGGCCGGCCATGAAGCGTTGTCGATGATCGGCGAGGAACCGGGGATCGAGGGCTTTCTGGTGGTAGACCCGGCTCGGCCAACCACGGTCAAGACCCGGTACGTCTGCGCGGGACAGCAACTTCTCAGGGTCGATCTGGAAGACACCTCGCCACTGGCTGGTGAGGTCGAGCAACGCCTCGCCCGCGCCATACTGCAGGCGGCGAAGGGCGCCAGCGCCATACTGCTTTCGGATTATGGCAAGGGGGTCGTCACGGACACGGTGATTGCAGCCTGCCTCACCGCCGCCGCGGCGGAAAACGCAGTCCTGATCGTGGACTCGAAGGCTCGGGCCTTTGCGCGTTACGGCGCGGCGCACGTCATCAAGCCGAATGCCGCTGAGCTCGCCTATGCGACAGACCTGCCCACAGCGACCGATGCCGAGATCGAGCGTGCATTGGCAAAGGCGCTATCGCTTTGCGATTGTGGAGCGATCGTGGTGACCCGGGCCGCGCAAGGCATGAGCCTGGCGGTGCGGGGGCGCCTGTACGGCACTTCAGCCGCGCCCCGCCCGAGGTTTTCGACACCGCCGGCGCGGGCGACACCGCGTTATCCGCCATGGGCGCCGCCCTGGCCAGCGGATCGACTTTGCAGGCCGCCGTCGAGCTGGCCCTGCTCGCCTCGAGTGTCGCAGTCGAGAAGGCCGGCACCGCCACGACCTCCCCCGATGAACTCATCGAGGCGGAGCTTGCCGCCCACCGCGCGCCCACCGAGGCGAAAATCGTTACGGCGGGTGGCATGGGGCGCGCAATCAACCGTTGGCGCGCGCGCGGCCTCAAGGTGGGGTTCACCAATGGTTGCTTCGACATATTGCACCCAGGTCATGTGGCGTATCTGACCCAGGCGCGCCAATGGTGCGACCGTTTGATCGTCGGCCTGAACACCGACGCTTCCGTGCGCATGAACAAAGGATCCGATCGACCGGTCAACAGCCTCGAAGCGCGCGCCATGGTCCTCGCGGGGCTGGCCTGCGTCGACCTCGTGGTCCCATTCGAGGGAAGGACGCCCGAAAAACTGATTCTTTCCGCAAGGCCCGACGTGTTGATCAAGGGTGGCGATTATCGCGCGGAAGACATCGTTGGATACGACTTCGTGACAAGCTACGGCGGCGAGGTTCGCCTTGCGACTTTCGTCGATGGCCATTCCACCACCGCGACAATTCGAAGACTCTCGGAGCGCTCATGACCCGTCGCATTATCTTCGTAACGGGGGGGGCGGGATTTATCGGGTCGAATATCGTGGCGAGATTGGCGGAAGATCCGACGCTCGACTTGGTTGTTTGCGATTGGCTAGGGCCAGCGCAGGCGGCGAAATGGCGCAACCTGGCCAAGCACCCCATCGGGGATTTCGTGCCGCCTGAACAGATGTGGCAATGGCTGGACAAGCGCTGGCGAGAAATCGATGTGATCGTCCACATGGGCGCCGTCTCTTCGACCACTGACGACGACGCCGATAAGGTCGTTCAAACGAATTTCGGCTTGTCCCGCGATCTCTACAGATGGTGCACCGATCACCAGCGCCGATTCATCTTCGCCTCGTCCGCTGCAACCTATGGCGATGGCGGGCTCGGTTTCGATGACCGGCAGGATTGGCAAGCCCTGGCGGCCCTTCGTCCATTGAATGTCTACGGCTGGTCCAAAGCCTTGTTCGACGTGTTTGTCCTTCGGCAGGCCGCTCGGGGATACGCGCCGCCGCAATGGGCGGGTCTGAAATTCTTCAACGTCTACGGTCCGAACGAGGAACACAAGGGCGTCATGCGCTCGGTGGCGTCGCAGATCTGGCCGGACGTTGCCGGCGGCAGAACGGTGAAACTCTTTCGCTCGTATCGTCCCGACGTCGCGCATGGCGATCAGAAACGCGATTTCATCTATGTCCGGGACGCCGTCGATGTCGTCGCCTGGCTGATCGAGAACCAAACCGTCAACGGCATCTTCAATCTTGGATCGGGGTGGGCGAGAACCTTCAATGACTTGGCGAAATCAGTATTCAGTGCATTCGGTCGTGAAGCGGAAATAGAATATATCGAAATGCCTAAAGCACTACGCGCACGTTATCAGTATTTTACCCAAGCGACCACTGATCGAATAAGGGCTGAAGGTTACGCAGCTGAATTTACCTCTCTTGAGGACGGCCTCAGCGAATACGTCCAGAATTTTTTATCACAGGCTGATGTTTATCGATAGAGTCGACGAACGTCATTTAATTCCGATATGGCTCGACAGAAAAATTTGCGACGCGGGATTGGAATAGCTTGTGTCGGACTCCTCACGATCCTGATAGCCGCGCTATTTATTTGGCGAGACGATATTCTCGAGGCATTGCTGGATCCGAAGGTGCCTTACACGGTATATCGACCGCCACCAGGTCCCGACTATGCTACGGCCAAGGCATGGGCATTGCTGCCGGCCGTTTCGGGTTCCCAGCCGGTCGACGTCTTTTTTGTCCACCCGACGACGTTTGATGGCGGAAAGGACTGGAACGGCCGCATCAATGATCGCGTCGCGACGGCCCTGATGACGCGGGTGATGGTTCCGAATTACGCGGCGCCATTTGCGTTAATTGGTCGCGTCTACGCGCCAAATTATCGTCAAGCTAGCTTGTACACGTCGATGACATTGTTTGACGATGCGCTTGAAGCGCGACGTTTTGCTTACGGTGACGTACGCGTTGCGTTTCAGTTTTATTTAGACCATTTCAATCATGATCGCCCGTTTATTTTGGTCGGTGTTGAACAGGGAGGGCTTCTGGTTGCTCGCCTGCTTTCCGAGTTCGTCGCCTCGGATCCCCGATTGCAGCGCCGATTCGTCGCGGCGTACCTGCAGGAAACCGTGGTGCCCGAGGCGGACTATCTGGCCTCGACGCCGACCCCGGCTTGCCGGCGCAGACACCAGGTGGGTTGCGTGCTCGCCTGGATGTCGATCCGAAGTGGCGACTTTCCCCGGGCGTTGCGAATCTACCACCGCTCTGTGGTGTGGAATCGTCGCGGGCAACTGGTCGGTCTCGGCGCCGCCGTGCCGCTATGCGTCAATCCCCTGCTTGGCGGCGTCGGCGACGCCCAGGCTCCTGCCAGGCTCAACCTCGGGGCGGCCAACGCTACCGGCCTGGAGTGGGGCCTGCGGCCGGGATTCATGACTCGTCAGGTCGGGGCACAGTGTATCGACGGCTTGTTGAGCGTTACCCGGCCGCGTTCCGCCTCCTTGCGTCCGTCGGGCGGCTGGCTGGAGAGGCTCAGGGTTGCGCCCTACAATCTATTTTACGCGGACCTGGCGGCGGATGCGCGCGTTCGGGCGGACACCTGGTTCGAAGTCAACCGGCCTCGCTGAGACTTGAATCGGGGCGCCACTCGAACAGTTCGCTCAACAGCCGCAGCGCTTCCCCACGGCTCGAAGTGAGCTGAGGGTCTCGGCCGAGGATCAATCGGGCGTCGTCGGCCGCGACCGCGATCAAATCGCGATGGCCGGCGGGATCGACAAACCGATACGCGGGGAAACCGCTTTGCCGCAACCCCAGCGGGTCGCCGCCGCCTCGCAATTCCAGATCGCGCTCGGCGATCAGGAATCCGTCATCGGATCGGCGCAAAATCTCCAGCCTTTGGTTGGCGATCGAAGACAAGGGGGGATCATAAAGTAGCACGCAGCTGCTTTCCGCCGCGCCTCGCCCGACACGGCCACGCAATTGGTGAAGTTGCGCCAAGCCAAATCGCTCGGCTTGCTCGATGACCATGATCGATGCGGCGGGGACGTCCACCCCGACCTCCACGACCGTGGTGGCGACCAGCACCGACAACTTGCCGGCGACGAAGTCCGCCATCACCTCGTCCTTCTCGGCCGACGCGAGCTGGCCATGAATCAAGCCAACTCCGGTTCCGAGTGCAGCGGTGAGAGCCTCGGCGCGCGACTCGGCCGCCGCGAGATCACTAAGTTCGGATTCGGAAACCATCGGACAAATCCAGAAAGCCTGAGCGCCGCGTTCTACCGCGCGCCTCAATCGCGCGATCACTTCTGCGAGCCGTGGCATCGGGGCCGCGCGCGTTACCACGGGCAAGCGGCCCGCGGGCTTCTCGTCGATGCGCGAGACGTCGAGGTCGCCGTAGAGCGTAAGTTCAAGCGTGCGCGGGATCGGGGTCGCGGACATTGCCAGGCGATGGGCCGATTGGCCCTTGGCCTGCAGCCTTGCCCGCTCCGAGACACCAAATCGATGCTGCTCATCGATGACGTTCAGACTGAGCGAACGGAAATCGATTTCGTCCTGAAACAGCGCGTGGGTGCCCACGACGATGGCGGCCGAGCCGTCGACAATTCGCGACAGCTTGGCGGCGCGAGCGACGCCCTTATCCCTCCCAGTCAATAAGACCGCCTTGACGCCCTGGGCAGCCAGAGGCGGCGCCAACGTTTCGAAATGCTGGCGCGCCAGGATCTCCGTTGGCGCCATGAGCGCCGATTGCAGTCCAGCGGCCGCTACATCCGCCATCGCGAGCATGGCGACGACAGTCTTTCCAGATCCGACGTCACCCTGCACCAAGCGGTTCATGCGACGCCCGGACGCCGCGTCGGCACGTATTTCCGCGAGCGTCCGATGTTGTGCGCCGGTCAACCTAAAGGGCAACGCGCCCAAAATTCGCTGGGCCAGGTCGCTGGCCGGCACGATCGGCGCCGGATGGGATCGACCCTGCAACCTGCGCCGCGCCAGCGCCAGTTGGTGCGCCAAAAGTTCGTCGAACGCCAATCGTCGCCGGTGTGGCGTCATCGGCGCCAGATCGGCATCGGACTTCGGTCGATGCCAAGCGGCCAACGCCTCCCTCCAACTGGGCCAGTGCTGCCCGCGAAACCACGCCGGATCCTGCCATTCAGGGAGGTCCGGGGCTCGCGAGAGGGCTTCAAGGGCAAGACGGCGCAATGTTCGAGAGTTGAGGCCAGCCGTTGTCGGATAAATGGCTTCGGTTCTCGGCACCTGATCGTCCTTGGTCGCGTCGATAAGGTAGTCGGGATGGACGATCTGAAGTTCCGAGCCGAAGCGTTCCACGCGTCCGCTGACCACCCGAACGGCGCCGGGGGGATGAGCCCGTTCGAGATGCGGCCCATGCCCCTTGAAAAACGTCAACGTCAGGAACCCGGTCCCATCGTACCCCCTTATCCGCCATGGCTGCCCCGGCCGGGCAGGTGGAACGTGGTCGATGACCGTCACGGTCAAGATGTGGGCGCCGAGATCCAGAGCCGTGGCCACGGTCGCGGTGGTTCGTGTGACAACCGATTGCGGACCCAGAAACAAAAGGTCGATCACGCGCTCGCCGGCCGCGCGCGCCACCAGCGGCGCGACCTTGCTACCGACACCCTTCAGCGTCGTGACCGGAGCGAACAGCGGGAATAGAATTCTGAGGCCGCATCGGCGCAGCATAGACCTGATGGGATCGCCTCGCGCGAGCAGCATGGTTTTTCGCCGGCTGCGCCCATCGTCAAATCATCGTCGCCGGACTATCAAGCGCATCTCCGCGCCGCACCCGAGCATTGGAAATCAAGGATCGATGTCAGAAACGCCACCAGACCGCCTGTCGGCCGACGCCAGCAGTCCTTTTTATGAAGCCGAATTGCTCGAGCGAGGGGTGGGTGTTCGCTTCAAGGGTGTGGAGAAGACCAATGTCGAGGAATATTGCGTAAGCGAAGGATGGGTCAGGCTCACGGTCGGCACGACCGTTGATCGGGCCGGACGACCGATGACAGTGAAACTGCGGGGCGTGGTGGAACCGTATTTCCGCGACCTGGTTTGAGCGCCCTGGCGCCCGCCGTGGGCGATCCCTATTTTCCGGCTCCTCTTGATGCATGATCGAGTTCAACAGAGCCAGGTTTCGCGCCTGGCGCCGCGGGTTTCGCGAAGCGGATCTCATTCTCGGGCCGTTCGCGGATCTGCGCGCGGCATCGATGTCTGCTGAGGATTTGGCCTGCTTCGAGGCGCTGCTCGAGCAGGCCGATCACGACCTTTTCGCATGGATCGTCGGTAGCGCCACGCCTCCGGCAGTGTTCGACACTCCGGTCTTGCGCGAGTTGCGAGCATTCTCGCCTGCCTCCGGTGGATTGCCGGTTGGCGGCGGGTAGCCCCACGAACGCTCAATGACCTCAATGGCGGATCTCACGCGGGTTGCGAAAGCGCCCGGCGCTCTCGAATTATCCGGATCACCGGAGGGTTTCGACGGGCTGATAGTTGGTGACCTTGCGCGCGCAAGGGGAGGGTTGTCGGTATTTGTAGCTCGGGACGGGTCGAGGGCTTTGGCCTTCAGCGACGCCATGACGTTCTTTGCGCCCGACATCGAAAGACTGAGCTTTCCCTCATGGGATTGTCTTCCGTTCGACCGTTCCGGACCTTCCGCCGGTGTGGCCGCCCATCGCATGGCCACGCTCAGCCGGCTCGCGCTCGGCTACGATGGAAAAAAGCCTGCCTTGCTGGTGACAACAGCCGCGGCCTTGCTGCAGCGCCTCCCGTCGCGGGAGATCGTCGGCAGAGCGAGCTATGGCGCGCGAGTTGGCGCCACCGTCGATATCGGCGACCTGGAACGTTATTTCGCGATCAACGGCTACCAGCGCGCCTCTACCGTGTCGGAGCGAGGTGAATTTGCCATTCGGGGGGGCGTGATCGACGTTTACCCACCGACAGCCGATGAACCCGTGCGATTGGACCTGTTCGGCGACACCCTGGAATCCATACGCGCCTTCGATCGCGAGACCCAACGATCGACCAGACAACTCAAGTCCGTCGACCTCCTGCCGGTCAGCGAAGTCCTGCTCGATAGCGGCGCCGTGGCGCGGTTTCGGTCCGGCTATCTGAGCGCCTTTGGCGCCCCGGGCGACGACGCTCTTTATGCCACGGTGAGCGAGGGGGGTCGGCGAGCCGGCATGGAACATTGGCTGCCGCTTTTCTACGACCGGCTCGAAACCTTGTTCGACTACCTCCCTGCCCAATCTTTGCTGGCGATCGATCATCTGGCGCGTGAGGCTCGCGACGAGCGACTCGCCCTGATCGCCGACGCGTATGCAGCGCGTGAGCAGACCGAGAGAAAGACGCACTATCGGGCTTTGCCGCGAAATGCCCTGTATCTCACGGCGGAGGAGTGGGACGAGAAGCTCGCCCAGCACCCCACCAGGCACTTCAATCCATTTCAACCCGACGAAACATCACATCGATCCGGTCCGCCCGTCGTGGACATGGGCGCGAAACGGGGTCGGGTATTCGCGGCGGAACGCGCGCAGGACAGCGTCAATCTCTTTGAGGCGACCGCCGATCATGCCCGAACGCTGGCGGCCGCGGGCAAACGCGTAATCTTCGCTTCGTGGTCGGAGGGGTCCTCGGAAAGGTTGGGGACGATGCTCGCCGACCATGGCCTGAAGGGATTGCCCCTGGCGCCCTATTGGCAGGCCGCGAAAGCCAACGATCCGAAGAAGCCGCAGCGCGCCGTGATTCCCTTGGAGGCCGGCTTCGAGACCGACAGTCTCGCGATCATTTCCGAGACCGATATCCTCGGAGACCGGCTGGCGCGACCACGGCGCCGTCGACGCGCCACAAACTTTCTAGCCGAAGCCTCGGCCCTCGACACCGGGGATCTCGTCGTTCACGTCGATCATGGCATCGGCCGGTACTGCGGCTTGAAGACACTCGATGTGATGGATGCGCCACACGATTGCCTGGAGATCCACTATGCGGGGGAAACCAAGCTCTACCTGCCTGTCGAAAACATCGACCTTCTCACGCGCTACGGAACCGAGGGTGACGGAGTTGCGCTCGACAAATTGGGGGGGCCGCCTGGCAGGCGCGCAAATCGCGAGCCAAGGAACGTCTCAGGGAGATGGCCGAGGGATTGATCGCGATCGCCGCCGCCCGAGCGACGCAAGTGATCGAGGAGACCGAACCGCCACATGGGATATTCGACGAATTCTGCGCCCGCTTTCCCTTCGAGGAGACAGACGATCAGCTGAATGCGATCGCCGACGTGCTTGGCGACCTGGCGGCGGGAAAGCCGATGGATCGGCTGATTTGCGGCGATGTCGGATTTGGCAAGACCGAAGTCGCACTCCGGGCGGCATTTGTCGTGGCGATGAGCGGACGGCAGGTCGCCCTGGTCTGTCCCACGACCTTGTTGGCCCGCCAGCATTTCAAGACCTTCAGCGATCGCTTTCAGGGATGGCCGGTCAAGGTTCGACGCCTTTCAAGGCTCGTCCCTGGACCTGAGGCAAGCGCGACGCGCGATGGCCTCAGGAATGGCGATGTGGAAATCGTCATCGGAACTCACGCCGTGTTGTCGAAACAGGTCACGTTCAAGGATCTGGGCTTGGTGATCGTCGACGAAGAGCAGCATTTCGGCGTCAAGCACAAGGAGGCGTTAAAGGCGTTGCGAGCCGAGGTTCACGTCATGACCCTCACGGCGACGCCAATTCCCAGAACCTTGCAGATGGCGCTTTCGGGTATTCGAGAGATGTCGATCATCGCCACGCCACCAGTCGACCGGCTTGCCGTGCGCACTTACATCACCCCCTGGGATCCCGTTTCTATTCGGGAAGCATTGCTCCGTGAAAAATATCGCGGTGGTCAAGCCTATTACGTAGCGCCTCGGATATCCGACCTGGCTGAACTTGAAAGATTTTTACGGGAGCAGGTCCCGGAGGTTCGGTTCGTGGTGGGCCATGGCCAGCTCACCCCGACGCAACTCGAGGACGTCATGGCGGCTTTTTACGAAGGCCAGTACGACGTGTTGCTCTCTACGACCATAGTCGAATTGGGTCTCGATATCCCTACTGCCAATACGCTGATCGTTCATCGTGCCGACATGTTTGGACTGGCTCAGCTCTACCAGTTGCGCGGCAGGGTGGGTCGGGCGAAAGCCCGCGCCTACGCCTACCTGACCACGCCGTTTCAGAAGACCATAAGCGCCTCCGCCGAAAAGCGGTTGCGCGTCCTGCAATCGCTTGACAGCCTGGGCGCAGGATTCCAGCTCGCCAGCCATGATCTCGACATTCGGGGCGGCGGCAATCTTCTTGGAGACCAGCAATCTGGCCACATCCGGGAAATCGGCGTCGAACTCTACCAGCAAATGCTCGAGGATGCGGTCGCCGAGCTGCGCGCCAAGGGCGGTCCAGGCGATCTTACACTGGACCGTGGCTGGTCGCCGACCATCAACACCGGAGCCGCGGTTCTCATTCCCGAGGCCTACGTTCCAGATCTCAACGTACGTTTGGCGCTCTACCGGCGGCTTTCGGATGCCGAACGCGCCAGCGACCGCGAGGCGCTCGCGGCGGAGCTGATCGATCGGTTTGGTCCTTTGCCGCCGGAAGCCGATCAGTTGCTGAAAGTGGTGGCGATCAAAGGCCTGTGTCGCGAGGCCAATGTCGTGAAGATCGATGTCGGGCCAAAAGGGGCGGTGATCACCTTCCGAAACGATCAGTTCGCAAATCCGGCGGGACTGGTGTCTTTCATCCAGAAGAACCAGATAGCCTGGCGCCTGCGTCCTGACCAGAAGGTGGTCGTCAAGGGTGAATGGGACACGCCGACCCAGCGTCTCGCCGTCGCGGAGCGTCTGCTCGGCGAGCTTGCGAAGCTGGTGAGAAAAACTTCAGACGGGAACAGTCAACGCTAGGGGCCGGGCCGGCAAATGGCGACGCGGCGCCAGTGTCGCGCGCGATTATGACCGCAGGGCCCGAAACATTGGCTAAAATCATCGAGCGGGATTGCGTGACGACGCGGCAACAACGTCCTAATCCGGGTCTGCGGCGTACCGAATGATACGCCCTGCACACGCAAACCAAGGAGACGCACCCCATGGGTCAGGGACCGTTGGCGGGATTGAAGGTCATCGAATTTGCCGGAATCGGACCCGGCCCATTCTGCGGCATGCTGTTGTCCGACCTTGGGGCCGATGTCGTTCGCGTCGACAGAAAAGGCGCCGGCAGGGGCGCCAAGACGGATGTGACCGCGCGGGGCCGCCGCTCGGTCGCGCTCGATTTGAAGAGTTCAGCCGCGGTCGAAGCCTGCCTGAAGTTGATGGACCAAGCCGACATCGTCTTCGAGGGATTCCGGCCTGGAGTGATGGAGCGTCTCGGCCTCGGGCCCGAGGTGGCGCATGAACGCAACCCTCGCCTGGTGTTCGGTCGTATGACAGGGTGGGGGCAGACTGGGCCTTACGCCAAGGCTGCGGGCCACGACATGAACTATATCGCGATCACAGGCGCGCTGCACGCGATTGGGACCAAGGACAAGCCGATTCCGCCCCTCAATCTGGTCGGCGATTTCGGCGGGGGCGCACTCTATCTGGCGTTCGGCCTTTTGGCGGCGGTGATCCATGCCCGGGCGACAGGCAAGGGCCAGGTGGTCGACTGCGCCATGAGCGACGGAGCTGCGTCGCTGATGGCGATGTTCTATGGCATGAAGGCGGCCGGAGTTTGGACCGATGAGCGGCGCGACAATCTCCTCGATGGCGGCGCGCATTTTTACGACACCTACCAATGCGCCGACGGCGGGTGGATTTCTATCGGCTCCATCGAGCCCCAGTTCTACGCTTTGTTGCTTGAAAAGACCGGCATTACCGATCCGGACTTCAAGGCGCAGATGGATCGCGCTCAATGGCCGAGCCTGCACGACAAGCTCGCCAAGGTTATCCTGCAGAAGACGCGGGCCGAATGGTGCGAGATCATGGATGCGAGCGATGTCTGTTTCGCACCGGTGTTGAGTCTCGACGAGGCCCCGGCGCATCCGCACAATCGGGCCCGACAAACCTTCATCGACATCGAGGGCGTCGTGCAGCCTGCGCCGGCCCCACGCTTCTCGCTCACGCCGGGCGCTGTCGCCGGTCCCCCGCCGGCGATCGGCGCCAACAACGAGGATGCCCTGCAAGACTGGGGATTTTCGTCGGCGGAGATCGAATCCTTGGCGGCTTGTGGCGCCCTCTGAGCCGTTCATCTTCAGTTCAGGCACGACGCGCGATTGTTGGCGTGTCGATCCCGACCGCGCTCTCCCGTCCCCCGATGCGGCGGCGGTCGATCAGGACGGAGGCAAGTCCCTCCTGGCGGCGCGTCGTTCCCCCGCGGCGCGCCGCACCTTCATTGTCCGGTCCCCTTTAAGACCACGAATGTCGTTTCGCGTTCGCCTTGCTCCATAGATACGAGCCGTGCGTCGACTTGGCGAACCAGGTGCGGAATGTCGATTCGCGCCAAGGGGTCATCGGCCAACAGACGAATCTGGTCGCCCCGCCTCGCGAGCCGGAACGCGCGAATCAAACGCAATGACGGAGTCGGACAGCGATGGCCGCGGGCGTCCACCAGGATTTCACGGCGTTCGTTCATCGGTCAACAGCACCTCACAGGCGGTCGGACTGGTTGTTGCATCATCGTACGGATACACAAGTCCTGAATCCCGTGCGCAACTCATTGATTCAGAAGGCCGCGTCATTTGAAGTCCGCTACGTCATCGGCCCTGACACTGACCGTAGTCATTCCCACCTTCAACGAGCGTGATAACATCGTCATTCTGATCGAGCGTATCGCCCACGTATTGGCCGGTTCCTCATGGGAAGTGATCGTCGTCGACGATGATTCTCCCGACGGGACCGCCAATGCCGCGAAGACCATTGCTGGTTACGACGCACGCGTGCGTTGCCTGCACCGTGTAAAGCGCCGCGGATTGGCTGGGGCGGTTCTCGAAGGCATGATGGCAAGCGCGGCGACTTATGTAGCCGTCATAGATGCCGACCTGCAGCACGACGAAAGACTTTTGCCGCAGATGCTCGATGCCGTGCAACGGCAAGGGTTCGACCTGGCGATTGGCAGCCGGTACTTGAACCAGGAGGACCCTGTATCGGGACTTTCTCCCGCGCGGCGGATCGTCAGTTCGGTCGCGACTTGGATGGCGCAGCGCGTTCTGCGCGCCAGGGTCAGCGATCCGGTGAGCGGCTTCTTCATGATTCGTCGCGACATCGTCCAATCGATCGCGCCGCGCCTGTCCAGCCAGGGCTTCAAGATCTTGTTCGATATCATCGCATCACAAAGGAATTCACTTAAAATTGCCGAGCTGCCCTACGCGTTCCGCGAGAGAAGCGCGGGGAGAGCAAGCTGGATCGCCGCGTGATGGTCGAATATCTCGGCCTGATTCTTGCCAGGGCGACCGGCAACATTCTGCCGCCGCGGGCCCTCCTGTTCGGCATCGTGGGAGCATTGGGTCTGGTCGTTCACCTCACCATGCTCAAACTCCTGCTTGTCGCCAACCTGCCCTTCGCCGCGTCCCAGTCCTTGGCGGCGGTGATCGCGATGACCTCCAATTTCCTGATCAATAACGCGGTGACCTATCGGGATCGACGCCTGCGGGGCTGGCCGCTGGTCACCGGCTATCTTCGGTTTTGCGCGCTGTGCTCGGTCGGTCTGCTCGCCAACGTCGCCGTCGCCGACTTGGTCCATCGCAGCACACCGGTCTGGTGGTTGGCAGGCATCGCGGGAGCGATCTTCGGGGCGGTTTGGAATTATGTCAGCACATCCCTCGCAGTGTGGTGAGCCGCGCACCGGCTTCGTCTGGCCGCCATCTCTGCTGCTGCTGACCATTGGCCTGATGTTCGCGATCCGCATCGCCGCCGGCGGACTTGTGCATCTCACCGAGGACGAAGCCTACTATCGACTTTGGTCGATCACACCGGCCTTCGGCTACTATGATCATCCCCCGATGATCGCCTGGTGGGTCTGGCTGGGCCGGCGGATTGCCGGGGACGATGCTCTGGGCGTCCGCTTGTTGCCGATCGTTTCGAGCGCGCTGACGAGTTACCTCGTTTTCGACATAGCACTTTTTGCGGGCGCGGGTCGTTCGGCCGCCGTTCGCGCCGGCGTGTGGTACAATTCGATGGTCCTGGTGATCGCGGGCGGCTTCCTGGCGGTGCCGGATTCTCCGGCCGCCCTGTTCTGGACTCTGACCTTGTCGTGCTGTCTGCGCGCGGTCCGCTGCAACAGCCGGGGATGGTGGGTCGCGGCGGGCCTCGCGGCGGGACTGGCGGCGCTATCGAAATATTCGTCGCTGTTCCTGGTCCCCGGAGTGTTTCTTTGGCTTGTTTCGCAGACACATAGGCGCCGGCTGTTATCGACCTCCGGACCTTGGTTGGCGGTGCTCGCCGCAGCCATGGTGTTTCAGCTTCAATGTCCTGTGGAACGCCGACCATCAGTGGCTGACCTTCGCCAAGCAGTTCGGCCGGATAGCGCCGAGCCACTGGAGGCCAACCCATCTCCCGGCGTTCCTCGTCGCTCAGATGTTTTTGCTCAACCCATTGGTCTGCGCATTCCTGGCGAAGGCCCTGAGCAATCTGCGTTCCTACCGCAACCTCAGTCTGCTGTTCGCGACGAGCGCCCCGTTCCTGGTCTATCTGGTGATTCACAGCCTGCACGACAGCGTGCAGGCTCATTGGCCCGCGCCGGTCTATCCAGCCCTGGCGGTCTGCGCCGCCGTCGCGGCCACGGGCGCCGAGCGCCGTTGGCTCGCGTTGCGACGAGCAACACCCTGGATCGGCTTCGCGGTGGTTCCGCTGTTGTGCTGTCTTCTGATCCTGCCCATTCCCATTGCAAATCGCCTGGCGGCTCCTGTCCTCGGTTGGCCAGACTTCGCTCGACGCTTGGAACAACTGCGCCTTGCGCACGGGGCTGGGTGGATCGGAGTGTTGAGCTACGGCCTGGACGCACAGCTTTCTTCGGAGCGGGCGATCGGCTCGCCCATCTACCAATTGAGCGAGCGCGCACGCTACGATCGGCTCGACCTCCCCAAACCCGATTTCACCCGGCCCGGACTGCTGGTCGATTTGAACCGGCGTGTCGATATGGGCGTTTTACAAACCTGCTTTGAGCGGGTCATGCCGCTTGGGGGGTTGAAGCGGGTCGAGCCATCGACCTCTGCGAAGACCTATGCTGTTTTCCTGCTTGCCAACCCGAAGGTCGATCTCGATCGCCAGGGGTGCGACCCGCCACACCAGGCGGTTCAGGATCGTTTCCGGCGCGGCCGGGATTTCTCGAGCAGAACCTGCACCTGCGTCCTGGGAAGCTTGGCGAGCGTCAGAAAACCCTGATCCGCGACATCAAGGGTGGCAAAATGCATGCCGGCCAGCTTCAGGAAGTTCGCCTTGCTGATCACCCCGTTGAGGTCGAGGTCGGCCGCCAACACCGGTTCCGGTTCGCCCAGCAATGTATAAGGCGCCGCGCCTTGCCCCGATTCATCGAGCCCATGGGGTGTTTCCTCGGGTTCCGGCTGGTCGCCACCGGGATCGATCGGCCCGGGACGGTCCAGTTGTGCAAGCCAAAGCCTGGCTGGATTCTGCCCCGGTCTTGATCCTCCCGCCCAGGATTTCGGGCGCGACCCGCTGCTCATAGACCGCGACTTCGTGATGACTCAACACACCGTCGCCGTTGAGGTCGAGTATTTGGAAAAACGATGCAGCGTCGGCGACGAACTCGGCGCGCTCCAGTTTGCCGTCGCCGTCTTTGTCGGCCGCTTTGAACCAATCGACGACGGGGTAGGGCGCTCCGGCCGGTGCGCGGAAAGGTTGGCCGCACGGACTGATGAATACATTCGGCAAGCCGTTCTCGTCGTCATCGTCAGGCGCGGCGCCGTGCGCCACGCCTGCCAGACCCATGAATGCGAGAAGCGTCCAACCCGCTCGTCGTCTGGTAACCTGCATCATCTCTCCCATCGATGGCAGTCCAGTGGGACGGCCTGCCTGCCGCGCGTTCGCGTGCCGACCTGGTCGCCGATCACGGCCCTACGAGATCGCAAATCGGGGCGCGGCCGAGCGCCGCTCCCAGGGTGCTTACTACGGGTCACAAGCTTGGCCAACGATTTGAGCAAGCGCTCGTGCGACGCGGAATTTGGCTTGCCGGGGAGGAGCGATCTTCACCTGCCGCCGGCCCCGTGCTTATGGTTCCCCGCACGCTCTGGCTTGGCTCTGCGGTGCGGCTTAGCGCAGGCACATGATCGGGCGGGGGGTATGACATTTTGCAAGGGGTTTGCACCAACGATCCGACGGTATGCCGCCTGGCCGCCTCCGGCCAGCCGATCACGATGGCCTCGATGGAGACCGTCTGTCCCGAATGCGGCTTTCCGTTGCGGTTATTGGGACTGAGAACCGACAATTCAAATCGCAGTCCATCATTGCAATCTTCGTGCCGGTTATCGGCGTGACGATGGTCGCGTTGTCCTTGTTCCTGCTGTTCAACCATCATGCGATCGATAGTCCTGACACCGGCGTAACGCGGCCGACCGCTCCTCAGGAGGGCTATTTATTGCGCCTGTCGGGCGCTCACGACTTTGCCACGGGTCCAGCGGCGCGATTGATTGCGGCATGGTTGCAAGCCCAAGGCGGACAAAACATCACGTCCACCGCATCCTCGCCGACCAGGGATTCCGATTTCATCGTCGCCGCGCTGGTCGAGGGCCGAAGGGTCGAGGTTCGCGTCAGGGCGGCCGGTGACACGGCGGGGTTCGTCGATCTCGCGGGCAGCGCGACCGACATCGCCATCGCCAACCGCCCGATAACCGACGATGAACGACGACATGGGGACTTGCTTGGACAGGTCGCCACCCACGCCATCGGCCTCCCAACGGGTGCAGAGACGCGAGCGGATGCCGCACGCCAGAGAATCCTGCTCTACACCGCCTCACAGCCAAGCAATCCAGCGGTCGCAGCCTTCATTGATTTCGTCCTATCGGGCCCGGGGCAACGTATTTTGCGAGCAGCCGCGGCGCCGGTTCGACGTGATGCCCTATGATCGGATCCTGCCGTCATGGCGGGTCGCGACCGATAGCGATGAACGCCAAGGGTTCCGCTCGGGACGGTCCTTCGTAATCAATGCCTTGTCCGGACGGGACAGTTGTGAAGTGGCGGACGGGGTGGGATTCGAACCCACGGTGGGCGTAAACCCACGGCGGTTTTCAAGACCGCTGCCTTAAACCACTCGGCCACCCGTCCCGCGGAGTTCCTGTAGCAGGACCGCCGACCCGGTTTCAAATCTTCATGCCGCGCGATCGTTCGGGCGCGGAGCGTCGCGCTGGACAAGGCGGTCGAACCGGCCGATGTGGCCAGGGTATGGCGCTCTCGATGTTCATCAGCTTTGAAGGCGGGGAGGGGGCCGGAAAGTCCACTCAGGTCAGACGCCTGGCTCGCCGGATCGGTGCGCTCGGCCGCGAAGTTGTCGACACGCGCGAGCCCGGCGGCTCGCCCGGCGCCGAACTGATCCGCGGATTGCTGGTCAGCGGCGACACCGACCGCTGGTCGCCGACGACCGAGACGCTGCTGATGTACGCCGCGCGCCGCGATCATCTGGAGCGGGTGATCAGCCCCGCTCTGCGGCGCGGCGCTGTCGTGCTCTGCGACCGCTTTCTCGATTCGACACGCGCCTACCAAGGCGCCGGCGGGGGCGCGCCGGAGCCGTTGATCGCCGCCCTTGAGACCTACACCCTCGACGGCCTTCCGGACCTGACGCTGGTCTTCGACCTGGACCCCGAGGTCGGCCTGGCGCGGGCGATGGCGCGTGATGGCCGGGAAACCCGCTTCGAGGGCAGGCCGCTGGAATTTCATCGCCGATTGCGCTCCGGATTTCTCGAGATCGCGCGCCGTGAGCCGGAGCGATGCGTGGTGATAGACGCGGCCGGGCCGCCGGAGACTGTCGAGACCCTGGTCTGGTCGGTCGTCGGAAACAGGCTCCGGGCGCCATGAGCGACGCCATCCCTCATCCGCGCGAGGTCTTCGACTTCCACCAGGGTGACACGGTCGAGCGCGATTTCGTCGAGGCTCTGGCGCGCGGCCGGCTGCACCACGCCTGGCTGCTGGTCGGTCAGGAAGGCGTCGGCAAGGCGACCTTCGCCTACCGGGCCGCGCGGCGGCTGCTCGGCGCGGCCGACGACGCCGACGCTGGGGCCGCTGGGCTCGGACCCCGACGACCCGGTGTGCCGGCAGGTCGCCGCCCGCGCCCACCCAGACCTGCTGGTGCTGCAGCGGGATACCGAGGACGGCAAGACCCGTCGTGGCATTCCGGTGGACGACGCGCGCGGCCTGCCCGAGTTCTTCGCCAAGTCGCCGGCGAGCGCGCCTTATCGTGTGGCGATCATCGATGCCGCCGACGATCTCAACGCCAACGCCGCGAATGCGGTGCTGAAGACCCTCGAGGAACCCCCATCGCGCGGCGTGCTGCTGCTGGTGTCGCACACGCCTGGCGGCCTGCTGGCGACCATTCGATCGCGCTGCCGGCGTTTGCGCTTCGCCCTGCCGCCCCCGGAGACAGCGGTCGCCTGGGTGGCCGACAAGGCGCGGGTCGGGCCAGACGACGCCGAGCGGCTCGTGGCGATGGCGCATGGGGGGCCTGGCCTGGCCTGGAGGCTGTCGTTCGCCGGGGCTCTGGATATCGACGCTCAGGCGCGGGCCCTGTTGGCAAGCCTGTCGCACCCCGATGAGCGGGTCGCCGCCAGCTTGGCCGACAGCTTTCGCGGGCCGATGGGCGGCGACAAATTCCAGCTGTTTTTCAATCGCCTGTCGGATATTATTCACGAACGATCTGCGGTCGACGCGAGGATGGGGCAAGGGACCCGCCTCGACCGCTGGGCCGAGGCCTGGGAGTATCTGGTCGAGCTTCCGCGCGCCGTCGAGGCGGTCAACCTCGATCGGGCCGACGCCTTCATGACCGCGCTTGGCCGTCTGCGCGCCATCGCCTAGACGTGGGCGTGATGCTGATCGACAGCCATGTGAACCTGCACGCGTCTCAGTTCGACGATGATCGCGATGCGGTCATCGCCCGGGCGCGGTCGGCCGGCATCGGGATGATGGTCGAAATCTGCGACAAGATCAGCAACTTCGCCTCGGTCGAGGCCTTGGGCGCGGCCAACAGCGACATCTGGGTGACCGTTGGCGCTCATCCTCACGAAGCCAAGGAAAATCAATTCCTTGACGCTGATTTCTTATGCGATCTCGCCCGCCGGCCGAAGGTTGTCGGCCTCGGCGAAACCGGCCTAGACTTTCACTACGACCTCAGTCCGCGCGAGGTGCAGGCAAGGGTGTTCGCCGCCCATATCGAGGCCGCGCAGCGCACTGGCTTACCGCTGGTGGTGCATACCCGGGAGGCAGACGACGAAACCGCGCGCCTACTGGAGACCGCCTACGCCGAGGCGCCTTTCAAGATGTTGATGCATTGCTACACCTCCGGCGCTGATCTGGCCCGACGCGCCGCCGGCATGGGGGCGTGGTTTTCCGTCTCTGGGATCGCGACCTTCAAGGCGGCCGGCGAGGTGAGGGCGGTGATCGCCGAAATGCCGGCCGACCGGATCATCGTCGAGACCGACTGTCCGTATCTGGCGCCCGTTCCGATGCGGGGGCGCCGCAACGAGCCCGCGTTCCTGCCGCACATTCTGGCGAAACTGGCCGAGATCCGCGGTTGGTCGGCGAGCGAAACCGAGCGCCGCACCGAGGATGCGTTCTTTGCCCTTTTCGACAGGATTCCAAGGCCTTGAAGACGGTTCTGGAAGTCGTCATCCTGGGCAGTGGCTCATCGGGCGGGGTGCCCCGCGCGGACGGCGCATGGGGCGCTTGCGATCCGACAAACCCGAAGAATCGTCGCTCCCGCTGTTCGATGATGGTGCGTCGCCGATCTGAAGCCGGGCCGGATCGCCAGACCACCGTGATCGTGGACGCATCGCCGGAATTTCGCCTGCAGACGGCGGCGGCCGGGGCGAAACGCCTCGATGCCCTGCTGCTTACCCATGACCACGCGGACCAATGCCACGGCATCGACGATATCCGCGCCTTCTTCCTGCATCAGCGCGCGCGCATCCCGTGCTGGATGGACCGGCCCACGCGCGCGTCGCTCGAGCAGCGCTTCGGCTATGTGTTCTCCGGCGCGGTCGGGCCATATCCGCCGATCGCCGATATCCATGACGCGCCGGCGCATCATCGTCCGTGGTCGATCGAGGGACCGTCCGGCCCGATCCCCGTTCGGACCTTCGACCAGGATCACGGGATCATGAGGACGTTGGGGTATCGCTTCGGTTCGGTCGCCTATTCGAGTGACGTCGTCGACCTGCCCGAAGAGTTGTTCGCGGCGTTGGAGGGTCTGGAGGTGTGGATAGTCGATGCTCTTCGTTACACCCCGCACCCGACCCACGCGCATGTCGACAAGGCCTTGGCCTGGATCGAACGCGTAAAGCCGGCCCGGGCGATCCTGACCAATTTGCACATCGACCTCGACTATGCCGAACTGTCGCGCCGGCTGCCCGCCAACGTCGAACCTGCCTACGACGGCCTGAACTTCGACGTCGAACTCGTTGAAAGCATGGATTGATGCGGCTAGCCTTCCTGGCGTCCAACAACGGTAGCGGCATGCGGGCCGTGGTCCGGGCCATCGAAGCCGGCGACCTGGAGGCCGAGGTCGTCCTGGTGATCAGCAATCGCCGGGAGGCGCCGGCCCTGACCTTCGCCAGCAACCACGGCGCCGCGACCCTGTTTCTTCCCACGGTGGCCGATCCAGCGCGATCCGACCGCCGCCTGGCGTCGGCGCTCGCCGAGGCCGGCATCGATTGGGTGCTTCTTGCGGGGTATCTGCGCAAACTGGGTCCGGTCACGCTGGAGGCGTTCCGCGATCACATTCTCAACATTCACCCGGCCTTGTTACCGAAGTTTGGCGGTCAGGGCCTCTATGGTCGGCGGGTTCACGAGGCAGTGATCGCCGCCGGCGAACGTGAGAGCGGGGCCAGCGTCCATCTGGTGGACGAGGAATACGACCATGGGCCGGTACTTGCCCAGGCGCGCGTCCAGATTCTGCCGACCGACACGCCCGAAACCCTTGAGCGCAAGGTAATGGCTGTAGAACCAGGGCTTTACGTCGATGTCTTGAAGCGCCTTGCGCGCCAGCCGGCCACCTCAATAATTTCTGATAATATATCTTAGGCGCGTATTTTCTGTAGCCGCCATTTAGAAATGTCGCAACGTGAGCCGACTGAGTTTGGGTTGTCCTCTACGTGCCTCGCACGCCTGTCGGCGCACTCGGAAAACAAAGACGAAGCTGAACGGTAAATGCGCCGGGGTGGCGTTCGGGCTCTGCGCGATGGCAGGGCTTCGCGCCGGCCCGCCGCCCCGACCCCAGGCGTTTTTGCCATCTCTATCGGTGGCAGAAAGTGTCTTCTCCAACCGGCGTAGACATTTTCTGTAGCTCACAATACGCCAAACTTGGCCGCCTCTGGAAAGCGCTCAGCGCGGGCGGAAAAGCTTGCTGGCGGGAAAGCCTCGCGGCGCCAAGCGTCCTGCCGACCCGCGCCGTCCGAGCCAATGACGCCAGTCTGGCCAAGCCCGCGAGCGACCGGCCCCGTCGATCCATCCCGCGCCCACCTGTGCGTCGAAGACCGTCACATCCCGCAGGCCGCCCTCCCGATAGCTCTGCAGCTTGACGCCCTTGCCGCGCGTCATGTCGGGCAGTTCACCGAGCGCGAACATCAACACCTTGCCGTTGTCGCCAATCATCGCGAGGTGGTCGGCGTCGGCCTCTAGGCAGGCGGCCGCGGCGCCATCCCCGACGATCAGCACCTGTTTGCCGGCCTTGCGAGTGGACACCGCCTCGTCCTCGGCGAAGATGAAGCCGTAGCCGGCGCGTGAGGCCAGGACCCGTTTGCGGCCCGGCTCGTAGGTGAACACGGCCAGCACGGCGACGCGGTCTTCGAGATCGATCATCAGGCGCAGCGGCTCCCCCTGCCCGCGTCCCGACGGCAATTTGTCGCAACCGAGGGTGAAGAACCGGCCGTCGGAGGTGAAGATCAGCAGCTTGTCGGTGGTCTCGGCCGCGACCAGGAAACCCAGTTTGTCGCCTTCCTTGAAGCTCAGGGTCGCGGGATCCTCCACCCTGCCCCGCGCCGCGCGGATCCAGCCCCGCTCTGAAAGAATGACGCTGATCGGTTCCCGGGTGACAAAGGACTCCAGCGCCGCCCCGGCGTCGATGGTCGGCGCCTCGGCGAAGGTCGAGCGGCGGCGGCCGACCGCGGTGCCAGGCCCCAGAATCTTGCGCACATCGCGCAGGCCGACCCCGACCAGCGTCCATTGCGCGGCTTGCGATGCGAGCAGCGCCCGAATGCCGTTCCGCTCATCGGTCAGGGCTTCGTGCTCGTGGCGCAACTCCATCTCCTCCAGCCGGGCCAATTGGCGCAGGCGGGTGTCGAGAACGGCGTTGGCCTGGATGTCGCTGAGCGCGAAGGTCTCGATCAGCCTGGCCTTCGGCTCGTCCTCGTAGCGGACGATGCGGATCACCTCGTCGAGGTTGAGGTAGACGATCAGCAATCCATCGAGGATGTGCAACCGCGCCTCGATTCTGCCCAATCTGAAGCGGGCCCGCCGGACCAGCACCTCGCGCCGGTGATCGAGAAAAGCCTGCAGAGCGGTCTTCAGGCCCATCACCACAGGCGCGCCGCGCGCATCCAGCACGTTCATGTTGACTGGAAAACGGGTCTCCAGGTCGGAAAGCTTGAACAGGCTTTCCATCAGTATCTCCGGCTCGACGTTGCGGGCCCGTGGCTCGAGCACCAGGCGGATGTCCTCGGCCAACTCGTCGCGCACATCGCCTAGTAGCGGGGCCTTCTTGGTCTCGATCAGTCCGGCCAGCTGCTCGACCAGATCGGCCTTCTTCACCTGGTAGGGAATCTCGCTGACGACGATACGCCAGGTTCCTCGCCCGGCGTCCTCACGGCTCCATCGGGCGCGCGCCCGCACCCCGCCGCGGCCGGATTGATAGGTGTCCAGCAGCGAGGCGCCCGGCTCGACGATGATTCCGCCGGTGGGAAAGTCGGGTCCCTGCACATGGGCCATCAACTCGGCCGTCGTCGCCTCGGGCCGATCCAGGATCAGCAGGCAGGCATCGATCAGTTCGGCGGCGTTATGCGGCGGAATCGATGTGGCCATGCCGACAGCGATGCCGGAGGAGCCGTTGGCCAGCAGGTTGGGAAATCCAGCCGGCAACACCACCGGCTCGCTCTCCTCGCCGTCGTAGGTGGGGCGGAAGTCGACCGCGTCCTCATCGATGCCGTCGAGCAGCAACTGCGCCGCCGGCGTCAGGCGGCACTCGGTGTAGCGCATCGCAGCGGCGTTATCGCCGTCGATATTGCCGAAATTGCCCTGCCCGTCGATCAGCCGATAGCGCTGCGCGAAATCCTGGGCCAGTCGCACAAGCGCGTCATAGACCGCGACATCGCCGTGCGGGTGGTACTTGCCGATGACGTCGCCGACCACCCGCGCCGATTTCTTGGCGGAGGTCTCCGGATCCAGGCGCAGCAGGCGCATGGCGAACAGCAGCCGCCGGTGCACCGGCTTGAGACCGTCGCGCACGTCCGGCAGGGCCCGCTGGGTGATGGTGGAAAGCGCATAGGCGAGGTAGCGCCGGGACAGCGCCTCGGTCAGAGGCTCATCGAGGATGCGGCCGCCATCCTCGGGCGGTGGCGTGACGCGCTCGTTCATGCGCCCGTTGAAGGTGAGTCACCCTTGGCTGTCCAGGGGAAAGCACGGCTCAATGCTGGACGGCGTCCGAGACCTGCTGGTGTTCGATCTCGGTATCGGCGCGGCCCCATTTGACCCGGGCCCAGGCGCGTTCGTGCAGGTAGAACAGGCCGATCTTCGTCAGGGTCTCGACCGCCGCGATCGAGAAGGCGATCTTGGCGCTGGCCCCCATATTGACGTGGAACATCATGGGAATGATGAAACTCAGCAGGAAAGTGTCGAGGCTGCCGAAGAACCGCCAGGTGATGGCCTTGATCAGCGAGCGCGAGCGCGCGGTGGGAGCGTGAACGAACATTGAAGTCCCCCAGGGAAGGCTTGACCGCCCTCCTGCCATCGCCGCGGGGAAAAGGCCAGACGTGGCATTGATTGGAAGTCACCAGGATCGCCGCCCCCCGTCTGACGAGCATGGCTCTCTCTGGCCGCCAGCCAGTTCGGGACCGCACCATGCCGTGCGTTGTTCATAACCGATGCGCCTCGCGCAGGCGGTCGATCAGCCAGACCCTGGCCGGCGGCAGCGGCCGGTTGAGAGCGGCAAAGACGCAGGTTTCCAGAAAGTGGCCGGTCAGGGCGAGGCCGGCGGCGACGTCGCCGGGCGCGAGGCGGCCTTGCGCCGAGAGCATGAAGGGGGGCAGACGCAACAGGCGACCGCGATAGGGTTCGCCGGCTTCGGCGCCGACCGCGCGGCCGGTGCGCGGACTGACCCAGGCCAGATCGTCAGCCGAGCCGGTGACGGCGCAGGCGGTCAGATCGAGGCCGTATCCGAGTTCCGCCAGCAAGCCCATCTCCCAGCGCACGAACACCGCCGGCCAGATATCCGGGTCGGCCAACGCGCCACTGAGGGCCGCGAAAGCCAGGAAGGCGCCGGGATGGGCCTCGCGCTCAGGCAAGGCGCCCGCGGCGATGGCGGCCGCGGCGGCGAGGCCAGCGAGCGCCAGGGCGTCGTCGAATAGCGCCGACGGCCCCTCCCCGACCGGCTCGAGGCTGGCCGCGCCGAGTTGGTCGGAGGTCCGGGCCCGGTACGACAGAATCACTCGGGCGCCAGGCTGCAGAAACGGCTTCATCCTGCGCGAGGCCCCGCCAGCGACGTGGGCGGCCCAGCGGCCGTGACCAAGGGTCAGGGCCTCGACGATCGCGCCCGTCTCGCCATAGGTCCGGGCGGACAGGACAAAGGCCTCGTCGGTGAATTCCATGATGGGAAGATGGGCGCGCTCGCGGCTGGAAGTCGAGCCCCCTCCTCCGTTTCGGGTGCGCCCTATACGGCTGAAAGGCCGTGCTGACCGTACAACTGTTTGGCGCGCCGTTCGAAGCAGGCGATGAGTTTGCCGACGGCGCGCTCGAAATTGGCGGCCAGGAGCGTTTCCAGAAGGCGTGAACCGAATTCGAAGTCGATGTCGAAAGCCAGTTCGCAGCCTGTTGCATGGGGAACGAAACGCCAGCGGCTTTCCAGCTTCCGGAACGGCCCCGATAGAAGATCGACGTCGATGGCCAGGCCGGGTTCGTCGAGCCGCACCCGGGTGGCGAAGCGTTCGCGAACGATCGAGAATTTCACTCGGGCCTCGGCGTCCAGCAGGGTGATCCCCTGGCCGTCCGGCCGGCGGTTCCAGGTGCGTAGGTCGCTGACCCAGCGCACGAACAGGGGGTAGCTCTCTACGTCACCGACCAGGGCGAAGAGCTGTTCGGGTTGATAGGGTAGGATGCGCGTCAGGCTGTGGCGCAAGACGCCGCCAAGTCGGGGGTCCGCGCGCGTCGGGCGGCCTGCAGTCGGGCGAAGTCCTCGCCGGCGTGATGCGAAGATCGGGTCAGCGGGCTGGCAGAAACCATCAGGAAGCCCTTGGCCCGAGCGATTGTCTCCAGGGCGGCGAACTCCGCCGGCTCGACGAACCGATCGATGGCGGCGTGCTTGCGCGTCGGTTGCAGGTATTGGCCTATGGTTATGAAATCCACTCCGGCCGAGCGCATATCGTCCATCACCTGCATGACCTCCGGCTTGGTTTCGCCGAGGCCGACCATCAATCCTGATTTGGTGAACAGTTCAGGCGCCCGTTCCTTGACGCGTTCCAGCAGGCGCAGAGAATGATAGTAGCGGGCTCCCGGCCGGATCGACAGGTAGAGGCGCGGGACGGTCTCCAGATTATGATTGAAGACGTCCGGGCGAGCGTCGATGACCTGCTCGGCGGCGGCGACCGGCTTGCGCAGGAAGTCCGGCGTCAGGATCTCGATCGTCGTGCCGCGCGACGAGGCGCGGATCGCCGCGACCGTGGCGGCGAAATGCCCCGCGCCACCGTCCTCGAGATCGTCGCGGTCGACCGAAGTGATGACCACGTGCCTGAGCCCCATGGCGGCGACCGCGTAGGCGACCCGGTCGGGTTCGGTTGGGTCGAGCGGCATCGGCAGGCCGGTGGCGACATTGCAGAATGCGCAGGCGCGGGTGCAGGTCTCGCCCATGATCATCATGGTGGCGTGCGACTGGCTCCAGCACTCGCCGATGTTCGGACAGGCGGCCTCCTCGCACACGGTGACCAGGCCGTTGTCCTTTACGATCTGTCGGGTGGCGTTATAGCCGGCCGAGCCCGGCGCGCGGACCCGCAGCCACGCCGGCTTGCGCAGCACCGGCGTGTCGGCTCGCGCCTGCTTTTCCGGGTGGCGCAAGGCCCGATCGCTGGCGCCACGTTGCGCTGTTCGCTCGATGACGATGGTCATGGTCCTTAGATCGTCGTTTGTGAGATGCGGATCAAGCGGCAGATCGAAACTCGCGGCGTGCGCTCTCGCCCACCACGCCGTTCCAGGTGGCGGCGGAATAGAGCGCGGCGGCGATCACGGCCAAATCCAGTGGGTAGATATAGCGGTAGTCGCAGGCGATCGAGATGATCGCGAAACTGGCGGCAAAGGCGAAGGCGGCCGCCAACATGGCGGCGACGGCGATGTCCGGCGGCCGGCGCCGTAACAACAGAAAGCCCAGGATGAGCACGCCGAGGCCGGCCCATACAGCGTGCGAATAGAAGGGCGTATGGCCGAACCCGAGGGCGAAGCGGGCGATCGCCTTGTCCCAGGACGTGCGGCGCGAGTGCAGGCCAGTGTCGGCCATTTCCTCGGCCGGGCCGTCGATGCCGGTATAGACCAGCACGCAATGATCATGGTCCGGGGTCAGGAATACCCAGACGAAAGTGCGGGCCCGCGCCGCCAAATACAGAAGGGGCTTGTGGAGGATGAGATCCTTCCATTGGGCGTCGATATAGCGGGTGGGCTCGCCGCTGGCTCCTATTTCATCGAACACCGGGACCAGAGTGTCGGCGCGGACCGGCGAGTAGTCGGCCACGCCGTCCGTTCGCAAAATCTGCTCGAGCCGGGGCGCCTTGGCGTGCAGAATTGGCAGGCTGGCGTGGGGGGCGAGCAGCAGGGCGTTGACGATATCGTAGGTCTGCAGCGACACGCCCGGCTGACTGACCGCGAACCCGCCCTCCTCCCGCGTCGCGAGCCCCAAGGCGATGGTGACCGAGAGCAGGCCGGTGAGGCTCAGGAACCCGGTCATGGTCAGCAGCCCGAGCCACAATCGCCGCGCGCCATGGCTCCTCGCCGCGATCCACCCGACCGCGAGGGCGGCGAACGGCAGGGTCAGCAGGCCGTTCTGCCGGGTCAAGGTGGCGACCGACAGCAGCAGCGCGGCGATGGCCAGGCAGGCGAACCGTCGCGCCGGACGGCTTTGCCAGATGGCCGCCGCGTGGGCCAGGGCGGCGAAACCGGCGATGGCCGACGCGGCGAACAGCACATCCTTCCAGACGATCGCCGGGTAGATCGACAATTGTGGGAGGACGATAGCGACCATGGCGACCAGCACCGCCGGCCACGCCGGGGCCCGACCCAGGGAGAGAAAGGCGAGCAAGGCGGCGGCAATCATCGCCGTCTGCAAGACAATGAAGGCGACCGCGCCCGGGGATATCTGCGCGGCCACGCCGAGCAGCCAGGACATCACCGGCGGATGGGCGCCGCTGTAGTCCCCGGAAATCCCTTCGGAGAGCTGCACGATCGAATCGTAGGAAAAATGTCCCGGCCAATTGACCCCAAGACAGATGATCGCCCCGGCGCCGATCACCGCGGCCGCCCACAGGCGGGCGCCCCGGCTGCCGCTCCTCGACGCGGATGACGGCTCGCCAGACGGGTCCTCATGCTCGCCCGAGCCGGTCTCAGTCGGTCGGCCGTGGACGACGCGGCGCGCCTTCCAGACAATCCAGGGCCCGGCGATCCCAATGGGCCAGGTCGGCTGCCGCGGCATAGGTGGATTGCAGGAAGGCGAGCAGGGTCGCCTCCGGGTCGCGGGCGGATTGGACGGCGGCGTAGGGCAGGACGAATTCACCAAGAGATGGCTGGAAGCGGGCGGCCGGCGGCGAAACGCTGGCGGTCGGGAAGCCGGCCGGCGTCGGATAGGCGTAGGAATAGAAGCTGGGCTCGTCGACGCCGCCACCTCCAGGCCAGAACCCGGCGCTGGAGACTTCGTGAGAATAGGCCTCGCGGGTGACGACGTCCGGCAGGTGTGGGATGCCCCCTGGATGGCGGGGCGCCCGCCGGCCCGAGAACCGGGTCACCGCCAGGTCAAAGCTCCCCCAGAACAGATGCACCGGGCTGCATTTGCCGAGAAAGCCGGTGCGAAAGCGATTGAACACGCGGTGGATCTGAACCAGGGCGCGCCACAAATCGGCGGCCACCGCGGGATCGTAGTCGCGTGGCCGGGTATCGAGGGCGAACGGGGTGTCGTCCGGCAATTCATTGGGCCGCGGGTCGATGGCGCATGGTACGGCCAGGGTCGACAGGGATGCGAGCACCTCCCGGTGGAACGAAGCAATATCGCCTGCGCGCAGGGCGATACACCGCTCGCCGCCGTCGGTGACCCGGATGACCAGGACATGACGGATGAAATCGAATTCCATTTCGAACCCGACCCCGTCGTGCGGCGCCAGCGAGGTGGTCAGGCCACGGGCAGACAAATACAGCGTCGCATGCCAGGAATGGTTGAGCCATGGCGTGCGAGCCAGCCGGACCTTGCCTACGATCTGAGTCCACAGCCGCAGGGTTTCCACTGTCGGCCGCAAGACCTGAAAGCTCAGTTCGGGCCACATGGCTCAGGTCTCGGTGTTGGCCGCGCAGGCGTGGGATATTGCGACCCTGGCGCCGCAGAGGATTTAGCCCTGGTGATGACCATGGGGATCCGCGTGCAGCCGATCGCGTCCATTCCGCCACGCCCCCTTTTCACACACCTCAGCCCATGTCCACCAACGCCGGCGCCGGCGCAAGGTTCACTGCCGAAGCGAGAGCCTCTTGAAGCCGAAGCCGATTTGGCGCGTTTGATCGAGGTCGGAGGCCGTGGCCTTTGTTGCGAAGCTCCACCAGCGAGGATGTCATGAAGTCGATTCGGATCGCGATCTCGCTTGTGGCGTTGGCGACGTTGGCTGCCTGCGTCGCCGGTTCTGGCGAATCCGCCCACGCCGCCGCCGGCGGCTTGGTGTCGGAGTTCGTTCTCGGCCTGTGGCATGGTCTGATCGGGCCGATCACCCTGATCGTCGAGGTGATCAATCGACTGGCCCCGCACCTGTTGCCATGGCGAGCGCAGCTCTACGAAGCGAAAGCGCAGAGTGCGGCCTATGACGTCGGCTTCTACCTGGGCTTGGCCGGCAGTCCGATCCTGGCGTGGTCGCGGCGACCATAGGACACTCGCCGCCGGTCCGGGCCGGCCGGTAAATTTTCGGTGATTCGCCGTGCCGACCGTGTCCAACATGCCCACTTCCAATACGAACAGGATGCCCTGCGGAAGAATGCCCCTGAACCTGACCCGATGTTGGCTTGGCGCTGGCGCCGCGGCGCTCTTGCTGCTCACCACGCCGGTTCGCGCCGGGCCAACGTGCGACACCCGTGCTGGCGACGCCGTACGCTGTGGATCGCCCGGCGCGATGCCGCTGGGCTGGACGGTGTCGCCGCAGCAACGCGAAATTCATCTCGCAAGCCTGCCGCCGGATCCGACCCCACTACAATTGCTGGGCCTCTTGGGACTGATCGCATCGCTGTTCGTCCTGATCGCCTTGATGCCGGACTTCGACGGTTGGGGCACGGAAGAGAGCGACGACGAGGCGAGCCGGTAGTCGGCAGGGCCAATCGCAGCCTGCCCTCGGCGCTTTTCAAGCACGGCTCTGCTCTATAGCGTCCCCGCGTCATGAGCCACACCTTCGATCCAGCCACCGCACGCCGCACGCTGTTCGACGCCTTGCTGGATTCGGCGCGTCGATACGGGGCCGGGAAGGCGATTCTCGAGGACCAGGAGCGCAACCCGCTCAGCTATACCGACTTGATCCGCGCCAGCTTCGCCTTGGGGCGAAAGATCGCGGCGATGACCGAGCGCCAGGAGCGGGTGGGGCTGCTGCTGCCGTCGAGCTCGGCCGGAGTAGTGACCTTTTTTGCACTCCACGCCTTCGGCCGCGTGCCGGCGATGCTGAATTTCACCGCCGGACTGCGCAATCTGCGCGCGGCCGTCAAGCTGGCCGGCGTGCGCCGAGTTCTCACCTCGCATCGTTTCATCGAGCAGGGCAAGCTGCATGATCTGATCGATGCGCTCGAGGAGAGCTGTGAGATCACCTATCTCGAGGACACTCGCAAATCGATCGGGACCATCGATCGCGTTTTTGCTTTGGGAGCGTCGCTGGTGGCCCGGCAAGCCCGCGCGCGGACCTCACCAGACGACGCGGGGGTGGTGTTATTCACCTCGGGGAGTTTCGGTGCGCCGCGCGGGGTCGTGCTCAGCCAGGCCAACCTTCTGGCCAATGTCGCACAGATCGCTGCCCATATCGACCTCGATCCAGCCTGGGTGCTGTTCAACCCCCTGCCCGTCTTTCACTGCTTTGGGCTGACAGCCGGCGCCCTGTTGCCGCTGATGACCGGCATGAAGGCCTTCGAATATCCCAGTCCTCTACATATCAAGCAGATCCCGCCGCTTATCCGCGACTGCCGCGCCAGCATACTGCTGGCGACCGACACCTTCATCAATCAGTATGCGCGGGCAGCTGCTCCGGGCGAACTTGCCGATCTGAAGTTCGTGGTTTGCGGCGCCGAAAAAGTCCGCGACGAGACGCATATGCTGATCGCCGAGCGGATCGGCCCTCTGCCCCTGCTGGAGGGCTATGGCGCGACCGAGGCTTCGCCGGTAATCGCGGTCAACAAGCCGCACGACAATCGCCGTGGAACCGTGGGCGGCCTGCTGCCCGGCATCCAGACCCGTCTGGAGTTGGTCGAGGGCATCCATCGGGGTGGCCGGCTTTTCGTGCGCGGTCCCAATGTAATGAGCGGCTATATCGGAGCGGACGGTTCTTTGGATCCGCCGCCCGACGGCTGGCATGACACCGGCGATGTCGTCGAAATTACCGACGACGGTTGGGTCACCATCCTCGGGCGGGTCAAGCGGTTCGCCAAGGTCGGCGGCGAAATGATTTCGCTGACCGCCGCTGAAGACCTGGCCAGCGGCCTCTGGCCCGATGCACGGCATGCGGTGATCTCGGTGCCCGACGCCAGAAAAGGCGAACGGCTGGTGCTGGTCACCGACCAGCGCGACGCGGAGGTCGGCTCGCTGCTGGCGCACGCACAGAAGCTCGGAGCGCCTGAACTGGCGGTGCCGCGTCGGATCGTGCGGGCCCCGGAAATCCCGGTGCTCGGTTCGGGTAAGACCGACTATGTGGCCATCGCGCGAATGGCTGAGACATAGCAGCCCATCCGCCAGCGCCGCGGCGGGCCTGTGCGAGCGCGCCTAACTCATCGCATACGGTCGGAGCGCCGGTGGCGCGGGGGAGACTTCGCCGCGGGTCTGGCGCCGCCAAAGGGCGGCATATTCGCCACCCTTCGCGATCAAGGTGGCGTGATCGCCGCGTTCGACGATCCGGCCGCGGCGGATGACCAGGATCTGGTCGGCGTCGACGATGGTCGAGAGCCGGTGAGCGACGACCAGCGTGGTGCGGCCGGTGCGCACCTTGCGAAGGGTGGCCTGGATGGCGGCCTCGGTCGGGCCGTCCAGGGCGCTGGTGGCTTCGTCGAGAACCAGAAGGCGCGGATTAGCCAGCAGGGCGCGGGCGAGCCCCACCCTTTGCCGTTCCCCGCCTGACAGCTTGAGGCCTCGTTCACCGACCATGGTCTGCATCTGATTCGGCAGGCCCTCGATGAAGCGGGCGAGTTCGGCCGCCTCGGCCGCGGCCCAGACAGTGGACTCCGGCGCGGCAGGATCGGCGAAGGCGATGTTGGCCTGCAACGTGTCGTTGAACAGGGCGACGTCCTGCGGAACCAGGGCGATGGCTTGGCGCAGCGAGCGGATCTGGACATCGCGCAGGTCGACGCCGTCGAGCACGACCCGTCCCGATTGAGGGTCGAGCAGACGCATCACCAGCCGCACGATGGTAGTCTTGCCCGAACCCGACGGACCGACCAGAGCAGTCGTCGTGCCAGGCGGTGTGGTGAAGCTGATGGCGTCCAGACCGACCGAGCGCGCGGCGTGTTGGAACGATACAGCCTCGAACACCAGGGCTGCCCCCTTTTCCGATGCCGGCGGCAGTGGCCGGGCGGCCTGTGCGTCGACGATTTCCGGCTGAACCGCCAGCAGGTCGAGCATTTGCTCCATGTCGATGAACGACTGGCGGATTTCGCGGTAGTTGAAGCCGAGCGTGAACAGTGGTGCGTAGACCTGCTGCAGTATGAGAATGCACGCGGTGATGCCGCCGAGGGTCATTTGGCCATGCAGCACATCCCATCCGGCCAGCAGGGTGATCGCGACCAGCCCCAGATTGAGCACGACGGCCTGGATGCCGTTGAGCATTTGCAACGAATTGTTCGACTTGACCGCGGCGCGGACATAGCCGCCGAGAGTGGCGCCATAGCGGTCCACGAGACGTTGTTCGGCCCCGAAGGTCTTGATGGTTTCGTAGTTCATCAAAGCATCGACAGCGAGGCCGGCGGCGTCCGAGTCGGCCTCGTTCAACGCTCGCCGGTGCTTGATGCGCCAGTCGGAGATGGTGAAGGTGAAGGCGATGTAGACGGCGATCGTGATGATCGCCACCGTCGCGAGGCGCCAGTTGAAGCGCGTGCTTAGCACGAAAGCGGCCATCAACAGTTCGAGCGCGGTCGGCCCCAGATTGAACACGACGCTCCGCAGCAGGAAATCTACCGACCGCGAACCCCGGTCGATGACCCGCGACAGTGTTCCGGTTTGCTTGCCCTGATGAAAATTGAGCGACAGCGAAAGTGAATGAGCGAAGGCCTCGGTGGCCGAACGGGCGAGCGCCTCCTGCGAGACCGGGGTGAAGATGGCGTCGCGCAAATATGGCGCCGTACCGGCCACGAAACGCAGCGCAACCCAACCCAAGACGAGGCCGGAAAAGGCGATGAACACCGCCTCGCCCTGCGATCGCCCGCGGTTCAGTTGGTCGATGGCGTGCTGGATAAGGAGCGGTCCGACCACACCGGTCCACTTTCCGATCAGGACCAGGGCCAGGGCGGCGCCGAGCCGGGTCTTCAATCCCTTGGCCCGGGAGCGCAGGACCAGGCGAACGAGATCGCCCATCGAGGACCAGAAATTAAACTTGGCGGTCGGCGCGGCGATCCCACCGGGTATGGCCATGCGGCGGTCGCCGGTCGGGCTCATCGATCTCATGTCGCCGCTTCCCTGGTTGCAATGATCAGCGTGGTCTGAACCCCACCGCCGGGCGTGAGCCAATCTATGCGCCAGCCGCCGGGTTCTCGGGCCGCGCGATACGGTCCAGCGGTCAGAGCGGCGGGCGGCGACATGGTCAACGCCGCCTGCGCGTGTTGCGCGCCGTCGACGGCTTCGAGCCGGTGCGGCCCGACGGTCAAGGGCTCGTCGAAGGCCAGGGCGAACCTGCCCGTGGCGTCGATGGTCGTGCGGCCACGCGCCACGTCGTCGGCCAGCACGGTCGCCTCATCGCCTGGCCGGCCAGCGCCGGAGACTACCGCCCCGCCCTTGCGATCATAATCGACCGCGAGAATGCACAAAACCGACGGCGGCTGCAGAACCCAGGCGCCGGCTCCTGCGCGCAAGCGGGCCGCGCGCCCGCCAGGGGTGATCGCCAGATAACCCTCCGACTGGATAGTGCGGCCCGTCTCGACCGCCGCGAGACCGAACAGCCGGACTTCGGTAGACGGCGGCAGACGTACGCGCCACTGCCGATTGTCGCTGGTCGCCTGCGTCACGGCGCCGTCCGGCGAGGCCAGCCGCACGCGGGCGCCGGCATCGGCGACGCCCGAGATCACGGTGCTGCCGTCGGCTAGGCGCTGGACCGCCAGGGCAGCGGGCGGCGGGCGGTAAGCGGCCTCCTCCACGCGGGCCGCCTCCGCGGCGGAACCGTCGGCCACCCGATCACTGGCCCCACACGCGGTCAGACACACGGCGAACAGGACGCCGCCGGTCAACCTGAACAGCTTCGCGCCAGCGTCGGCCATGGCAGCCAGGAAATCACCGCGCAGCACAGGTCGGGGCTTTGGTGTTTGGCTGAATCGGCGCACGATATTCGGGCATCCACGTTCATATGGGGTCCGCGCATGGAAACATCCTGCCTCTCGGGCCGTAAAAGCGCCCCTTATTCCGGCAAGCCATCGACGATGTCGAGCCGTTCGCCGCCCTTGACGTCTGTATGCGTCTATTGCGGTTCCTCCAATGACGCCGCTCCGTCATTGCTGGCCGCAGCCGAAGCGCTGGGCGCGGCAATCGCTCGCGCGGGATTGCGGCTGGTCTATGGCGGCGGCGGGGTCGGCCTCATGGGAGCGTGCGCGCGTGGCTCCGGCGGCGCGGGCGGCCGGATCCTGGGCGTCATTCCCGCCTTTCTGACCTGCGTCGAACAACCGCCCGCCGGGGTCGAGACGATGGTGGTCACCTCGATGCACGAACGCAAGATGGCGATGTTCGAAGCCGCGGACGGTTTCGCGGTGCTGCCTGGCGCGATCGGCACACTGGAGGAGGTGATCGAACTGCTGTCCTGGCGTCGACTGGCGCTGCATGCCAAGCCGATCGTGTTCTATAACCCCGACGGGTTCTGGGATCCGTTGTTCGCCCTGTTCACGCGGTTTGTCGAGGAACGCCTGCTTCCGGCGGCGTTCGACGATTGCTGGGCGGCCGTGTCGGAAATCGACACGCTGTTACCCGCCCTGGCGGCCATGCCGACGGCCGCGTTCGGAGCTAGGCCCACGATGGCGGCTCTAGTTTAGCCTCGGCATCATCGCCGTTCGTGCGGGAGCGCGTCCGGCGAGCCGATGTCGGACGAAAGGGCGCCGCCAGCGGAAACTAGCCGACCCGCATGGAGACGATCTTGCCGGGATTGCGGGGAGGCTCGCCCTTGGGCAGAGCATCAATGTGGTCCATCCCGTCGATGACCTCGCCCCACACCGTATATTGGTTGTCGAGGAAGTTGGAGTCGGCCAGGCAGATGAAGAACTGGCTGTTGGCGGTGTGCGGCTGATTGGTGCGGGCCATCGAGCAGACGCCGCGCCGGTGCGGCGCCTTGGTGAACTCGGATTTGAGATTGGGCTTGGACGAGCCACCGCCGCCGGTGCCGGTGGGATCTCCGCCCTGCGCCATGAAGCCGTCGATCACGCGATGGAAGACGACTTCGTCGTAGAATCCTTCCCTGGCCAATTCTGTGATCCGGGCGACGTGCGCCGGCGCCAGGTCGGGGCGCAGGCGGATGGTCACCGGCCCGGTCTCGAGGGTCATGATCAGGGTTTCGGGGGGGGTGGCGTTTGCGATGGCGGTGTCGGACATGAAGCTCACTTTACCTGAGAGGGAAGATCGAGGTCGCAGACTGAGAAGTCGATGACCTTCTGGACGCGGACCCGCGCGACCATGGCCTGGAACCACGGGCCAGCCGGATCGATGACGCGGACGGAGGGACGTTCGGCGGCCGGGATATCTGCCAGGACTCTCACCTTGGTCATGGTGTCCATCGGCGGCGGCGGCGGCTCGCCGGTCTTGATGGCGCGCACAACCTCGAGGCCAGCGACGACGCGGCCCCACGGGGTGTATTTCTGATCCAGGTTCGGCTGGGCGTCGCGCATCAGAAAGAACTGGCTGTTGCCGCTGTCAGGGGCTTCGGCGCGGGCCATGCCGGCCACCCCGGGGCAGAAGGTTCCCCAGGCATTGACCTTGTGGTCGGCGGTGAGGACCGCGAGATCCACCGACTGGCTGATCACCGGCAGGCTGCCGATCAGTCCCTCTTCCATGCCGTTCTTACGCGTGGCCAGGACGAACGGCGTCGAACCGTCGCGCCGGAAGCCGAATTCGGCGGGCACATTCGGTTGGCTCGACCCGCCCTGGCCGTTGTCCTGCGGATCGCCGGTCTGAGCCATGAAGTTGTCGATCACCCGGAAGAAGGCGCGGCCGTCGTAGAAGCCGGCTCGAGCCAGGCCGCGAACCTGCGCCACGGTCGCCGGAGCGACGGCGGGCGCCATCTCGACGATAATCCGCCCTTTGCTGGTGTCGATGACCAGCACGTTCTGCGCATCGGGCGTGCGCCAATCAGCTTCGGCGGGCGGATTTTGTTGGGCGGGTTGCGGGGCGGCCTGCGCCCCCATGGAGATCAGGGCGGCGGCCAGCAACGAAACGGCGAATTTCATGGCGCCTCGCCTAAACCGCCATCGGTCGCCGGGCAAGGGGCGCCGAGCCGTCACTCTCCCGGCATTGAACCGCGGCCGAATTTCGCGATCAAGCGGCGATGCACGCCCTCTGGAACGAAGCGGGTAACGTCACCGCCCATTTGCACGATGTCCTTGACCAGGCGCGATGCGATCGCCTGGTGGCGGGGGTCGGCCATCAGGAAAACCGTCTCGATGTTGCGGTCGAGTTGCTGGTTCATGGCGGTCATTTGGAATTCGTATTCGAAATCGGCCACTGCCCGCAGGCCGCGGACGATGACGTGCGCACCCACATCGCGGGCGAACTGGATAGTCAGGTTTTCGAACGGCAGAACCTCGATTTCGGCAATCTCCGCACAAGGCTTGGTCTCTTCGCGAATAATCGCCACCCGCTCCTCGAGGCTGAACAGCGGACCCTTGGCGGCGTTGACCGCCACGCCGATCACCAGCTTGTCGACCAGTTTCACCGCTCGACCGATTATGTCGAGGTGACCGTTGGTCGCCGGATCGAACGTGCCCGGATAAAGCCCCGTACGCCGCATGTCTCCCACCGCCATTGGCGCGCATCGAGGCCCGCCCAACCGTTGCACGCAAATTCCTGCCCCATGTCAATGAGGAAGACGGCCGTTCGCGACAGCTCCATGACCATGTCATCGGTCCGACGACATGGAATTCCGCCGGCTGGCGAGCCTCGACCGCCTGCCGATCCGCCGCTCAATATTTTACCCGGACCGTTGCGCCGAACATCCGCGGCACGCCCGGGAACGCATAGTAGTTGTTCAGCCCCGGCGCCGATGACGGCTGGGGCACGCTGAAGGTCTGAACGACCCCGTCGAATCTCGCTTGATAATAGAATTGGTTGAAGATGTTGTTCGCCCAAAATTCGAGAATCCATCGGTCGTTGGCGGCCCCGAGACCGACGCGAGCGTTGAAGATGGCGAAGCCTTGCTGCAGTTTGACCGGGTCATGGTCGGAGCCGGTATTGTAGGAGGACTGGTACTTCCCGTCGGCGGAAAAAGTCCATTTCAACAACTCGTTTATAGCATGATTGTAATACAGGCCGCCGACGACGCTCCACAGCGGGGCGAACGACAGGCGGCTGCCCGGCAGGCGGAAGAGGTCAGTGGCTTGATACAGGGGCGATCCCGGCAGGTTGTTGCCGAGAGCGGCCTGGTTCGCGGCGTTGTTGGGGTAATAGGTGTTGGCGTAGGTTGCGCCGAAGTTCAGCGTCAAAGAATGGTTGGCGCGCCAGTAGCTGTCGAACTCGACCCCTTCGGACACTGCCTTCGGGATCGTGTTCTCGATGAACTGGGTGCCGGTGAACGCATTCAGCTGAAAGTTGTTGTAGGTCTGATAGAAGCCGGCCGCGGTCAGCAGCAGGCGACGGCCGAACAGCTGAGACTTGGCGCCGATTTCCCAGGCGTCGACGTTCTCGGACGGAAAGAATGTGTTGGTTTCGGGCGTCAGCGAGGCGTTCGGCGTCGAGCCGATGGCGGTGGTGACCTCGGCGAGGTTGTAGCCGCCGACCAAGTTGCCGCGTGAATAGGAGCCGTAGACCATGTTCTGGTCATTGAACCTGTAGCTGATTTTGGCCGTCCCGGTCACCGCGCCCTGAGTGAACGACTGATGAGTGGCGAGATTCTTGAAGGCCGGATTGAGCAGGCAGGGAATACCTAGCACCGCCTTGTTCAACTCGGAGGGCGGAACGATGCTCTCGTAGAAAGCGCAGGTGCCGCTCGTATCATTGTTTGTATACAATGTATCGAGTGACTTGTGTTCCGAAGTGTATCGAATACCGCCGGTCAAAATCAGATGATCTGTGATCTTGAAGTCATCCTGAGTAAATACCGATTCACTGTGTTCATGTTGGTGATAAAAATCATTTGAGCCCTCACCGGCTATGTAGGCATTGTCATGCAGCACGTTGGCGCCCAGGACGGTTAGATAAGTGTTCAGGTCGCTACCGAAATTCAGACCGTTGATGAAATCGAGGTCTTCATGACTGTAGAAGGCCCCGACCAGCCAGTTCAGAGGGCCGGCCTGCCCCGCGTAACGTAGCTCCTCGGAAAACTGTTTGAATTCCTGCAGGTTGCTTGGCGGGGCGTAGAGCAGGTCGGCCCCGGTGTAGTCGCTGTCGCCATAGGCATGGTCGCGCCAATCGCGCAAAGCGGTGATCGAGGTCAGCGTGGCGTTGTTCAGCCAGGGCGTCGTCCAGTTGGCCTGGGCCGATATGCCGCCTTCCTGAATCCGCTCCTCATCGCTCTGGTTGAGGTATGCGGTGTTGTTCCTGTTGCTGACCGGGTTGGGCACGGTCCCGGGGAACACCTGGTTTTGCAAGGTGGCCGGGAATCCGTTGAGATAGTCCACCGGCGCGCAGCAGTGGTCGTGACGTTGGGTGAAGTCGGCAATGAAATTGATGTCGAACTTGTCGCTCGGCTTGAACAGAAGTTGACCGCGGACGGTGAACACGTGCTCGTCGAATTGCGCCGGCTGCGGGGTCGCCGAGAGGACCGGTACGTAGCCATCGCGAGTGGTCGCGCCGACGTAAAGCCGGCCTGCCAGGACATCCCCGACCAGCGGGCCGGTGACCGACGCCGATCCGCTGAACCCGGCGTAATTCTGCACGGTCGCCTCGGCATCCCCGCCGAACGTGAAGGACGGCCGCGCCGTGGTGATCTGGATCACGCCCGCCACGATGTTCTTACCGAACAGCGTGCCCTGCGGCCCCTTGAGAACTTCGACGTCTGCGAGTTCGCCCAGGTTGTTGAATGAGACGCCGTTCCGCGGCCGATAAACCCCGTCGATATAGATGCCGACCGCATCCTCCAGGCCGGCATTATCGGCGACGGTACCGACGCCGCGAATCCGGACCGTGGTAGTGGCCTCGTCGCCATTGGTGGTTGCGTTGAGCCCGGGCGTCAGCAAGGTCAGGTCCTTGACGCTCTTGACCCCGGCCTGTTGCAATTGGACGCTGTTGAGCACGGTCACCGCCACCGGCACGTCCTGCAGGCGTTGCTCGCGTTTCTGGGCGGTCACGATCACCTCCTCGACGGCGGTCGGCGCGGCGACCTGGCTCTGGTCGGTGGCGGCATGGGCGGCGAGCGACGCGCCGAGCGCGCCGAGTGCGACGCCGAACGATAGCAGAGTGCGGGCCGAGGCCTTCGGGCAGAATACCGGCGGAATCCGGACGTGCGACTGGGCGGACATGTTCTACTCCCTGTTGCGGCGTATCTTGCGCCTTGGTCCGAAGGCTAGAAGTCCCGTCCCTAGCGTCAAGCCGGTAGCGCAACCCATGCTGTTCCGAGTGTCGAATTGGTCGGCTTGTTGCCGCCCCGACACAAGGACCGGACCATGTGCGCTCTAAGGGACGGCGCGGTCCCGCCGAGGCGAATGCGCCTCGCGCCCCAGGCTGAGTCCTGGAGGCGGCGAATCAGGCTGGGACTACCAGTGATTCAGGCTGCGACGCCGCCGAGGCGCTTGATGTTGCAGCGGGCCCATAGGGCTTCCAGAGCCCGGACGAGGTCATCCATCATAGCGTCGCTGTGAAACGGCGTCGGGGTAAACCGTAGGCGCTCGGTCCCCTTGGGAACGGTGGGATAGTTGATCGGTTGGACGTAGATGCCGTGGTCGGCGAGCAACATGTCGGAGATCAGCTTGCAGTGAACCGGATCGCCGACCAGCACCGGGACGATGTGACTGACCGAGGGCATCACCGGCAGCCCGGCGGCGGACATGCGGGCCTTGAGCACCCGAGCCCGCTCCTGATGTGTGGTCCGGATTTCGTCATGCTGCTTGAGCCAGCGGATCGAGGCGAGCGCGCCAGCGGTCAGCACCGGCGGCAGTGAGGTGGTGAAAATAAAACCTGGAGCGTGTGACCGGATGGCGTCGACGACCATGGCGTCCGCCGCGATATAGCCGCCCATCACGCCGAACGCCTTGCCAAGAGTGCCTTCGATGATGTCGATCTGATCAGCGACGCCGTCGCGTTCGGACACCCCTCCGCCGCGTTTACCGTAGAGGCCGACGGCGTGGACCTCATCAAGGTAGGTCATCGCGCCATACTTGCGGGCCAATTCGGCCGTGGCGGCCAGATCGGCGATGTCGCCATCCATGGAATAGACGCTCTCGAAAGCCACCAGCTTCGGGGCATCGACCGGGGCGGCGGCCAGCAGGATTTCGAGGTGGGCGAGATCATTATGGCGGAAGATCTGGCGCGGGCCGCCACCGTTCCGGATGCCGGCGATCATCGAGGCGTGATTGAGTTCATCCGAGAAGATGATCAGTCCGGGCAGGATCTTCTGCAAAGTGGCGAGGGTCGCCTCGTTGGAGACGTACCCCGACGTGAACAGCAGGGCCGCCTGCTTGCCGTGTAAGTCGGCGAGTTCAGCCTCCAGCTCCACATGATAATGCGTGGTGCCGGAAATATTGCGCGTGCCGCCGGATCCAGAGCCCGCCTCGTCGATGGCGTGGTGCATCGCGTCGAGGATGATCGGGTTCTGCCCTTGACCCAGATAATCATTCGAGCACCACACGATGACCTCGCTGGTCTCGCCGGCCGACGTGGTCCAGGTTGCGAACGGAAACCGGCCGCGGTGACGCTTGAGGTCGGCGAACACGCGATAGCGGCCTTCCCCGCGGACACGGTCGACGGAGTCCCGGAAAGCGGCCGCATAGTCCATTCTGGTCAATCTCGCTCAGCGTTCAGTGCGGTGGTTTTTGACATGTTTGGCGTCGTTCTGTCACCTAGGGAGTGTTCCGGAGCGATCCAAGCTCGGCAACGCCCAGATACTAAAGGTCGCTCAAGCGGCCGCGAAGCAACTGCAGCACCGCCGAGAAGTCGCGTTGGCCGTAGCCGAGGCCGTCGAACAGGGCGTACATCGCCTCCGCCTGAGCGCCCATCGGTGTCGATGCGCCGCTACGGGCGGCGGCTTCCTGAGCGAGCTTGAGGTCCTTCAGCATCAGCCCGGTGAGAAACCCGCCTTCGTAATTGCGGTTGGACGGGGCGTTGGGGACCGGGCCGGGCCACGGGCAATAGGACGTCAGCGACCAGCACTGGCCGGACGACTTGCTGGCGATATCGAAGAAGCGTTCCGCATCGAGCCCGAGCTTTTCGGCCAGGGCGAACGCCTCGCAGACGCCGAGCATCGAGACGCCGAGCACCATGTTGTTGCAGATCTTGGCCGCCTGCCCCGCGCCGGCGCCGCCGGCATGGATGACGACCCGGGCCATCGGCTCTAGCGCCGCCTGGACGTCGGTGAACGCCGCCTCCTCGCAGCCGACCATGAAGGCCAGGGTGCCGGCCTCGGCCGCCATGATGCCGCCGGACACCGGCGCGTCGGCGCTGCGCAGACCGGCCTCCGTGGCCGCGCCGGCGACGGCGCGGGCGCTGTCGACATCGACGGTCGAGCAGTCGATCAGTAGGGCGCCGGGCCGGGCGTTGGGGATCACCTCGCTGTTCCACACCGAACGGACATGGGTTCCGGCGGGCAGCATGGTGATGACGACATCGGCGTCACGGACCGCTTCGGCCGCGGAACCGGCCGCGTGACATCCGGCCCCGGCCGCGCGAGCCAAGGCGGCCGCCGACAGATCGAAGGCCATCACATGGTGTCCGGCCTTGGCCTGGTTGGCGGCCATGCCGGCGCCCATGTTGCCGAGCCCGATGAAAGCAAGGGTGGTCATGAGTGGTTACGGTTTCCGGAACTTGTAGACGAACTGATCGGTGTGGCCACGAATCGACTTGTCAAACACCAGGGCCGTGCGCGGATCGGAGGGATTGCGCAACACGTCGGTCTCGCCGACGAACTGGAAACCGGCCGCCGCCATGTCCTTCTTGACCACGGCCGCGTCGATACGGTGGGTGGTGTTGGTCGAGGTCAGACCGGACCCATCCGGCGCGGCATGATCGATGACGATGAACAGGCCGCCGGGCTTGAGCGCCTTGAACACCGCCTTGTCGAAGGCCGGAACGTTGGCCGGGCCCATGAACGGGTCATAGAGGTCGTGATAGTTCTGGCGAACCCAGACCATGTCGACGCTTTCCGGCGCCGAGAACGCGTCGATCGGCGCGGCCACCACGCTCACATTGGGGTGGTCGGGAAACGGCGTGGCGCCGGTAGGGAGGGCCGGGGCCTCCTTCATCTTCACCACCTCGGCGGGAATGAACATGTAGACCTTGCCGCTGGGACCGACCACGTCGGCGAACAGGCGATCGAAATAGGGGCCGGGGAACACGTCGACGACCTTTTGGCCCGGCGCGAGGCCGGCGAAGGCGAGCAGATCGGCCGGTTTGCGCGCCGCGTCGAGGTCACGATCGGCCTGCGGCCGCGCGGGGTCGGCGATCGCGCCGGCGATGTCGCCGGGAACCGGTTCCGCGACTGCGGCGGCGGCGCCCAGGCCGAGCACGCCGACGAGCGCGGCGATGGCCAATCGTTTCATGGTCGTTTCTCCCATCCTTGCTGCAGCCACTCTAAACGAGCTTTTCGCCTCCGTCATTGCACGAAGGCCCCCACCGCGCGAATGTCCTGGCGCAGTCGACCCGAAGGATGCCATCGATGAGCCGAGCCCCCCTCGCCCCTTATCCGGCCTTGAGGCTGCGCCGACTCCGCCAAGCCGACTGGAGCCGCCGCCTGGTGCGCGAAGCGGTGCTGACGCCGGCAGACCTGATCTGGGCGATGGTGGTGCACGAAGGCGACGGCAGGATCCCGGTGCCGTCGATGCCGGGCGTCGAGCGCCTGTCGGTCGCCGAGGCGGCCGGCGCGGCGCGCGAGGCGGAACTGCTCGGCATTCCCGCCATCGCGGTGTTTCCGCATATCGACGGCGCGGGCAAGGACGCCGCTGGGGCCATGGCCGCCGATCCGGATGGGGTGATCGCCCGCGCCATCAGGGCGATGAAGGACGCGGCGCCCGGCGTCGGGGTGATGTGCGACGTGGCGCTCGATCCGTTCACCGACCACGGCCACGACGGCGTCATCGAGGACGGCCGGATCGCCAACGACGCCACCATCGAGCGGCTGGTCGAACAGGGCCTGATGCAGGCGCGCGCCGGCTGCGACATCCTCGCGCCGTCGGACATGATGGACGGCCGGGTCGGCGCGCTGCGCTCGGCGCTGGAGGCCGAGGGCCTGTGCGATGTGATGATCATGGCCTATGCGGCCAAATACGCCTCGGCCTTCTATGGCCCCTATCGCGAAGCGATCGGCTCGGGAAAACTCGGCGGCGGCGGCCTCGCCAACCCGCCCGACAAGAAGACCTACCAGATGGACCCGGGCAATTCCGACGAGGCGCTGCGCGAGGTCGCCCTCGACATCGCCGAGGGCGCCGACATGGTGATGGTCAAGCCCGGGATGCCCTATCTCGACATCGTCCGGCGGGTGGTCGAGGCGTTCGCCCTGCCGACCTTCGCTTTCCAGGTGTCAGGCGAATACGCGATGATTCGCGCCGCCGGCCTCAACGGCTGGATCGACGAGGAGCGCGCGGTGATGGAGAGCCTGCTGGCGTTCAAGCGCGCCGGCTGCGCGGGCGTGATCACCTATTTCGCGCCCCGGGCGGCGAGGATGCTGGCGGGATGAAGGCCGCCATGATCGACCTCTATTATATATGTATGTGTGTTTACGGTGTCGAGTTACTATCTTAGGCAGACCGCGGTAGCGTCCGGGTCACCCGGGAGAGGCCGCACGACTCGGCCGATCCTTCTGGATACCTGCGCGGCCCTGTGGCTCTCGGATCCGGCCCTGCTGGACAAGTCCGCCCGTCGCGCGCTCGATGAGGCCGAGAGCGTCGCGGGATCGGTGATGCTCTCGCCGATCACCGCCTGGGAGATCGGAATTCTGGTCTCCCAACGGCGGCTGTTCCTCTCCATGGAGCCGGCGGAATGGTTTCAGGCGCTGCTCGACGCCGGCTTGGCGCTCGCTCCCTTGTCGCCGCGCATCCTGGTCGCCTCGTCATTCCTGCCCGGTTGGGCGCTCCGGGATCCGGCCGATCGAATCCTGGCGGCGACCGCGCGGGCGCAGAACTACCGGCTGATGACGCGCGACCAGAAGCTGCTCGACTACGCCGCGGAAGGCCATCTGCAGGCGATCGCCTGCTGATCGCTCTCAGGTCGCGCCAGCGGAACGCAACCTCGCCGCCAGGCTCGAGGTGTCCCAGCGCCGCCCGCCCATCGATTGCACCTCGGCGTAGAACTGGTCGACCAGGGCGGTGACCTCGAGGCGGGCGCCGTTGGTTCGGGCCTCGTCGAGCACCAGCCCGAGGTCCTTGCGCATCCAGTCGACGGCGAAGCCGAACTCGAATTCGCCGCGCGCCATGGTCGCCCAGCGGTTGTCCATCTGCCAGGACTGCGCCGCGCCCTTGGATATCGCCTCGTAGACCTGGGCCGGATCCAGGCCGGCGCGGGCGGCGAACGACAATGCCTCGGCGAGGCCCTGGACCACGCCGGCGATGCAGATCTGATTGACCATCTTGGTGAGCTGGCCGCAGCCGGCCGGGCCCATGTGACGGATCGACCGGGCGTAGGCGCCGATCACCGGCGAGGCCCGCTGCACGGCGCCGGCGTCGCCGCCGACCATGATCGCCAGCTGGCCGGCCTTGGCCCCGGCTTCGCCCCCCGAAACCGGAGCGTCGAGGAAATCCACGCCAGAGGGCCGGGCCGCCTCGGCCAGTTCGCGGGCCAGCTTCGCCGAGGTGGTGGTATGGTCGACGATCAGCGTCCCCGCGGCGAGACCAGAAAGCGCGGCCATGACGACGGCGCGGACGTCGTCGTCGTTGCCGACGCAAAGGCCGACGAGCTCGGCGCCCCGTACCGCGTCGGCGATACTCGCGGCCGCGCGCCCGCCATGGGCGGCGACCCAGGCGTCGGCCTTGGCCTGCGAGCGGTTGAAGACGACGACCTGATGGCCGGCGGCGGCGAGGTGAGCGGCCATCGGCGAACCCATCACGCCCAATCCGATGAAGGCAACTTTCATGACCCGGTCTCCATGCGTAACAACCAGCTTGCGCGCGCGCCCTGCATGGCCCCTAATCGGGGTTCAGAAAGGCGCTTCCAAGGGTGTTTTCGTCAAGTGACCCAGCACGTTCCGACACGGCGGCTGCGATTCTTCCTCACCGCGCCCTCACCGTGCCCGTATCTGCCGGGTCGACAGGAACGAAAGGTGTTCGCGCACCTGCCGATGCTCGACGGCGCCGCGGTCAATGATTCGCTGACGCAGGGCGGATTCCGCCGTTCGCAGACGATCGCCTATCGCCCGGCTTGCGAGGGCTGTTCGGCCTGCGTATCGGCGCGACTGCCGGTCAATGAATACGTATTTTCACGCTCGGAGCGGCGCGCGCTGGCCCGCAATGGCGGGCTGGCGCGCCACATCGTGGAAGCGGAAGCGACAGTGGAGCAGTTCGATTTGCTGCGCCGCTATCTGCTGTCGCGGCATGCCGGCGGCGGCATGGCCGAAATGACCTGGGCCGACTATGTGGCGATGGTCGAAGACACCACCGTGCGAACCCAGATGGTGGAGTACCGGACAAGAACAGACGACGGCGGCCCCGGTCTGTTGAGGGCCTGCGCTTTGGTCGATCAACTGTCCGACGGATTGTCTCTGGTCTACAGCTTCTTCGATCCCTGCATTTCGCGCGCCAGTCCGGGGTCGTTCATCATCCTAGACCACGTCATCCAGGCCGGCCTGCTCGATCTGCCCTATCTCTATCTCGGCTACTGGGTCAGTGGCAGTGAGAAGATGGACTACAAGGCGCGCTTTTCGCCGCTCGAGATCCTGCGTCCCGACGGGTGGGGGCTGATTTCAGCGAGCGAGCGGGTTGGGGGGCGCGCTTGACCAGTCCGAGGACCGAGGCGTCCGCGGCGGAGCACCCGGTGTTTCGGCTGGTCTCGGTGATGGCGCGCCTGCGCGACCCCCAGGGCGGTTGCCCATGGGACCTTGAACAGACGTTCGCCAGCATCGCGCCCTACACGGTTGAAGAGGCATACGAAGTCGCCGATGCCATCGCCCGCGGCGATCTGCGCGATCTGAAAGAGGAACTCGGAGACCTGCTGTTGCAGGTGGTCTACCACGCGCGGATGGCCGAGGAGAGCGGAGCGTTCGATTTCGCCGCCGTCGCCGCAAGCATCGTCGACAAGATGATCCGACGCCATCCACACGTGTTCGCGAACGGAGAATTCCGCGACGCCGGGACTCAGACCCGGGCCTGGGAAGACCAGAAGGCCGACGAACGCGCCGTCCGCGCCAAGAGCGGAGCGTTGGAGGGGGTGGCGGTCACCCTCCCCGCTCTCACCCGGGCCCTGAAGCTCTCGCGTCGAGCGGCCCGCATCGGTTTCGTCTGGCCCTCGATCGATGGGGTGCTGGAGAAGCTGCAGGAAGAGATCGCCGAACTTCAGGCCGAACTGGCGGCCGGCGACCGCGACAAGGCGCGCGAGGAACTTGGTGATATCCTGTTCGTCTGCGCCAACATCGCTCGCGAACTCGACGTCGATCCTGAAGCAGCGCTCCGCGGCGCCAACGCCAAATTCGTCCGACGGTTCGAGTTTATCGAGGCGAGGTTGCTCGCCGACGGGCGAACGCCAAGCCAGTCCAATCTGGCGGAAATGGAAGCGCTGTGGCGCGAAGCGAAGGCCCTGGAGCAGTCCGCCGGCTAGGTTCCAGGGATGCCGGGCGGCCCAAATGCGTTCGGGCGCATGCGTTCGAATCGCCCGAGCGCCTGGGGATCGAGGCGCGCCGACAGGATCACCGCCCCGTCGCCGTCCTCCCGCGCGGTCACCCGTCCGTGGCGGTAAAGCCAAGCCAAGGCTTCTCCGTCGGTGGCGGCGAGCTGAAGGATCATGTCGGGCCCGGCATCGACCAGACCGGCCAGCCGGCGCAACAGTCGCTCGACGCCTTCCCCGGTGGTGGCGGACACGGCGACGGCGCCGGCGTTGGCCGCCGACTGTTCGAGATCGCCGCGAACTTCCTCCGGCGCGAGATCGATCTTGTTCCAAACTTCCAGGATCACCCGGCCCGAATCCGCGTCGATGCCGATGTCCTCGAGCACCTTGGCCACATCGGCGCTTTCGGCGGCGCTGTCGGCGCCCGCGATGTCGCGGACATGCAGGATGACGTCCGCCTCGCGAACCTCCTCTAGGGTCGCCCGGAATGCCTCGACCAGTTCATGTGGCAGGTCCGAAATAAAACCCACGGTATCGGACAGTATCGCCGGTCGCCCACCCGGCAGGCGCAGTTGGCGCAGGGTGGGGTCGAGAGTGGCGAACAACATGTCCTTGGCGAGAACCTCGGCGTGGGTCAGGCGATTGAACAGCGTCGATTTGCCGGCATTGGTGTAGCCTACCAGGGCGATGGTCGGATAGGGCACGCGACGGCGCGCCATGCGTTGTAATCCGCGCGTGCGGCGCACCTCGCTCAGCTCGGCCTTTAGCGCGACGATCCGATCCACCAACAAACGCCGGTCTGCCTCAATCTGGGTTTCGCCGGGTCCGCCGAGGAAGCCGAAACCGCCTCGCTGGCGTTCGAGGTGAGTCCAGGTGCGCACCAGGCGTGATCGCTCATAGTCCAGGCGCGCCAGCTCGACCTGCAGTCGGCCTTCGCGGGTTCGGGCCCGTCGACCGAAGATCTCGAGGATCAGCCCGGTGCGGTCGATGACCTTCACGCCCCAGGCTCGCTCTAGGTTGCGTTGCTGGATGGGCGTCAGTGCGTCATCGACGGCGACTACGTCCACTCCCTCGTCTTCGCAAAGCCCCGCCACCTCCTCGACCTTGCCCTTGCCGAACAGGGTGGCAGGGTTGGCGACGCGGATCGGCGCGATGAGGGCGCGCCGGATCTCGAAATCCAGCGCTTCGGCCAGGCCGACGGCTTCCTCCAGACGCGCGCCGGGCAGGCGAGCGACTCCTGCCCGACCGCGCGAGGGATGGATGACGATCGCCGCCTGAACCGGAGCGCGGCGATCTATGGAGCGGCCAGCCTTCAATCGTAACCGTCGTCATCTGCCGGCGGTTCGTAGAGCTGAACCGGTTGGGCGGGCATGATCGTAGAGATGGCGTGCTTATAAACCAGCTGCGCCTGACCATCGCGGCGCAGCAGCACACAGAAATTATCGAACCAGCTCACCACGCCTTGCAGCTTGACACCATTGACGAGAAAGATGGTGAGAGGAGTCTTGGACCGCCTGACGGCATTGAGGAATGCGTCCTGCAAGTTCTGTTTCTTATCATTTGCCACGGGTTGAACGCCCTTTGTTGTTATGGCGCATCGGCAGGAGGCCGGTACGCATCAGCGATATAGAGTCGCCGCAGGCGTTTCGCCACCGGACCGGGCGCGCCATCGCCGACCGGATGGCCGTCGATGCTCACAACGGGCAACACCAGCGTCCCGGCGCCAGTAATGAAGGCTTCGCGCGCGGTCCTCGCCTCATCCACAGTGAAGGCGCGTTCCTCGACGTTCAGGCCCGTCGACCCGGCGATGCCGAGCAAAGTGGCGCGGGTGACGCCGCGCAGAATGTTGGCCTGCGTGCCACGCGTGCGCAACACTCCATCGGCGTCGACGATCCAGGCGTTGGTAGACGCTCCCTCGGTGATCAGCCCGAGTTCGTCGACGAACCACGCCTCATAGGCGCCGGCCTCGCGGGCGTTCTGTTTGGCCAGGACATTTGGCAGCAGCCCCACTGTCTTGATGTCGCATCGACCCCAGCGAATCTCCGGTGTGGTGACCACCGCGACGCCCTTGGCGGCCTTGGCTTCCGCAGCGGCTGGATCGGTCCGTCGCGCGGTGATGACGATGCCGGGCGGAACAGGTGGGTCGGGAAAAGGGTGGTCGCGGCGGGCCACGCCCCGCGTGATCTGCAGGTAGACGAGTCCATCCCTTATACGGTTGCGCCGCAGCGTTTCCGCCAGCAGGATCCGCAGGGCCGCTTCGCTGACCGGCCAGGCGATACGAAGTTCACCGAGGCTGCGGCGAAGCCGGGCGAAATGGCCTGTGGAATCGCCGAGGCGTCCACCGGAGACGGCCCACACTTCATAGACACCGTCGGCAAACTGGTAGCCACGATCCTCGATATGCACCGCGGCGTCCGCGTGACGCCTGAAGGAACCGTTGACGTAGGCCACGCGAGACATCACTCCCCCGTCCTGCTCGGTCAGGCGCGATGCGCCGAAGCCAAGCGACTTGAGCTTCCTATGCAAAGCCGACCGCTCCATGCCAATGAACGCGGCGGTACGTGAGATATTTCCGCTAAACCTCAAAATCTGCGCGCTGAGATATTCGCGTTCAAAGAGTTCTCTCGCCTCGCGCAGGGGCAGTGCGATGATCCGCTCGGCGCCCAGGCCGCCGGTCGGGGGCGAGGGATGGGTATCGGGCGGCAGGGCGTCGGCGGCGATCGGCTCGTCTGGTTCGCCCGTCGCGAGGATCAGGATCCGCTCGACCAGGTTACGCAATTGCCGCACATTGCCCGGCCACGATTGCACCTGCAGCGTGGCAAGGGCGTCGTCCGCCAGTCGTCGCTTGGGCAGCCCAGACGCGGCGCTGAGGCGATCGATATAGTAGTCGATCAGCGCTGGGATATCCTCGCGGCGTTCGGCCAGACCCGGCACCCGCAGCGGCACGACGTTCAGCCGGTGGAACAGATCCTCGCGCAGGCGGCCGGCGGCGATCTCCTCGCGCAGATCGCGCGAAGTCGAGGAAATCACCCTTACGTCGACCTGAACGTCGGTGTCGCCGCCCACCCGTCGGAACCGCTGATCGACCAGCACGCGCAGGATGCGGCTCTGGCTTTCCCGCGGCATACCCTCCACGTCGTCGATATACAGCGTACCGCCGTGCGCACGCTCGAAAACCCCGATCTTACGGGGGCGGCCCCCCTCGCCTTCTTCGCCGAACAGTTCGATATCCATGCGTTCGGGCGTCATGCCCGCGGCGCTGATGGCGATGAATTCGCCCCGGGCGCGCGGGCTGGCGGCGTGAATCAGGCGGGCCGTGGTCTCCTTGCCGGAGCCTGAAGGGCCGGTGATCAGAACGCGGCTGTTTGCCGGGGCGACGCGGGCGATCATTGCCCGCAACTGCTGCGCCGGCGCCGAAGCGCCGACCATTCCGTCGGGTACGATCGCCTGGGTCCTCAGATGCCGGTTCTCCCGGCGCAGATTGGCAGCCTCCAGCGCGCGCTCGACCAGCAGCAGCAGCCGATCGGACTTGAACGGCTTTTCCAGAAAGTCATAGGCGCCCCGCTTGATGGCGCTGACCGCAGTTTCGATATTGCCATGACCGGAGATCATGATCACTGGCAAATCGGGGTCGAGACTTTTGACCACGTCGAGCAGTTCGAGGCCGTCGAGACTGCCTCCCTTCATCCAGATATCCAGAACGACCAGGGATGGCTTGCGGGCGCGGATCGCCGCCAGCGCCGAATCGGCGTCCAGGGCGGTCCGCACCGCATAGCCGTCATCATCCAGGATCGCGGCCACCAGTTCTCGGATGTCCTCCTCGTCATCGACCACCAGAATGTCGGCGTTCATGCCCTCACCTTCTTTTCGTCGCGCCGGAGCGGTGTCGACTCGGCGAAGGGAAAGGACAGAGTCACGCGCGCGCCGCCCCCCACCGCGGCGTCGCTCAGCAACAGCTCGCCACCGTGCTCCTCCAGGATGCGCTTGACGATCGCCAGGCCGAGGCCCGTACCTTTCTCGCGCGTGGTCACGTACGGCTCCGCCAACCGGTCGCGGTCCTTGGCCGGCAGTCCCACGCCATTGTCCTCGATCTCGAAATCAAGACGCTGGCCATGAACAGTGATTCGCGCACGAATAAGGCCGGGGGGCTCCTGCCGCAGCAACCGTCGCGCGGCGATGGCTTCTCCGGCGTTTTTGAGCACATTGGCGAGGCGCCTGGCCGACGATCCGCCCATCGCAGACCAAGATGGCCTTGGACAGCGGCTCGGCGATTTCGATGGATACGTCCGGGTCGGCGACCCGCTGGGCGAAGACTGCCCGCCGCAGGAGTTCGCCCGCTTCGTACTCGCCGAATTGGGGCGCCGGCATGCGCGCGAAGGCCGAAAACTCGTCGACCATCCGGCCGATATCGCCGACCTGCCGGATGATGGTGTCCGTGCAGCGATCGAATACCTCCAGGTCGGTAGAGATTTCCTTGCGGTATTTCCGCCGCAGCCGTTCGGCCGAAAGCTGAATCGGCGTCAGCGGATTCTTTATCTCATGAGCGATCCGTCGCGCGACATCTTTCCATGCGGCATTGCGTTGCGCGGCGACCAGCCGGGTAATGTCGTCGAAGGTCAGCACCAGCCCCTCGGCCCCAGGGCTGGCGCGGACCCGCAGGCGCCGCAGCTCTCCCCCACGCGCCACGTCGACTTCCGCCTCCGCGTCCCCGCCGGCGGCGCGCGCGGCGTCGGTCACCGCCATCAGTTCGGGGGCGATGTCCGCCAGGCGGCGGCTTTCGCCACGCGAGGGGGTCAAGGCGAGCAAGCGCGTCGCCTGCCGATTGACTACCGAGACTTGGCCGGACGGATCCAATCCGATGACCCCGGCGCTGACGCCCAGCAGGACAGCCTCGGTGAACAAGCGACGAGATTCGGCGTCGATATGCGCGGTTTTCAAGGCTTCGCGTTGTTCGCGCAAGTCGCGGGTCATCCGATTGAAGGCGCGCGACAGAACCGCGATTTCCTCAGGGTCGCCCTCGGCGTCGACCCGCGCGGTTAGATCACCGCCGGCGACTCGGCCGGCGGCCTGAACCAGACGACCGACCGGGGCGGCGATGCCATTGGCGGCCGACATTCCGAGCCACACCGCGCCGACCAACACCAGCAGCACGGTTTCGACATAGCTGAAGGCAAAGGCGGCCTGGATCCTGGCGCGGCCCTGTTTCGCCTCCCGGTACGCCAGCAGCGACGCCTCGGTCTCGCGGAGATGGCGGAAAATGCCCCGGTCGAGTGGTCGGACCACATACAAATAGGCGTCGGAATATCCGCGCAACCGATAGAGCGCGCGGAACAGGTCGAGCGATTCGAACGCGCCGACCGACACGTCACCATCGTCGGCCGCCGCGAAGGTCGATTTCGGCGGCATCAGGTATGGCGCGGCGCCCGGCGGTTCGGCCCTGGCCAGGACCCGGCCTTCCTTGTCGATCAGGTAGGCCGCCGCGAAGCCATTATCGTCGGAAAGGTCCTTCAGAAAATGGCCGAAGGCCACCGGCGTGTCGGCCAGCGTCGGGGCGGCCTGGTTCAGCGCCTGAGCCATCACAGCGACGTGGCCGCCGATGTAATCCTTCTGCTCCTCGATATAGGATCGGGCGACGGTCGCGGAGTTCTCGACCACTGTCTGAACGCGCGCGCTGAACCAGTTGTCGACGCCGCGGGTGACCAGCACGCCGAAGAACAGCGCCACGATCACCGCCGGCGCCACGGCGGCGATCGAGAACAAGGCTACGAAACGCAGGTGCAGCCGGGCGCCCGCGTCGCTCGAACCCTCGCCGAGCAGTCGCAGCATACGCCAGCCGAGGAGCGCTCCGATGGAGAGAACCAGCAGAAAACCAAGGCCGAGGAAACTCAGCACCAGCGGACTGGCCGGCCCGAGCGCTCCGCTCAGACTGGGCGACGATCCCAGCGCTACCGACAGAGCGGTCAGGACGGCGGCCAGACCGTATGCCAACCCCATCGCCGCGCCGCCTGCCGGCCGTGGGTTTCCTGCAACGCTAGGGATCGATGGAACGACAGATGCGGCCGGCATGCCGGACCTCTCTATGACGGACTGTGCCCTCAACTCAACAGCCTTGTGGCCGTTGGGCCGCAGTCAACTCGCCACGGAGGCCTAAACGAGACGGCTCTGCTCCACGGCGGCGGCGATGAAACTCGCATAGAGCGGGTGAGGCGCGAACGGCCGGCTCTTCAGTTCCGGGTGGAATTGAACGCCGATAAACCAAGGGTGATCGGAGCGTTCGACGGTCTCCGGCAGCATGCCGTCGGGTGATACGTCCGGTCAACCGCAGGCCGCTGGCATCCAGAGCATCGCGGTAGGCGATGTTCACTTCATAGCGGTGACGGTGCCGCTCGCTGATGGTCGTCGCGCCATAGATGCCGGCGATCTTGGATTCGGGGACCAGGGTCGCCTCATAGGCGCCCAGGCGCATGGTGCCGCCGAGATCGTCGCCTTCCGATCGGGTTTCGCGGGTGTTCCCCCGCGCCCACTCGGTCATCAGTCCGACGACCGGATCGGGGGCGGCCCGAAATTCCGTCGAGGACGCGCCGGCCATCCCCCCTACGTTTCGCAGGGCCTCGATCACAGCCATCTGCATGCCGAAACAGACGCCGAAATACGGCACGCTATGCTCCCGAGCGAACTGCGCGGCGCGGATCTTGCCCTCCGAGCCACGTTCGCCGAAGCCGCCGGGCACCAGGATGCCGTGAACCCCCTCGAGGCGGGCCGCGGCCGCGCCGTCGTCACCTTCGAAAGCTTCGCTCTCCACCCAGTCGATATTGACCTTGACACGATTGGCGAGGCCACCGTGCTCGAGCGCTTCGATCAGCGATTTGTAGGCATCCTTCAACTGGGTGTATTTGCCGACCACCGCGATGGTGACATCGCCGTCGGGATGCGACACGCGGCGGTCGATCTCCTCCCAGCGCGACAGGTCAGGCGGTGGGGCGTCACGGATCCCGAACACGTCCAGAACCTCGGCGTCCAGGCCCTGACGATGATAGGCCAGCGGCACGCCGTAGATATTGGCGGCGTCGAGCGCCTGGATGACCGCGGAGGGCCGGACGTTGCAGAACAGACCAATCTTGCGCTGTTCCTCGGGGGGGATCGGCTGCTCGCAGCGGCAAAGCAGAATATCCGGTTGGATGCCGATCGACCGAAGTTCCTTGACCGAGTGCTGAGTCGGCTTGGTCTTCATCTCGCCAGCCGTCTTGATGTAAGGCAACAGGGTCAGGTGGACGTAGCAGGTGTCGCCGCGCGGCAGGTCCTGCCCGAGTTGGCGGATGGCCTCGAAGAACGGCAGGCCCTCGATATCGCCGACCGTGCCCCCGATCTCCACCAACACGAAATCCACGCCCGGACCCGGGTCGGCGAGAACGAAGCGTTTGATCTCGTCGGTCACGTGCGGAATCACCTGGACCGTGGCCCCGAGGTAGTCGCCCCGGCGCTCCTTCTCGAGAATCGTCTGGTAGATCTGGCCGGTGGTGATGTTGTCGGCGCGTGTGGCGGCGACGCCGGTGAACCGCTCATAGTGGCCGAGGTCGAGGTCGGTTTCGGCCCCGTCGTCGGTGACGAATACCTCGCCGTGCTGATAGGGACTCATCGTGCCGGGATCGACGTTCAGATACGGATCCAGCTTACGCAGGCGCACACCGTAGCCGCGCGCCTGCAACAGAGCGCCCAGCGCCGCGGAAGCGAGACCTTTTCCCAGGGAGGAGACCACGCCTCCGGTGATGAAAATATACCGGACCATGGGAGATCAGATTAGCACCGATTCGGCGCGAGGCGCGCGCCGAAGTCGCGCCTTTTTATGGCATCGTTCGAATTCGACGCGATGACGGCCCTATTTCGCCGGAGCGCTGAGGGGCGGCAATGTGACCCCGGCGGCGCTCGCGGGACTGGTCGCAGGCGCCGCTGGCCGGCCCGGCGCCGATGCCCCGAGCGCCGGCAACTGCACGGGCGGCGGCGAGGCGCTCGCCCCCGATGCGGTGGCCGCGGTCGGCCGCTTGATGCTGTCGGGATTGATGCTGAGGTCCTTCAGCCGGTTCAGCGAGGCGCGGTCTGAGCGCTCGCGCGCGCCCAGCAGGGTCAGCGCCAGGCTGAGCGTCAGAAAGGTGGCGAAAAGGATCCAGGTGGTGCGGGTCAACAGGTCGCCGGCGCCACGCGTGGTGATCAGGCCGGTGGGGCTGCCGCCCCCCAAGGCGCCGCCCTCGGACCTTTGCAGGAGAACCACGCCGATCAGGGCGAGACAGACCATCACGTTGAGCGTGAGGAGCAGATTGAGGAGCATGCGTCGGACGGCTTTCGAAGGCGGCGGTCGTTAAGGTTCCAGATCGGAAAGCGGGGCGTTTAACATCTGGCTCCGTTCCGCGCCAGCGCAAGCCCTTAACCGCGATCCCGCATCAGCCGGCCCTGCTCGCGCTTCCAGTCCCGTTCGGCCTCGGTGGCGCGTTTGTCGGGCGCGGATTTGCCTTTGGCCAGAGCCAGCTCGAGTTTCGCCATGCCCTTTTCGTTGAAATACAGGCGTGTGGGAATAATCGTGCGGCCGTCGCGGCGCACCGCCCCTAGCAACTTGTCGATTTGCTTGCGGTGAAGCAGCAGTTTTCTGGGGCGGCGCGGCTCGTGATTGAAACGGTTGGCGGGCCCATATTCGGGGATATAGGCGTTGACCAGGGTGATCTCCTGACCGTCGGCGGAGGCGTAGGACTCGGCGATATTGGCCTTACCCAGACGCAGCGACTTCACCTCGGAGCCGGTCAGGGATATTCCCGCCTCGAACGTCTCTTCCAGAAAATAGTCGAATCGCGCGCGTCGGTTTTCGGCGATGAGCTTGTCGGTCATGCGGCGACGCCGGCCTCCGCCATTGCGGCCAGGACGGCAGGCTTGACATGGTCGGCGCAGGGCGCGATCGGCAGGCGCACCTCGTCGGTGCAAAGGCCCAGGCTAGCCAGAGCGAACTTGGTCGGCGACGGCGACGCGTCTAGGAACAAGGCTTTGTGCAGCCGGACCAGCCGATCCTGCAGATCCAGCGCGGCGCTCCAATCGCCCGCCAGGCAGGCTTCGTGAAAGCGCGCGCAAGCCGATGGGGCCACGTTGGCGGTGACCGAAATCGTCCCGTGGCCGCCGTGGGCCATATAGCCGAGGGCGCTCGGATCGTCGCCGGACAGCATATTCCAGTCGGGACCGCAGGTCAGGCGTTGCAGCGAGGCGCGGGTCATGTCGCCGGTGGCGTCCTTGATGCCGACAATATTCGGCAGGGCCGATAGCCGGACCAGGGTGTCGTTGGCGATGTCGACGCTGGTGCGGCTGGGAACGTTATATACGAAGACCGGCAGATCGACCGCGGCGACCACCGCGGCGTAATGGCGATAGAGGCCCTCTTGGCTCGGCCGGTTGTAATAGGGCGTGACGACCAGAGCGGCGTCGGCCCCGACGTCGCGGGCATAGCGGACAAGATCGATTACGTCCGCGGTGGCGTTGTTGCCGCAGCCGGCGATCACCGGAATACGACCGGAGACGGTCTCGACACAGAGCCTGGTGGCTCGCTTGTGCTCCTCCCGGTTGAGCGTCGCCCCCTCGCCCGTGGTGCCGACCGGCACCAGCCCATGCACATTGCTGGCGATCTGGCGCTCGATGAGGCCGACATAGGCGGCTTCGTCGATCTCACCGTCCGAAAAAGGCGTGATCAGCGCCGTAAAGACGCCCTTGAGAAGTAATCGAGACATTCATCCGAACAAGGGCATGTTATCTTGCGCCGTCAAGGTGGGCGGGGCTTTGAACCCGAGGATTCGCCCCTTGCTCATGGCGCAAGTCGCGCCGTCATCGTTACCGCCTGGCGCCCGAGGTCAGCGTTGGGCACACCGCAACGACCACGCCAGCTGCGGTCGCCGTGAGTTCGCCATCCAGACCGAAGGCCGCTTGCAGGGTATGGCTCGACAACGCAACCGCCGGCGAACCCAAGGCGACCAGACCGCCGTCGGCCAGCACCGCGATCCGGTCGCACATACGGGCGGCCAGGGTCAGGTCGTGCAGCGTGACGACGATCGCCGCGCCGGCCGCGGTCCGGTCGACCAGGATCTGCATGATTCGGAATTGCGCCTCTGGATCGAGGCCGGCGGTGGGCTCGTCGGCGACCAGCAGCGGCGCGCCGGTGACCAGCAGGCGGGCGACAAGCACCCTCGCCCGCTCGCCGCCCGACATGTCCAGCACTCCGCGCCCGGCCAGATGGGCGAGACCGACCAGCTCCAATGCTTCGGCGGCGCGTTGGCTGGCCTGCGCGGGCGACAGGTGAATTGCGCCGAGCGCGGCGATGGCGGCGGCAGGCATGTTCCAGCCGACCCGGCGTTCCTGCGGCAGATAGCCGGCGCGGGCCGCCCGCTCGGCGTCGCTGAGCCCGCTCACCGCGCGCCCTGCCAGCCTCGCCTCCCCGCGGCGGAGCGGCGTCAGTCCGAGCGCGGCGCGCAACAGGGTGGTCTTGCCCGAGCCATTTGCGCCGACCACGCCCAGGACTTCGCCCGGCAGGACCTCGAGGGAAACCGCCCGCAGCACGCGCCGCCCGGCCACATTTACCTCGGCGTCGATCAGCTCCAGCGGAGGCGTCACGCGCGCCAGCTCCGCGCCGCGCGCCAAGCCACGAGCGCGAACACCGGCGCGCCGATCAGAGCGGTCACCACACCCAGCCTCAGCTCTTCCTCGGTGGGAACCAGCCGCGCGGCGAGATCGGCGCCGACCAGGAGAATCGCGCCGGCCAGGGCGGACGGCGCCAGCACGCGGGCCGGATCGTCGTCGACACCGCGGCGGACCAGGTGCGGCGCGGCCAGGCCGACAAAGCCGATCACTCCGGCGATCGCTACCGCCGCGCCGGTCAGCAACGCCGCCCGCCGCCACGGCGAACATGCGCAGCCGCGCCATCGGCAGGCCGGAGAGAGCCGCCGCTTCCTCGCCCAGAGTCAGCATGCGCAGGCCCACCGCGGCGCGGGCGCACAGCGCCCCGCCCAGGACGGCCGGAACCGCCGCGGCGGCGATATCGCGCCAATCCCGGTTGGCCACCGATCCCATCAGCCAGTTGAGCACCTCGGCGGTGGCCACCGGCGAGGCCGAAAGGTTGAACACCAGGGCGGTCAGGGCGCCTCCGGCCGCCGAAAGCGCCACGCCGAACAGGATCAAGGTCTCGGGGGTCCGCAGGCGCGCCGCCAGCCCGACGACCAGAACACCGGCGGCCAGGGCGCCGGCGAGCGCCGCCAACTCAACCGCTCCGGGGATCGTGGCGAAGCCGGCGGCGATGGTGAGCGACGCGGTCATGGCGGAAAGCGCCGAGACCCCGAGAACCCCGGGATCGGCCAGGGGATTGCGGAGCAGTCCCTGCATCACCGCGCCGGCCATCCCCAGCGCGGCCCCGACCAGAGCCGCCGATACCGCGCGCGGGGCGCGGATCGTCCAGAGGATTTCCGCGGCCGGCGAGTTGGGGCGGGTCAGTCCCTGACCGTATTGCGAGAGCGTAAGCGGGGTTTCTCCCAGGCCCACGGCGATCACCAGGCTGAGAAGCAGCACGATCGCCAACACCGGCGGGACACGCATGGTCTAACCGCGGTCGCCGGCGGCTCGGGCGTCGGCTATCGCCTCGACCGCATCGCCGGCGAACCAGGCCGGACAGCCGAGCACGGCGGCCCGCAGTGATACCAGGGTGCGCGAGCGGGTCAGGCGGCGGACCAGCGCCTGGCGACCGATCGACCAGCGCTGGGTGGAGTCCAGGCCGGTGTCGAAAAAGCCTTCGACCAGGGCCGCCGGCGGATCCAGCGCCAGCTTTTCCAGAGGCGCGGCCTGGTAGCCGGGGCGGACGGCCAGATTGCGCAGGCCGGCCGCTCGCAGCATGGCGTCGATCAGCGTGCCGGGTCCGGCGGTGTCGCCGCCCGAGGTCAGATAAAGCACCGGCGCTCCGCCCCAGGCCCCGTGGGCGGCGGCCAGTTGCCGATCCATCCGGGCGATCAGCCGCGCCGCCCTGGTCCGCCGCGCCGAGAGCCCGCGCGACGCGCCTGACATTGGCCCGTATGCCGGGGAAATCCTGCGCGTCGTCGATCCGGACCACCTCGACGCCACGGGCGGCGAGGTCCTCGAGCAGGCGCTCGTCGCCTCCCCAATATCGGACGACGACGCTGGGCCGCGCGCCGAGCACCGCCTCGGCGCTGGCGCGCCGCCGTGGCAGCCCGATGGCCTTGCGTGCGAGATAGGAGTCCGCCTGGGTCGGCTCGTTCGGACAGGCCGACGATGTCGGAACGTGGGCTCAGAGCGAGGACATATTGATCGGCGCACTGATCGAGCGACAGCACGCGAGGCGCGGCCGCGACCTGGCCGGCCGCCACTCCGAGGGCGATCGCGACCGCCCGGAACATCAGCGTCAGGCCGACACCAGACCGAACAGCAGGCCCTCGAGCAATACGTTGGTCATGACGTCGGCTGGGGCCCAGTCGAAAGTCGGGTTTGGCGATGCGCAGCGCAATGACCCCGTGGCAAGCCGCCCACAGGGCCTGAGCGGCGGCGCGGCCGTCATCGGTCCGTAAGCGGCCTGGCCGCGGCGATTTCGCCGACTACCCCGGCCAAGCGGTCGAAGCATTGCGAGCCCAACTGCATCGTCGCCAGCCTGCGACGTGGCGAGTGCTCCATGGCGGCGGCGCAGAACATCAGCCGGTAGGCGTTGGGGTTTTCCAGTGCGAACCGCACATAGGCCTCCAGCATGCCGCGAACGCGGTCGACCGGATCGCCCGGCCGCGCGTCGAGATGCTGAGTTGCTGGCCAGCAGTTCGCCCATCGCCCGATCGCAAATCTCCAGCAGGATCTGGTCCTTGTCCGGAAATGCATGTACAGGGCGGTGGAGGACACGCCGACCTCGTCGGCGATCTTGCGGATGGTCGCGCCCTCGTAGCCCTCGGCGACGAAGATACGTTCGGCCGCGCGCAGGATTTCGGCGCGGCGCAGATGGCCGTCGCCCTTGGCCTTGCGGGCCGATTTCTCCGGTCTGGTGAGGGTCAGGGTCAAGCGAAGAGGGCTCCTTAATTTGAAGACCGGTCAATAGAGTCGATTAGCCACCGCGACGCAAGATCGAGGTGACCTAGGTGTCGGTCGAAATACACCAAACCAGCATCATCGATGCATGTTCCCCGCAGTCGCCTTACAGCAAGAATGACGCCGGCGATCATCGTTGCCGCCGACGAGCTTGATCGTTATGGCCGCGCCATGCCTCGCGTCCGCAGCCCGCGATCACCGCCGAGCCGAGCGTCATGCGCACGCTGGCATGGGCCGACTATGCGCTGCTCGACAGCGGCCGCGGACGCAAGCTGGAACGCTATGGCCGGCTGGTGGTGGTTCGGCCCGAGGCCCAGTGCCTGTGGGCGCCGGGACTGTCCGACGAGGCCTGGACGGCCGCCGACGCGGTGTTCGAAGCCGACCGACGACGAGGAGGCGGGGCGCTGGCGGACATCCGGATCGCCGCCGGAGACCTGGCCGATGGGCTGGGGGGCGGTGCGCTTCCACGCCCGCTTGACCGCCTTCCGGCACCTGGCGGTGTTTCCCGAGCAGGCGGCCAACTGGGCCTGGCTGGACGATCGGCTCAGCCAGCGAGGAAATGACCTGAAGCTATTGAATCTGTTCGGCTATACCGGCGTGGCCAGCCTGGTCGCCGCGGCCCGCGGCGCGCAGGTGACGCATGTCGACGCCTCGAAGAAGGCGATCGGCTGGGCGCGGGAGAACGCCGGCGCTGTCGCAGCTTGGCCGAGGCGCCGGTGCGCTGGATCTGCGAGGACGCGCGCAAATGGGTGCAGCGCGAGGTTCGCCGCGGCGCGCGCTACGACGCGATCATCCTCGATCCGCCGAAATACGGTCGCGGTCCAGGCGGCGAGGTCTGGCGGCTGCATGAGGACCTGCCCGGCGCTGATCGCCGGCTGCGCCGCGCTGCTGTCGCCGGAGGCCTCGTTCCTGCTGCTCAACGCCTATTCGGAACGCCTGATCCGGGCCTGGCTCTGGCCGGTCTGCTGGCGAGGCCCTCGCCGGCCGGGCCGGGCGTGGTCGACTGGGGCGAACTGGCGCTGATGGAACAGGGACGCGACCGTGGGCGCCGGGCTGTCGTTCTTCGCCCGCTGGAGCGCGCCATGAGCCGGCCAGCGTCGATCACCTCCCTGACCAATCCGGCCGTCAAGGCGGCCCGGGCGCTGCATCTGCGCAAGGCGCGCGAGGAGACCGGGCTGTTCCTGGCCGAGGGCCTGAAGATCGTCACCGAGGCTGTGGAGCTGGGGCGCCCGGCCGCGCCTGTTGCTGCACAGCGCCGACGCCGCCGGCCACCCGCTGCTGCGCCGCGCCGCGGCGGTGGCGACAGAAACGGCGGAAGTGACTGCCGCCGTCCTGGCGAAGATTTCCCGGCGCGACAATCCCCAGACGGTGCTGGGGGTGTTCGAGCAGAGCGTTCGCGGCCCTCGAGGAACTCGACCCGGCCGCGGCCCGCTGCTGGGTGGCGCTGCAGGCGGTGCGCGATCCCGGCAACCTCGGCACGATCATCCGCACCGCAGACGCCGCCGGCTGCGGCGCGGTGATTCTGGTCGGCGACTGCTGCGATCCCTATTCGGTCGAGGCGGTGCGGGCGACCATGGGCTCGATCTTCGCCGGTCGACTCTTGCGCGCGTCACGGTCGAGGGATTCCTGGACTGGCGGCGGGGCTGGCCTGGCTCGGTGGTCGGGGCCCTGCTCACCGCGACCACCGACTTCCGCGCCGCCGAGCTATGCGCCGCCGACCCTCATCCTGATGGGCAACGAGCAGGCCGGCCTGCCGCCGGAGTTGGCCGACGCCTGCGACACGGTGGTCAAGATCCCGATGCGCGGGCGGGCCGACAGCCTCAACCTGGCGGTGGCGACCGGAGTGATGATCTACGCCGCCGCGGTCTGAGTCGGCGGCGTCCGCCGGGGGACTATTTGAAGGTGTACCCGAGGCTGGCCCCGACGACATCTGACGGTGCGCCGAATTGCGAGCCTCCGGCGGCCGCGTTGACATCGTGTACATCGAGCGCCCGCTGATCGGCGAGCGCGCCATAGCCGACCCAACCGACCGGGCCCTTTCGCATCAGCCGGTAGCTGACCCGGGTCGGCATCGGCCGGGCGGCCGGCCCGGGATCGACCGCGTCATAGGGTCTCTGCAAGGCGAGGTCGTCGACGCCCAGGGCGAGGTGGACGGCTTTCGCCGGCCCCGCGGCATGCCGGGGGCCGAGGCGCCGGCCGTGGTGAACCCGAGCGGGCGACAGGTGATGCAACGCCGTCGGGTGCTTGTGAGCTACGGCGGTCGCCGACGCGCCGACGGCCGATCCCAGAAACAAGGCCAGGAGACCTGTAGCCATCGCGAGGTAGCCGGCCACCGCATTGCTCCGTGCACGGCAGGCGGTCCCGTCCCGCCTGCCAACCTTCAACCATCGTAAACCTTTTCGGTTGCCTGGACGAGGGAAACTCGAGGCATAGCTTTTGCTATGGGTCCCGGCGCCCGCGACGTTCAGGGCGCGAGGGCGTGGCGCAGCAGGGCCGCGGCGTCGCGCAGCAGGTCGTCGCGCGGGATCAGGGTTTCCTCATTGAGCATTTCGTCGACCGTGAAGCCGATCTCGACCCCCAGCCGCAGCCGCCGCCAGAGCATGTCGGCTGGCATCAGCGGCAACAATTCGCCGTACACCGTCGCCATCCGGTGGGTGACCAAGCGGTGCGAGGCGATGCGGACGTGCGCCAGCTGTGGCACCGCGCGCAGCGCCCGGAGGGTCCAGATGGCTCCGGGCTCCGAAGCCGTGACCTCGGCGGTGGCGCGCAACAGTTGCTCGATGCCCGCGCCGAGCGCCTCGAGACCACCGGGTGCGCAGCGGTCGAGCCAGTCGAACAGCACCTGGTTCTGCCGATCCATCAGCCGCTCGCCGAGCGCCGCCAGTACGGCGTACTTGTCCTTGAAATAGCGATACAGCGCCGGCGGGGTCATCCCGGCGCGAGCGCAGATCAGATTGGTCGAGATCCGTTCGACCCCCACCTCGGCCAGCAATTCGCCGGCCACATCCAGCAATCGCTGCCGGGTAGCCATCGCCCGGTTCTGGCGCGGCTGCGCCACCGGCGCCCTGCCCTGCCCCTGAATGGGCGTCGGCGCCCGCTCGGTGGGCGGCAATTCATCCAACTCTATGCCCGGCACTCGACGCATTCTCCAAATTCGCCCCGCCGGTTGACGGGCCGCCCGCCTCGCCGCAGAGTGCTAGTCAAGACTATCCTTTCTGCGAGTCGACGTCATGCGGGCCAATACCCTGGATCGAGCCCTTCGCGAACGGGCCGAGGCGGTCATTCCGGGCGGAATGTATGGTCACCAGTCGGTCCGCCTGCTGCCTGATGACTATCCCCAGTTCTTCTCCCGCGCAAAGGGCGCCCGGCTTTGGGACGCCGACGGGTCCGAACTGCTCGATTTCATGTGCGCCTATGGCCCCAATCTGATCGGCTACGGCGACGAGGTGATCGACCGCGCCTTCATCGACCAGCTGGGCCGGGGCGACACCATGACCGGGCCTGGCGGGGTGATGGTCGATCTGGCCGAGACCCTGGTCGCCATGGTCTCGCACGCCGACTGGGCGATGTTCTGCAAGAACGGGGCCGACGCGACCCTGATGGCCCTGATGGTCGCGCGCGCCCACACCCGCCGCAAGACGATCATCCGCGCCAAGGGGGCCTATCACGGGGCGATGCCGTGGTGCGCCTCGCGCCCGGCGGGGACCATAGCCGAGGACCAGGCCCATCAGATCTTTTGCGACTACAACGACAGCGGCAGCCTGGAGGCGGCGGTCGCGGCAGGCCGGCGAGGATCTGGCGGCCATCTTCGCCGCGCCGATGAAGCACGACGCCTTCGTCGCCCAGGCCCTGCCCGACCCGGCCTATGCCCGGCGGGCGCGCGAGCTGTGCGACCGGACCGGGGCGCTGCTGGTGGTCGACGATGTCCGCGCCGGCTTCCGCATCGCCCGCGACTGCAGCTGGTCGACGGTCGGCGTGTCGCCGGACCTTTCCAGCTGGGGCAAGTGCATCGCCAACGGCCACGCGATCTCGGCCCTGCTGGGCTCCGAGGTGGCGCGGCGCGCGGCGACGACGATCTTCACCACCGGTTCTTTCTGGTTCCAGGCCGCGCCGATGGCGGCCGCCCTGGCGACGCTGGCGCGCGTCCGCGGGAGCGACTACCTCGAACATATCGAGGGCCTGGGCGATCGCCTGAGGGCCGGGCTGGCCGAGCGCGCCGACGCCCACGGCGTGGGCCTGCGGCAGACCGGGCCGGTGACCATGCCGCTGTTCCTGTTCGACGACGACCGGGACATGCGCCAGGGCTTCCGCTGGTCGAGCGAAATGCTGGCGCGCGGCGTCTATGTGCATCCCTGGCATAATATGTTCCTGTGCGCGGCGATGACCGAGGCGGATATCGACCTCACCCTCGACGCGGCCGACGGGGCCTTCAAGGCCGTGAAGGCCCAGGCGGCGACGCTCGCGCCGGTGGAGAAGATGAGTTTTTTGCTGAGCTGACCACAATCAATCCGCGCGGGAACACCCGGCGGGACCCGTCAAACAGAATTGGGGGAACCGACATGCCGAACCGAACTCACCGCCGCAAGGCGCTGTTCACCGGGGCCGCGCTGGGTGGCCTGCTCGCCATGAGCGCCGCGGCCCAGGCCGCGACCGCGGCCGACGACAAGTCGACCCAGGTCGAGACGCTGGTCGTCACCGCCCAGCGGCGCAGCGAGAATATCCAGAACGTGCCGATCTCCATCCAGGCCTTCGGCCAGAAGGACATCCAGGCCCTGGGGATCAAGTCGTCGCTGGATATCGGGGCCGTCACGCCGAACGTCGACATCGCCCAGGTGGCCGGACCGGGCAACCAGCCGATCGTCACCATCCGCGGCATCGGCCTCAACGACTACGACACCAACAACGCCGGACCCAACGGCATCTACGTCGACGACGTCTACCTGAGCGCCCCGTCCTCGCAGACCTTCCAGACGTTCGACCTCGCCCGGATCGAGGTCCTCAAGGGGCCGCAGGGGACGCTCTACGGACGCAACACCAGCGGCGGAGCGATCAATTTCATCACCAACAAGCCGACCGACGATTTCACCGGCCATTTCCATATCGAGATCGGCTCGTTCGAGACCGTCAATCTCGAGGCGGCGGTGGGCGGCCCCCTGGCCCCCGGCCTCGACGGCCGCGTCGCCTTCGTCAAGAACAACTCCGACGGCTACTTCCACAACGACCTGACCGGACACAGCGAGAACGGCACGAACAACTACGCCGCCCGCGTCCAGATCCAGGCCAAGCCGAGCAGCGACCTGACCGTGCTGTTCAATCTGCATAGCGGCGCGGTGGACAACCGGGTGACCGAGTACCGGCACATCGGCGATCTCAATCCGGCGACCGGCGCGCAGTGCTCGATCGCCGACACCTATGCCGGCAAGTGCGTCGACCTGTTCGGCTATGGCACGCCCAGCAATTTCTACGGCGGTTCGTTCAATCGCCAGGATCACCTCAAGGTCAACAGCCTCGGGGCCTCGTTGCGGGCCGACTACAGGCTGGGGTCGGTCACCCTCACCTCGCTGAGCGCCTTCGAACATAACGACAAACTGCACCCCGAAGACAGCGACGCCTCGCCCAACCGGCTTCTGGAGATCAATTTCGGCGTCAGATCGAACGAGTTCACCCAGGAGATCCGGGCATCACAGTCGACGGACACCTACAACTGGGTCGTGGGCGCCTATTACCTTCACGAGGACCTCAAGCAGAACCAGCCGCTCTTCCTCCTGCTGGACGGAGACAAGTTTTTCGGCGGCCCGGGCGCGGCGGACGGCATCGCCTTCCAGGCCTTCGACAACAGCGACCAGGTGACCGACGCCTACGCCGTCTTCGGCCAGGGGACCTACGATATCACCAGCCGGCTCAAACTGACGCTCGGCGGTCGCTACACGGGCGAAAAGAAGACTTTCCAGTATCTCGGCACGGTTCAGTTCCAGTCGGGCGGCATGGATCATTTCGGTCCCCTGCAGACCCTGGCGGAACTCCTTCAGAACCTGACCGATTCCGCGTTCTCCTGGCGCGCGGCCCTCGACTATCGCCTCATGCAGGGAGTTCTCGCCTATGGCAGTATCGCCACCGGCTTCAAGAGCGGCGGCTTCAACGGCAGCTTCCTGAGCCTGGTTCCCGCGGAAATCGCCCTGCAGTTGCAGCCGATCCAGCCCGAACACGTCACCAGCTATGAACTCGGCGTGAAAACGACCTTGTTCGACGGGCGACTGCTGTTCGACGCCGCGGCATTCTACAATGATTACACCAATATGCAGGTGTTCACGCTCGTGCCGCCCCCCCCCGGCGGCAGCGGCCTGCCGGTCAACATCCTGACCAACGCGCGCGCCGCCCACACCGAAGGGCTGGAAGCGCAGATGGTGGCCCGCCCGACCTCCGCCCTGACCGCGTCGGTCCAGCTCGGGTGGCTCGAAACCCGGCTCGATCAGTTCGTGTCCCACGCCGACCCGGCGCAACCGGATTATTCAGGCCGACAACTGCCGGATGCGCCGCATTTTTCCCTGGCGAGCCTGATCGACTACAAGATCCCGCTGGCGGAGAACGCGCTCGATCTGCAATTCAGCGTCACCTACAAGAGCCATCAGTTCTTCGATACGTCGAACGATCCCTACACGACGCAGGCGGGCTATTGGCTCGAGAACGTCCGAATCGCCTACGCGTTCGATCATTCGAAATGGGAGATCGCGGGATACGTGCGCAATCTCTCGGACCGTAAATACCTGATCGACGCCTTCGACCTGACCTCGCCGTTCGGTCTGATCCAGGGCATCACCGGCGTCCCGCGCACCTTCGGGGCCGAGCTCAACTACAGGTTCTGATCGCAACAAATTTCTCCGCCGCGGGTTCAACCGGCGCAACGCTCCATTGGACGTGTCGCCGAGGAGCCCAGCGCGCGAGGTGCGGTGATGACGGTGAAGAGATTGACGGGGGTAATGGCGGCATGGTCGGTGCTGGCCGGGTCCGCGGCGGCGCAGGCCCTGACGCCGCCGCCGGCGGTCGCGCCCTTTCCCATTCCGGGGGCCCAGGCGACCAGCCCCAATCCCGCCATGGCCCCGTCCACCGAAGTCACCGGCAATGCGCCCAATCCGGGCCTCGCCCCGGGCGCGGCTCTCCGGCAGAACCGGCCGACCGCACCCAACACAGTCGCCCGACCAGTGGCGACGCCTGCCCCCCCGCCGCGACGCGCACCGCCCGCGCCGGCTGTCAATCTGCCGCCGCCGCCGCAATAATCGGCGCTTCAGCGTCAAGGCCGTCGATTATCGGACGAGTTTTTCGGCTTGGCGCGTGTGGTCGGGGCGGCGGTGGCGGGATCGTCGGGCCAGGAGTGTTTGGGATAGCGGCCGCGCATGTCCTTGCGGACGTCACTCCACGATCCGCGCCAGAAGCCCGGCAGGTCGCGGGTCATCTGGATCGGCCGATGGGCCGGCGATAGCAGCGCCAGGGTCAGTGGCGCGCCGGCGACGCGCGGATGGACGTTGAGGCCGAACAGTTCCTGCACGCGGACCTCGACCCTGGCCCCCCCCGGCGCGGCGTAGTCGATGGCGAAGCTCGAGCCGGTCGGCGCTGTCCAGCGTTTCGGGGCCTCGGCGTCGAGGCGGCGGGCCAGGCCCCAGGGCAGCAGGTCGAGCAGGGCCTCGTGGAGCGCCTGGTCGTCGATCGAGGCCAGCGAATTGCGACCGGCCAGAAGCGGGGCCAGCCAGTCGTCCAGCCGCCCGAGCAGAGCGGTGTCGGACACGTCCGGCCAGGCGGGATCCCTGGCCCGCAGGAATTCGAGCCGCGCCCGCAGCCCCAGGGACTGGGCGCCCCAGGCCAGGCGGCCGAGGCCCTCGCGGCGCACCTGATCCAGCAGGGCCGCGGCGAGCACGGCGGGATCGGGGTCGGCGACCAGCCGCTCGCTGACCGTCAGCTCGCCCAGGCTGAGGATCTCCTTGATCCGCAATCCGCCGCCGGGACCGGGTTCGAGGCGTCGTTCGCGCGACAGGCGCCCCGCGAAGGCGGTTCGCAGATCGGCCTCGTCTAGGCGGGCGGCCAAGAGGATGCGATCCCGCGCCGTCCCGCCGCCCAGGTCGGCGACCGCCAGCCAGGACTCGCGCGCCAGGGCGTCGGCCGGATCGACGAACGCGCCCCGGCCGCTGGCCAGCTGGAACTCGCCCGGCCCGCCACGCGCCCTGGCGATGCGCTCGGGAAAAGCCTCGGCGATCAGGCGGCCGTCGTTCGCCGGTCCGGCGGCGGCGGCGGGCCGGACGGTGCGCTCGGCCAGGCCGGCCCACCGGTCCGCCAGGGCGGCGACGGCGCGCCCGCGCGGTCCCCGGTCGCGCTCGAAGGCCTCGAGGCGCGCGGCGGCGTCGACGTCGCGTCCGCCCAGCCCCGGCTCGGCGATCAGGGCCGCGATCCGCGCCGCGCGCCGGGCATGACCGGCCGCCGCGCCGACCAGCACCATGTGGGCCAGCCGCGGCGGCAACGGCAGATCGCCCATCGCCGTCCCATGGCGGGTCAGGGCCCCCTCCCCATCCAGCGCGCCGAGCCGGGTCAGGAGCGCCCGGGCCTCGGCCATGGCGCCGGGCGGCGGGCGGTCGAGGAACGCCAGGGCCTCGGGGTCCCGCGCGCCCCAGCGGGCCAGGTCGAGGGCCAGGCGCGCCAGATCGGTCTCGAGGATCTCGGGACGGTCGAAGGCGATGCAGCGCGCGGGTCTCGGCCTCGTCCCACAGGCGATAGCAGACCCCCGGCTCGGTGCGGCCGGCGCGGCCGCGCCGCTGGTCGGCGGCCGCCCGCGAGACCCGGACGGTGACCAGGCGGGTGAGGCCGCCGGCCGGGTCGCAGCGCGGAACCCGCGCCAGGCCGGCATCGATGACCACGCGCACGCCCTCCAGGGTCAGGCTGGTCTGGGCGATGGAGGTGGCCAGCACCACCTTGCGCCGCCCCGGCGGCGCCGGCGCGATGGCGCGATCCTGATCGGCGGCGTCGAGGGCGCCGTAGAGTGGCGCGATGTCGACGGACGCGTCGCGCAGCTGTTCGGCGAGCCGCTCGGCGACGCGGGCAGATCTCGCCCTGGCCCGGCAGGAAGACCAGGATGCCGCCGTCGTCGCGGCCGAGCGCCGATACGAACGGCCCGCGCGACCTGCTCCTCGATCGGGGCGCGAGGATCGCGTCCCAGGTAGCGGGTCTCGACCGGGAACATGCGGCCCGGGCTCTCGATCACCGGCGCATCGCCCAGCAGGCCGCGCGACCCCCGCGCCGTCCAGGGTGGCCGACATCACCAGCAGGCGCAGGTCCTCGCGCAGCACCGCCTGGCTGTCGCGGGCGAAGGCCAGGCCGAGGTCGGCGTCGAGGCTGCGCTCGTGGAACTCGTCGAAGAGCACCCCGGCCACGCCGTCCAGCCCCGGATCGTCGAGGATCATGCGGGTGAAGACGCCCTCGGTGACCACCTCGATGCGGGTGCGCGCGGAGACGCGGGATTCGCAGCCGCACGCGGTAGCCGACGGTCTGGCCGACCGGCTCGCCCAGGGTCGCGGCCATGCGCGCGGCCGCCGCGCGGGCGGCCAGCCGCCGGGGCTCGAGCACGATCAGCTTGCCGCGGCCACCCAGGGCTCGTCGAGCAGCGCCAGCGGAACGACGGTGGTCTTGCCGGCGCCCGGCGGCGCGACGAGGACGGCCGAGTTCGCTCTCGACCAGGGCGCGGCCAAGCGCCGGGAAGGCGCCTGGATCGGAAGCGGGCGCCGACCGCCCTCGGGCCGGCGGGCGGTCCTATGCAGTCGCCGGCGTTCGGCAGCTCCATCGGCCGCGCCTCGTGGCCAAGGACGCGACGCCGCTGCCGAGCTTCGAGTTCCACATGCCGTAGACGAAATAGATCACGATGCCGACGCCAGATAGACCAGGAAGAAGTTGCGGGTGGCCGCGGCCGCCATCAGGCTCATCAGCAGGACCAGGCACATGATCGCGCCCAGGATCGGCACGACCGGGAAAGAGCGGCGTCGCGGAACGGCCGCGCCAGCCCCGGGCTGGAAACCCGCAGATAGATCACCGTGATGCAGACCAGGGCGAAGGCGGCCAGCGAGCCGACGTTGGAGAGGTCGGCCAGGACGTCCAGCGACAGGAAACCGGCCGCGCCGCAGGCGGCGATCGCCGACGATGATGGTGTTGATCCACGGCGTCTTGAACCGCTTGTGCACGAGCGCCAGCGACGCCGGCAGCAGGCCGTCGCGCGACATGGTGTAGAAGATCCGCGTCTGGCCATAGAGCAGCACCAGCATCACGCTGGACAGGCCGGCGATCGCGCCGATCTTCACCAGATAGGCGAACCAGGGCATGCCCATCTGATTGACCGCGGTGGCGATCGGCGCGGGGTTGTCCAGCGAGGCGTAGGGCACGATGCCGACCAGCACCGCCGAGGTGGCGATGTAGAGCACCGTGCAGATGACCAGCGCGCCCAGGATGCCGATCGGCATGTCGCTTGGCCCGGGTTGCGTGATCTCGGCGCCGGCGGTCGAGACCGCCTCGAAGCCGAGATAGGCGAAGAAGATCACCGCGGCGGCGTGAATGACGCCGCCGACCCGTATCGCGAGTGGCTGTTGCCGGTGACCACGTCCCACAGCGCGGGTCCGATCTGGTGGCACATGTCCATGGGCGTGCCCGGCCGGCGGCGCGGGTATCTGGGCCGGCACCAGCGGCGACCAGTTCGCCGGATTCACGTACCGCGAGCCGATGACGATGAAGGCGATGACCACCGTCAGCTTGATGGCGACGATGATGTTGTTGACCGTCGCGGACTCCGACACCCCGACCATCAGCAGGCGGTCACCGCCGCGATGATCAGGATCGCCGGCAGGTTCATCACGCCGGTGGCGACCACCGCGCCGGCGGCGTCCTTGACGAGCACGCCGGGCGCGGCGGTCAGCGCCGGCGGTATGGTGATGTGCATGTCCTGCAGCAGGCTGACGAATAGCCCGACCAGCCCACCGCGACGGTGGAGGCCGCCAGGCCGTATTCCAGCAGCAGCAACAGCCCCATGACCCAGGCCGCGACCTCGCCCATCGAGGCATAGGTGTAGGAATAGGCCGATCCCGAGACCGGCAGGGCCGAGGCCAGCTCGGCATAGCAAAGCGCAACGAAGGCGCACAGCAGTCCGGTGATGACGAACGAGACCATGATCGCCGGGCCGGCAAACTGCGCCGCCGCGCGGCCGGTCAGCACGAAAATTCCGGTGCCGATGATGCAGCCGATGCCCAATAGCAGCAGATTGAGGGCGCCGAGCGAACGCTTGAGCTCGCCCTGTTCATGCTCAGCCTGGATCTGGGCGACCGACTTGCGTCCGAACATACGCATCAGCCCCGACCCGGCGCCTGCTACACTTGCCATTCGATCTTCCCTATCCCCGGCCGTTATCGCCCGAGTAGGCCGAAGCTAGCGAGGCTCAGGGCATCCGGCAATCGGCGGTGTTGCGAAAGGCCCCACGCGACCTATTCTAGAATGATCCGCCCGTTTCGAGGTCATCCTGGGAGACGCCATGACCGCCCCATCCACCGACGGGCCCCCGATCCGGCGCTCTGATCGCGCCGGTGACGCCGCTGCAGCAGAACTGCACCATCGTCTGGTGCACGCGCAGACGACAGAAGGCCGCGATCATCGATCCGGGCGGCGAGGTCCCGCGCTGCTGCGGCGTCGCTCGAGGACAAGGGCCTGACGCTGGAGAAGATCTGGATCACCCACGGCCACCTCGACCACGCCGGCGGCACGGCCGCGCTCAAGGAGCTGACCGGCGTTCCGATCGAAGGCCCGCATCCGCGACGACCAGTTCTGGATCGACGACATCGACGCGTAGCGGCGCGAAGTAGGGCATGCCGGACGCCGCGGCCCTTCACCCCCGACCGCTGGCTGAGCGACGGCGACACGGTGACGCTCGGCGAGACCGAGTTCGAGGTCTATCACTGCCCCGGCCACACGCCGGGCCATGTGGTCTTCTTCCACCGCCAGGCGCGGTTCGCCCAGGTCGGCGACGTGCTGTTCCACGGCTCGATCGGCCGCACCGACTTTCCCGCGCGGCAACTCACGCCGACCTGATCGCCTCGATCACCGGCAAGCTCTGGCCGCTGGGCGACGACGTCAGCTTCGTGCCCGGGCCACGGCGCCGATGTCCACCTTCGGCGCCGAACGCCGCCGCAACCCGTTCGTCGCGCGATCGCCGCCCTGGCCGCACGTCGTGAATAATCCGGCGCCGTGCATGAGTTTGCGGTGATGTTGCACACCTCGACATCCAGCGGCGTGCAAAGCGGTGCATGGTCGGGCCGATGAGCGCGCTGTCGAAGAGCAACCCGCGGACAGGTCCGGCCGAACGCATCCTGATGGTCGACGACGACCCGGGCATCCGCGACGTGGTCTCCGACTTCCTGGGCCAGCATGGCTACGAGGTCGAGACCGCCGCCGACGCGCACGGAGATGGAGCGGCGCTGAGCGCGGGCCCGGCGGACCTGATCGTGCTCGACGTCATGCTGCCGGGCGAGGACGGCCTGGCGATCTGCCGCCGGCTTCGCCGGCCGGGCGGCCCGCCGATCATCATGCTGAGCGCCATGGGCGAGGAGACCGACCGGATCGTCGGCCTGGAGCTGGGCGCCGACGACTACCTGCCCAAGCCCTGCAATCCGCGCGAACTGCTGGCCCGGGTGCGCGCGGTGCTGCGCCGCCGGCCGAGCCGCGCCGGCGACGGCGGCGATCTGGGCGCGGCCTGCGAGTTCGCCGGCTGGCGGCTGGACCTGGTGCGCCGCGAGCTGCGCTCGCCGCAGCGGGTGGTGGTCAACCTGTCCAGCGGCGAGTTCTCCCTGCTGCGGGCCTTCGTCGAGCGGCCGCAGCGGGTGCTGACCCGCGACCAGCTGCTGGAATTCGCCCGCGGGCCCGACAGTCGGACGCCTTCGACCGGGCCATCGACGTGCAGATCAGCCGGCTGCGCCGCAAGCTCGACGACGGCGGCGGCGGCCAGGAGCTGATCCGCACCATCCGCAACGAGGGCTATATGTTCACCGCGAAAGTCTCGCGTCTTTGAGCGACGGCAGGCCGCGCGCCTCGCCGCTGTTCGCTCCAGGTGTTGTGGCTGGTGATCGCCGCCCTGGCGATGACCCAGGTGGCCGCCCTGGTGGTGATCCTGAGCCTGCCGCCGCCGGCCCTGGGGGTCTATACCGTCGCCGATGTCGTCGCGGCGGTGAGGCTGGAACCCTCGGCGCCGCGGGAAGGCCACCCGCTGGTCGCGCGGATCGAGGCCGCGGCCCCCACCGGCGAGACGGAAGGCTTTCGGCGGCGGGCGTTTCGCTTCGCTCTGGCGCAGACCCTCGGCGTCGACGCCGACAGCATCGTCATCACGCAGCCCAGCCCCAAATTGCTGATCATCGGCCCCCGGCGGCCACTCCGGGACGACCAACCCCTGTTGTTCGGCCCCTTCAAGGTCGGCGTGCGCCAGGCCAGTGGTCGCTGGCTGGTGGTCAGCCCGACCGGCGGCGTCGGAATCGACGCCTGGCAGCAGCGCCTGTTGCTGGTGTTCGCCGTCGCGGCGATGTCGGTGACGCCGCTGGCCTGGTGGTTCGCCCGTCGCCTGGCCGCGCCGATCGCGGCGCTGGCCGCCGGCGCCGAGCGGCTCGGGCGCGATCCGAACGCGCCGCCGCTGCCGCCGCGGGGGTCGAACGAAGTGATCGCCGCCGTGATCGCCTTCAACCAGATGCAGGAGCGCCTGCGCCGGCACGTCGAATACCGCACCTCGCTGGTCGGGGCGATCGCCCACGACCTGCGCACCCCCCTCACCCGCTTGCGCTTCCGCATCGAGGCGGTTCCCGAGGCCCTGCGGGAAAAACTCATCGACGACATCGACGAGATGGACGCGATGGTTGCCGCGACCCTGGATTTCGTGCGCGAGGCGGTGCAGTCGCGGCCGCGCGGCCGGCTGGAGATCGCCTCCCTGGTCGAGACGGTGATGGATGAGGCCGCGGAGACCGGCGCCGACGTGGCGGTGGATCGCGCCGAGCGGCTGGTGGTCGACGGCGATCCGATCGCGCTGAAGCGGCTGCTGGTCAATCTGGTCAACAACGCGCTCAAGTTCGGCGGCTCCGCCCGCGCCAGGGTGTACAGCCGCGACGGCCTCGCTCTGATCGACATCGACGACGCCGGCCCGGGCATGCCGGAGGCGGACATGGAGCGCGCCTTCGAGCCCTTCCAACGCCTCGAAGCTTCCCGCAGCCGCGATACCGGAGGGCTCGGCCTGGGACTGGCGGTGGCCAGGGGCGTCGCGAGGGCGCATGGCGGCGACGTGCGGCTGTTCAACCGCAAGGAGGGCGGCCTGCGCGCCTCCCTGTCGCTTCCCCTCAGCGTGTCCTAGCGCATGGATACAGCGCGCGTCGCCGTGGCTCCCACGAGACCCTCGCGGACCCGAACGGAAGCGGGCTCTCCGATGTTTCGTGCGGGCGATGGTCGCCATGGGTTGCGCCGGGCTCAGGTCCTTCGCGGTGCCCGGGGCCCTCCCCAGAGGATTTGGTGAATAGGCGCACCCGAGGGCCAGGGCAAAGAAGTCACGTCAACAAAGCGTTTTTCTCCCCTTTTTTCGGGAGCACCCCGCGCCCCCTGCCCCCAAACCTACCGTCATGGCCGGGTTCCTATCCCGGCCACCCATCGCGCCGATGGTAAATCGCGGTGACTTCCCCCGGTCGATCCATGGGTGGCCGGCACAAGGGGCCGGCCATGACGGTAGGTTTAGGGAGAGATCCGGCGCCGGCCAAGAGAGCGCAACGACCGATTTATCCTTTATTTACACGACTTCCTCGCCCTGCCCGAGGGCAGCGCGACATTGGTACGTTGAGCAACGCTAGTTAAGGCAAACGGCGGGCCGCGATTTGGCTGGATAATAGATGGCCCCAGACTGCCGAACGGAGGGTCGGAGCTCCGCGTTATTGTGTCGCCAGCGATGCCTCCCTCCAGGGGTATTGAGGCGAGGCGACGCGGCGGATTGGGCGTACGCCCGCATGTAGCGCACGCCATCCCCTCCCCGCCCAGTGCAGGGTCGGGGGTTGGCTGGATCGCTGAACGTAGACGTTCGGCGGAGCGATGAGGATTTGGCGCGACTCCATAGCCACCGCTGAATGAGCGGTATCGTTAGTGCGCTCCCGGCGCCAACAGTCGCATCGCGTTCAGGCTGACCGGCGGCGAAACCGTCAGCGCCGATGCGCCGCCACCGCCCAGCCCGGCCATCGCCGCCGCCAATGCCTGCGGGGAACGCGAGGCGGTCAGCAGGGTCACGTTCGTCCCGCCCTTGCCGTCGGAGCCGACGGTGAACGTCGCGCCGCTGTAGGCCCCGCTCAGTTGCAGCGTCGCCATGGTGTTCGCCCCGTTGACAATCACCAGTTGGTCGCTGCCGTTGATGCTGGCGCCAGTGGCCTTGCGACCCAGCAGGTCGATGGTGTCGCTGACCGCGAAGCCGGAAATGGTCGCCGCGAATGTGGCGGGGGTCTTGATCGCCAGGGTCGCGTTGGCGCCGTTGAACGTCGCGGTCAGGGTCGAGGCGATCGTCGTGTCGACCTCCAGCGTCGTCCCGGCGTCGATCTTCAGCACCCCGGTTCCACTGAGCTTGTTCGAGATGTCCAGCGTCCCGGCCGCCACTTCGATCAGGCCCGTGTCGGTGGTGATCAGATTGATCACGCTGGTTCCCGTCGCCCCGGATTTGATCAGGGTTCCGGCGACCGTGAGACTGGAGTTCGTGGCCGTGCCGTGTGCAATCCCCACCGCGCCGTTGATCGTCCAGGTCGCGCCGGCGGCGATCGAAAGGCCGGCCTTGGCGCTGGTGGCGTCGCCGATGGTCAGGGCTCCGGTCTGCGTCGCCTTGCCCGTGTCGCTCAGCACGTCCGTGCCGCCGATGGTCAGGCCGCTCACCGCGGCGTTGGCCACGACCACCGTCCCAGCGCCGTTGATCAGGCCGCCCAGGGTCGTGGCGCCCGACAGGGTCAGCTTGTTCTTGCTTCCCAGCGTCAGGGTCGCGGCAGGGCCTTCATTGAACGCGCCCTTGAGCGTCGGTTCTCGGCAAGGCTGGTGGCTCCGCCCGTCAGCGAGATGGTGGCCAGCGTCAGCACCGCGCCGGTATTGATCGTCGCGGTTCCACCGGACACGGTCAGCGCGCCCTTGCCTGAAACATGTCCGGACAGGATCAGCGCGCCGTTGCTCGACACCGTGGCGCTGTCGATGAGCGCCTTCCCGGCCGCCAGGGTGTTGGTTCCGGTCAAGGTCCAGCTTCCGGCCCCGAACTCATACGTTCCGAAGCCGCTGAAGGTCATCGCCTCGGCCCCCGACACATTCCCGGTGGACCCGATGCCGGTCACCGCGCCCGTCCCGCCGGCCAGGTTCAGCAGGCCGCCGCCGCCCTGAACCGATCCGATCCAGGTCGAGCCGCTCTCCACGATCAGCACGTCCGCGGACGATCTGAACTGGACGGCCACGCCGCTGGTTCCCTGGATGCTTCCGAAATTGGTCACCGTCGCCGCGCCTGTCGCGCCGGCGTAGACGCCGACCAGCCCCGAGATCAGAGCCGTGGTCGCAGCCTTGGCCCCGTTGGTCACCACGCCGCCCGCCATGAGCACGACCGCGTCCGCCGCCGCGCCCGCGGCGCCGCCGTGATGACGTGAGCCAGAGGTGCTCCCGCCCGCCCCGCCTCCGCCGCCAAGGATGGCTCCGGTGTTCGATATCGTAGCGGCGGCCGTGGCGAGAACGCCGGCGCCGCCGGCGCCGCCATTGCCACCGTTGGTGTAGCCTGACCCGCCATTACCACCCGCGCCGCCGACAATCGTTCCGCCGCTGTTCATCAAGGCGGACGACGCCCTGCAGCGTCACGCCCGCGCCGCCGGCCCCGCCGGCCGAGCTGTCGTGATAACCGGCCGTGGCGCCGCCGCCGACGCCGCCGGCCCCGCCGCTGATGGTCCCGCCGGTGTTGGTCACTGTCCCGGCGCCGGCCATGGCGACGCCCACGCCGCCCGCGCCGCCGATGCCGGGGCTATCGTAGTAGGCCGCCCCTCCGGTCCCGCCGGCGCCGCCGGCGACGATTCCCGTGTTGGTCAGAACGCCGCCGCTGGCCAGATCGGCGCCGTTTCCGCCTGCGCCGCCGCCGCCGCCATAGTGATAGCCGAAGCCGCCGCTGCCGCCCGCGCCGCCCAGCAGTATCCCGCTGTTCTCCACCGTCCCGGTCGCCGACACGGCGATCCCCAGCCCACCCGCGCCGCCGCCGCCGCCATTTCCCTTGGCGCTGGAGTAACCGGCCGTCGCCCGCCGCGCCGGTCAACGGTCCCGGCGGTGATTAGGGTCTGATTCGGCCGCCAGGGTGTTGGTTCCGGTCAGCGTCCAGCTCGTTCCCGCATCGATGACATAGGCGCCGAACCCGCTGAACGTCATCGCCTCGCCGCCCGACACCGTGCCCGTCACGCCAAGGCCCGTGATGGTCCCCGTACCCGAGGCCAGCTCCAGCGTGCCGCCGCCACCGCTCACAGACGTGAGGCCGGAACCCGATTCGAGGATGAGCCTGTCCGATGCCGCGCCCAGCGTAGCGGTCCCGTTCAGGTGGCCGAAGTTGGTCACTGTCTGGTTCGCCGCCAGGGTGTTGGTCCCGACCAAGGTCCAGGTTGCGCCTGTGTCTATGACGTACGATCCGAACCCGCTGAAGGTCATCGCCTCGGCGCCGGAGAGCGTGCCTGTCGCGCCAAGGCCGCTGATGGTTCCGGTTCCCGAGGCCAGTTCCAGCGTCCCGCCGCCGCCCTTCACCGCGCCGTACCAGAACGAGCCGGCGTCGGCGATCAACCGGTCGGCCGCAGCGCTGAGCACCACCGAGATCCCGCCCGCGCCCAGGATCGAACCGGCATTGGTAAGCGTCAACGGGCTGGAGGTTCCCGCGTGCACGCCGTCCGATGTCGCCAGGACGTGGTTTGCCGCGACCGTGTTGGTCCCGTTGAAGTACGCGCCCTGACCGATGCTATAGGCGCCGAAGCCACTGAACGTCGCCGACGCGCCGCCAGAGACCGTACCCGTCGCGCCCACGCCGGTGATGACGCTCCCGCCCGGCAGCTGCAGCTGCCCTGACGCGCCATTGACGAGGCCGATGATCGACGCGCCGGCTCCGATCACCAGTTGGTGGTTGGGTCCGCCGAGTGTCAGGCCGCCATTGAGTGAGGCGCCGTTTTCGAGCTCCACACCCATAAAGCCCGCGAAGTTGTTGGTTCCCGACAAAGCCCACGACCCGCCCGAGTCGATGATCATATTGGCAAAGCCGGTGAAATTGGACCCAAGTCCGCTGATCGTCCCTGTGCCGGCCCCCAACTCCAGGATGCCGCGGCCGCCGATAGCGGTTCCGATCAGGGTTGAGCCGGCCTCGTCGATCAATCTGTCGGCGCTACAGTGAAGACTGACGGCCACGCCGCCGGTCCCCTGGATCGTGCCGTAGTTGATCACCGTCACGACCGGTACGCTGGTTTGGGTGATGGTCCCGCCATAGACGCCGACGGCGCCCGAGATCAGCGCCGTCGAGTTGGTCTTGCCGCCGTTTTCGACCGTAACAGAGAATGCGTAGTTTCCTGCCCCGCCCGGCGCGGTCACCACCACGCCGTCGCCCACCTGCCCGGCCGCGCCGATGGTATGGCCGGTCCCACCGGCTCCGCCGGCGCCCCCAGGATCGCGCCGGCGAGATTGCTGATCGTTTGGTGGTTGCTGACGCCACCGCAGCTCGTGAGAACGCCCGCGCCGCCGGCGCCGCCCGGCGCCCCGACGAAATAGCCCGTGCCGCCGGACCCGCCAGCGCCGCCCACAATGGTCCCGCCGTTGTTGATCAGAGAGCCCGCGCCGGTCAGCAAGACGCCAGCGCCGCCGATGTTAGCCCCGGGGGTCGGCATGTATTGGTTATAGAGGCCAGACCCGTCCTTCCCCCCAACGCCGCCCCGCAGCACGCCGCCGTTGGTGATCGTCCCGGCTCCCGCCAGCGTCACCCCGACGCCGCCGGCTCCGCCGACCCCGCCGGCCGCCGGACGCCTGCCCAGATGCCCGAACTCACTGGCCCCGCCGTTCCCGCCGGCCCCGCCGGCCGTGGTCCCGGTGTTGGTCAGGTTCGCGCCGGCCGCCAGATACAGGCCTCCGCCGCCGGCGCCGCCTTTGCCGCCTTCCAGGTAACCATATCCCCCGACCCCACCCGCGCCGCCCGTCAGCGCGCCCTGGTTTACGACCGTGGCCGCGCCAGGCATCGTCAGGGCGGTTCCCCCCGCATAACCCGTGCCGCCATAGCCAGACGAAGAAAAGCCTGGCGTGCCCGGCAAGCCGGTGATGGCGCCCGTGCCGGTGACTGTCAGCGCCGAATAGGCCGACGACAGAGTGTAGCCGCCGCTGATCGTACCATTGATTATCTTGGAGGTCATCGGTGGCTCCCTCAACATGGTCCTGCGCGGAGCCGCCCGGCGCTAAGAAGGTGGCAGTTCAGCCTTGCATATCCTGAGAGGCCGTGGCGAGCGAAGCTGGGGACGCGCACAGATCGCCGAATGCTTATGCCGGGAGTCCTTAAGATTTCTTGGACACCCGCCATGCGCGGTGGATCGAATGGCGTCGAAGGCGGGTGTCCAAGAAACCTTAAGGATGATTGCTTTTGTGCTTTGGCCTGACAACCGACATTCGTGGCTGCCGCGCCTGGCGGCCATCGTTATGGGACCCGCGCCCCCGCGCGCCGCCATCGCTTCACGAGCGCTCCGACGCCAGCGGCAAGATGACGTCCGGCAGGTAGCTAAATGACCATCGTGGCCTTGCGCCGAATGGATAGGTCGCAACAGTCGGCAGCAGCAGCACGGCGAATAGAACAACCCACCACGCTCCGCGGCCCCGCGCCGCCACGGCGGCGGCGGATACCAAAGTGACGGTCGCCAGCGCCGTCCGGAAGGCAGCGTGACTCCTGCCAACGGAAGCCGGGTCAATCAAAAATACGTCCATTCAGCGTACTTAGCCTCAGCCATGAACTACCGCTATGGCTCAACTCTCACCGGTAAATTCGGGCCTGAAAGCGGACCCTTCTTACCGACACGCGCATCAGCCGACTGTCGGGAACTCAACTGCCGGACTCAAACGTCTGAATTTATCCATTAGGGTCGAAGCAACGGAACCTTTGACACTATTCCTTCTGCGTCCGCGACCCGAGATCGACCTCGGACGCGGCTTCAGACGTCCTGGTTCAGGACGACACTGAGGGCCCGCTCTCAGAGAAGCTGATCTGGTCACTTGGTCTGACCACGATCCGGCGGTCGGGGTGGGCGAGATTGCCGAGCGCATAATTGTGGTGCTGGATCGTGGTGCGCGCCGATATCACCGCGTCGCCCGTCGTGTGGCCATCGGCGGCGAGAATGACGTCGTATCCATGGGAGAGCGCCGCGCGGCTCGTGGCATCAACGCAAAACTCGGTCTGGAGCCCGCAAATCACCACTTGCTGGACGCCGAGCCGCTGCAGTTCTGCCGCGAGTCGCGTCTGATAAAACCCGTCGGAAGCGGTCTTCTCGACAATGACGTCGTCGGATTTGGGGGCCACCTTCGGATGAATTGGCCAGCCCTCCGCGCCCTTCATCATCGGCTCGTAGCGATCGTGACAGTGCTGCAAATAGATCACCGGCGCCTCCGCGGCGCGCGCCCTATCCGCCATTTCAGCGATCACGGTCAGGACTTCCGCCTCGCGATAGGCGCCTCCGACGATCCCGACTTGAACATCGATGATGAGAAGGGCGGTTGCTGGCATGCAGCTACTCCAGATGTGCGACCGAGAATGTCGTCGGGCCAGGCCCGGCCGCGCTTAGTCAGGGAAGGCCCGCCATGTGTCCATGTCCAGGGAAGGCGACCCAGGCACTGCCTCAGTTTGAAATCGGAGGCCAAATAGCCATTTGCGGAGCGCGAAAAATACGGGTAGCCCAACGATCATTCCCAAAGGCGATTATCCGGGTGTTGAACTGCCGGATAATGGCCATCACCTCGAGCCTGAGGAACGTGTTAGCGGTCCCGGCCTGAATAGCTGGCGTCATTTTCAACTTCGAGTGCGTCCGGATGAAGTCGTAATACATCAAGCCGTGACGCCCCGCTTCTCGACCGCCAGTCCCTGACCATAGCAAGAATCGCCGAGATCCAAAGAGACACCGACCCAGCCGCACCAGAGATTTGTGCGCCAACCGGCGACGGGAGGGCAAAGCCTGAGATCGAAGCAAGCAATAGCACCCCTCCTAACACATAAAACGGTTTGAATGAGGCTACCCAGGCAATCGGTAGGAAGTGCAGGCCCACGACCAGGGCCATAGCTGGCAAGAGATACTCACGATGATGGAGGTTGGTGGCGAGATTTGCCGCGATGAACAGACCGGTTCCCTCCGCGATAGTGCTCCACATCATGACCCGTGACGCTTTCTTTGTTGGACGTATCCCGGGCCCGGGAAGCCGGAGCACGTAGAACAGCTGCCAGTCCGATAGCTGCAAAAAGTGCAAACGGAACCAACACGACGAGACCTGAGACACCCCACGCCCAATTCAAGGTCAGAGCCGCGAACAGGGCTCCGAAAAAGCTCATAATGATCGCGCCCCAAGCTCCCACAATCAGCTCCTCTAACCTGAGTTCAGGACCCCCAAGTTGGTGCTTACCTGCACAAAGAGCAAATAATCCGCTAACCATCGGATGGCGGAGGGGTCAGGACGCAATAGTGACCAGTCCCAATTCGGACGATGCCTCCAAACTATCCTTAGAGGGCGCTTTGGCCGTTTCGTGGCGTTCACAGAGGGCGCTGAGCTTGGAGAGTATTTTCGCGCGTCATACCTTATGGTGGCCCAGAAGCTTCCGCGGGCTCTGAGGGCTCAGCCCCCACGCTTGCTTTCAATTCCTGCTTTCTCTTCAGCAGCTGCTCGCCGAGCGACTTCAAATCGAGCTTGCTTTCGCGGACCTCTGGGAAAAGCTCTTCCTCTTCCTCCTTGACGTGGTGCTTGATCTGCTCGCCCAGCACCTTGACCTTGGCGTCGTAGAATTCGTCGCCGGCCTTCATGGCCTCGATCTGCGCCGATCAGCTCCTTGGCCCCGGCGTGCTCGACATAGGCCTCGTCGAGGAGGTCGTCCTCGCCGTCGCCGCGCGCCGCCGGGTAGAAGATCTCCTCCTCGATCTGGGTGTGGACCTTCAGCGCCAGCGCGATCTTCGCGGCGAGCGCCGCCTTTTCCCCGACGCCTCCGCGTCCTCGTATTCGTCGAACCATCCTTCGACCTCGCGGTGATCCGCTTTCAAAAGCGCGATCGCGTCGCCGGTTGGGCCTGTTTTGCGCGTCGCGGTCCGGCGGGCCTTCGTCCTTTTTGTGGTCGCCATGGTCGTCCCTTCGGTTTGTCGGCGAGAAGCCAAGGAAACCGCCTCGAGTTCCCTTGGTTCCGAGCGCACGACCTCGAGGATTGCGGCCACCGCT
>CAWHEE010000010.1:0-54299 GCA_963828365.1 uncultured Alphaproteobacteria bacterium | reverse complement strand
AGGTAATTGCCGGTGGGGTCGTACTTGGCGACGAAGGCGTCGGTGCCGCCCGCGCCGGAGGTGAACGTGGCCGAGCCGCCGGGGTTGAAGTTCGTCGTGCCGGAGAAGCTGCCCGTCAACAGGAGGTTCCCCGAGCCGTCCAGGGCGATCCCGCTCGCCTGGGTGCTCCCGCCGGCGGAGCTGGGGATGTCCTTGGCCCACAGGAGCGAGCCGGCCTTGGAATACTCGGCCAGGTCTGGCCGCGGCGCCCGACGATCGCGCGGCGGCCGAGCAGGCTCCACGGGATCTATCGCAGCACGGGCGCGTGGGATCGCGTGGCCAGCGCGATCCGCGTGCCGATCCGCACCGCGAGCTCGGCCGAGGAGGCGGCGGCGACGCTGCTCGCGTTCGAGCCGGACGTCGCGCGCGCCGCGGCGACCGATCGCTTTCTTACCGAGGCCGAAGCGCTCCTTGCCCCTCCGCGTGGCGAGGCGCTCTCGTCGAGGCATCGGTCCGCGTGCGAGCGGCATGCGCGCGCGTGCTCCGGCCGACGCGGCGCGACGCGACGAGGCGTCGGCGATGTACCGCTCGATCCTCGCGACCGGCGACGGCGACGTGGACGCCGTGATCGCTGCGTTCGAGGCCTTTCTCCGGACGGGCGGCACCGCCGCAGCGGCGGATTGGCGATGGCTCTTCGGCTTCCGCATCGGGCACGCTGCCGAGGACGCTCGTGTGGAGATGCTCCTCGAGTGGGCCGATCTCGAAGAAAGGTCCTCGGCGACGCGGTGGCAGCGGCCGAGCTACGAACGGGTGGTCGCGCTCGCGCCGGAGCACGACGCGGCCCTCGCAGCCCGCGCGCGGCTGCTGCTCGGCAAGGGCGATACGGCAGCGGCGCTCGCCCTCTACTCGCAGCGACGCGAGCACGTCGAGGGCAGCGCGGCGGCGGCGCTGAATCTGGACATCGCGACCCTCCTCATGGAGCGGCTCGATCGACCGGACGAGGCGCTCGACACCCTCGCGCCGGTGCTGCTCGCGAGCCCGACCGCGCCCGTCCTGGCGCTCGTGCGGCAGGCGCTCCTGCGTGAGCCCACGCGCGCGCGCGCCGCCGATCTCCTCGACCACGCCGCGGAGGTGGTGGATGATCCCGGAGCGTCCGCGGCGATGTAAGGAGGCGCTCAAAGCGACGGCGACGGTCCGGGAAGTCTCGCCGAGGCGCGGCGCCGTGTTCGCGGCGGCTGCTCGGCAACCCGGGCGCTCGGCGGAGGTGGACCCTCGAGGTTGTGCGCTTGGCGCCGTCGCGAGGCGCCGCACGACGCGCACTATGGGATCGCGCCGAAGCAGCTCGCTCGCGAGACCAAGCAGCCGGGAGTGTGTGGCAGAGGCGTACCGGCACGTGCTGGGAGCGCGCCGCCCATCCCGCCCGCCCGGAAGCGGCGAGGACGACGCGTACGTCGAGGTCGAGCTGCCCACCTGGATCGAGGGGCTCGATGTCGATGCGCTCGAGGAGGTCGGCCGGCGCGCCGTCGAGTACCACGAGGAGTGGTTCGACGATCACGAGACGGTGATCGCGCTGCTCCGCCGGATGGTCGATCTGGCGCCCGGCTCGGCGTGGGCGTTCGAGCGGCTGAAGCTGATCTACAACCTGGGCGAGCGCTGGGACGAGCTCTTCGCGCTCTACGACGAGGCCATCGCGCCGCGCCGACGAGCCCCGGCACCCGCGGCGCGAGCTGCTCGAGGACGCCGCGCTCGCCGCCAAGGATCTCGGCGGCGGACTCGGCGCGCGCGATGGCGCTACTTCGAGGCGCTCTACGCGCTCGCGACGAGCGCGCGGATCCGCGCCGCGCTCGAGCGGCTCTACGAGCGGCACGGGCGGCACCGAGCGCTGATCGGCATCTGCGACGCGCCAGCTCGGCGGCGCTCGCGGCGAGGCGGCGCAGAAGCTGCGCGCGCCGGATCGCGCGGCCTGTGGCTCGACGGCTCGGCGAGCCGCCGAGCCGGCGGTCGAGCTGCTGGCCACGAGATGCTCGACGCCGAGCCGGAGCGCGCCGAGGCGTTCGCCCTGCTCGAGCGCGTGATCCAGCGCGACGGCGAGCGCTCCCGTCGGCGGCGCGCGCCGGCGCCGCGGCGCCGCAGCTCAAGGATTATCGGCGGCAGCGACGCCCGGCAGGAGCTCGCGCGGGTGCTGGAGATCGACCTCGACGCCGCCACGCCGGCGGAGCGGGTCGAGCGCCTGCGCGCGATCGTGGGGCTGCGGCTCACCGAGCTGGGCGACGAGGCCGGCGCGTTCGAGGGCCGCCGAGCTGCTTGCCCTCGAGCCCTCGGGCGCCGAGCTCGCGCGCCGAGCTCGAGCGCCTCGCGGACCGCCTGGGTCCGCCCCGCCCGCTCGCCGAGGCGCTCGCCGCCGCCGCGACCCGCGCCGAGGGCCGGCGCGCATCGATCTGCTCGCCCAGGCCGCCGCCGTCTACGAGGACAAGCTCGGCGACGCCGAGCGGGCCGTCGCGCTCCACAAGGCGATCCTCGCGCCGCGCCGGCGCGCGACCCGGCCGCGCCTCGCCGCGGCCCGCGCGCTCGACCGGCTGCTCGCCGCGGCCGGCGGAACGGCCGCCTGACGCGGCGACGTGCTCGAGAGCTCGCGCGATCGAGCCCGAGCCGCCGGCGCGGCGCGCGGCGCGCATCGAGCTGTCGCGGCTCGCGCTCGAAGCGGTCCCGACCGCGCCATCCGCGCTCTCCGCGCGGCGCTCGCGGAGATCCCCGCGGACGAGGACGTCCTCGACGAGCTGGCGCGCGCGCTCGAGGAGCGCGGACGGTTCAAGGACCTGATGACGTTCTGGAGCAGCGCGCCGCGCGCTCGCGGCCGCCACGGCGCGCCGCGATCGGGTGCGCGTCGCCAGAGATCCTCGCCGAGCAGCTCGACGACCCGGCCCGGGCCATCGACGTCTGGACGGACGTGCGCGAGCGCTTCGGCGACGACCGGAGAGCGCCGAGGCGCTGGCGGCGCTGCTCGAACGGTCGGGGCGCTTCCGCGAGCTCATCGACGCTGCTCGAGTTCGAGGCGAGCGCCGCGACGGCGCGTGATCGCGCGGCCGACCTCTGGCGCAGAGTCGGGCGACCTGCACCGCGAGCACACGCAGAAGTGGGCCGAGGCCGTCGCCTCCTACGAGCTCGCGCTCGACCAGCGGCCGGGCGATCCGCGCTGCGCGCGAAGGGCCTCGAGGCGCTGTGCTCGCCTGCAGCTCGACCGGCCGCCGGGCGAAGGCCCCCGCGCGGCGGCTGCCCGCGTGCGCCCGATGGCGCTCTGCGCCTCTCGGCAAGTCTAGGACGACCGACGACGGTCGCGCACCTCGCGCTGCTCGAGCCCCGGCTCGCGTGGCCGACGGGAGCGCCGCGCGTCGCGATCCTCGACGGAGCGGCGGAGCTCCTCGAGCGCCGCAAGATCGACGCCGCCGGCGCGTTCGACGCGATCTGGCGGGCCTTCTCTCTCGCGCCGGGCGAAGGGCTCGCGACGAGGTGATCCGCCTCGCGGCCGCTTCCGACGCGCTGGGACCGCGTGGCGGCCGCGGTCGGCTCCGGCTTCGACGCGCGCGTCGACGTGCCGCCGTCGGTCGCGCGGCAGCTCTGGTGGAACATCGCGCTCTGGCAGCGCGATCGCCGCAACAACCTGGCTGCGGCCGAGGCCGCGCTCGAGCAGGCGCTCGAGCGGGACCCGTCGAGCATCGAGATCCTCGAGGCGCTCGCCGACGTGCAGCGCCGCGCTCGTCGACGTGATGGGCGATCCGGAGTCTCGGTCGCCGTATCGCTCGCTGATCAGCACGCTGCGTGCGCCTCGCGGACGCGAACGGCGGCGACTTCGATCTGCCACTCCGAGGCCGTCGAGGTCGCCGAGGGCCGCTCGTCGATCGGGCGCTCGCGAAAAGATCGCCGAGAAGCTGCTCGCCGCCGCCGTCGCGCGCTGGTTTCGCGCCGGGCCCGAAGACGGGAGGCAAGCTGTTCCGAGCCGCGAAGGCGGCGTGGTGGGCGCTCGAAACGCTGGTCCGGCTCGCGCAGACCGAGGGCCGAGCCGGATGGTAGATTTTCTGCTGCGCGGCGCGCGGCTGCCCTTCGAGCCCCCCGAGCGCCGGCAGCTCCGCGCTCGCGCCGCCGATCTCGCGGACATCGACGCCGGATCACGATCTACGAAGAGCTCTTCGCCGAGGATCCGAACGACGCGCTCGCCAGCGAGCGGCTCGACGCGCTGTACCGGAGCACGGCCGCCGCGCGCGACTATCAAGCTGCGCGAGCGGCAGATCGAGGTCGGCCAGGGTCGCCGACGGCGGCGCGCTGCGCTTCGAGCTCGCGGCGCTCCTCGCCGAGCGACGGGCGACCGACGCGGGCGCCATCGCGGCGCTCCGCGAGAACCTCGCCGTGCCCGGCGCACGAGCGCCTCGGCGCACAGCTCGCCGATGCTGCTCGAAGCGGGCGGCCACCACGCGCGATCTCGTCGCGCTTGGAAGAGCAGGCCGCGCAGGCCGACGCGCCGGCGACGCGCGCGGGCGGCCGTCGATGTGGGCGCGGGCCGCGCGTGCTCGCCGAGGAGCAGCTCGGCGACCCGGGCGGGCGATCGCCGATCACCGGCACGCGCTGCGCGCGCTGGCGCGACCGCTCGGCCGGACGCGCTGGCTCGCGCCTGCTCGCCGAGCGCGGCGATGACGAGGGCGCGGCCGAGGTGCTGGAGGTCTCTGCGAGCAGGCCTCGCCCGAGGTGTCTGCAGGGCTGGTGCTCCGCCTCGTCGACGCCTACATGGCGGCCGGTGATGCCGAGGGCGGCGCGCGCGCGGCTGGAGCGCTACGTGCCGCGGCGAGCGAGCGCGAGCTGCTGCGCGAGCGTCTGCGACGCTCTACCGCGACGCCAGGCGAGTGGGAGCCGCTCGCCGCAGCTTGATCGCCGAGAGCGCTCGCGCGCCGCCCGACCGCGCGACCCGCGCGGCGCGGCTGCGCGAGGCCGCGGCGATCCACCTTCATCGCCGCGGCGATCGCGCGGCCGCGCTCCCGCTGCTCGAAGAGGCGCGCGCTCACGCCCGACGACGCCCTGGCGCCGCCGTGAGCTCGCGGCGGCGCTGAGCGCGGCGGCGGCCGCCTCGAGGCGCGCCGGCGCGCTTCGCCTGCTCATCGCGGCGTACGGCACCCGCCGCCCGAAGGAGCGGGCGCTCGCGCACTTCGAGCTGGCGCGCGCGTCTGCTCGCGGCGGGCGATCGCGCTCAGGCGATGGCCGAGCTCGACGCCGCGCTCCGCATCGATCCCGGCGCACGCCCGAGATCCTCCAGGCGCTCGCGCGCCTCGCTGCGAAGAAGGGCAGCTCGAGCGCGCCACGCGCACCTACCGCGCGCTGCTCTCGTCGTGACGCCGCCCCCGCGAAGACGGCCCTCCCAGGCGTGGTGAGCCGCGCCGAGATCCTCTTCGAGCTGCGCGAGATCGCGCGGCTCCAGGGCGACGACGAGCGCGCGGCCGAGTACCTCGAGTCGGCCTTCGAGGCGGCGCGTGAGAGCGGGGCGGAGCGCGACGAGCTCCTGCGCGACGCTGCGCGCGCCCGGAGCGTACGACATGCTCGCGCGCGCGCTCGAAGTCGCGGCTCGCGGCGGGCGCGCCCGCCGAGCCGAAGCCGCGGCGCTCCTCGAGGAGCTCGCGACGCTCTACGACCAGCACCTCGGCCGCCCCGCCGAGGCGCTCGAGGCGCGCCTGCGCGGCGCTGACGCTGGTGCCGCCCTCGGCCGCGCGGCTCGCCGCGGCGCTCGAGCTGGCGCGCCGGCGCCGGGCAGGTCGAGCGTTTCGTCAACGAGGTGTCACGGCCTCGCCGAGGAGTCGTACGAGCCGGATCGTGCGCTCGAGCTGCTCCTCTCCCTTGGCCGCGCGCTCGAGCGCGATGCCGGCGACGAGCGCCGCGCCGTCAAGGCATACCAGGATGCGGAGATCCTCCTCGTCGCGCGCGCCGATACGGAGCGTGTGCGCGAAGTGTGGCGCGCCCTCGACGACATCTATGCCCGTCTCGGAGACACCGAGGCCGAGCACGCGCTCCTCGCGAGGTGGGTCGGCGACGCTGCCCATGCGGACGATACGCCGCCAGGTCGCCGATCCCCTCTATCGCCTCGCTGCGCTGCACCTGCGCAACCCCCGACGCAGGCCGAAGGCCTCGGTCTCCTCGACCGCGCGCTCGCCGCCAATCCCAATCCCGAGCGCGCCGAGTCGGTGCTCCGCGAGGCGCTGAAGAACGCGCCCGGCAGCGCCTGTGATCCGCGCCCTGGAGCACTTCGGCGCGAGCGGGGTCGGGATCGCGCGCTGCCGACAGCCTCGGTGATGGCGTGGGGATGACCCGGAGTCGTCGAGCCAGCCGAGCGGCGCGGCCCGCTACGAGGGCTCTCAAGGAGGCGATGGAGATCGCGCTCCGCCTCGACGACGGCGCGCTGGTGGAGGGAATCCTCGATCGTGCGCTCGATCGCCCGTGAACGAGGGCGAGAGGCGTCGGCTGGCGCTCACGGCGCTCGCCGCGCGGCTCGCGCAGGCGAGCTCCTCGAAGCGGCGTCGTTGAGGAACGCGCCGCGCGCATGGCCGCACCGGCGGAAGCGCGCGCCCTGCTCCTCGAATCGCGGCCTCGCCGCTGGGCCGCTCGACGATGCGAAGCCGTCCGCGCGTGTCTACGAAGAGCTTCGGTCGCACGCCCCGGCCAATCCGGAGATCTGGCGCCCGCTCGCCGACATCTACCGTCGCGAGGGCGACAGCGGCCGCCTCGCCCTGCTGCTCGACAAGACCGCGCCGCTGTCGAGAGCCAATCGGAGCGCATCGAGCTCCGCCTCGAGCGCGCGAGATGGCGTTACCCGACGACGAGGCCCGGGCCGTGGCGCTCCTCGAAGAGGTGCTCGACGACAATCCGCGCGCAGCCCGAGGCCGCGGCGCTGCTCTCGCACATCTTCGAGAAGCGTGGAAGCAAGGGCAATCTCGCGCTGCTGCTCGCCAAGCAGCTCGGCGCGGCCGAGGATCGGCGGGACGTGCCCTCGATCATCGCCGCTGGCGCAGCGGCTCGGGACGCTCCGCGAGCAGCAGGGCGACGCCGGGCGCGCTGCCGCCTACCGCGCCGCGCTCGACTGGGATGCACGAAGTCGCGACGTGCTGCGCGCCGTGGTTCGCCTGCGCGGCGCGCATGGCGAAAACCATCCAGACCGCGTTTCGGGAGGTCGCCGACGCGCTGGCCCAACGCGGCACGATCGACGCCCAGCTGACGGCCCAGCGGGGCCTGGTCGCCGCCGCGCAAACCTCGCTGCGCCTGGCGAACGCGCGCTACGCCCAAGGCGCCGACACCTTCCTCAACGCCCTGGTCGCCCAGAGAGCCTACTACGCCGCCCAGCAGACGCTGCTGACGACGGAGCAGTTGGAGGCGACCAATTTGGTGACGCTCTATACGGCTCTGGGGGGTGGGTTGAGTTCGCCGCCGGCGACGCCGGATTGATCCGCCGGCCGTGGTCGGAGCGCCTGCCCCCCCGGCGGCGCCGCGGCCGGTGTCGCGCGTTGATTGCCCGGTCAGTCAGGAGGCTCGCATGTCGACACAGTCCACCCACGATGCATCGGCCGTCAGCGGTCGTCCGCGTGGCTTGCGGTGCGCCCCATGATCGTCGCGGCGCCGATGGAGGCGCGCTCGGCCAGCGCGTTGCCGCCGGGCCAGGGCTGGTGGTTCGAGCCGAAATGGGACGGGTTTCGCTGTCTCGCCTTGCGTGAGGGCGAGGAGGTGGTGCTGCAGGCCAAGTCCGGCAAGCCGCTGGCGCGCTACTTTCCCGAAGTGGTCGCCCGCCTGCGCGATCTGCCCGTCACCTCGTTCGCGCTGGACGGCGAACTGCTGATCGCCACGTCCGGCGCGTTCAGCTTCGAGGCGCTGCAGATGCGCCTGCATCCGGCCCAGAGCCGGATCGACCGGCTGGCGACCCAGACGCCGGCCATGCTGGTGCTGTTCGACATGCTGCTCGCCCCGGACGGACGCGACCTGCGCGGCGCGCCGCTGTCGGAGCGCCGGGCGGTGCTGCGCGACTTCGTCGACCGCCTCGGCGACGCGCGGCTGGTGCTCACCCAGGGGACCGACGACCGGGCTCGGGCGCAGACCTGGCTCGACGGCGGTCTTGTGGAGGGGGTGGTCGCCAAGCGGCTCGACGAGCCTTATCGGTCCGGCGAACGGGCGATGGTCAAGGTCAAGCGCCGGCGCACCGCCGACTGCGTGGTGGGCGGCTTTCGCTATGGCAAGGACAGCGACCTGGTCGCCTCGCTGCTGCTCGGCCTATATGACGAACGGGGTCGGCTCGATCATGTCGGCTTCACCTCCGGCCTCGCGGGCGTCGACAAGGTCGCCCTGACGGCGACACTGCAAGGCCTGCGCGGCGAGCCCGGCTTCACCGGCGAAGCGCCCGGCGGACCCAGTCGATGGTCGAACGAGCGCTCGAGCCAGTGGACGCCGTTGCGACCCGAACTGGTCGTCGAAGTGTCGTTCGACCACGTTTCCGGGGGGAGGTTCCGGCACGGCACGCGGCTGCTGCGCTTTCGACCGGACAAGGCCCCGGGACAATGCCGAATGGATCAGCTTAGATAGGCGCGCTGATTGTCCCCGCCGCGTCCATCAAGGAGAGCCCATGAGCGAGCCGCCAGTTCATGTGAGCACCGGCGAGGTACATGCCCACCCCCAAAAGACGGGCCACTCGAAGCTCGATCTGGTCATCGCGCTCTCGGCTATCTTCATCTCCGCCGTATCGCTGGTGGTGGCGATCGAACACGGCCGCACCGAACGCGATCTGGTGGCGGCCAATTCATGGCCATTTTTGAGGGAGGTGGTCGCCAACGACTATAACGGTGGCCGAGACCTGGTGATCGGAGTTTCCAACGGCGGCGTCGGCCCGGCGAAACTCCATAGCTTCGAGGTGTCGTTCGACGGCCGGCCGGTGAGTTCGGGTCTCGACCTGTTGCGGCAATGCTGTGGCCTTGGCCGGACCGCAGAAGAGGTTCGGCGGCAGCTGCCCAATGGCATGATCCGTTCGGTCGCCGACGAAACCGTCCTGCGGCCGGGCGAGGAAAACCAGGTGGTCGCCGTTCACAAGAATGCCGCCGCGCCGGAGATTCCAGAGCGTTTTGCCGCATCGCTGCTCAAGATCGGCTTTCGCGCCTGCTATTGCTCGGTCCTGGACGAATGCTGGCAAAGCGATCTTCGCTCGACGCGGACGAGACAGGTCCCCGCCTGCCCTGCGCCTGTGCACCCTTTTGATCCAAATGGCGGGTGACGCCGGTGCGGCGCGAGCGCCGGATGGGCCATGTCGTATCGCTCAGCGCTGGGCGGCGGCTTCCGTGGCGATGGCGTTCCAGCCGCGCAGCGCGACATGCACGACGCGGGCCGCCGGACTCGATGGGAAGGCGATATCGATCGTGCGGCTCTCCTTCGCCAGCAGCGAGACATAGTTGTCGCTGTAATAGGCCGGCAGGATACGGGCCCCCTGAGCGTCCAGCAGAGTCAGTTTGAGATTCAGGGCCGGGGCGTCCCCTGCGTTGCTGATGGTCACGGTTACGTGGTCCTCGGGCGCCCGCGACAGCTGCCTGGCGCTCAGGCGGATGGGCTGCGCCTGCATGGCTGACAGGGCCTGACCGGCCGCCGCGTCCCTGGTCAGCCAATAGAGATTGCGCGACAGGAGGCCGCCGGCCTGGTCCGTCGCATCCAGTCGGACGATCAGCGCGCCATGACTGGCCAGCAGGGCCGCCAGGTCCAGAGCCGGACCAATCGCCACATCGTCCGCGGCAACGTCCAGAGCGAGGTGACGCTCGACCAGCGGCTTGCCGTCCAAAGCCAGCACGCGGGCGGTGACGGCGACCCCGCGAAGCGGCGCGATGGTATTGTCGACCAGTTCGATCCGCTGGTCCGGTGGGCTGATCTGCACGTGGACCGGCTCCGCCGCGGCCTTGACGCCATAGAAGGCGGCGTGGGTGTCGTAGTCGTGGCTGTAGATCTGCCACTGGGTGCTCGGCCAGGCGGGCTGGGTCATCCACAACATCCGGCCGCTCGAGCGCGTCCACAGCTCGGCGTTCATGCCCTCGAAGATCGCGCGATAAGTCTCGTAGTTCATCAGTTGCGCCTTGCGCTCGAAATCCGCGAGACTTCCGGGCGCTCCGTATCGCGTGTTCATGGCGTCCATGAACGACGCCGTCGCGCCGTTCCCGTCCTGGTGCCAGTCGTGATAGGCCCAGGTATCGCTGATCGGCCAGCGGTCGGACGGCGGCGTCATCGCCTCGAACGCTTCCAGGGTCGGGAACGACGGCGTACCGACCTCCACGGCGAAGCCCTTGGCATAGGAGGTGAAATAGCCGGCGGGATCGCGATAGTTGTACGGGCCGCTGTCCTGCAGGTTAACCCGATTGGAACTGCCGCTGTAGTAGCGTGTCCCGTCGAGATCATGCACCAGCCTCTCGAGGCCCTCGTTCAGGATTGGCTGGGGAACGCCTTCGTTGCGCCCGAACCACAGGGCGATCGAGGGGTGGTTGCGGTAGCGGGCGATGACGTCGGCGGCGTTGGCCAGGAACAGCGGCACGTCCTGCGGCTCCAACTGGAAATCCTGTGTCGACGTCCAGAAGTCGTTGAGGATCAGCAGGCCGTACTCGTCCGCGAGATCGTAGAACACGTCCTCGGTGTTCTGGCCGACCCAGTTGCGGATGATGTTAAGGTGGGCCTCGCGGTGCAGCCGGAAATATGGCTCCAGCCGCTCGCGCGATACGCGCTTGCGCCAGTCGTCCATGCCCCAGCTGCCGCCGCGCGCGGCGATGCGCACGCCGTTGACCTTGATCACCAGGAACGGCGAGAGGGAAGTGTCGGGCAGGGCGCGAACCGCCGGCGACGCCTCCGCGCCGGGCGCGAGCGAGGCGACCCAGCCGTCGACGCTTTTTCGGATGGCCTCGTGACGTCCATCGGTCAGGACCTGACCGAGCCGGCGGGCGCGGGCCGGATCGATCTCGACGCGTCGCAGATGGCCGCCGGCGTCCATCAGGCTCAACTCATAGGTGATCGCCCGCATGCCGAACCGCACGTCCTGGCGGTCGGACTTCGCGCCCTGGGCGGAAACCCCCAGATGCAGCGTGTGCAGAGTGGGCGGGCCATAGCCGTTGGGCCACCAAAGACGGGGATGGGCGACCGCGAGGGCTGGAAATTCGTCTGGGCTGAAGGTGACGGTGGTCGCGCCGGGTGGCGACATGACGGTCTTGCTGACCGTCACATCGTCGAATGCGGCGCTGACGGTGACCTGGATCGCCGCCGCGCTCAGGTTCTCGATCGGCGCGGCGATCTCGATATTCGCTTCGCTGTCGTCGCCCTTGGGCAGGGTGGTCACGATCTGGGCGTCGCCCAGGCGCACGACGCCGGACAGCGACAGGACGACGTCCTGCCACAGGCCGGAATTGCGATCGCGCACGCCCGGGATCCAGTCCCAGCCCTCGGTGGCGAAGAACGTCGGGCCATCCAGCGCCTGCATGCCGCCGTTCTCGCCCGCCCCGGCGGCCAGCGACTGTTCGTGCGGAATGCCGGGGTGCGGCGGTGGCGAGATTCGCACCGCCAGTGCGTTGAGGTCGCCCGGCCGGGGCGCCAGGCGGACGTCGAACCGGCCGCGGACGAAGGCCCCCTTGATCGCCCCGAGCCGTTCGCCGTTGAACCAGACCTCGGCGGCATAGTTGACGCCCTTGAAGGTCAGGCGGGCGTTGCGACCCGGCGCCGCGTCGGGCGTCGGAAACTCGGCGCGGTACCAGTAGTCCTGGCGCGCCAGGGACTCGGGAATGGCCATGTTGTCGAGGCCGTGCTCAGGGTCCGGGTAGATGCCGCGGTCGACCAGCGTGGTCAGCACCGTGCCCGGGACGGTGGCCGCATACCAGTCCGAGGCGCCGAAACCAGGCCGCGACAGGCCAGCGCCACCGGCGTGAACCCGCGGGGCCTCGATCATCGACCATTTCGCCAGGGTCCAGCTATCCGGCGGACCGCTCGCCAGGAGGCTGGGCCCGGCATACGGCGGCCGTGCCAGCGGTGTCGATGCCGGCGCCGAACTCTTCGGCAGAGTCCAGGCGGCCTGCGGCGCCGTGAGACCGGGCATGCCGTGGATCTGCACCGGCCATACAGGCGCCCCCGTATCGAACACGGTCAGCGAGGGATCGGGTCGATGCGCGGCGAGCTCGGCGATCTGTGTCGCGGACAGCGCGCGGGGCAGGGCGGTGAACCCGGCGATGCGACCCGCGAAGGCGGTGGTGTTCGGGACCTTGCGCGGGGCGAGTTGCAGCACGGCGTCGGTGTCGGCCAGCGAAAGGGCGCCATCGGCGACGAGAACCCCGTCGACATAGAACCGAACCCGCGCGCCATCCCCGGTCGCGGCGACGAACCGCCATTGTCCCGGTATTAGCGTCTCGCCGCCGGTGATCTGACCGGTTGCGGTCCACAGGCCGGCGCGACCGCCGTCGAGGCTGAGAAACCGTCCACCCGATCCGGGATCGCCGAGGCCGCCGATCAGGCTGCGTCCCGGCAGAGTTTCAGAAGTTCGCACCCAGCTGAACAGCGTCCAGGGGCCCATGGTGGTCGCCCGTCCCCGGGTTCCCCAATCGTTCAGCGGCCAGATCTGCCCTCCGCCGCCCGCCGGGAAATCGACGTTGAACGGCCCATAGGCCGCATCGGCGGCGATCGACGCGCCCGACATCGTGCAGCACATGGCGGCGAGGATCATCCATGGAAATTTGCGGAACGCGATTGCGTCCATTTCGAGGTCCTCCCAGCCTTCACATCGGCATTTAATAAATTAAAATACCTGATTTAACCGGTTAGGAACAGGCGCGATCCGCGCGTCCTGTCCCGACCTGCGGACGCCCTAAATCGCCGCGGCCGCCGAACGTTGCGCCCACAACCGGGCGGCGCCGCGCACACCGGAGGAGTTGCCCCACCGGGCGGGGGTCAGCCGCGCCGACCAGGCGTCGGAAAAGACATGCCGCCCGATCAGCGAGGGCAGCCGCTCATAGAGTTCGGTGACGTTGGAGAGTCCGCCGCCGAACACCAACACCTCTGGATCCACCAGGTTACACACCATGGCCAGACCCCGCGCCAGACGATCGAGCAGGCGATCGATCGCCGCCGAAGCCTCCGGATCGCCCGAGCGCGCGGCGGCGACGATGCCTTGGCCATCGAGCTTTCGACCGCTTGTCGCGGTCAGGTCGCGCGCCAGCCCGGTCCCCGATACCCAGGTCTCCAGGCAGCCCGCATGGCCGCACCAGCAGTCTGGGCCGGGAGATTCGGCGGCGGAAGGCCACGGCAGGGCGATGTGGCCCCATTCGCCGGCGATGCCGTTCGCGCCCTCGACCAGGCGTCCGTCGATGACCAGACCGCCGCCACAGCCGGTGCCGAGGATAATGGCGAAGCAGGAGTGGGCGCCGGCCGCCGCGCCGTCGGCGGACTCCGACAGCGCCAGGCAGTTGGCGTCGTTGGCCAGGCACACCGGCCGATCGAGGATGGCTTCGAGGTCCTCACGAAAGGGACGGCCATTGAGCCAGGTCGAATTGGCGTTGCGGATCACGCCGGTGCTCGGAGACACCGACCCCGGCGCGCCTACTCCGACGGTTCCGCGCGCCCCCGCCTCCGCCTCGACGCGGGCCACCAGATCCCGCACGACCACCAGGGCATCGTCGTAGCGGCCGGGATTTGGTGCGCGCAGGCGCGACAAGAAGCTACCGTCGGCGCCGAGCGCGGCGGCCTCGATCTTGGTGCCGCCGAAGTCCACCCCGACTTAAATCAACGCCTTGTTCCCCGTCCGTCGCCCCACGCGGCGCCATTCGTATCGCGGAGATTAAAAAAGTAAATTTAATTTGCAAAAATGTTTCCCGCGGCGGAAGCTGGTAATCGCCGGGCCGGACCGATACGAGGCCCGCGGCGCCGGCGCGGTGGCCTTGCGTCCGAAACGGACGATGTGAATTGGGGAGTGTCGCAGTTGCAGCCAGGTCAAGGCGCCGTTCGTCTGGTCCCGCGCGACACGCGCGGCGATAAACTCATCCCCCTCGCCATGGCGCTGTTCTTCGCCTTCGGCTTCTGTACGGTGCTGGTCGATACGCTGACGCCGAAGCTCAAAGGCATGTTCGCGCTGAGCTACACCGAAGTGATGCTGACGCCGTTCGCGTTCTTCGGGGCTTATTTCCTGGTTTCGCTGCCGGCTTCATGGCTCCTGGCCCGGATCGGCTATCTCCAGACAGTGGTTGCGGGTTTGGCGGTCACCGCCGCCGGCTGTCTGCTGTTCACGCCGGCGGCTTCGGCCGGGGTCTATTGGGGATTTCTTCTGGCGGTATTCGTGATGGCGAGCGGCATAACCGTGGTGCAGGTGGCCGCCAATCCGCTGGCGACGGCGGTGGGCGATCCGAAGTTCACCCACAGCCGCCTGACCCTGGCCCAGGCTTTCAATTCGCTGGCGACCATGGTCGGGCCGCTGTTCGGCGCGGCTCTGATACTCGCCCACAGCAAGCCGCTGCCGGACGCGCGGACCGTATCGCCCGGCGTGCTGTCGGTCCTGAGGATCCAGGAGGCGCATGCGGTTCAGGGACCGTTCCTGGGTATCGCATTGGCGCTGGTGGTGTTGGCGGGCGTCTGCGCGCTGTTTTTCAGGTCATCGCCGCGGACGGCGACCGAGGATCGGATGTCGTATGGACGGCTGTTGCGCGATCGCCGGCTTATGCTCGGCGTCGCCTCGATCTTCGTCTATGTCGGAGCCGAGGTGGCCATCGGCAGCCTGCTGACCAACTATCTGATGTCGTCGCACGCCCTGGGCGCGAGCCAGCAGGTGGCCGGATCGCTGGTCAGCGTCTATTGGGGCCTGGCCATGGTCGGACGTTTCATCGGAGCCTACGCCCTGCGCCGGATGCAGCCGGGCGTGGCGTTGGCGATCTGCGCGATCGGCGCCGCGAGCCTGGCGGCGCTCTCGGGCCTGTCGGCGGGGCTGATGGCGGCGGCGGCGGTGCTGGCGATCGGCCTGTTCAATTCAATCATGTTTCCGACGATCTTCACCCTGGCGATCGAAGATCTTGGCGACCAGGGACACCAGGGCTCGGGCCTGCTGTGCCTGGCGATCTTCGGCGGGGCTGTGGTGCCGCTGATCGCGGGGAGGGTGGCGGACGCCTTCGGCCTGACCGCATTCCTGGCCGTGCCGGTGATCTGCTATCTGTGGATCGCGGGGTACGGCCTGTTCGCCCGCCAAAGCCGAGCTCCCTATCTCGAGGCGCCGGTTATCGGAGGCGTATAGGGCCCGAACGGCGAAAACATCGCCGTTTTCCGATCGCCTCCACGCCGCCTATCCTGCAACCGCCTTGCGAATGAGCGCGGTTCGCGCGACACGAGAGTCACCCTGGAGACAGAGTGGCTTTTTCCCAATCTGGCGCGAGGACACCGAGGATGAGCGATAGTTGCTTGATGCGGTCCGGAAAACAGCAATTGTAATGTCGAGAACGCTCGAGAGATTGGCGCGTTGTTATACAAGACTTGCAAGGCGGCCCGGTGGGGCGGCAACATAGACGACAGTCTGGAGTAGGTATCCGTGCCCGAGTTGCATTTGGTGGATTTCAAGGTTCCGGGCGATGAACCGCCGCCGGCCCGAGTTGTCCTACCCAGCAGCGGTCTGAGCGCCGAGCGCGTGGTGATGCGGTCCTCGGCCCCATATGAGTTTTCGGTGACCGGAGCGGCCAATTATCTGGCGTTGCATGACATCGTCATGACCGACGGCGAGATGTCGGTCGGCGGCGGCTCGCCGATCGCCGAGCACGACCTTCGCGGCAAGCTGACGTTCATTCCCGCTGGCGTTCCCGTCAGGGGTTGGAGCGATCCTAGGTCGCGCCGCAACTCGTTCACCGCCATCCACTTCGAGGAAGGCGCGATCCCCGAGCCGCTGCTGGACCTGTCCGTCTGGCGCCAGCCGATGATCTATTTCCGGGATTCCCGTCTGGCCGCGACCCTGACCAAACTCGACCGCGCGTTACGCCGCGGCGAGCCGTTCATGGAGCTGTTGGGCGCCTCGCTTTGCGAACTGGCGATCGTGGAAATGGCGCTTGGGCGAAAGAGCGCCAGCAGCGACATCCAAAAGCGCCCGGCGCTGCGGGCCGCCGACATCGATTCGGTCCGGCAGTTCATCCACGCGCATATGGCCGGCGACATCACCCTGGGCGACATGGCCAAGGTGGCCGGATTGAGCAAATTTCATTTCTGCCGAGCCTACAAATCCGCCACCGGCCGCACACCCTATCGCGAGGTCCTGCTGTCGCGCGTCGACGCCGCTCGCGCCTTGCTCAGTGAAGGCGTGTCGATCCAGTCCACCGCGGCGCGCACCGGCTTCGCCAATCCAAGCCAGTTTTCCCGCACTTTCAAACAGCTCTCCGGCGTCTCACCCTCCACCTTCGCGCGAAGCGGCCGCTGAGCCGGCGCGGAACAGCGGCAAATCTGCTACGGCGGGGCGATGAACCGCGCCGAACACAGACTTTGCGTCGCGCCGATGATGGACTGGACCGACCGGCTAGTAATTTCAGTAGGTTAGGGGTGGGCGTGTGCGGATTTTGTACCGCAGGCGTTCACGTTCGCTTGAGTTTTCGATTGTGCGCGGAGGTCCAATTCCGCGCGCTACGGCACACCTGCGCGGTTCGCTGAGGCCGAAAGCAGTCTGTTCGGTGGTGCTTCAAATACGGTGCATGCTCAGCCTTCCGACCGGCCAGACGCACCTCATTGGTAAGGCCCAAGCGCCGGATGTTGTCGGCGCTGAGAAGGCTGGAGATGAGAATGGTCCCGTCGTCCTCGAAGCTGATCAAGCCTCTGTCGAACAGTGCATCGACGTTGGCCGACAGGAGAAGGCCGTTGTAGGGATCAAGCCGCTCCCGGTTGGTCGACTTTGCCCAGGGCTTGATATGAGAGGCCCTCAGCAGCTCCAGATGATCAATACTGGCTAGTGGGCAAGAACCCCAAATTGCGATCAGCGCGGTGCGGAAATTCCCCTGCCCGACTCGGGCCGCAGTCAATTGCTCGCGCTCCGTCAGCGGGTCGTCGCTCGTGCCGACCAACCTCGTCGGCCCCTCGTCGGTATCGATGGGTAACCGGCCCTGCGCCCTGTTCGGCCCGCGCGCGACCAAAGCGGATGATCCGGTCGCGCCCGCCCAACTCGCGCTTGAGCATGGCGAGGGTCGCGTCCTTCGACCGGCCCGGCGCCCTGCCGACCTCATTCATGTCTTCGGCGTGCAGGTCGACCAGGTCGCCGAAGGTCCGCAGCTTGCCGGTGCGCGAGGCCTTGGGCGCCCCGCCGCGATCGATCTGGCGCTCGGCGTCCAAGGCCCACGCGCGGGCGTCATCCTTGCGCCGGAAGGTCTCGCTGATATAGCGGCTCTTGCGCCGCACTACGGCCCGCCAGGACCCGGATGGAAGCTTCACGAAGGCGGCCAATTTCGTGTCCTCTATGTGCACAGTCAGGCGGAGAACCGTGGCGCGGAATGGCGTATTGCGACGTAAAATCGGTGTACACGAGGCCGATCCAACGGGTTGAAGTTACAGGAAAAGTGCAAGAATTTCAATCTCATAGATTCTGTGTTGCGCCGATGATGGACTGGACCGACCGGCATTGCCGGGCGCTGCATCGGGTGTTTTCTGCGCGCGCCCGGCTCTATACCGAGATGATGACCACGGGCGCGGTCTTGCACGGCGACAAGGGGCGCCTGCTCGCCTTTGATCCGATGGAACAGCCCCTGGCGCTGCAGTTGGGCGGCGCCGATCCTTGCGAACTCGCACAGGCGGCCCGGATCGCCGAGGATCTGGGCTACGCCGAAATCAATCTCAATGTCGGATGCCCGTCCGATCGCGTGCAGAGCGGGCGGTTCGGGGCCTGTCTGATGCGCGAACCGCGGCTGGTCGCGGACTGCATGGCGGCGATCATCGCGGCGGTCCGCATTCCAGCGACGGTCAAGTGCCGCCTGGGCGTCGACGACCAGGATCCGGAACGGAGCCTGTTCGAACTCGTCGACCTGTGCGCGGCGGCGGGGGCCGACACCTTCATCGTCCATGCGCGCAAGGCGTGGCTCGACGGCCTTTCACCAAAGGAGAACCGCGACGTTCCGCCGCTCGACTACGACATCGTCTATCGGCTGAAGCGCGCGCGCCCTGGTCTCACGATCGTGCTGAACGGCGGCATCGCCGATCTGGATGCGGCCGAGACTCACCTGTCCCGGCTCGATGGCGTGATGCTCGGCCGCGCCGCCTATCACCAGCCCGAACTCCTCGGAGCCGTCGACCGGCGGCTGTTTGGCGAGGCGAGGCGAGAGGTGAGCGCCTTCGGCGCGGTCGAGGCCTTCATGCCCTATGTTCGCCGCGAACTGGCCCGCGGCGTACACCTCGCGGCGATGAGCCGCCACATGCTGGGCCTGTTTCATGGACGCCCCGGCGCGCGCGCCTGGCGGCGGATCCTCACCGTCGAGGGCGCCCGCGCCGGAGCGGATTCGACGGTGATCACGCGAGCCCTCGAGGCGGTTCGCCGGGCTTCAGAGCAGGCCGAGCTTTTCCGGAGCGATCAGACCGCGGCGTCCCGGCAATTCGGCCATGATCAGAGAGCGCCGCTCCTGGTCCAGCCGGCTCCAGGCGGCGATTTCAGGGAGGCTGCGATAGCAACCCAGGCACAGGCCGCTTTCGCCGTCGACGATACAGACCTGCACACAGGGCGTGGCGATGGAACGGGGAGGAACGCTCATCCCCTCGTCCTGCACGGCGCGGCGTCCGGATTCAAGCCGATCGCCGGGCAGTCCGGCCAGAATTAAATTTTATTCAGACTTCTTTCGCCGCCATAAAAAAACCGCCAGATTAAATATTGTTCATCGAAATTATGTACTCTAATTAACTTTAGTTGTCGGTGATTTCATCGCATGTTTGGCGTGTTGCCAACCATGGAGAGTGGAAAAATGTTCAAAAGCTTAATCGTCATCGCGTCTCTGACCGCGGCGATGTCGACCGCCGCCGGCGCCTCGACCACCCGTCTGAACGACGCGCAATATGTCGCGGCGGCGCGCTGCGAGGCTCTCATCGCCGCTCCCGCGCTCGGCGGCGGCGACACGTCGGCCATCAACTCGATGCTCAAGGCCGAAGGTCGCGGCCGCGAGCAGCAAGTCTTCGACCGGGCCGACGAGGCCCGCTCGGACGCCGCCCGTGAAGCCCGTCATGCCGGTCCGGCCGCGCGCGCCGGGCTCAGCGCCGAGCGCAACGGCGTCTGCCAGGCATGGAACAATGGCCCCGCGCCCGGCATGTCCGCGGCGGCGTCATCGCAGCCCACCGGCGCCAACTGAGCCGGGGCCGCGCGCCCGCGGTCGGCGCCCCGACCGGCCGCGGGCGAACCGGCGCGTGCGGGGCGGCCGCCCGACAGGCATTGGTCGCTCTTCCCGATCGTGACGCCCTCGTCAACCTTGGCTTGGCAAGATGGCCTCCGCGCCCCTATGCTGGCGTCATAAGCGCGACCGCCAGCCTTCAGGGGATACGCCGTGGATCTCGATTTCTCACCTCAGGACGTCGCCTTCCGCGATGAGGTCCGAACCTTCATCGCGGAGAACTATCCCGCCACCCTGCGTGAAAAACAGGACAACGAGGAAGCGCTGACCAAGGAGGACTATTTCTCCTGGCACCGCATCCTCGCCAGACAGGGCTGGTCCGCGCCGGGCTGGCCGGTCGAATGGGGCGGCACGGGCTGGACACCGACCCAGAAGTACATCTGGTCCGAGGAACTGGCCAATGCCGACGCTCTGCCGATCCTGCCGTTCGGCGTCAACATGGTCGCGCCGGTGATCTACACCTTCGGCACGCAGGAGCAGAAGCAGCGCTTCCTGCCGGGCATTCGCGATGGCCTCGTCTGGTGGTGCCAGGGATACAGCGAGCCGGGCGCCGGCTCCGACCTCGCGTCGCTCAAGACTCGCGCCGAGCGCATCAAGGCCGACGATGGCAAGGAATACTACATCGTCAACGGCCAGAAGACCTGGACCACCCTGGCGCAGTTCGCCGATTGGGGCTTTTTCCTGGTCCGCACCGATCCCGACGCCAAGCCGCAGGCGGGTATCAGCTTCCTGCTGATCGACATGAAGAGCCCCGGCATCGAAGTACGCCGGATCACCACGCTCGAGGGGGGCCACGAGGTCAACGAGGTCTGGCTCGACAACGTCAAGGTGCCGGTCGAAAACCGCATCTACGAGGAAAACAAGGGCTGGACCTGCGCCAAGGCTCTGCTGCTGCATGAACGTTCCGGTATCGCCGGCGTCGCGCGCTCGAAACGCAATCTCGAACGGCTCCGGCAGTTCTCCAGCGCGGAAATGGCCGACCTCGGCGGGCCGCTGCTCGCCGACCCGTTCTTCAAGCGCAAGGTCGCCGAATTGGAGATCGACCTGACCGCCCTGGAGTTCACTGAACTGCGCACCCTGGCCGGTGAGAGCGCCGGGCAGGGGCCTGGCCCGGAGTCCTCGATCCTCAAGATCAAGGGCACCGAAATTCAGCAACGGCTCACCGAACTGGCCCTGGAGGCCGCCGGCCACTATGGCGCGCCGTATTTGCGCGACGCGCCCCACAACCTGGGCGCGGTCGGGCCGGACGCGGCCCACGGCGTCGCCGGGGCCTATTTCAACAACCGCAAGACCTCCATCTACGGCGGCTCGAACGAGATCCAGCGCAACATCATCGCCAAGGTGGTGTTGGGTCTTTAATCCAACGATTTTCCCGTCCGCCGCGGCGGGGGGTGCGAAGAGGAAACTCCATGGACTTCAGTTTCACCGAGGAACAGACCCTGTTGCGCGACAGCGTGGCGAGTTATCTGGCAGACCATTATGACTTCGACACCCGCCGGGCGGCCGTCAAATCGGCCGCCGGCTGGCGCCCGGGCGTGTGGAAGGCGTTTGCCGAGGATCTCGGCATTCTCGGCGCCTCATTTTCCGAGGAGGTCGGCGGCCTGGGCGGCGGCGCCACCGAGACGATGGTGATCATGGAAGAGTTCGGCAAGGCGCTGGTCGTCGAGCCGTTCCTCGGCACCGTGGTGATCGGCGGCGGCTTCCTCAAACATGCCGCGCCCGCCGACGCCGCCGAACTGATCGGCAAGATCATCGACGGGACGGCCACCATGGCCTTCGCCTACGCGGAGCCTCAAGGGCGCTATAATCTCGCCAATCTCACCACCACGGCGCGCAAGGACGGCTCGGGCTGGGTTTTGAACGGCCACAAGGCGGTGGTGATCGGGGCGCCGTGGGCCAGCCATTTCATCGTCACCGCGCGAACCGGCGGATCGCAGAGCGAAGCGGCCGGCGTCTCGGTCTTCGTCGTCGACCGGCAAACGGCCGGCATCGTCACGCGGGATTATCCCACCGTCGACGGGCAACGCGCTTCCGAGGTGCATTTCGAGACCGTCTCGCTTCCGGCCGAGGCGCTGATCGGCGAGGAGGGCGCCGCCCTGCCGCTGGTCGAGCAGGTGGTCGACGAGGCCATCGCCGCGGTCTGCGCCGAGGCCTGCGGCGTCCTGCGGCGGCTGCATGAGGGGACTGTGGAATACACCAAGCAGCGCAAGCAGTTCGGCGTACCGATTTCCAGCTTCCAGGTGCTGCAGCACCGCATGGTCGACATGTTCATTCAGCTCGAACAAGCGGTTTCGATGACCTATATGGCCACGATCAAACTCGGCGAGTCCGCGCCGGAACGCGCCAAGGCCATCTCGGCCGCCAAGGTCCAGATTGGACGGGCCTGCAGATATGTCGGTCAGAACGCCATTCAGCTACACGGCGGCATGGGCATGACCGACGAGATGGCCATCGGCCATTACTTCAAGCGCGCAACAATCATCGAGGGCGCTTTCGGCTCCGTCGATCATCATCTGCATCGCTACGAAAGTCTTTCCTTCGACCAGGCCGCCTAGGGGTGGTCGGCGCGCGCCGGGCGGCGCGCGCGATTGGTTCAGCGGTTTTGCGGCATGACGTGGGCGTCGCCGTTCGCCGGGACGACGACGGTGCTTCCGGGCGCGGGGTTCACCACGACGGTGCGCTCGGTGGTGCCGCAGGCGACGATCGCCAGCGGCGCGAGCAGGACGGCGATTGTCTTCAAGGTCATCGGTGGCTCCATTTCGGGCTCGAACCACGGTAACCCGCCAGGGGCCCGGTTGTTCCGTCACCCACGTTAACGGCGGATCGAGCCCTATTGCCGCGTCGCCCGTCGACTTCTAAGCCCCGATCATGCCCTTGCGCGACTTCGCCCTGCTGGTCGCCATCTGTCTGGTGTGGGCCGGCAACAATATCGTCTCGAAGATCATCATCTCGCATTTCGGCGCCCCGCCGTTGTTCTATGCGACGGCCCGTTTCGCCCTGGTGACTTTGGTCACCCTGCCGTGGCTGCTGCCGGCGCCGCGCGCGCTGGGCCGACTGGTGCTGGTCGCGCTGCTGATGGGAGCCGCGTCGTTCGCGCTGGTCTTCCTTGCACTGCAAACCACGTCGCCATCCGGCGTGGCCATCGTCGGGCAGCTGGGGCTGCCGATCTCGGTGGCCCTGTCGGCCTTGCTGCTGGGAGAACGCATCTCGCCCCGCCGTGGCGTCGGCATGGCGCTGACCCTCGCCGGCGTACTGGCGGTCATCTGGGACCCGAGCGGCCTGACCCCGGGGGTGGGCTTGCTGTTCGTGGTGGGGTCGGCCGGCGCCGGCGCGCTGGGCGCGGTCCTGATGAAGGGGATGGACGGCGTCAGGCCGCTGACCTTTCAGGCCTGGGTGGGATTTTCGGCTGTATGGCCATTGGCGGCGCTGTCTGCGGCGACGGAACATGGCCAGCGCCAGGTGATCGCCACCGCCGTGTGGCCGTTCCTCGCCGCGGTGGTGTTCTCGGCCCTGGTGGTTTCGGTGGTGGCCCACACCGCCTACTATGGTCTGATCCAGCGTTACGAGATCAACTTGCTGCAGCCCCTGATGCTGATGACTCCACTGGCCAACATCGGCCTGGGCGTATTGATCACCCATGACCGGTTCGACGCGCGCATGGCCCTGGGATCGGCGGCCGCGCTGGCCGGCGTGCTGATCATCGCCCTTCCGAGCGGTCGGATGGGCTCGAGACGTCTGGTCCGGGGGCGCGCCTGAGGTGGAATGTCTCGCCGCGCCTTCGCCGAATTTCGATGCTCGACGGGTCCCGCCGGATATGCTGGTCCTGCATTACACGGGCATGGAGAGCGGCGCCGCGGCGCTCGAGCGGCTCACCGACCCGATCGCCAAAGTGTCCGCCCACTATCTGGTCGAGGAGGACGGCCGGGTTTTCGCGATGGTTCCCGAAGCCAGACGGGCATGGCATGCCGGGCGTTCCTTCTGGGCCGGCGAGACCGACGTCAACAGCGCCTCGGTCGGTGTGGAGATCGTCAATCCAGGGCACGAATTCGGCTATCGCGCTTTTCCCGATCGCCAGATCGACGCCGTGATCGCCCTGCTGGACGATATCCGCTCTCGATGGACCATACCCGACGCGCGCATACTGGCGCATTCCGATGTTGCGCCGGATCGCAAGATGGACCCCGGGGAACTCTTCCCCTGGCGGCGATTGGCGCGGGCCGGTCACGGGTTATGGGCCGACCCCGCCCCGGCGCCCGGCGCCGAATTGACAGAGGGCGACCAGGGGCTGGGAGTGCTGGCGCTGCAAGGCGCCCTGCGGCGCCTGGGCTACGACGCGCCCAGTGACGGCCGCTTCGAGGAGCCGACCGCGACGATCGTGCGAGCCTTTCAGCGCCACTGGGTGCAGGCTCGCTGCGACGGCGTCGCCGATGGCGACACGCGGGCCCGCCTCGTGGCCGTGCTGCGGTTGGCGAGTTTGTCGGCGTGATCGCCGCGGACCCCGACCTGGGCGGCGATCTGTTCCTCACCGCCGATGCTTATGAGCTGCGCCCATTGGACGATGCCGATGCTCGCGAATTGTTCCTGCACTTTTCCGATCCCCGGGTCGTCGAATTCATGGATATCGATCCTCTCGAACACCTCGACGAGGCGCACGACATCATCGGCTGGGCGCAGCGGCGCCGCGCGCTCGGCGCGGGCCTGCGCTGGGCGGTCCGGGTTGGCGAAACCGGGGCCTTCGTCGGCACCTGCGGCTTCAACGACCTGGTGGTCGAGCGTGGGCGACGAGGCGAGGTCGCATACGATCTCGGCTACGGCTGGTGGGGCAGGGGGGTGATGGCGGCGGTCTTGCCGCGGGTCATCGACTTCGGTTTCGGCCGTCTCGCGCTGCATCGGCTGGAGGCCCTGGTCACGCCGGGCAACCAGCGTTCCTGCCGCCTGCTGGAGCGTCACGGATTTCGCCGCGACGGCCTTCTACGGGATCATGCGCATTGGAAGGGGCGCTATCACGACCAGATGGTGTATGGGCGACTGGCCACGGATGATCTGGCTTAGTCGATCGTTGTTCCCGCGAGGAGGGTGAATGGAGGCCGCGCTCGCCGTCGAGCGACTGACCAAGCGCTTCGGCCCCGTCATCGCCGTTGACGACCTGACCTTCGAGGCGCGTCCGGGGCGAATACTGGGCTTTCTGGGTCCCAATGGGGCCGGCAAGACCTCGACCCTGAGAATGGTCCTGGGACTGATGGCGCCGACCCAGGGGCAGGTGACTGTGCTCGGCGCGACCGACGTCGCCCGGGTGCGTGCGAGGATCGGCTTTCTGCCCGAAGAACGCGGCCTGTATCGCCGCATGACCGCCTTGGACGCCATCACCTTTCTCGCCAGTCTGAAGGGGCTCGACCGGTCCGAGGCTCGCCGCCGCGCCGCCGCTCTGCTGGAGGCGCAGGGCCTGGGAGGGGCCATGCATCGGCAGATCCGCGCCCTCAGCAAAGGGATGGCGCAGAAGGTTCAACTGTTGTCGGCCCTGGTGCACGAACCCGAGCTGGTCATCCTCGACGAGCCGTTTTCCGGGCTTGATCCAGTCAATCAGCAATCGCTGGAGGATCTGGTGCGCACCATCGCCGGACGGGGCGCGACGGTGATCTTCTCGACCCACGTGATGCAGCATGCCGAGCGGCTGTGCGACCAGGTCGTGTTGATCGCCCGCGGCCGGAAGGTTTTCGACGGCACGGTCGCCGCGGCGCGGGCGGCCGCCCCGCGCAGCCTGGTGCTGGAGGGCGATTTCGCTGTCGACGCCTTCGACGACGTCTACGGTCTGCGGGACAAGCTCGCCGAACACTTCGGCCACGGGGGCGTGCGGATAACCGCCAGCCTGGCCGCCGATGCCCCGCCACAGGCCGTGCTCAGCGGGGTTTTCGCCAAGGGCCTTTCGATCGAGCGTTTCGAATTGCGTGAGCCACACCTGCACGATGCGTTCATCGTCTTGACGTCGTCGGCCGCCGATCGAGGGCCTTGCGCGTGAAACGGCTCTGGCGGATCGCCGCGCGCGAATACCTGGCCTATGTGCGCACACCCGGATTCTGGCTTTCGATCCTGTTGTTGCCGATCGGATTTTCCACCCTGGCCGCCGCCCCGATCCTGATGCGCGGGGCCACTCCGCCGCCTGCCCTGGCGCTGATCGACCTGAGTCGGCACGCCCTGGCGGCGCCTGTCGCCCACGAACTGGCCAACGACGCGGCCAGCGGCCGCCCGATGGTCCGGCTGGTCGCTCCGCCAGGCGCACCTTTCGCCGACCCCGCCGACGCGGCCACGCGCCTGAGGCCCTATCTGTCCGGTTCGCGACGGCTTCCCGATGGAACCTTGCTCGATGTCGCCGCCATCCTGCGTCCGTTGGGAGCGACCGCCGCGGTCGACGTGTGGACCCGGCAGGTGGCCGATCGCTCGATCGCCGGCGCGATCAGCGCCGCGGTCGACAGCGCCCTGCGGCGGCAGGCGCTGACCCGGGCCGGGGTCGATCCCACGGTTGTGGCGGCGATCGAAGGCGTCTCGGCGCCGGTCGCCGATTTCTCTCCCAAGGCGGCCGCGGGCAAGGTGTCACTGCGCGATCGACTTCCCGGGGTCGTCGGCTTCGCCATGGGTTTTCTTTTGTGGATGTCGGTGCTCACCGGCGCCGGCATGCTGCTCGGCAGCGTCATAGAGGAAAAAAGCAGTCGGATTCTGGAGATACTACTCTCGTCCGCCTCGGTTCCGGAAATCATGGGCGGGAAGATTCTGGGCGTCGCGGCGGTCACCGGGACGGTGCTGATGTTCTGGCTGGCGATCGGCGCGGGCATCGTGGCCTTGAGATTTCCCTCGGTCGGCGCGGATTTGGCCGAAATTCTATTGGGCAAGGGCTACCTGGCGTATTTCGCCGCCTATTTCCTCGGCGGCTATCTGATGTTCGCGACCCTCTACGTCACGATCGGCGCGTTCTGTGAAAGTCCGCGCGAGGCCCAGACCTTGCTTGGCCCGATGATGATCGTGATGAGCGTGCCGCTGGTGTTCATGGGCCAGGCGATATCACGGCCGGACGCGCCACTGCTGACCATCCTGTCGTTCTTTCCGCTGTTCACGCCGTTCATGATGGCGGCGCGCGTGGCGACCGACCCGCCCGTCTGGCAGATCGCCGCCACCTTGAGCCTGATGGCCTGCCTGACCGCGTTCGAAGTCTGGGTCGCCATTCCGGCGTTCAAGTCGGGCGCCCTGACCAGCGGCCGGTTCGAACTTCGCAGGTTTTTCGCCAGTCTGGTTCGCCGCGGCGACTGACCCATCGGCGCCCGATCGGCATCCTTAACTATCTTTCATGAATTGGTACCTTGCATAAGTTGGTACCTTGCGATAGGTATCTTGCATTGAAAGGGAGCATGGCTCGTGGTCGAAGCAGTCCAGGTGCAGCTGAAGAAGGGAGTCCTCGAGCTCTGCGTACTCGCACTGCTCTCTCGCGGCGACGCCTATGCCTATGACATCGCCAGCCGCCTGGCCAAGGGGATCGGAATGGGAGAAGGCACGATTTATCCGCTGATGCGACGAATGCAGACCGACGGTCTGGTCGAGACCTATCTGGTGGAGAGCACCGCCGGGCCGCCGCGCAAATACTACAAGCTCACCGAACGGGGCCGCGAGACCTTCGCCTCGCAGAAATCCGAGTGGGCCGATTTTTCCACCGCCGTGAACGACATCCTGGGAGGCGCACGATGAACCGTCAGGAATTTCTCGCGCGACTGCGCGCCGGACTAAGGGGACTGCCGACATCGGCGATCGACGACATCGTCGCCGACTACGAGGCGCACTTCAGCGAGGGTCTCTCAGCCGGACGCACGGAGGCGGAGATTGCCGGCGCGCTCGGCGATCCGGACCGGGTGATCCGCGAACTGCGCGCGGAGGCCGGACTGAAACGTTGGGAAGAGGAACGCAATCCCTCCGCCGCGGCCAATGCGGTGATCGCGGTCCTGGGCCTGGGCGCGGTCGACGTCCTGGTCTTGCTACCGATCCTGCTGCCGATCGCGGGCGCGCTGTTGGGCTTCCTGGTCGCGGCGGCGGCCTGCCTGGGGGCGGGCGCGGTGCTGTTCGCCGCAGGTCCGTTCTTCGTGCACGGCGCCCCGGTGGCGGCTGTCATTCTCGCCGGGCTCGGCCTGATGTCGGTCGGCGCCTGCGTCGGCTGCCTGTCGAGCGCGGCGACGATCGGCTTCGTCAATGCGCTGGTCTGGTACGGGCGCCTTCACCTAACGCTTCTCAAGCCGGCCCTCGAGCCTCGGGAGATCGCCGCATGATCCGCACTCTGCTTCTGATTTCGGCCGTCAGCTTCGTCCTGGCCATCGGTTTCTTCGCCGGCGCCTTCGCCATCGCCGGCGGCCCTTTCTCGATCGACCACGGCTGGCACGTCCACATTTCCGACTGGGGCGCCGACGAGGTGGAACACCACCCGTCGACCGCGACCAGCGTCTCCATCGACCTCGGCTGACGGCGGCCCGCGCGGCGAGGCCGGCCGTTCATCATTGCTTCTCTTCCGGCCGCCCCCGTGGCATCCTTGCGACAATTCGCGCACAGGTTAGGGAATTGGCCATGTTCTCACTCGTCATCCGCAACGCCGAGATCGTCGACGGTACGGGCAAGCCCGGATTTCGCGGCGATCTCGCGGTCAAGGGCGACCGCATCGCCGCGATCGGCGCGTTCGAGGGCGCCGGCGAGATCGAAGTCGACGCCGGGGGCAAGACCCTGGCGCCGGGCTTCATCGACATCCACACCCACTATGACCCGCAGCTGTGCTGGGACCGCAACGCCACGCCCACGCCCGAGCACGGCGTCAGCTCGCTGGTCATGGGCAATTGCTCGATCAGCCTCTCGCCGGTCCGCGCCGCCGACCGCCAGCGCCTGATGCACCTGTTCGGCTCGGTCGAGGACATGGAGGGCCGCCTCCTGGAGTCGACGGTGCCCTTTTCCTGGGAGACCGTGCCGGACTATCTGGCCTACCTGGGCTCCAGTCTCGGACCCAACGTCGGCTCGATCATCGGTCATTCGAACATCCGCCTCTACGCCATGGGCGCGGCCTGCCAGGAGCGCGCGGCCACCGACGCCGAGATCGAGACCATGTGCGCGGTCCTGCGCGAGGCGATGGCCGCCGGCGCCTTCGGCCTGTCCTTCACCTTCAACCACTACGACGAGCAAGGCGGCCAGCTGCCCTGTTATTACGCCGACCGGCGCGAGAAGCTGGCCTTGCTCAAGGTCGTGGCCGAGGCCGGACGTGGCGTGGTCGAGGTCGCCCCGAACTTCTTCAAGCGGGACATGGGCCTGCCGACCGTCGACGAATGGGGCGAACTGGCCCTGGAGAGTGGCGCCCTGTGTACGCTCGTCGCCGATCCTGGCCCTGCCGACCATGCCCGGCGCCTGGCGCGTCATCCTCGATCGGTTCGAATACTGGCGGGCCAAGGGCGCGCCACTGTATGCCCAGACCCAGGTCCGCCCGCTCGACATGACCATCCAGCTGTCGGCCGGCTCGACGGTGCTGTCGAAGTCCTCGGCCTGGCGGCGCAGCTTCGAGGCCACGCCCGACGGCCCGCGCCGCGATCTATGCCGACGCGGCGAGCGCGCGACGCTGGTCGCCGAGGGCCAGCGCCTGAAGGGCGGCCTCGCGCCGCTGAAGGTCAAGCGCGCCCACAGCCCCGCCAACGCGGGCTACGTCGGCCGCTCGCTCGCCGACATCGCCGCCGCCGAGGGCAAGGATTTCTTCGAGGCGATGCTGGATATCTCCCTGGCCGACGACCTGGCCACCGAGTTCGGCCTCGACGGCTATCTGCACAGCGACGAGGACGCCGTCGCCGAGCTGCTGAACAGCCCGACCGTCCACATCGGCTCGGGCGACGCCGGCGCCCACATCACCCAGTTCGCCGGGGCCGGCGACACCTGCTACCTGTTCGAGAAGTTCGTGCGCGAGCGCGGCGACATGAGCGTGGAGCGCGGTGTCGAACGCCTGACCTCCGAACTTGCCGGCAAGTGGGGCATCAAGGACCGCGGGGTCCTGGCCGAGGGCAAGTTCGCCGACCTGGTCATCTTCGATCCGGCCACCATCGCCCGCGGCGACGAGCAATGGGTCGACGACGTCCCCGGCGGCCAGGGCCGCTACATCCGCCGGCCCACCGGCGTGGAGCGGGTGGTGGTCAACGGCCAGACCCTGGTCGAGAACGGGACCTACACGGACCATAAGCCGGGCCGGCTGATCTAGGAGCCGTCAAGGCGGGGCCGGGACGGCCCCGGTCCGTCGATCGGACCGGGGGCGTCCCGCCCCCGTCTCTCTCCCGTCCCGGGCGCGCACGGTCGCTGATTCTACCCCGCCGTCTCCACCCGGCGCCCCGGCTGGTTTTCCAGCCGGCTGACCCAGTAGTCGGCGTCGAATTGCGGGTCCCCGGTCAGGTATCGCCAGAACCGCACCCGATTGATGTATTCCAGCCGACCGGTATCAGCCTCGTACCAGGGCTGAGGTTCGCACAGTATGGCGTGCAGGTCGTCGTCGAGCCGGGGCGCCGTCATGTTGAAGATCGGTCGCTGGCGGTTCATGTCCGACGGCAGGTCGGCGGTGTTCCACAGCCGCACCTGAGGCACGGTCGGGTTGAGGCGCACTTTGAACATGAGCCGGTTCTGCGGCGCGCGGTTGGCCCCGCCGCCGTGCCACACGCCATGGTGCAACGCCAGCACCGTGCCGGCAGGGCAGACCACGTGGCGCTGGCCGACGATGTTCTGGTAGCGCGCGATCGCCGCCTCGCTGACGATCCGCAAATGGCTGCCGGGCAGGAAGCGCGTGCCACCCATGTCGGCGGCGACCGCGTGCGGGTACCACATCAGCTGGATGTCGAACGCCGCCCGGGTGTCGATGGTCGAATCCTGATGCCAGTGCTGGCTGTCGGCCGGCGGCGCGCCGCGTTTCGCCAATACGGCTGGCGAGTAGGCGAGGTGGGTGAACTGATGATCCACTAGGGGCGAGGGGCCGACCAGGCTCTCGATTATGCCCACCACCTTGGGATGGTTCAGGTAGGCGTGAATCGCCGAGCCGGGTGGATAGGCCCGCGCCAGCGGCGTTCCGGCGTCGACGGCGGGCACGGTCCTGGCGCGAACCTCCTCCAGGAACGCCGCGCCGATCTCCTCGGGTACGAGGCCCGGAAACTCCAGGTAGCCGCGCGCCGCGAACCGCGCCATTTCCAGCGTCGTCAGCCGATGATCCCGCGGGCCTTCATCCATGTCCGGTCGTCCTCACCCAACGTCGACGATCTGTTCGAACCAGAACTCGTATTTCAGATAGGCGGTCTGGGTTTCGACGCCCGGATAATGCGGATTGAGCTGCGAGGCCTGGAACAGCCGCCAGCCCGCGCGCAACGCCGCCAGTCCGGTTTGCGAACGGCGGCGTCTCCGCGTCGCCGGCCATATGATGGCGAGCGCCGTCACCATCCCAGTCCGACCAGGCCACCACCGGCGAATCCAGGGCCGAGTCGGTCAGCCAAAGCACGAGGACGTTCTGGCGGTGCAAGGGGGTTCTCTCCGGTTCCGCCATGCCATCCTAGCGGTCGCGGCGCCAATGTCACGAACCCGGTCCGGTTTCGTCGGCTCCGCGGGTGGACCAGGGCAAACGGGCGAACGGACGCCATGTCGGGTGTGGGCGGCAGCCGAAAGGAAGTTTTTACCACGAAGGCACAAAGGTCACCAAGAAGAAGGCCAAAAGAGTTGGAAAGCGCTCGCGCGAAGCGCCAGATCTACCGTGTGGGCGTCTTCGTGTCCTTTGTGCCTTAGTGGTAAAGACTTTTCTCTCTCGATTGCCCTGCCGCGTGCGCCGTCGACACCGGTTTTGGCGACGAGCGCCGTTCCCCCGGGTGATGGGCTACCGTGCCGGCTTGACGGCGCCCCTCGGGCCCCTCACCCTGACCGCAGGATCAGACGGCCGGGCGGTCGCCCTTCTCTCCGTGAGGGGAGGGGGGAGGAAAGTCCGGGCTCCACGGCGACAAGGCGGCGGGTAACGCCCGCCGGGGGTGACCCCAGGGATAGCGCCACAGAAAGCAAACCGCCGCGACCCCTCGGGTGAGCGGCAAGGGTGAAAGGGTGGGGTAAGAGCCCACCGCGGACCGGGCAACCGGGACGGCATGGCAAGCCCCGCCTGGAGCAAGACCAAATAGGGATGTCGCGCCCGTCGCGAGAGGGGCAGGCCGTCGCCGGCCGAGGCATCCGGGTAGGTCGCGAGAACCGTCCGGCAACGGACGGTCCAGAGGAATGGCCGCCGCGTCTCCGCGTTCGCGCGGGGGCGGCACAGAACCCGGCTTACAGGCCGTCTGATCCCTCGCCCTTGCAAAATCTTGCGACTGCCCAGGCAATGACCATCCGGCTGATGTAAGGTGAAAACCGTGGTTCGCGCCGTGTCGCCGGCTGAACCGCATCGGCAGGCTGACCGTAAACTTATATCGGCCGCTGGCCCCTACGGCCCAATGATCAGAACTGTTCTGGCCGAACAGCCTGGTGTTTCTCCCCATGATCGCCCTCCAGGCCGCGCGGCCTCTGGATCGTTGAAAGCTCGAGCGTGAGCCGCGGAAATCGCTACGGTCGAGGTGGCGATCGACCCGCTGGTTAGCTGCCGCGGTGCGCCCCTCTCGCTCGGTTAGTCGGCAACCGCGAGTCTTGTACCATACCGTAAATCCGCCGCACTTCTCCGCTGTCCTGGATGAATGTTGCGACGATCTGTCCAGCCCGCCTCGTCTGGCGTCATCCCGGCCCACGGCCCGAGCCGCAACCGCGTCAAGAACGCCGCTGCGGCGGATGCCACAATACTTGCGCAATTATCGCTATGTTCGCGCTACTTATGCCTGATATGGCGGGATTTGGCCAAAGAATTGTCCAGGTTTGATCCGGATATCGCCCTGGAGCGTATCTTTCGTCTTGGCCTACAGTCGGGAATGTTCAATGTCACCTATTTGTGACCTGATTGCTGAAGTGGAAGCTTGGCCAGCGGTTCGCCCGAAAAGCTACGAGGCGGCCAATGCGCTGGATCACCTGGCGTTTGACCTGGCGCATTTTCTTGGCGGCGACAAACGCCGTGTCATGCGACTGCTCGGCTCGATCGACGCAGTGGCGGAATTGCTGGAGGGCCTGCTTCCCCGCAAGGACGGTTGGCGTTGGGTGGTCTCGACGGGCAGCGCCAATGATGACGACGGCCCGGTTGCCTGTGTTCTCAACCCCCGTTCATCCGGTCAGGAGTTCGGTGCGCAGGCGAAAACACCCGCGACGGCCTTGTTCGCCGCGATGCTGAAAGCCATGCAAGCTGGGGCGAGGCCGCAGGAAGACCGCCAGATTCGCAACGCCTCGATGCGATGAAGTACAATCGAAGGTCAAATTAGTCTAAAAGTTATAATTCGTCACGGGTTGGCCGGATCTGGTTTCGGACCGACGGAGGCGAGAGAGACAGTCGCCGGCCGGGGTGCTTCTCCCCTTGGCTCACCCGGCCCACCGCCCTAGGCTCTGCCGCGAAATCGAGGGAGGACGCGCCGTGGAAAACGCCCAGAGCAACGCCGACTTCCGCGATCCGACCCGGCCGCTCGAAACCCGCGTCGACGACCTGCTCGGACGGCTGACCCTGGAAGAAAAGGTCGCGCTGATGGCCGGTTCGGCGGCCTTCACCCTTCACGGCATCGAACGGCTGGGCGTTCCCGAGGTGCGGGTCACCGACGGTCCGACCGGCGTGCGCTCCAACGAGGGCGACGTCGCCACCGTCTTTCCAGTCGGGGTCGCCATGGCCGCGACCTGGAATCCTCGAACTGACCCGCGAGGTCGCCGCCGCCATCGCCCGCGAGGCCCTGGCGTTGAACAACCGGGTGGTTCTGGCGCCGACCATCAACATCGTCCGCACGCCGCTGTGGGGCCGCAATTTCGAGACCTATTCCGAGGACCCGTTTCTGGCCGGGACGCTGGGCGCGGCCTACGTCGCGGGGCTGCAGGGCGAGGGCGTGGGCGCGTCCCTAAAACACTATGCGGTGAACAATCAGGAGGTTCGGCGCATGACGGTGAGCGCGCGGGTCGATGAGCGGACGCTGCGTGAAATCTACCTGGCCGGTTTCGAGATTGCGGTGAAGGGCGCCAATCCGTGGACGGTCATGGCGTCCTACAACCGGATCAACGGCGCATACGCAACCGAGCACGACCATCTCTTGGGCGATATACTCAAGGGCGAGTGGGGCTATGACGGGGTTGTGGTCTCCGACTGGGGGGCGGTGCATTCGACCGCGCCGGCGGCGGCCGGCGGGACAGATCTGGAGATGCCGGGCCCGGCCCGGTGGTTCGGCGAGCGGTTGCTGGCCGCCGTGGGGGCAGGCGAGGTGCGCGACTGGCGGATCGACGATGCGGCTAGGCGCATGGTGCGCCTGATCCTGCGCACCGGCGTGCTCGATGGCGCGCCGCCGCCGGCCGGCGAACTGCGCACGCCGCGCCACCGCGCCATCGCCGCGCGGGCCGCCGAGGAGGCCGTGGTGTTGCTCAAGAACGAGGGCGACCTGCTGCCGCTCGATCCCGCCGCGATTCGCACCCTGGCGGTGGTCGGGCCCAACGCGGCCGCCCGACGCATTCAGGGCGGCGGCTCGTCGGAGGTTCGCGCCGGCCGGCGGATTTCGATCCTGCAGGCGATCGGCGACCTGCTCGGCGACGAGGTCCGGTTGCTGCACGCCGACGGCGGCGACAACGAGCCCGTGCCGCCCGCGGCGCGGCCGGAGATGTTCAGCCCCGACGGCGAGCGCGCCGCCGTCGGTCTGTCGTGCGAATATTTCGCCGCGACCGATGCCTCCGGCGAGCCCTACCGCAGCCGGGTGGAGCGCCGCATCGGCAAGCTGGTATCGGCCTCGGCCATGTCGGGAATGAACTCAGGGCTCGGCGCTTTGCGTTGGACCGGCTGGTTCTGGCCGGAGCGGGATGGCCGTCATGAATTCGCCATCCGCGCGCCCGGCGAAGTCCGCATCGCGCTCGATGGCGCCGTCCTGATCGACTCGGCGACACGCGGCGTCGTGGATACCCTGGACGTGGCGGGTGTCCCGGTGCTGCGGCGGATCGCCGCCGTCGATCTGCTGGCGGCCCGCGGCTATCGGATCTCCATCGACTATGCCCGGCCGGCGGACCGCTCCGATCTCGCCTGGGAACAGGTGTTCATCGGCGTGCGCTCGCCACGTGGCTCTGTCGAGGAAGCGGCCGCCATCGCGGCGGGGGCCGATGCCGCCATCGTCATCATCGGGGCGGCCTCGATCAGCGAGGGAGAGGGTTACGACCGCGCCGATCTCGACCTGCCCGGCGACCAGAACGCCCTGGTCGACGCGGTCGTCGCGGCCAACCCGCGAACCGCCGTCGTGCTGCTGACCGGCGCGCCCTACGCCATGCCCTGGATCGAGCATGTGCCGGCGGTGCTGGAAGCCTGGCTGGGCGGCGAAGAGGGACCAGACGCGGTGGCGCGCATCCTTTTCGGCCTGGCCGAGCCCTCCGGACGCTTGCCTGTGAGCTTTCCCAGGCGGATCGAGGACACGCCGGCCTACCCATACTATCCCGGCGACGAGACCGCGGTGTACGGCGAGGGCCTGTTCGTCGGATATCGGCATTTCGACCGCGCCGGTGAAGCGCCTTTGTTCGCGTTTGGGCATGGGCTGACCTACACTCGCTTCCATTATCGCGACCTTCGCGCGCCGGGCGAAGTCAAAGCCGGCGAGCCGGTCGAGGTCAAATTCACCGTGCAGAATATCGGCCGGCGCCCTGGCAAGGAGACCGCGCAGCTCTATGTCCGTCCGCGCGGCCCCTCGGTGGAACGGCCGGTCAAGGAGTTGAAGGGCTTTGCCAAGCTGGCCTTGGCCCCGGGCCAGCAGCGAGAGGTGGCCATGACCCTCGATGCCCGCGCCTTCTCGTTCTGGGACCCGGCGCGCCGCGCCTGGATCGCCGAACCCGGCGCCTACGATCTACTGATCGGCGGCTCGGCGGTCGACATCGAGCTGCAGTCCACCGTGCGACTCGAAGCCTGACGGACGGTTCGATGGCGCCGCGTCAGGCTGTTCTCGGCATCGACGGCGGCGCCTTCTTCCACGGCGCAAAACGGGTCTTCTCCGATGTATCCTTTTTGCTGGACGATGCCCGAACCGCCCTGGTGGGCGAGAATGGAGTCGGCAAATCGACGCTGCTGAAATGCCTGGCCGGTGAACTGGAGCTGAACCGCGGCAAGATCCTGCGCTCGCGCGGCCTGCGCGTCGGTTATCTGCCGCAGGAGGCGCCGGCCGACCTCGGCCATCTCACTTTGCGCCAGGTGCTGCGCGGCTCGCTGGCCCGTGTCGACCTGGCCGACGACGACTGGCGCATCGACGTGCTGCTCGACGAGATCGACGTTCCGGCCGGACTGGCCGATCGGCCGTTTTCCGCCCTGTCGGGCGGTTGGCGACGCCTCATGCTGATCGCCGGCCTCGCCAGACTGGAGAGCCCGGACATACTGCTGCTCGACGAGCCGACCAACCACCTGGACATCGGCAACATCAATACGCTCGAAGGCTGGCTGACCGAGCGGATCCGGTTGCCGATGCTGGTCGTCTCGCATGACCGCGCCTTCCTGGGGCGGGTCAGCACCCGCACCCTGTTCCTGCGCGCCGACGGAGTTCATGGATTCAAGACGCCGTTCGTCGAGGCGCGCGAGGCGCTGCTGCGCCGCGACGCCGCGGCCGCCGTCCGCGCCAGCCTGGACGACAAGGAGATCCGCCGCCTCGAAAAGGTGGCCGCGCGCTACCGCGTCTGGGGCGTCAAGAACGACAAGTTCGACAAACGGGCCAAAGCCACCCTCAAGCGAATCGAGCGGATCGAGGCGACCCGCGTCGAGGCCTGGCGGCCAAACGAGCGCCGGCTGGAACTTGGCGAGAGCGAGTTCGACGCCCGCGTGGCGCTACGAATCCGCGACCTGACGGTGACCACCCCCGACGGCGCGCGCATCCTGTTGAAGATCGAGCGCCTCGTCATCGCCCCCGGCGACCGGGTCGCCCTGCTCGGCCACAACGGGGTCGGCAAGTCGACCCTGCTCAATGTCCTGGCGGCGGCGTGGGACCCGAAGCAGAGGTTCTACGACAGCACTGCCAACATCCGTTTCAACCCCGCCTGCCGTCTGGTCTATTTCGACCAGAGCCTGCGCGACCTGCCGCCTGACCAGTCGCTGCTCGACTATCTGATCGCCACCGACGCGGTCACCGAGAAGGACGCCCTCAGGGGTCTCGCCAGGGCGGGCTTCGCCTTCGCCCGCATTCGCGAGCCGATCGCCAACCTCAGCTTCGGCGAACGCTCCCGCCTGATGTTCCTCAAGATGCGACTGTTGGCCCCGAACCTCTACCTGCTCGACGAGCCGACCAGCCATCTCGATATCGAGGGGCAGGAGGACCTGGAAAGCCAACTCGAGGAAACCGACGTCGCCTGCGTCTTCGTCTCGCACGACCGTTTCTTCAGCCGCGCGGTCGCCACGCGTTTCCTTGAAATCAGCAAGGGCAAGCTCATCGAAGTCGAGGACGCCGAAGATTTCTTCGACAACTGGAAAGGCTAGTCGGCCTTCATCCGGAGCGCCTCTTCGACATCGCGCAGGCGGTCCTTGCCGAAATACATGTCTTCCCCGACAAAAAACGTCGGCGCGCCGAAGACGCCCTGGTCGACGGCGGCCGCGGTGTTCGCCGCCAACCGCTCCTTGACCGAAGCCTCCTGGGTCAGCGCCAACAATCGTTCGGCCGGCAGGCCGGCCTCGGCCAGCGTCGCGCCGACCACGGCCGGGTCGTCCATTTTCAGCCCGCGCTCCCACATGGCGACGAACATCGCCTCGACATAGGCCTCGAAGACCCCGAGCGTTTGAGCCGCTATGGCGCCGCGCATGGTCAACCAGAGTGTTGACCGGGAAATGCGGGTTGGGCGCGAATTTCGCCAGGCCGTGACGGGCGACGAACCGGCGGGTCTCCAGGGCCTCATAGGCCAGCTTGCCCTTGACCGCCCCGAAAGCCTCCATCGGTGAGCGGTTGCCGGTCGCCTTGAACACGCCGCCGAGCAGAACGGGCTCATAAGCGAACGCGCGCGCCGGTGCGCTCCTCGATCGCCGGGATCATCCGGTGGGCGAGGTAGGCGTTGGGACTGCCGAAATCGAACAGGAAGCGCACGTCGGACTGGGCCATCACCAGGTCTCCCCAAAGGGCCGCAGATCGAGTTCGAAGGTCCAGGCGTCGCGGGTCTGCTGGTGCAGCATCCAGTAGGCCCCGGCGATCGAGGCCGGATCCATCAGGGTGTCGGGAGCCAGGTTCGCGAGCGCCTCGGCGCCCCGCGCCGCGGCGATCCGATCACGGACGAAGGCGGTGTCGACGCCGGCGTCGATGATCAGGTGGGCGACATGGATGTTCTTCGGCCCCAGCTCGCGGGCCATCGATTGCGCCAGGGCCCGCAGACCCGCCTTGGCGCTGGCGAAGGCGGCGTAGCCGGGCCGCCGCGCACCGACGCCGTCGCGCCGGTGAAGAAGATCGAGCCTGCATCCGCGCGGCAGCATCCGCCGGGCCGCCTCGCGCCCGGTGAGGAATCCGCCCTCGCAGGCCATCTCCCAGACCTTGCGGAACACCCGCTCGGTGGTTTCGAGCACCGGGAAATTGACGTTGGCCCCGACATTGAAGATCACCGCCTCCAGCGGCTGGTCGGCGTCGGCCTCGGCCATGAAGGCGGCGACCTGATCTTCCTGGCGAGCGTCGAGCGAGCGCGCCTCGAACCGCCCGCCGGCGGCGTCGATGGCATCGGACAGCGTGCCAAGCTGGTCGCCCGTCGCCGCCCGCCGAACACCCGGTAACCCTCGGCGGCGAAGCGTTGCGCGATCGCCGAGCCGATGAAGTCGCCGGCCCCGACCACCGCGACGGCCGCATCGCGCCGCGCCGCCATCTAAACGCGCTCCGTGCGCAAGGTCTCGTGGTGGCGAATGACTTCCTTGACCAGGAAATTCAGGAATTTCTCGGCGAACTCGGGATCGAGGTCGGCGGTCGACCGCCAGGGAACGCAGGCGGGCGATCTGCCGCGCCTCGCGGGCCGGATCGGCGGGCGGCAGATCGTGCACGGCCTTCAGGCGGCCGACTTTGCGGGTGCATTTGAAACGCTCGGCCAGCAGATGCAGGATGGCCGCGTCGATGTTGTCGATCGAATGGCGGAGTTCCGCGAGTTCGGGCGGCGCATCGTCGGCGATGGCTGGCGCATCGGTCATGGGCGCTGTCGTCGCGGATGCAATCGCCGCGGTCAAGCCGCCGGAACCAACCGAGAGTCGCGCCGCCGGACCGCCGTGAAGAACAGTTGCGGCGCGCCCAGAACGCTCACAGTGGTCGATTCCAGGGCGATATCGGGCGTCAATTGCGAGTAGCGGGTGACGTGTCGCTGGGTGAACCATCGACGCGTCCGGCGAAAACTAACCACCAGATCGCCATCCCGGTGGCGTTCGGCGAAATGGCCGGAGCCGGCCTGCGCCTCCGCCACGACATACCGCCCGTCGCTCGAGCCACCGAGCACCCAGCGCCAGTCCTGAACCTCGCCGTCGTCGTAGGTGATGATCTCCTTGATACAGATCGCCGAAATTGTCGGGTGTGGCGCGCCGTCGGCGACGATCGTGCAGCGGCGCACCGTGCGGCCGAAGATGTCTCGATCGATCCCCGCGCCATCGGTCCGCCCGAGGAAGAACACCTCGGGACGAAAGATAATATCGCGCGAGTATGCCCCGCTCGCCGCCACGGCCCACCCCTGGAATGCGTTACCTGCCGGAGCGGCGAAAACGGACCTCTTCATGATGATCGCTTTGCCGCCCACACGGAACATCGGATATCATAGATGACCCTGAGATGAATGCCACGCGTGACCAAGCGCCGCATGCCGGTTTCGTGCTCCCGACCGGCCCGGCTCGGTGGGCGCTCTTGCGCCAAGGACCTGGGGCGCGCCAAGATCGCGGATGATTTCACATCTCGAAGAGTTGGCGACCTCCCTGGCGGCGCGGCTGAAAAGCCGGGGGCAGACCGTGGCGGTGGCAGAGTCCTCCACCGGCGGCCTGATAAGCGCGGCGCTGCTGGCTGTTCCAGGCGCCAGCGCCTACTTTCTCAGCGGCGCCGTGGTCTACACCGCCCGGGCTCGCAACAGCCTGATGCATCTTCCGCGCGAAGCGGTAACCGGCATGCGGTCGGCCAGCGAGCCTTACGCCCTTCTGCTGGCGCGCACTGCGCGCGAGAACGTCGGCGCCACCTGGGGCCTAAGCGAGACCGGCGCGGCCGGCCCGACCGGCAACCCCTACGGCGACGCCGCCGGCCACACTTGCCTGGCGGTTTCGGGCCCGGTGGAGATGGCCGTGACCCTCGAAACCGGCGACCACGACCGCGCCGCCAACATGCGCGCCTTCGCCGGCGCGGCCCTCGACCTGCTGAACCGCGCGATTGTCGATTGAGCTCGCAAGCCGCGGGCCCCAGGGCGGCTATGCTTCTCAAGGCGCTCCCCAAGACGTCCTGCCGACAACCGTCGTGGCCGCTCCTTCGACGCCAAACTGCGGCAGCCGTCTCTGGATGGTTCACTTTACCCGACTTTGGATTCGCGGCGGGTTTTGTCGCGCGAGGTTAGGGTCAGGACGGGAAATGCCCCCCTGCGCGAGATCACCGACATGGCCCTCAAGCCCCTCGCCGAAGCACCGCAATTCCAACCTTCGCCCGACCCCGACGCCAACGCTCATGATGTCCTGCGCGCCCTGCGCGAGGCGTCGCCGATCGTGCGAACGCCGATGGGCATGGTGCTGGGTTTGCGCCATCGGCATCTGGATCTGGTCACCAGCGACGCCACGCGTCAGATCGAGACGGAGACCAAGCTGATGCAGGGGATCAGCTCGGGACCGATCTTCACCTTTACCCAGTCGGTGATGCTGTTCGCCAATGGCGAAGCGCATCAGCGACGTCGCGGGCCGGTGTCGCGGGCTTTCGCGTTCAAGCTGATGGACGCCATTCGCCCAAAGGCCGCCGCCCTGGCCGCCGAGCTGGTCCAGCCGCTCATCGGGGCCGGGCCAATCGATTTCGTGGCGGAGATCGCCGCCCAGGTGCCGGCGCGGATCATCGCCGATATCATGGGCATTCCGCGCTCTGACCTGCCGGTGTTCATGCGGTGGATCGCCGACACGGCGGCCGCGGTCGGTTTCGTCGACCTCGAACGGCGAGGAGAGATCGAGGCCAGCCTGACCGCCTTCGACGCCTATGTCGCGGATCTGCTCGCCCAGCGCCGCGCGGCCCCGCGGGATGACTTTCTCACCGACTATCTGGCGCTGACCGCCCGCGACGGGACAATGAGCGAGATTGAAATCCGCGCCCAGGTGGTCGGCCTGATCCTGGCCGGATCGGACACCACCCGCGGATCGATGGCGATGACCCTGGCGCACCTGCTGTCGCGCCCCGAGCAGTGGGCGGCGTTTCGCGCCGACCCGGAGGGTTTGAAAAAGGGCGTGGTCGACGAGGGATTACGCTTCGAGCCGATCGTCGCGGCGGTGCCGCGAGTTGCGGTCCGCGACCTGGAAATGGACGGCTATCTGGTTCCGGCCGGCACGCCGATCGCGGTTTCGCTGCTATCGGCCCTGCGCGACGCCGAGGTCTACGCCGACCCCGATCGCTTCGACCTCCACCGCGCCGATCATCCGCGCTGGCACCCGATCTTCGGCGCCGGCGCCCACCGTTGCGTCGGCGAGGCGCTGGCGCGGGCGGAGATGGAAGAGACCCTGGCCACCATCGCCCGTGTGGCGCCGCACGCCACCCTGGTCGGCGACTTCCCGCGCCTGGCGCCGGGCGGGATCCGGCAGATCGGCAAGATGCAGGTGGCGTTCTGAGCGGTTGCGGCAACGCGCGCGGCCGCGGTCATGTCGCCAAACTCGCTCGGGGGCGATGGCGTGGGCAGCTGGCTCCATGCGCACGGATAGCCGACACGACGTCGACGCGACAGACCGATCGAGGAACGATCTGATGTATCGGAATATTCCAGCGGAATAGCAGGAAAAATCCTCACCAGCGCACTGCTGACTGTTAGGATGGCTAAAGGGTGGGGCTCTCGACATGACCGTTACGGCCGCGCAGGCGATTTAGAACTTCGACAACAATCCGCACGGGCCGCCGCAAGCGGTGGGCGATACCGCCGCCAACGTCGGCGCGCTGCTCGACGCCCTACAGACGCTGACCGCCGCCGGCGCCCTCCAGTCGATCGTCTTCACCGATTTCGCGCCGCCGACGCTCTCGTTGACCGCGGCGCAACTCACCGCCGACGCCGCCACTTTGGCCAGAATCGACTATGACCAGAACGCCTATGTCTATGTCTCCAACGTCGCCGCCAACGGCATCCCCGTCGGCAGCGATGCGTCGGGCTCCGGAACCGCCGGCTCACCATTCGCCACCATCGCACGGGCGGAGGCGGCCCTGCAGCCAGGACAGACCATCCTGCTCAATGGCGTGAGCGCCAGCCCCGCCGCCTATACCGCCGCGACCATGAGCATCGCCAACACGGCCATCGACTGCGTCCAGGCCTATGGCGCGCGCATCGTCGCGGCGGCTGGCGCTTCGGCGGTGCTCTATCTCGATCCGGTGGCCGGCGGCACGATCACCGTGGGCAAGGTGGTGATCGACGCCGCGGACACGGTGCAGACCGCCGTCGCCCTCGCCGCGTCCGCTGCTGGTCCGTACGCCGCCATTTTCAACGGTACGCACATCGAGAACTTCACCGGCTTCGGCGTGCTGGGCGAAGCGGCCAATGTCTCCGCCAGACGTTCGAGCGCCGACCTCGGCTCGCAGGACGGCGCGACGGCGGCGATCTATTTCGACCACATGGCGTCCGGCGGGCTCGACGTCGAATTGACCAGCTTCAACATCAAGCAGGCCCTGACCGGCTACGGCGCCGCGGTGACCGCCTATGCCGTCGCCGCCGGCCCCAGCGTCCAGGTGCGCAACTCGACCCTCACGGTCACCTCGGTCGCCGGCACGAGCGCCGGCGACGCACACTACGGTATCCGACTGATCAATGTCCGCGGGGCGATCATCGAAGGAAACAAAGTCAGCGTCGACTCCAGCGCCTCCCCGGGATGGGGCTCCAAGCCGATATCGATTTCCACGACCTTGGACGCCACCGCCCTGGACAGCGGGAATTTTGTTATCGCCGGCAACACCGTTTACGCGGCGACCAACGCGTCTTCGGGGATCGCCATCCAGATCGGCGAGGAAGACGATCAACCCTCCACCCGCGGCAAGCTGAACGGCGGCGTGATCTGGGGTAACACAGTCACCAGTTCCCCCTCCGCGCAACTCGCGGGAACCCACGGTATCTTCGTGGGCTCGCAGGCCAACACCATTGTCTATGGCAACAAGGTGTCGGGCCTGGGCATCGGCATCGTGGACAAGAACGGCGACGGCGCGATCTATTACGCGAATAGCGTCAGCAACTGCGCCAGTTCCAATATACTGCTGAAGGGCTCGCTGAACGCCACCGTGGTCGACAACAACATCTTCACCGGGGCCGCCCCGTATGACGTTTTCGGCATCGTCGCCGAATCCAATCCGGCGACCGGCGATTCGACCTCGGGCTCGATCGTCGCGGGCAATTGGGTGGTCGCCTCGGGCGCGGGAGCGCCACACTTCGTCCAGCTGGCATTGGGCCAGAGCGTTGATTTTTCAAACAATACCTACGTCTCGGCAGCGCCCTTGGATTTTGCTTCGTGGCAATGGAATGGCCTCGACGAGGGTAGTTACCCGGCATGGCAGGCCGCGTCGCAGGAACGCGGCGGCGCCTATTCGCAGGGATCGAGCATCGGGGGGACGCTCAACGCCTACGCCGTCCCGGTGAACGGCATCGCGCCCTTGACGCCGGCGCAAAAGCTGTCCGCCTATGGCCTCGATATCGGCGCGGTCGGCGCCGGGGACGCCCCGCGTGTGGCGGCGTTGCCGGGGGTGACCGGCGTTAGGGTGGTCGACACCGCCGCCGCGGTCGATTCGGATCTGAACAGTCTGGAGGCGGTGGCCATGATGGGCGAGCTGACCTCGATCGCCTTCACCGACACCACCACGCCCACCCTTCGGGTCGATGCGCAGACGCTCGTGGCGGACGCGGCCGTGGTTGCCGCCATCGCCGGGCCGTATGATCTCAGCGTTGGCGGCTCGCTCGCCGCGCTGCAGGCCGTGACCCTGGCGCCCTCGACGCTCGCCCACCTGGCAGGCGGTCTCACGGTCGCCGACACGGTGGCGGACGTCACGGCGATGCTGGATCGGCTGCAGGTCCTGGCCAGCGCCGGCCAACTGGCGGCCATCGATTTGACCGACCCGGGGAACGCGAATTCTGGCGATCACCTTTGGCCAAATTGCACAGGACGCCGGCGTCCTGCAGCGGATCGCCGGCGCGCATGATCTGCTGCTCGGCGGCGCCATCGACAACGCGGGAACCGTCGCCCTGGCCGACCCGGCCGGATCGGTGGCGCTCCTCGTCGGCGCCGGCGGCCTGACGTTGACCGGCGGGGGCGTGGTCGACCTCGGGGCCGGCGGCGGCGACTTCGATCGTCAGCGTCGCGCCGGCCGCCACGCTGACGGACGTGGACAACAGGATCGTTGGCGCCGGCCGGATCACGGCGACCCTGCGCGTCGGAACGGCGGGCGTGATCGACGCCAATGCGGCGACCCCGCTCACCCTGGCGACGGGCGCCGCGACGATCGTCAATGCCGGTCTGATCGAGAGTGGCGGCGGCGGCGGCCTGACGATTTTCGGCTGTACGGTCGATGACACCAACGGTGGCGTGATCGCCGCAAGCGCTGGCGCAGTCGATCTGCGCGGGGCGAAGATCGTCGGCGGCGCGCTGCAGACGTCCGGTTCGGGCCGCATCTACAGCGCTTCGGGCGTCAACACCCTGGACGGCGCGCATGGCGCATTGACCAACAAGGGGGCCCTCATCGTCAGCGACGGTTCCGCCTTGAGTTTCCGCCGGCGACATCGTCAACAGCGGCTCGATCGCGCTGAACGGCGCGGGCCGTCCCACCACCCTGATCGTCGGCGCGAACAATGTGACGTTGAGTGGCCATGGCCGGTTGTTCCTTGGCAACGGCGCCGGCGAACGGGTGATCGGGACCGCGGGCTCGCAGCTGATGAACGTCGACAACGTGATCTACGGCTCCGGCGCCCTGGGCGGCGGCCGGATGGGCTTCGTCAATGAAACACTCGGAGTGATCGACGCGGCATCCACCGCCATCGTCATCGACACCGGCGCCTACGGCCTTGCCAATGCCGGCAAGCTGGTGGCGACCGGTACGGGCAGCCTGACCATCGACAGCGCCCTGGCCAATGCCGGGCTGATCGAGGTCGCTGGCGGCCTGATCACACTGAAGGGCGCGGTCAGCGGGCCCGGACGGGCGGCGATCTACGCGGGATTGCTCGCTTGCGCTTCGACTTTCACCCAATCGGTCGCATTCGGGCCGGCCGGAACGCTCGAACTCGCCCGGTCACAAGCCTATTCGGGTGCGGTGACGGGGTTTTCGAAGACCGGAACGACCGCGCTGGATTTGTCGGATATCGCGTTCGTCGGTGCTGGCGGGGCGACCTACCATGGGACGGCTCTTCAGGGCGTGCTCACCGTCACCGACGGCGTCCACACCGCGCACATAAACCTGCGCGGGGACTTCACAAAATCAACGTTCGCGGCCAGCAGCGACGGTCACGGAGGCACGACCGTCGTCGCCTTGAGCACCGCTGCGTTCATCGCGGCGGCCGCCGGCCTGCGGCCAGCGGATTTAGCGGCATCGTCCAGTCCGCGGTCGGTCAGTCAGCCTCTCGTTCCCCTGCTGGCCCCGCCCCCGCCTTAGGTCCCGCCGTCAGAGCGCGCCTACGGTTTGACCAGCATCTTGCCGATGTTCTCTCCCTTGAACAGCTTGAGAAATGCGGCCAGGGCGTTCTCGATGCCGTGCTCCACCGTCTCGCGCCAGGTCACCTTGCCCTGCGCGATCCAGCCCGACATCTGCTCCACGAATGCCGGCAACGCGTTGCAATGGCTGGAGACGATGAAGCCCTCGATGCGCAGCTGCTTGCCGACCGCCATGATCAGGCCGCGCACGCCGGGGCCCAGGTTGATGGCGTTGCACTGCGAGATAGGGATATCGTTGCCATGGGCGAGAGGTGGTCGGAACGCCAATGGCGGTTCGCGCTTCGCTCCTATCGTTCTCGGTGTCCGTTTTTGGGGGAGGCAGCAGATGTCCAGTGGGGGGCGAGATACAGGCTCGCTTATCGCCGAAGAGCGGCGAGCTTTGAGTTCGAATAGGCGCTGTCCGTGTAGACCTGCATAGAGGTGACTTGGTCATTGGAGAGTTTGATTATGACCACGTAATGGTTCCGATAATCATCGCCGTTCACGAGCGTGCCCGCGACGGTGACCTGGCTGATCACCGTGTCGCCGTCGAGATACTGTGCTATGTAATCGCGGGTCGGCGGTTTTTCGTAGATCGACCGAATTGCGCCAGCCAGCATGCTGAAGCCGTTCGGGACTTCGTCATTGAAATTGAGCATTGTAGGAGTCTCAACTGCCCTGGCGAGCGCGCTGTCGGCGTCGCCAGAGTAAAGGCACTCAAGGAACTCCCGGGCGAGTTGCTTCTTGTCGGCCACGGCATCCTCCTCTGAAGGTCTCAGCACGACGCCAAGCGAACGGGGACTTCCTCAAGGTTTCCACAAAGTTCCCACAGCCGCACCGCAGCGCGCAGTGTCGGGCGCGTTTTCGTCGTCTCGACCCATCTTAGGCTATTCGAACAGGCCGCGTCATGCCCGCAATCCACCCAAAGCGGACGTTGGGCGCAGACGACATCATCAGCCTGCCGGCTGCACGCCGTCGTAAGGACAGTTTGTGTAGGTTGTTACGACGTAGAGTCTCGGCCACATCCTTTGCGCCCGCCATAAGCCGCAGGACTGCCCTATTTCCTTGGTCCACTGCTCGGCGCGAGCCTTGGATGCGAGCTGATCCTGCGTGTCGACCACCAGGTACGAAAAGGTGTCGTCCCCCGCCATGCCCCAGCTGTCCCACCCCGCAATGATCCCGTCCTTCTCTGATAGCAGCGCCAATTCGCGATAGTGTGCAGGCGCCCAGAGAACGAACCGGAGTCTCTGAGCCGCACCGTATGAGCAAAAATAGGCGAGTGGCGTCAGGCAGATCAGCACCGTCGCAACCGCTGCACGATCGCGCTCGATCTCGTGGAAGGCAGCCCATACGGAGCTTATGAGCGCGCCCAGTAGTAAGATCGCCAAGATCGGGATCGACAACAGGAAGGCCCCGAAGTCCTTGGTCGAACCGAAGTAGGCGCCGGACAGCAGCAACACCGCTGCAACGACCACGGCCGGCGAACGGCAGAGCCAGGATAACCGTTTCAGCATCGGCACTCCGCCCCGGAACTCTGCGCTCCTTCATGGACCAACTAGCGGTGGCGCTCAATGACCGCACTGCGCCCCTTGCCGTCGCTCGCCAGGTCCGTTGTTGGGCCAAATGCCGTCCCCGCCGCGATGGTCCGCTTCATTGCTAGGTCGCGCCGGTGAAAGTCGAACCATTTGGAGTGCACCCCTGTAGTGAGACAAGGAAATAAGGGACAGTAGGTTGATGATTTGATCCGCGGTCAGGTGGCCGCGGCCTCCAGGTTCTTGTTCTCGAACTCCATGGGTGAGAGATAGGCGAGGGCCGAATGCAGTCTTTGGCGATTGTAAGCGGTCTCGATGAACATGCCGATAGCCTGTTTGGCGTGATCGAGATTTCGGTAGTCGGCGCCGTCGACTTCTTCGGTCTTGAGGGTCTTCATGAAGCTTTCGGCCATGGCGTTGTCATAGGGGCAACCGGCGCGGCTCATGCTAGGCAGGATGTGCGCCGCCTCGAGGCGCTGGATGTAGTCGCCACATGCATACTGAACACCTCGATCGGAATGATGGACCAGGGAGTTGGCGGCAAAGTCTCTGGCATTCAGCGCCATATCGAGGGCATCGAGAGCCAGGCTCGCCCGGAGGTGATCGGCCATGGCCCATCCGACGACCTTTCGGCTGAAGGCGTCGATGATCACGGCCAGATAGACGAAGGCCTCGGCCAGCCGCACATAGGTTATGTCGGCGACCCACAACTGGTTCACAGCCATCGGCTGAAGATGTTTGGCCAGGTTCGGCCAGACCCGCCAGCTGTGCCTGGAGTCGGTCGTCGGCGGTTTGAACGCCGGCTTCCTCAGGCACAACAGATTGTCTTCTCTCATCATTCTGAGGAGCCGCTTGTGGTTGACCTTCCACCCTTCCCTGGTGAGTTCGACCAGCAGACGACGATAGCCATAGTAGCGGTTGGCCATCGCCAGACGCTGGATCGCATCGCGTAACGCCGTCTCCTCGCGCAGCGGTTCGCTCTCGCCCCAGCGCCGGTAGAAAGCCGCCCGGCTCACCTGGGCCAGGGCGCACAGCCGCTCGACCGACCACGCGCCGGCCGATCCATCGCCTTGCGGACGCGTCATCGCCTGGATCTGGACGAAGACGCCGTCGCGCCAGGACCGTTGTTCGGCCGGCGTGACGCCTCGAAATGCCGCAAGGCTTGCCTGAAAAAATCCAGACCCAGTTGCTGCTGCCCAACTTTCCGCTGAAGCTCGGCGATCTGACGGCGCGCCTCGGCGAGGTCGTTGGCCTTCGCCGCCACGCCGCGCGCCCGCTCCATGTCGAGCGCTTCGCGCTTGTCGGGGCGCCCCGGCTTCGAGCGCAGCGCCGCCGCACCACCTTCCCGCCAAACATCCCGCCAGCGGTAGATGATCGTCCGCTTGATCGAAAACTCCAGCGCCAGGGCCGTTCCGCTCTCCCCGGCCTCCAGGCGTTCAATCACCTTCAGCTTGAAATCGCGGCCGAAACTTCGTCGTTCCATCTTGGGCATCGGTTCTCCTTTTTGAGAACTGTCCCTTATTTCCTTGTCTCACTACAGGGGTGCACTCCAGGGAGTTCCGGTGGAGAGTTCCGGTGACAGTGTCACCTGGGATTAAGGTGACCCTGTAGGAAATAGTAAACCCTCATCGGTGGCTGCGGGCGGGTTTGGATATCAGGGGGCACTTTCCCGTATTGATCAACTAAAGAGTAGTCGTTTCAATTGCATATAGTGTCCCCGGAACTCCCCCGGCCAGACCCTGGCTGCGGGCGTGGCGATCACCATCCCAAACGTGGTGGTCAACCCCCGACACACCAGCAGCAACTTCCTGCCCTACAACGCCAACCAGGCCACTGGCTTCATCGACCCCACCGCCCCGCCGCCGGCCCAGCCCCACCATAGCGGTTGCGGTGGCATCGGGGCGATCATCGTGGCGATCGTGGCGGTCGCGGTGACTGTGATCTTCCACGTACCTGTCCTCAATCTCGTCGGCTCTCTGTTGGAGGCCAGCCCGCTGAGCGCAGCAACCGCTATCGCCGTCGAACCAGCTTTAGACGCCGGCGCGTTGGGCGCGTTGGGGGCGGTCGCCGACGCAGCGGGCCAAGGCGCGGCTATCGCGGTCGGCGCTCAGCAGGGGTTTAATTGGTCAGAGGTGGCGCTTCGGGGATTAGCGCGGGGATTGGGGCCGGCATCAGCGAGGCCGCGACAGGCGCTATCCCTGGGTTCTCGGGCCTTCAATTTCTTGACCAGACCCTTAACGGGGCGTTCAATGGCGCGCTTGGAACTACGGGGAGTTCGATTGCCTCTTCAGCCTTCAACGACGCCCCTTGGGAGTGTCATCAGCCAGGGCATTGGCGTGGCGACGGGCTTGCAGAAATCGTTCAGTTGGGCGAGCGTTGCCGCCGCCGGCATCGAGGGCGGTGTCAGCGCTGCGATCGCGCCGACGGTAGCAGGCGTGTTCCAGGACAAGAACTACAACGGCCAGGGGTATTTCTATGACAAGAGCTTCGCCGCATACGGCGCAAACGCCCTAACTGGCGCGGCGGCCCTAATCGCCGGCGCCGCCACGCGCTCTGCGATCACGGGCCAGGGTCTCGGCAAAGTCTGCAAGGCGAACTGCCCAATTTCGTCGGCCAAACCATCGGCCAACCTCATAGGCGCAGAACAGGAACAGGCCCAGCAAGACCAGCAGAACGCCGCGACCGAAGCCGCCATCAGCCAAGGCGACAACACCCTTAACCTCTTTCCAGGATACACGCCCGACAGCGCGACAGCGCAACTGGCAGCATACATGCAAGCGCAAGCGGATCCCAGTGTCGGCCAGCGACCCGATGCCGCTCCTCCACCGAGTGATCAAAAATCATTCTTTTCAGCAAGCGCGACGCTGCCCGAAGGTGCCACTGAGGTGCAGACCATTTACGGAACATCGATCGACCTCCAAGGATTAAGTATCTTTGGTCGAGGTGGGAATGCGACTGCGGTGGCAACCGTGCTAAATGAATTGCCATCGTCTGTGCTACAGTGGGGCACCGCAGGCGGGCTTCAGGTCGATGCTGTTGCGAACCAGGTTGGTCAAGACTCACGTTTCGTCTCTGATTACGTGAACCAGCAAGCTCGCGGATATTTGTCCGGCGATGGAAATAGTACTTATGCTCGCCCTGGCATATTCGATTCCGTAGCTAACGATGTTATTCTCGCAACAAGCCCAAATATTGGAAGCGGGACATATAATCTAGCGTTTCACGAATTTGGCCATGGCTGATGATACCCTAGGCGCATTGATACCTGGAATTGCGGGCCGCAGACGGCTTGTTATCTAGTAGTTTTAACTTTCAAACTGCATATTTAGCTGATAGACCCACCTTGGGGCAATATTTTAACCAGCAATATCTTGTTGAACCAATCTCTAATGGAGTGGAATTCCGGTAATTGGGATCAGTGATCAAGATGGGCGCTTTTTTTAGACAGCAGCTGCAGGATTATCGGAAAGCCACCGGGACCGTACTCATACGCGTTGAGCGAGACGTTCGCGGAAACAATGGCGAGATACTATGCCGGAGATCCGACGCTTCCGGCAAATCAGCCAAATTTGTATGCTTATGCAAACTCGCTTAACAACATACTTGAAAATACGTCGCCACCGCCAGCTCAACTATTACCACGTCCGACCGTCGTTATTATTCCGCCGGTGACGTTTTCACAGCCACTTTCCACACTGATCCCTGAGGGACTATAGATGGTGCTCAAATCGGCGGCACAAGGGCCTATCGGACTATTTGGACTGCGCCGGCTTAGTTTCCGACGAGGATCTCTGGCAATCTTTTTGCGCGAGCCAAGAGGAAATACCCCGACGATCGTGACCGCGCTAGCAATTGCATATTTGTTCTGCCCCATTCGAGCTAATTGCGATCCTAAGGATAGTGACACGCAGGCTCCGCATTGTGTCGAGCATGGGACATTCTGTGTGATTCCACTTATGAACATGTTTTCGAAGTCATGGATAGCGAGGGACACCCAGTCGAACCAAATCAGTCTGATGTAGATAAACTGGGCGTAAAAGTAGTTATTGTCGCGGAAGACACAGATGTAACGCCTTCTCCGATTTCAACCGAGTCTTTATCTCATCTCGAAACCATATCAGGTCATCAAATTTACTATATGAAATCGTGCGAAAGCCACCGAAAAATCGTTTGTTCGTATTCTGAGGGAGAAATGAAAAACAATAGACTTTTCTTCTTTGACAAATTCACAATAGAAGCTTGGTCGGCCGATGAATTTTCTCAAGCTGAGGGTAGTATATGGCTAGTTTATGGTGAGTACCAGAAAAAGGTTTTCGTACCCCTGGCGGATTTCCGCCAATTGACAGATGGGGTCGTGCCGATTTGCAGTCCAAGAAGTCGCCGCCCATGGATGCAGGAAAAAATAGTGTTTCGTAGTCGGCCAAACCATCGGCAATCTCATCGGGAGCCAGGAGGCGCAGGCCTCTGCCAACGGCAAGTCGCTGTTCCAGGAGATCGGGGATGGGATCGGCTCGTTCGTCCACGGCGTCGAGCACGTCGGCTCTGAGATCATCGGCGGCATCGAGCATGTCGGCGGCGAGATCGTTCACGGCGTCGAGGGGCTGTTCAGCGGAGGAAGTGGTGGGGATACGGCGCATCCAGCGGGCCGGCCTCGCCATCCGGGACGAGCAGCTTACTAACCTACGGTGCGCCAGGCCAACTATGGCAGGCCGCCCAGACCTCGGGTTACACGTTGCCCCTCTCCACAATGTCTCGCGACAGAATTCTCCAGTATGCGCAGGAGTTAGGGGTCGATCCAAAATGCACCCATAGTCATCGGCGGCGGGGGTGACGGGTATTTGCAGCCTCTCTCCGATGATCCGATGCATAGGTTTGCGGCGGCAAAAGGGTACAATTTCTTCACAAATTTCGACACTAGCGGCGTACAGACCGCTGTTTTTTCCATCCAAAACGCTTAGGTTTACCCGTTATTCTAATTGGCCATAGCTGGGGTGGCAGCACCGCGATCGACACAGCTGCATGGGCAGAGAGCCAGAACATTCCTATACGGTTGTTGGTGACCCTCGACCCAGTAACTGGCGGAGATAGCACGCTTCAAACTGTGAATGAGGCCGATACGTTTAGGAGTAAACTTGGTGGATTGTGGGTGGACGTGAGGGCGACAGGTACGAGCATGCGCCGGACTGGAATGACCAGATCGCGTCCCTTGGCGGTCGTATGAATACGGCCCTACAATCTGAAGCCGATACCTATGTGACAGTTAACGTGGATCACAATAGCCCCGTTCAAATGATGAATGCCGTTAAGCTACCGGCGATGATTTCCTCAGTATATGCTAACTTCGCGAAGCGCCCATAAATGAAAAAGTTGTCGAAATCTTCGACATTTGTTTATCTTGTGGTCTCACTGGCGGTCGTTGGGTTAGTGTTGTACCTGTTCCCCACTTTATCCATTCAGCGCTCGGGCTAGTCGGGGATGTTTCTTCATGCGTCAAGCTCACCCCTGGGTGGAGAGCTGGAGCCGGCGGTAGAGCTGTTGGTAAGTGAGGCGGATTATCAGATGTTGCTCACCCATGGCGGCGTCGAATTAATGTATAGTAATTGCAATAACAGTCGTGACGTTACGGAAATCGGATTCCTGTGGCCGAACAATGAGCAACGCAAGCGCGAAGTGGCGCCGGGGTTATATGCCATTGACTTTACCGTCAGCTCGTTGATGACCGCTAAGACGGAACTTCTAACTGACCCGCGAAGAAACGTTCGATGTGTTTACGTGGTCGCGCCTAGGGTGATCTAAGTCTATCTCGCAAATCCAACATAGTGACGCTTCCTGCCGCCGAATATTAAACGCCGGCAGACGCGGCGAGGTGGGCCAGGTCCATCCTCGCCCTACGGCCTCCAAGCAAGTGGGAGATCACCCACGCCCTAACCGCGGCGATCGAAGGCTTGGGGGCAGGATAGGCTTGTCGCCGGCGTTGTTAAACAGCTTGGCCATTGCCTGGACCTGAGACTCAGCCCCTGATCCGATCCCTGTCGTGGGGGTGTTCCCAGCCCTTGAAGATCGGTCAGGCGGGCGGGTTCGAGCCCCAAGCTTGGCTGATATTGTGGACAATGGCGCACTTACGGGTCGCGTGGGCTACACCCACCCGACCCTCGCGGTCAGGCTCCGCCCGACACCTGGCCGGCCCGATCGGCGACGATATCCGAGGGTCCGAAAAGGCGTCCCCAACCGAGTTGTGGACAATGGCGCAGTTACCCCTCGCCTGGGCTACGCCCCGCCGACGCCTGCGCCAGGCCCCCGCCCGGACCCATGCCAAGGCCGGGGCGGCCTTAGCGATCCAAGAGCGCCGGCCGGCTGCCAGAAAGCCGCCCAGGCGGCCCAGGCGCGGCGCCGAGGCCCTCGCCACGCCTGACGATCTCCGCCGCCCGCGGGGCCGGCGGCGCCGCGCCCCCTCTGCGTCGATGTGGATGGGAGCGCGGCCGGCCGGCCGCCTCATGTCTGGATGGCCCCCGTCTCGCAAGAGATAATATCGGCGTATTGGATCGCGGGATTGCTTGCGGTCATGTCTTCGGCCTGTTGATGCGGCGCGACGGCCGCTGGCCCTGATGGACTCCGCGGATCGGGTTCTGATCAACCCCACGCGCTCGAAGCGCTGAGGCGTGCCTAAGAGTGTCCCGATCGCGGTGAGAACCCCGTTCCCCTGTGTCGCCTCCATCGTCTCTGCAAGCTTGTGTGGGCGCCGTGCGCTTAGGCGGCGGCGGATATCTCGCTTCGATAGGTCTCGCCGTGCGCGATCATCGCCCAGGCGATGCGCGCCATCTTGTTGGCCAGCGCCACGGCGGCGAGCTTGCGGGGCTTGCCGGCCAGGAGCCGCATCAGCCATGGGTCGATCTTCGCCCGCCGGCTGATCAGCATCGCTTGGGCGCCGCCGACGAGCAGGCTGCGCAGATAACGATCGCCCCGCTTGCTGATCGATCCCAGCCTGTTCTCTTCCCCCTGTCCGTCGATATGCGGGGTGAGCCCGAGCGAGGCGGCGAAATCGCGCGCGCAGCGGAAGGCCTTGGGATCGGTCAGGCTGGCGGAGACGGCGCTGGCGGTGATCAGGCCGAAACCCGGGATGGCGGCGAGCCGGCGGCTGATCTCGTCCTGCCGATGCTGCAGGCCAGGATCTCGGCCTCCACGGCCTGGATGGCCTGCTGCAGGTGAGCCAGCTGCTCGGCCATGACCGAGAGCGCGCGCACCAGGAATCCGCGGGACCCTGAGTTGCCGTGGCCAGCCGTTCCATCAGGGACAGGAAACCTCTGACGCCCGCCTGAGCCACGAGGCCGTGTTCGGCCAGATGGCTGCGCAGCGCATTCATCAGCCGGGTGCGCTGGTTGACCATCAGCGCCCGCGCCTTATGCATCGACAGCACCGCCTGGCGTTCGGCCGACTTGACCGGCACGAAGCGCATGGCCGGGCGCTGGA
>CAWHEE010000009.1:0-122344 GCA_963828365.1 uncultured Alphaproteobacteria bacterium | reverse complement strand
CGGCCAGGCGGTGCACGCCGATCTCGCGGCGCAGATCGCCTATCCCGACCCGCCGTGGAAAAATGCGGCGCAACCGCTGGCCAATGGTTCTCGCGCTGCCTTGGCGCAGGATCGCTACATCAAGGGCAAGGTGCTCAAACCGGTCGGCACTTCCACCTCCACCGTCGGCGGTGGCGGTAACGGTGGCGGCGGCGGTGGTGGCGGCGGCGGCGGCGGCGGCGGTGACTCCGGCGGCGGCTCGAGCCCACAACAGTGACCTGAAAGTCCCCATCGTGATCGCGTATCGGAAACATCCAGGAAGCTGTGAATCCCATCGGGAGGGGCGAGCGATCGCGCGCGCCTGATGGCTGAAATGGACTTACAGTTGCACGCGCTGCCCGGTGACCCGCCGCCCGGTTCGGGGGGACGCACCATCTGCGTGGCCTATGTGGATGGCGCGATCGGCGGTCCTGATCAAATCCATTCACTTTCGGCCCTGTTTCCTCAGGTGCAGTTCGCCAGTGTCGGGCCGATCTGGCCGAACCGCCCGGTTCCAGGGCTGGGCGCACTGATCGTCGCCGCCGACGCGCTGGACGCGGAAGCCGTGATCCGGCGCATCGCCGCTCAGCCACCAGGGGCGCCGCTGATCATCGCGCTCGATCACGCGGACGTGGCGACGACCCGCCAGTTGATCCGCGCCGGGGCCGCGGACGTGTTGCAGGCCCCGGTGAACGAAGCCGCCCTGGCGTTGAGCCTCGAGCGGGTTCTGGCCGCGGGCGCGCCGGCGAGCCCGCAATCGGCGGCCGGCGGCGTGGTCGCGTTGCTCAAGGCCGGCGGGGGGACGGGCGCGACCTCACTGGGCGTGCAGCTCGCCGCGATGCTGGCGCGACGCGCCGGAGTTGAGGGCGAAATCTGCTTCGCCGATCTGGATCTTCAGTTCGGCGTCGGAGCCCTGTATCTCGATCTGGGCGACGCCATCAGCCTGAACGATATCCTGGCCGGCGGCGGCCTGCTCGAGGATGCGCCGCTGGACTCGGCCCTGGCCCGGCATCGCAGCGGCGCGCGCGTGCTGGGAGCGCCACGGGAACTCACGCCGCTCGAAGCGATCAGCGCCCAGGACGTCGAACACCTGATCACCGCTCTGCGCCGGCATTTTCGCATGACGATCCTCGACCTGCCGACGGTGTGGACGGCGTGGACATTTCGCGCCCTGCAACTCTGCGACCGCATCGTCGTGGTCGGCGACCTGTCCGTCCCGCGGATCAATCTTCTCAAGCGGCAACTCAGGGTGTTGGAGACGCAACGGCTCGACAGTATTCCCCTCACCCTGGTGTGCAATCGGGTCAGCGCCGACAAGCGGGCCGTGGTGTCGCTGAAGGCGGCCGAAAAGGCTTTGGGCAAGGATTTCGATGTCGTCCTGCCGGAAGACGACAGACTGATGAGCGACGCCATCGCCCAGGGTTGCGAAATCGCCGAAGTGCAACGGGGCACGAAGCTGGAGAAGGCCATCGCCAACCTGGCGGAAATCATCGAACCGGCCCCGGTCGCCGCGCCGCAGACCCGCCGGAGATTATGGCCATGAGCAGCCTTTGGTCGGACATCCAGCCGGCGGCCACCGCCGCGCGCGCCGCCAACGCACCGATCGAAGGCGCGACAGCGCTCAAGTCGCGGCTGCACTCGCGCCTTCTCGACATACTCAACCTGTCGCTGCTCGATCGCACGCCGCGCGACACCCTGCGGCTGGAGATCCGCGGCGCCGTCGTGCAACTGCTGACCGAGGAAAAGCGGCTGCTGTCGCCCCTGCAGACCGACCGGCTGATCGACGAACTTCTGGACGAGATCCTCGGGCTGGGACCGCTCGAACCTCTCCTCAAGGACGACTCGGTCAACGACATACTGATCAACACTCACGACACGATCTACGTCGAGCGCGGTGGCCGGCTCGAAATCACCGACGTGAAGTTCCAGGATACCCGCCACCTGGTGCGGATCATCAACAAGATCGTTTCGCAGGTCGGACGGCGGGTCGACGAATCCTCGCCGATGGTCGACGCGCGTCTGGCCGACGGGTCGCGGATCAACGCCATCATTCCGCCGCTGGCGGTGGATGGTCCTCTGGTCTCGATCCGGAAATTCTCCCGCACGCCGATCGGCATCGAGCGGTTGGTGGGCTTCGGCAGTCTCACCGCCGAAATGGCCACGGTATTGTCCGCCATCGTCCAGGCCCGGCGCAACGTGGTGATTTCGGGCGGCACCGGCTCGGGCAAGACGACGCTGCTGAACGCTCTGTCGGCCTTCATCAACGAACGCGAGCGTATCCTGACCATCGAGGACTCGGCCGAACTGCAATTGCAGCAACCGCATGTCGGCCGGCTGGAAACCCGCCCGCCGAACATCGAGGGCAAGGGCGAAATCACCCAACGGGATCTGGTCAAGAACGCGCTTCGCATGCGGCCCGATCGCATCATCCTGGGAGAAATCCGGTCGGGCGAGGCCTTCGACATGCTGCAGGCGATGAATACCGGCCACGACGGCTCGATGACCACGGTCCATGCCAATGCGCCGCGCGACGCCCTGACCCGGATCGAGCAGATGATCGGCATGGCGGGGTTCGAAATTTCACCCCGATCGGTTCGCCAGCAAATCGCCTCCGCGATCAACGTGATCATTCAGGTCGAACGGATGGAAGACGGCCGGCGGCGCCTGACCTCGATCGCCGAGATCGTCGGCATGGAGGAGGATATCATCACCATGCAGGAGATTTTCCGCTTCCGGCGCCGGGGGCTGGGGCCGGACGGCGCGGTGCAAGGCGACTATGAGGCGACCGGAGTGAGGCCAAAATTCGCCGAACTTCTGCGCGCCCGCGGCATCGAACTCAATCCGCACCTCTTCGCGCCAAATCGCCGGTCGATCTGAGGCGACGATGCTGGTCCCGCTGATCTTCATACTCGCCTTCGTCGCGGTGGTGATGTTCGTTCAGGCGGTGGCGTCGGCCGTGATGTCCTCGGGCGATCGGAGCCGGCGGGTCAACCGCCGCCTGACCTTGCTCGACAAGGGGGTCTCCCAGGAACAGGCCTACGAATCCCTGTTGAAGCGGGCGCCCAAGGATGCCCTCGGGGCGGCGGCCCCGGGGCTACACAATCAGTTGTCCCTGCACTTCCGGCAGGCGGGACTTTCGATCACGCCGCTGCAGTTCGGCATCTTCATCGCGGTGGCGGCCACCATCCTCGGGGCCCTGGCGGTCCTGATCGTGACCATGCTCGGCCGTGGCCGCGATGTCGTCAATCTCCTGGTTTCGATCATCGGGGCGATCGGCCTGGCGATCACCGGCGGCGCCTTGATCGTCAATTATCTGCGCGCCAAGCGCTTGCGTAAGCTCGAGGAGCAGTTGCCGCAGGCGCTGGACGTCATCATCCGCGCCCTCCGCGCCGGCCATCCCCTGATCATGGCGGTAAGACTGGCCGCCGACGAAATGGGCGATCCGATCGGTTCGGAGTTCGGCTTCATCGTCGACGAGACGACCTATGGGCTTGAGTTTCGTGACGCCCTGAAGAACTTCGCGCACCGGACCGGTTCCGACTACGCTCACTTCTTCGCGGTCAGCGTGACCATTCAGGCCGAGACCGGTGGAAATCTGGCGGAGGTGCTGACCAACCTGTGCACGGTGATCCGTAATCAGCAAAACCTGCACTTGCGCGTGAGAGCCTTGACCTCCGAAGGCAAGATGTCGGCGCAGGTGCTCAGCGCCTTGCCGTTGTTGTTGATCTCGTTTCTGATGCTCACGCAGCCTCAATTTTATACCAGTAAATTCGCAGAGCCCGTGTTCTGGCCGGTAGTAGGCGGCATCGTGATGCTTTACCTAATCGGTCAATTCATCATCAATCGCATGGTAAACTTCAAATACTGAGTGATGGCCATGAACACGATCAGCATGTTGTCCCTCGATTTTCTGATCTTCGCCGCGGTGGTGTTGACCGTGGTGATCGTGTCTCGCCGGCTCGACACCAATATCGCGGTGCGCCGCCGCCTGCAGGGGGAGAACCCACCGCAGTCGAGTTCGGACAAGGCGGCCAGCCGCGGACCGCTGCTGCGAACCGAGGCGCCGCGCAACCCGCTGCTGGCCTGGGTTCAGAAGTCGACGCTGCAGGACCCACAGGAACGCGGCAAGCTGCGCCGCGACCTCGAACAGGCGGGTTTCACCTCCCAAGCGGCGCCGGCGATCTATGTGGTCACGCGGTTCACTCTGGCCGTGGCGCTGCCCTTCGCCTTCCTGTTCGGACAGCAGTTCCTGCCCTCACCGACCACCGGTTTGAAGTTGATCTTCGTCACCGTGGTGCTTTGCGCCGCCGGCCTGATCGGTCCGCGCGCCTTCATCGACAATCGCGCCGGCTCGCGGCGGACCGAAATCGAGAACGAGTTTCCCGACGCCCTCGACCTGATGGTCGTATGCGTCGAATCGGGTTTGGGACTGGAAGGCTCCGTGCTTCGGGTCGGTCAGGAGACCACCCATTCACACCCACGTATCGCCCACGAATTCCTCCTGGTTTCGCAGGAGTTGCGCGCCGGTCGAACCCGCGCCGAGGCGCTGCGCAACATGGGCGAACGGACCCAGGTCGAACGGATCAAGGCCTTCGTCGCGCTCCTGATCCAGACCGACAGCCTCGGCGGCTCGATCGCCACCAGCCTGAGAACCTATTCCGCCGAGATGCGCAATCACCGGATGCTGCGGGCCGAAGAGAAGGCGATGCGACTTCCTGTCCTGCTGACCATCCCGCTGGTGATGTGTATCCTGCCGGTCATCATCACTGCCGTGATGCTGCCGCCGATGATCGACGCGGTGCACGCCTTCGCGCCTGGTCCAGGGAAATGACCCCGATGCCTGGTCTTCGCCTACGCATCGTCCTGATCGCCGGCGCCGGCCTCGCCCTGACCGGGTGCGCCTGGCTGCGCCCGATGCAGCATCTGGCCGCCAATCTGTTTCCGCACATGGTCAAGATCACCCCGGTGTCGGCGCATCTCGATCCGGTCGCCCCGAACGCCCTCGACGACCGGCTCTACGCCCAGGCGGTCAGAGCGTTGGAGGCCCGTGACTATGCGGCGGCGTTGGAAGCCCTGCAGTTGGCGCACGCCACGCGAGCCGACGACCCACGCGTGCTCAACGCCATGGCCGTGGTCTATGACAAACTCGGGCGATTCGAACTCAGCCAACGCTATTACGATCTGGCGGAAAAGGCCGATCCAGGCTCGCGCATCGTCGCCGCCAACCGCCGCTATTCCCTGTTGCTGCGCCAGGGCGGGCTCGTGGCCTCGGCCGGCGTGACCTCGGTTTCGTCTCTCCAAAGCATTCCGCCGGGGCTCGCCGACGATCCGCGGCGGATGGCGGATCGCCTGTATGCCGGCGCGGTCCGGGAGATTCAGCAACGGGATTACGGCGCCGCGCTCGTGACTTTGCAAACCGCGCAGACCGCCAGCCATGACGATCCGCGGATTCTCAACGCGCTCGGCGTGATCTACGACAAACTCGGCCGGTTCGATCTCAGCGGTCGCTATTACGATCTCGCCGAAAAGGCCGACCCCGGGTCCAAGGTGGTGGCCGCCAATCGCCGGTATTCGGACATGCTGCGGCGCCGGGGCGGCCCGCCTGGCGATGAGCGCACCCCGGTCGTGGTCGACCCGGCAGCCAGTATCTTAGCCTCGGCGCCCGCTTCCATCCCGGTCGCGCGAGTGGACGACCAAAACCACAGGGGACCAGCATGACGCGATCCAACAACCGCCACGGCGTCGGGCTCGTCCGCGCCGTGGTTGTCGCAGTGATGCTGGTCGCGGCCGCGGCGCCCATCGGCGCGCCGGCCCGTGGGTTGTTTTCGCGTTCGCCGGCGGCGGCCAGGACCCCGGCCGCGCCAAGCGCCAGCGCGGTCGCGTTGGCCGCGCAGGTACGCCAGGCTCTCGACGAGCGGCGGTTCGTGGACGCCCGCGATCTGCTTGACCGGGCGATCGTCGCCGGCGTCAAGTCGCCTGAGCTGACCGATCTCGACGGCGAACTGATGCTCGCGCGCGGTAGCTTCGGCGACGCCCTCGCGGTCTTCAAATCCAACGATTCCGATCCTGTCGAGAAGCCGCGGGCTCTTGAGGGCGAGGGTCTCGCGCTTTCACTGCTGGGGCGATCCGACGAGGCGCTCATGGACCTCAAGGCGTCGGTCGCCCTGGACAAATCGCTTTGGCGCGCATGGAACGGCCTGGGCCGGGAATACGATCTGCGGCGTGACTGGAGCAAGGCGGCGCAGGCCTATGCCGCGGCCCTGGCGGCCCCCGGCGCCAACACCGCGATCATTCTCAACAATCGCGGCTATTCCCGCCTCCTGCAGCGGCAGACCAGCGAGGCTGCGGCGGATTTCGTGTCCGCGCTCGACAAGGATCCGGCTCTGGCGGCCGCGCGCACCAACCTTCGCCTGACGCTGGCGATGGACGGACATTATTCGCGGGCGACCGCGACCGGCCCAGCCGACGATCGCGCGGCGGTATTGAACAATGTCGGATTGGCCGCCGCCATGCGCGGCGACTATCTGCAAGCGGACACCCTGCTCAATCAGGCGATCGCCGCTCGTGGCCAGTTCTACGCCAAGGCGGCGGAGAATCTGCAGCTGGCGAAGGATCTGGCCGAGCGCAAGGACGAGACCCCGGGCGTCGCCGATGTCCCCCGCTGACCTAGGGCGCGCCCTTATCGCGGTGCTGCTGACCGGTTCACTCGCGTGGGCGGCGGTCAGCGACATCCGTACACGAAAGATTCCCAATCCATCGGTGCTCACCGTGGTCGCCCTGTTCATTCCGTGGACGGCGCTGAGTGGTCTGGCGGGACTGCTCGACGCGTTGATGGCGGCGACCATCGCGTTCGTGCTCAGCTTCGCGCTGTACAGTCTGAAAATCCTGGGCGCCGGCGACTCGAAGCTGTTCGCCGCGGTGGCCCTGTTCGCCGGCCTCGCTCACCTGCCGCATCTGGCCATAGGCACAGCAATCGTCGGGGGCCTCGTGGCGCTGACGATCATGATCAGTCGGCCGCGGCGGGCGCTCGTCATGCTGACCATGCGCGGCAAGGGCGATTTTGGCGATGGTATACCCTACGGCGTGGCGATCGCGGCGGCCGGAGCGGCGGTCGTCTGGGCGAGCCTTTATTTTCCGCGGCTGTTGACCTTGCCATGACCCACGACTTGAACCCTCGGACCGAGTCCCACCTAAAATGGGCGATCGACGTGGGAGAACGAGTGTTCTCGGTCATCCTGTTCGCCGGTCTTGTCCTGCGCATGTCGCAGGCGCTCGGTCTGCGTCCATGGGACGCCCTGGTGCTGGTTTCCGAGGGCTTGGTGGTATTGTTCATGGTGGTGCGGCGCGGCGCCCCGATGGTGACCACGCGTCCGCTGGACTGGCTGTTGGCGCTGGTGGGAACAACGGCGCCGATGCTGGTCAGGCCGGGCGGCCATGCCCTGGCGCCCCCGGTCTTCGCTCTGAGCCTGATGATCTGCGGACTGTTGCTGGGCGTCTGGGGCAAGCTGATTCTGCGCCGGAGCTTCGGTCTGGCCGCGGCCAATCGCGGGGTCGTCCAGGCAGGACCCTACGGCTTCGTGCGTCACCCGATCTATGCGGGCTACCTGCTGGTCTATGCCGGGTTTTTCCTGGCCAATCCGCTGGGCTGGAATGCCGGAGTCTATGTGCTTTCGATCGCGGCGATGGTCTATCGCGTGCTGGCGGAGGAGCGCATCCTGGCGCAGGATCCGGCCTATGCTTCGTTCATGACCCGCGTGCGCTTTCGCCTCGCGCCCGGACTGTTCTAATGGCGGGCTGCGGGCTGGGTGGACCTGGCCGATGAGCGACTATGCCGGTTATGTTCTCCTCGGGAGCGTCCTCGCGGCCCTCGCCTGCCTGGAACGCCTGAAGCCGGCGTCACGGGGCCAGCGGATCGACTGGTTGAACAATGCGACCGCCTGGCTGCTGACGGGCTTGTCCCATACGCTATTGATCGGCGTGCTCGCGGTGGGGGAGACCGGACTGGTCAATGGTCTGGGCGGTGGCCTCGTCGATCTGCGTCACCTGCCCTGGCCAGTCGCGGCCCTGGTCTATTTTGTCGCCATGGATCTCGGAGAGTATCTGTTCCATCGCGCGCAACACGCCGTTCCCGCCCTATGGGCGATGCATTCCCTGCATCACAGCGATCGCGCGATGAGTATCGCCACCACCCAGCGACACTTTTGGCTGGAGCCGGCGATCAAGTCGGCGACCATCTGGTTGGCCGTCGCCGTGCTGTTCCGGACCGACCCGGCCATACTGGCGGTCTATGTCCTGCTGAGCCTGGGCCACTTCCTGACCCATTCGAACATCCGCCTGGGATTGGGTCCATTGTCCTGGGCATTCAATTCACCGCAGTACCATCGCCTGCACCACTCGGTGAATCCGGCACATCACAATGCCAATTTCGCCGCTCTGCTGCCGATATTCGATGTGCTGAGCGGGGCCTATCATCGGCCGAAACCCGGCGAATACCCCGCCACCGGTCTGGAAGAGGCGGTCGGCTCGCCACTCGACGTTTTCGTCTGGCCGGTGCGCGGCCGTCTGCGGCGCTCGCTGTCGGCCGGCGCCGCCGCGAGCGCCACGAATTACTGATCCATCGGAGTCCAGCGCGCCGGCGCTTCCACCCGACCACGGCCCTCGCTCTTGGGAGCGGCCGCCGGCTTAGCGGCGCCGCCGCGACCCCGACCGGGCGCGCCCCCCGCCGGCCGGCCGCGCCGACGGTTGCGAGCCACGCCGCCGCCGTCGCCACGCGCCGCGGGCTGGCGCGCCGCCCGCTCGGGAGCAACCTTCTCCTCCACCGCGGCCAGGGCGCCCAGCGAGCGATCGTTGCGGCGATCGAACGACGGGATCGTCTGGCGGGTCAATTTCTGAATGTCTTTCAGCAGCGCACGCTCTTCGTTGGCACACAGACTGATCGCGACGCCGGTCGCGCCGGCCCGCGCCGTGCGGCCGATACGATGCACATAGGATTCCGGGACGTTCGGCAACTCGTAATTCACCACGTGGGTGACGCCGTCGACGTCGATGCCACGAGCGGCGATGTCCGTCGCCACCAGCGCCCGGACCTCGCCCTTTTTGAAGGCCGCCAGCGCTCGTTCGCGCTGGCCCTGCGATTTGTCGCCATGGATGAAGTCGGCGCGGACGCCGGCGGCTTCGAGATATTTCGCGACGCGGTCCGCGCCGCGTTTGGTGCGCGTGAACACCAGAGCCCGATCCATGCGCGCGTCGACGAACAATTCGGCCAGCAACTGGCGCTTGCGGTCGGCCTCGATGAACAACAGACGTTGATCGACCCGGGCCACGGTGGTGGCGGCGGGAGCGACGGCCACCCGCGCCGGGTCGACCAGCAGTTCATCGGCCAACCGGCCGATTTCCGAGGGCATGGTGGCGGAAAAGAACAGGTTCTGGCGCTGCTTGGGCAAGGTGGCGACGACCTTGCGGATCGGCGGCAAAAAGCCGAGGTCGAGCATCTGGTCGGCTTCGTCGAGCACGAACACCTCGACGCCCGATAGATTGGCGACCTTCTCGTTGATGTGGTCGATCAGCCGGCCGGGGGTCGCCACCAGAATGTCGACGCCGGCGGCCAGAGCCTTGACTTGCGGCCCGTATTTCACACCGCCGAACACCACGGCGACGCTGAAACCGAGATGACGGCCATAGACCCGAAAGCTTTCGGCGATCTGGCTGGCGAGTTCGCGGGTCGGGCTCAACACCAGGACGCGGCAGCCGCGACGGGGCGCCGGGCGCGGGTTGGCGGCGAGGCGGTGCAGGATGGGCAATGCGAAGGCGGCGGTCTTGCCGGTGCCGGTCTGGGCGATACCCAGCAGATCCCGCCCGGTCAGCACGGTCGGTATGGCCTGAGCCTGAATTGGGGTGGGCTCGGTGTAGCCCTCTTCAGTCAAGGCCTTGAGCAAAGGCTTGCAGAGCCCAAGGTCGGTAAAATTGGTCAAGGTTCGATGTCTTTCATATACGCCGAGCGCGAGCGCCCATCGCATGGGGGCTCGCCGGGGCGAAAGTCGTCAGGGGGAGCGCCCCGCGTGGCCGGGCGATCGGCGATTGCCTATAAGGGCGCTCGACAGGCTGGAACACGAAGCTGTGTTCCTCACGCGACTGGAGCACCGATAACGAATTCCCTTCGGACTTCGTGCCGCTCACTTGGCGGCCGCGGCGCACAATGTCAAGTGATCCTCGATGATCGGGTCGCCTGCTGCGTGGCGCGCGGCGATATTCCGCCTTTGCACTTCGCCCCACCGCTTGTAAGCGGCGCTTCCCGGACCTCGGGGCGGAGTGAGGCCACTTGACCAAGATATTGCTCGTCGCCGCCTGCGCCCTCGTCGACATCGACGGGCGCGTCCTCATCGGCCGCCGGCCGGAAGGCAAGTCATTGGCAGGGCTGTGGGAATTTCCCGGTGGAAAGGTGGAAGCGGGGGAAACTCCGGAGACCTGCCTGATCCGCGAACTGCGCGAGGAACTGGGCATCGGCATCGCCCACGCCTGCCTCGCGCCCTTCGTATTCGCCAGCCACGCCTATGAGACGTTCCACCTGCTGATGCCGCTATACTTGTGTCGCCGCTGGGATGGATTCGTCTCGGCCCGGGAACACGCGGCTCTGGCCTGGGTGACGCCGGACAAGCTGTCCGACTATCCGATGCCGCCGGCCGACACGCCGCTGATCGCCTGGCTGCGGGATTGCCTCTGAGCATCGGGAGCCGGGACGAGGCGCCGAGCGCATGCGTTTGGTGAGTTATGCCACACTCGACCCAGGCGCGTTGCGATCACGGCGACTTCATGGCAATCCCGGGGTAAATCCAGGACGCGCGAATATTCGCGCTCCCCTTGGCGGGGTCGAAGCCCGCGGGCGCGCCTCAGCGACAGGCCGCAAGCCGGCGAAACAGTATTCCCCCGATGCATAACCGGCCGATGACGGGCCGGAAGGCTTGTCAGCGAGTTGGGAGGCTCCATGGCGCTCGAAATAACCAGCCGAAACATCGAAGGCATCGCCGATCTGGTGGTCCGTGCGCCGATCAAACAAGGCTTCATCGACGCATTCCAGAACGTCACCTACGAAACCCGGCTGCGGCTCGCCACCCAGGCCTTCTACGAGTTGCGACGCGCGGCGCGCGAACACGAGATGATCAAGCCGTTCGCCGACGTCGCCGAACGCATTCAGTCGCTGCTCGCCTTCCGGATCGGGATTCTCGACACCCGGCCCACGCGCAGCCTGATCCTCGCGGCCACCTTCGACCGTGCCTGGGAGCCCTACATCCGCCTGATCTGGAACCCCCTCGGCACCTTCCTCGACGTGTTGTTTTGCAATTGCGAAGGCTATGTCACCGCCTACGACCACAGCTTTCCGGACTATGCGGCCTGGGTGCGGGCCAATCAGGCCGACAGCATGATCTTCTATGCCTCGACGCCGGCGACGGTCAGCGATCAGCTCTATCTGGCGAAGCTCGAGCGGCTGCAGCGGGAAGGCCGGACGAGCGAGCTCGATCTGGCGCGGATGATCGCCGACGATCCGGAAGCCGAGGCCGCGAAGCTGCGGTCGGCCGCGACCGCCGGCGGCAGCCCCGGGCTGCGGCAGGAGTTTCTGACCCTGGCGTCTGAGGCGCTGGTGGTCCTCTACGGGCTGGCCGACTATTACCCACCGGACAAGCCCCATGGCGACGGCAAGTATCTGCTGCGGGCCGCGCGCGATCTGTTCGGCGGCTGGGACACCACCGATCCCGTGCAACTCCCGCCCCTAATCAGGGGCGCTCACCCCGAGGCCTTCGCATGGCTGGAGACCTCGCCGCCGGCTGCGCCAACCTGGGGGCTGGACCCGCCCCTCGTCCGTGGCGAGGTCCAGGCCGGCGTTCTGCGCGGCTATGATCACCAGGGGGCGCTCGTCAAGCACGGTTGCCTGCTGCTCATGGGGGTGACCGACGCCGCGGCGGCGCGGCGGTTCCTCGATGAAGTCCTGCCCGAGATGGCTTTCGAGGACGGCTCGGGCCCGAACAGCCAGGGGGCGTTCCTCAATATTGCGATCACCAAGCGCGGGCTTCAGAACCTCGGAGTTGCCGACGAGGACATTGCGCGCCTGCCGAAGGAATTTCGCGACGGCATGGACGAACGCGCCGGACTGCTCGGCGATATCCATCGCAATCATCCACGCCGCTGGCCCTTGCCCGAACGCTTCCTGCGAGCGGCAAGCGGCCCGTCGCCTCGGCCGCCGGTCGAATTGAGCGAAGTCGACATCGTCCTGCAACTGCGCACCGCCGCCGGCGGCTGGGATTTCCATGATTTGCCGAACGATGAAGTCGGCTTGAGCGATAGCGCGCACCCCCTGGCCGAAAGCGTCCGGCAAAAACTCGCCCAGGCGGACAACGCCGGCATACGTTTGCTGTCCATCGAACCCATGCGCCGGCTGCGGGCCGACACCGATCAGCGCGACCGGGCACGGGATCATTTCGGATTCCTCGACTTCGTCAGTCAACCCTCGCTGAAGCAAGACGAGCCGACCGCCGCCAGAGATGGAGTCTCGCCGGGCGAACTGTTGCTCGGCTATGCCAATGACCGCTCGGACCCGCCGCCGCCGCCGGACCCCCTGCTCGACAACGGCACGTTCATGGTGATCCGCAAGCTGAGCCAGGACGTCGAGGCGCTGGAGACATTTCTCGACAATCCCGGCGGCGCCAATCCGGTTCTTCGGGGACCGGAGCTGCTCGCCAAGATGACGGGCCGCACGCGGCAGGGCGCGCCGCTCGCCTCGGCCGGGACGCCGGAAGACAACGACTTCGATTTCGCAACCGATCCCGGCGGCGATCTGTGCCCCTTGCAGGCCCACATCCGGCGCGCGAACCCGCGGTTGCCCAACGTCCACCCACCGGCATTTCCGCTGTTCGGCAGGCCCGTTCCACGCCTCATGCGCCGCGGCATGTCATACGGACCGGACTATGCCGGAGAAGATACCGCGGCAGCCAAGCGTGGGATCGTCTTCATCGCCTATAACGCCAGTCTGGCGGAGCAGTTCGAGGTCATCCAACGGTGGATGAACGGCGGCAACATCACAAATATCGCGGCCCCTGCCAATGACGCGCTGCTCGGCGTGCATCCTCTCGAAGGCCCAAAGATCTTTCGCTTCCCTCACGGCGACGCCGTGGCGCGGGTGGAAATTGCCAAACCGTTCGTCGGCGTGGAGTGGGGGCTGTACGCCTTCGTTCCATCGAGGACGGCCTTGACCCGGCTCGCGCGCTCGGCGCCCGAGCGCCCCACGATCGGCGACGCTTCGCGAGGTGAGATGATCATCCAGGACCTGGCGAGGTTGAGCGAGGACGACGCAAAGTCCGCCTGGAAAGTCTATCTCGAAGACTTCACCGCCAAGGATCCCGCCGAGCGGGCGGACACACCCGACATCTGGGCAGCCATCCGGGACCATCATGGCGGGCTGTTGCGCATCCCCGGCGCGGTGCTGGTCGCCAGCAACGACCTGGTGCAGCAGGTGTTCGTCGATTCACGCCGGCGCTACAGCGTCGGCGGTCAGAACGAGCGAATGCGGCGGTCGTTCGGCGAAATCTACGTCGGCCTCGATCCGGGCGAACGTTATGAACGGGAAGCCGCGGCGACCAACGCCATCGTCGGCGCGATCAGCATCGAGCAGGCTTTCGAAGTCGCCGAGCAGATCGCCTCACGGGCGCTCGCTCTGATCTTCGAGGGTGTGGCGGGTCTCAGCGCGGATCTCGGCGCCGCCTATCCGGCCGAGATCGACCTGCACGCCGACTTCATCGTTCCGACCCTCGAATACATCTGCAATTACTGGTTCGGACTGCCGGACGCGTTCGCGCCCGGCGCCCCGCCGCCGGCAACGGCCGGACCGACGCCGAGCTTTGTCGAGGCGGGTGGCTGGAGCTGGGATTCGGCGGCCGGCCGGGCGCCGCGCTGCCCAGGCGATTTCATGGCTCCGTCCCGCTACTGCTTCTATCCCGACCCGACCGAGGCCATCGCCGGCTACGGCATCGTTCAGGGCGCCGCGCTGCGCGCCACCGCACGCCGCTACATCGACACCATCCGTCCCGGGGCCGACGGCGGCGCCGCCATCGCGCCGACCGGGCGGCTGACCGCCGCAATGTGCCAGGCGCTGGACGACAACGATCTGGTCGCGCGCAATCTGATCGGCATCATGGTCGGGGCGCTGCCGCCGCTCGACGCCAATCTTCGGTTCGTCCTCTATGAATGGATCAAGGAAAAGACCCTGTGGCGACATCAGGACGCCCTGGCTCTCGGGGCGGCGGCGGACCGTGCCTGCCATATTCGTCACGCCATCGACCAGCTGCTCGCGCCGATGAAGGCGGCGATGCAGAAGCGGCCGGCGCCGGATCTGCTGTGGCGCACCGCGCTCGCGCCGCACACGCTGGGCGGCGCGCGGATCGAGACCGGCGACAAACTGATCCTGGGGGTGGTGTCAGCGACGCTGGAAAAGTTCAACGCAGCGGACCACGGCGACGTCTCGGCGATATTCGGCGGCCTCGCGACGACGACGCCGCGCGCCATCCATGCCTGCCCGGCCTACAGGATGGCGATAGGCACGATGCTCGGGGTCCTGTCCGCCCTGCTGGAGTGCGGCAGGATCGAAGCCTTACCGGGCGCCTTGCTCGTCAGGCTCACGCCTCGATAGCCCGCTGCCGGTGCGCTGGCCGGGCGAACCAGTCGAGATTCATCGCCCGCAGCGCGGACCCAGCGGCCCGGAGGCCGTCCGGCGCCCCGGCGATTTCCGCGGCGCACAACCGGGTCTTCAGAAGCTCATGGGCCGACTGGCGGGCATTCGCCGCCGCCGTGGCGCGATCGAGATAATGTTGCGGCGAACGCGTTCCCCAGCCCTTCGCGGCGGCTCGCGCCAGGGCACGATATGCCATGGCCTCGCCAAGCCGATCGCCTTGTCGCGCGCGCATCACCGCGAGGCGCGCATGGCGTCGGGCCGAATCCATGTCACCGGTCTCGCTCATCGCTTCGGTCAGCCAGCCGTGCGCCAGGGAAATTCGCTGCTGACTGTCGCTGGCCTCCAGCCAGGCTGTCGACTCGACGATCACGGCCAGAGACTCGGCGGAGCGATCGGTGCTCCAGCGGGCGTAACCCCCCAGGGCCCGCGCGATGCTGTACAGGTAACGCGCCTTGACCTGCCGCGCGACCCGTTCCGCCTCGGCCGCGTACAGGGCCGCGGCGTCCATGCGCCCATGCCACAGACAAGCGCCGCTCCGCATGGCCTGGATAGACGCCGCCACCTGGTGCAGCGCCCCGTCGAGAGCGCCGATCGCCTCGTCGAAGCCATCGTAGGCGTCTTCGAAACGACCCATGTCCGCCAGTAGAAAGGCGCGGCTCGCGATCGAATACATCAGAGCGACGTCGAGATACCGCCGCGGCCGGCGGCGCCTGAGATCGATGGTCTCATTCAGCAGCGCCAGCGCGGGCTGGTAATCGCAGGCGATGGCGTAGGCTCTACCGAGCGTCGCCCTGATCTCCACGCTCAGTTTGTCGTCGGCAGGCGCGGTGGCGGAGCCTAGCGCAAGCCGGCAGTGCCGGATGGATTGCCGGCTCTGACCTAGTCCGTAGCAGAGAACACCCAGCCAATAGTCGGCGAAGGCGACGTCACCCGGCGCGCCGCGGGCCACCGCCCGCTCGCGCAATCGCCGCAGAACCGGCAGCTGTTCACGCATCGGGTCGAAGATGCTGGCCTGAGCGTATTTGCGGGCGACGATGTCCCAGCGGGCCGTCTCGGGACCGTCGGGCAGGTTATCCAAAGCCCCGAGCGCGGCGCTGTACTGGGCCTGGGCCCGGTCGAGCGACGAAGCGGCCATCGCCGCATCGCCCGCCCATTCGGCATACCGCGCCGCCTCCGCGAGCGCTCCCGCCGCTTGCAGGTGATACGCCAGCGCCTCCAGAGGCTCGGGCTCGCCCGCGGCCCGCGCCCGGGCGCGAAGCGCCCGCACGACATTGGCGTGAGCGGCGCGACGCTCCTTCAGATCGATCAGCGAATAGATCGCGTCGCGGGTAATTCCATGTTTGAACTGCAGCATCCCGGGCATGGCGCTCGGGTAGATGAAATCGTCCGCCGCCAACTCGGCCACGACCGGGCCGTCGGCCGCGACGCCCGTCACGTCCTCGAACAGCCAGTCGGGAATCATCGTGCCGACCACGGCCGCGGCCTTGACGGTGGCGGCTCGCGCCGGCGTCAGCCGGGCGAAGCGGGATTCTATCAGCATATCGAGCCAGGCGCCCGCCGATCCGGGCCTCGCCGGGGCGCTCGCCTGGCGGTAGGTGTGACAGAGTTCTTCGATCAGCAGCGGGTTGCCGCCCGAGGCTTCAGCGATCCGCTCGACCAGAAACGGCTCGGGGGCGGCGAGCATCGCGCCGATCGTCGCCGCGCGTTCGGGCTCGCTCAGCGGGGCGAGATCGATCACATCCGCCTCGGCAGACGTGACATCCAGATCGTCGATGCGGCGCGCTGCCAGCAACAGGAAGAGCCCGCGATGGCCGCCGCGGCGCAGGTGGTCCAGCACGCGCCGGCTGATATCGTCGGCCCACTGCCAGTCGTCGATAAACAGAATCATCGGCTCGTGGCGCGTCCGATGGGCAAAGAACTCGGCGATCACGGACACTGGATCGGCATCGGCAAGGGATCCAGCGCCGGCGGCGCCCGATGCGGCCTGCAGCAACTCCGAGATGCGCCGCACCAGGGCGCCGTGGTCTCCATCCCGATCCGGTTCGGCCCCGATGACCTCGGTTTCGCCGATCACCGACGGCAGGATTTGCAGAAACGGCTGCAGGGTGCGCGCTCCCAGATAGGCCTCGCAAAAGCCGCGATGCACCCGAAACCCGCTCGCCTCGGCGCGTTCCAGAAACTCGTTGGCCAGCCGGGTCTTGCCGAGGCCGGCCGGCCCGACCAGCACCGCGAGACGATGGTCGCCCGCGGCCATCCCGCGCAGGCGCGCGTCCAGCCGCTCGAGTTCGCGGCGTCGCCCGGTGAACCGGGTCAGGCCGCGGCGGGCTCGCGCCGCGAACCGGTTGTCGACTCCCTGGCGGCCGAAGATGCGGTAGACCGCGATCGGCTCGTCCCTGCCCGATAACCCAGCCTGGCGCCGCTCGCCCGACTTGAAGAAATGCAGATCCGATCCCAGGCTCGCCTCGCTCACCAGAATCTCATCGGGTCCTGCAAGATCGGTCAGACGCGCGGCGATGTTGGTGGTCTCGCCCGGCATCTCGAAGCGGCCCCGCACGAGATCGCCTTGCTTGAGCAGAACCAGGCCCGAATGGATGCCGCTGTGCAATTGGATGCCCCGACCCGCGCCGGGAATATCGACGTTCATCCGCCGGGCCGCGAGATGAATGTCCAGGGCGGCCTCGACGGCGCGCCGGCCGTCGTCCTCGTGGGGAACCGGGTGGCCGAAAATGGCGGCCATGCCATCGCCGTCGATCCTGACGATTTCCCCGCCGTGGCGCTCGACCGCTTGCGAGGCGATCTCACGAAGTCCTCCGAGGAGCTCGTCGTATTCCTCCGCTTCGATTCGGCCCGAGATTAGTGTGGAATCGCACAGATCGCAGAACAGGATCGTGAGATGGTGGCGCGCTCGGGTCGCCCCGCCGGACGCTCCCTGCCACATTGGCTCATGGCCATGCCCTGGCGCCATGTCTGCCCGACCCCGTACCGGCTCGCGCCGCGTGAAAACCCGCGCGGCATCGTCCGTTCTTAAAACCCATTGCGACTTAGTCGATTGACATCGCAAGCGAAAGCCGGTCATCGAAGCAGGCTGCACGCGTGGCGCCGCGGCCACGGTCGCGTCGCAATTTCGCTTGGCACATTGGGGGCTCGCTTGCCAGAACCGCCTGATCACGGTGCGCTCGCGCTGCCGATGGCTCTGGCCGATCTGTTCGCCGCCAGGGCGACGCAGGTTCGCGCGCCCGCGGGCCGAATGGTGATTTCTCCGGAACTGCGCTCGAACAACGTCTACCGGGTCATGGACGGCCGGGTTCAGGTCACCCTGTTGTCGGCGGCGGGCCGCCAGGTCATTCTGCGCGACATTCCCAGTGGCGACCTGTTCGGTGAACTCGCCGCCATCGACGACCAGCCGAGGTCGGCATCGATCTTCTCCCTGGAGGAATGCGTTCTGGCCACCTTGCCCGGGTCGGTGTTTCGCGCGGCGGTGTTCGCCGACCCGGCCCTGGCCGAGTGGCTGGCCCGGCGGCTGGCGGCGCAAATTCGCGACCTCACCGAACGGGTGTTCGAATTGAACGCCCTGCGCGTCTCCGGCCGCCTGTATTGCGAGCTTCTGCGGCTCTGCGACATGGCGGCGGGAGATGTCGAGCATCCGGTGATCGAGCCGGCCCCGACGCATGCGGAATTCGCCGCCCGCATCGGCACCCATCGCGAAGCGGTCACCCGCGAACTGGGCTATCTCGCCAGCCGCAAGATCATCACCGTCGCGCGCCGACGCGTCACCATCCTGGACTTGCCGGCCCTGGTCAATCTCGTCCGAACCGCGGCGGGCCAGCCTGCCTTCGAAGCCCACGGGGGGGGCGCGCCGTCCTGAATCCGGGGCGTGCAGGTTCAACAGAAACCCGGCGCATGAGCTTGCTTCGTCGCCGGCCGCGCAAGACCGTCAACATCTTCCTCCCGCCCTTCATCAGGGAGGCAGGAAAACTCACGTCACCCGATTGGCCACCAGATCCTCGACCACGGCCGGGTCGGCAAGGGTGGTGGTGTCGCCCAGGTTCGACACATCGCCCTCCGCGACCTTGCGCAGAATGCGGCGCATGATCTTGCCTGAGCGGGTCTTCGGCAGGCCCGGGGCCCACTGGATCGCGTCCGGCGCGGCGAACGGCCCGATTTCGCGGCGTACCCAGGTCACCAATTCCTTGCGCAGCGCTTCACTGGGCTGGTGCTCCGCGGTGAGCGTCACATAGGCGTAGATCCCCTGCCCCTTGATGTCATGCGGGAAACCGACAACCGCGGCTTCGGCAACGCTGTGATGGGCGACCAGCGCGCTTTCGATCTCGGCGGTGCCGAGCCGGTGACCCGAGACATTGATCACGTCGTCGACGCGGCCGGTGATCCAGTAGTAGCCGTCATCATCGCGCCGGCAGCCGTCGCCGGTGAAATACTTGCCGGGATAGGTGGTGAAATAGGTGGTGATGAAGCGGTCGTGATCGCCGAACACCGTCCGCATCTGGCCTGGCCAGCTGTCGGTGATGCACAGATTGCCGCTGACCGCCCCATCGAGCACCTGCCCGTCGGCATCGACCAGCTGCAGCTTGACGCCGGGCAGCGGCCGGGTCGCCGACCCAGGCTTCAGCGGCGTCGCCCCCGGCAGCGGGGCGATCAGGCAGGCGCCGGTCTCGGTCTGCCACCAGGTGTCGACGATCGGGCAGCGGCCCTCGCCCACCACCCTGTGGTACCATAGCCAGGCTTCCGGATTGATCGGCTCGCCGACCGATCCCAGCAACCGCAGGGAGGCGCGGGAGGTGCGCTTCACCGGTTCATCGCCGTCGCGCATCAGGGCGCGCAGGGCGGTCGGAGCGGTGTAGAAAATCTCCACACGGTGCTTGTCGATGACCTCCCAGAAGCGGCTCACCGTGGGATGGTTGGGCACGCCCTCGAAGATCAGGGTGGTGGCGCCGTTGGCCAGTGGCCCGTAGACGATGTAGCTGTGGCCGGTGACCCAGCCGACATCGGCGGTGCACCAGAACACCTCGCCGGGCCGATAGTCGAACACCAGCTCGTGAGTGTGGGCGGCCCACACCAGATAGCCGCCGGTGGTGTGCAGCACGCCCTTCGGCTTGCCGGTCGAGCCCGAGGTATAGAGGATGAACAGGGGATCCTCGGCGTTCATCGGCTCGGGCGGGCAGTCGGCCGAGACCTTCGCCGCCGCCTCCTCGTAGTGGACGTCGCGACCCGGCTTCATGAACACCTTGGCCCCGGTTCGCCGAACCACGATCACCGTCGTCACCTCGGGACAGGCGGTCAGGGCGACGTCGACGTTCTGCTTGAGCGGCACGACGCGGCCGCCGCGCAGGCCCTCGTCGGCGGTTACCACGATGGTCGATCGGCAGTCCTGCACCCGCCCGGCGATCGAATCGGGCGAAAAACCGCCGAAGATCACCGAATGCACCGCTCCGATCCGGGCGCAGGCCAGCATGGCGAACGCCGCCTCGGGGATCATCGGCAGATAGATGGTGACGCGATCGCCCTTCTTCACGCCGTGCGCCTTGAGCACATTGGCCATCCGGCAGACCTCGGCGTACGCCTCGCGGTAGGTGATCCTGCGCGAGTCGGCGGGGTCGTCGCCCTCCCAGATGATGGCGATCTCGTCGGCGCGATGCGCCAGGTGACGATCGAGACAATTGACGGCGACGTTGAGAACGCCGTCGGCATACCAGCGGATGCGGAAGTCCTCGGCCCTGAACGACACGTCCTTGACCACCGTGAACGGTTCGATCCAGTCGAGCCGGGCGGCCACATCCCGCCAATAGCCCTCCGGGTCGCTTTCCACCCGGCCGACGGCGGCTTCATAGCCCGCGGCGTTCATCCGAGCGCGCGCGGCCCAGTCGGCGGGCACCGGGAACACCTGAGTTTCACTCACCTCGTCACTCCCTGATCGTGGCCTTTGCCGCGACTATGCGTAGACCGATCGCGAGCGCAAGCGGCGGCGTCAATCAGGACGCGGCGGTTTCAGCGATCGGCTGCGAGCGGGGCATCCAGTCGGGGCGGCGGCGGCGGCCATGGAACCGGAAATAGCCCAGAGCCAGGAAGAACACCGTGGTCAGCAGCACGACGCTGGGACGGCCGGCTTCGACGTCCTGCCAGTCCGCGACCACGAAGGCCGCGGCGATCAACAGGGCGAACGCCGGCAAAGCCGGATGCAGCGGCGCACCGAACACCCGCCCGGTCAGGCCACGCCGCCGGCCGACCAGAACCGCGATGGCCATCAACAGGGTGCTCACCACGTCGCCAGAAAGGAACACCAACAGCGCACGCTCGCCCATCAATACCGCGGCGACCGAGACCGCGCCCAGCAGAACGGTGGCGACGATCGGCGATCGCGTCCGGCGATCAAGGCGCGCGAACAGGCGATTGACCGGGCGCGGCCAGACACCGTCGCGCCCGGTGGCGTAGATCAGCCGGCCATAGGCCATGGCGTTGGCGATCACGCTGTTGAATATGGCCGCGAGCACGCCGACGGACACCACGGCCGCCGCCACTGCCCCACCGGTGGATTTCAGGAAGGCGGCGATCGGCGCATCGGCCGCCAGCACGCCGGTGAGGTCGCGGGCGCTCAGCACCATCAGAATCATCGGGGTGGCGATCAGCAGGCTGGCGATCACCCCGACCCGGGCGGCCAGACTGCCCATCCGCCTGGGCGCGTCCCGCATTTCCTCGCCGAAATAAAGTGCATAGCTGGCCCCGGCGCAGGCCCAGGCCCCGGCCACCACCGCCAGGCCCAGCACCGGAATCGGCGTCGCTCGCAAGAGGCCATGGACGAGCATCACCGGATGGTTCAGCACCTCGAACAGCGAGCGGCTGGGATGCAGCAGCGCCACGCCGGCGAGAACCGCGAGGGCGAGCCCCTCGACCGCCAGGAACGCACCGGTGACCCAGGCGCCGGTGCGCACCCGCAGGGCGGCGATCAGCGTCGCCGCCACGATGGCCGCCATGGCGACAGGAACCGGCGGCAGGATGGGGGCCAGAACCCGCATGTAATCGGCAAAGCCGACGGCGGTGAAGGCGACCATCGCCGGCGCGATGACCATGTTGACCGCCACCAGGGGAAAGGCCCCGGTGGGACCGATGACCGCCGCGACGCTCGCATAGACGCCACCGGCGGTGGGGAAGGCCGAACCCAGTTCCGCATAGAGCAGGGCCAGGAGCGCCGATACGACGCCGCCGATCAGGAACGCCAGGGCCGCGCCGGTGCCGGCCATGTGCAGCACGCCGGCGCCGCCGATGTAGACCGACATCACTGGCGACAGGGCGGAAAAAGTCAGCAGCATCACGCCCAACGGCGTGAGCGAGCGATGCAGGGTGGGGGCCGGGAGGCCGGTTTCTTCCATGGTCGGCCGTCTCCGCCTCGCACGCGCGCTCGGGTTGTTCGAGCGCAGAGTTTTACGGCCGGACCGCCGCAACGCAACGCCTTGCCGACCTGACCGGCGGTTCCTCGATCGTCAGGGCTGGAATTAGGCGCCGAGCCCGGTATGTCTCACAAAGGTCTCCGTCGGGACCGCTTGAAAGTGATAGATGCTGCTGCATATGTCCACCTGGCCGGAGATCGAGGCCTTCCTGACTCGCTCCACGGCGGTCGTGATTCCGATCGGCTCCAACGAGCAACATGGCCCGACCGGCCTGCTCGGCACCGACTGGCTGTGCCCCGAGATCATCGCCCATGAGGCTCAGAAGACCGCTGACATCCTGGTGGCCCCGACCTTCAACATCGGCATGGCTCAGCATCACCTGGATTTTCCAGGCACCATCGCGCTGCGGCCGTCGACCTTCATGGCGGCGATCGCCGACTGGACGCAGTCGCTGGCGCATCACGGTTTCACCCGGCTGCTGTTCCTGAACGGTCACGGCGGCAATGTCGCCAGCATCGAGGCGGCCTTTTCACAGATTTACGCGGAAGCCAGTTACGCCGGCCGGCGCGCCGGCTTCGCCTGCAAGCTGACCAATTGGTGGGACCTCAGGGGAGTGTTCCGGCTGGCGCAGCAGCAATTCCCCGCCGGCCACGGCAGCCACGCCACGCCCTCCGAAATCGCCGTGACCCAATGGGCCTACCCGGCGCACATCAAGGCGGCCAACTACGCCCCCCAGATCGCGCCGACCGGGCCGATCCGCGAGGCCTCCGACTTCCGCGCCCGGTTCGCCGATGGCCGCATGGGCTCCGATCCCGGCCTGGCGACGCCCGAGAAGGGCGGCGAGCTGGTCAAGCTGGCGGCGGCCGGCCTGATCGAGGCGATCGCCTCGTTCGCGGCCAGCGATTGAAGCGGGCGCTCAAACCGCGCTGACGATGCCTTCGGCCGAGGCGATCGGCCAGGTTTCGAGGAAGCGCCCGGCGCAGGGTCCGGCGACACACAGCCCGTCGTGCGGGCGGAACAGGGCGCCGTGGGTGGCGCACAGGATCAGGTCGCCCTCGCGGGTCAGGTAGCGGCCCGGCAGAAGCGCCAGCGGCATGCCGGCGTGTGGGCAGCGGTCGATGAAGCCGACCAGATCGCCGCCGCGGCGCACCACGAACCCGAGGAACATCGCCTCGCCCCGCCGGAAGACGAACCCCTTCGCGCCGGGATCGGCAATCTCATCGAGCGCACAGAGCCGCGTCCCGGCCGCGGGGCGGGCCGGGTTGTCGCTCAAGCCAGGGCGCCCAGCGTCACACGCCAGGCGCGGATTTCGATCCGCTCGAACAGCCCCGCCCGGGTGTAGGGATCAGCGGCGTTGAAATCCGCCACCGTCTGGTGGCCGTCGGCCTCGACGACGAACATCGAGCCGCACATCTCGCCGGCCTCGTCCAGGAAAGGGCCGGCGACCTTGATCATCGCCATATGCTCGCGCGCATAGGCCAGATGAGCCTCGCGGTTGGCCAAGCGCAGGGCCAAGGATCGCGGTTTGTCGAAGCACATCAGGGCGAACAGCGGCATAGGGGCCTTATCCTTCGGCTTTCAGTGGGCGGGCGAGCAGGGCGTCGATGGCGGCCGAGACGCCGATTTCCCCGGCCAGGATGGCGCGCACCGCCTCGCAGATCGGCGTCTCGACGCCCAGCCGCGCGGCCAAGGCGGTGACCGCCGGCGCGGAGGCGACGCCTTCGGCCACCGACAGCTTGCCCGCCAGCGCCTCTCCGAGGCTCTCGCCTCGGCCCAGCGCGAGACCGACGCTCATGTTGCGCGAGCGCGGGCTCGAACAGGTCAGCACCAGATCGCCAAGGCCGCACAGGCCTGCCAGGGTTTCCGCCTGACCGCCCATCGCCACCGCCAGCCGGGTCAGTTCGGCGAACCCGCGGGTGATCAGCGCCGCGTGGGCGCTGCGCCCCAGCTCGCGGCCCTCGACCACGCCGCATGCGATCGCCAGGACGTTCTTGACCGCCCCGCCCGCCTCCGCCCCGATCATGTCCGTGGCGACATAGGGCCGGAAGCTGGGCGTTGCGATGATCGCGGCGATCGCATGGGCCAAGTCGAGGTCGCCGGCCGCCAGGGTGACCGCCGTCGGCAGGCCACGCGCCACCTCCGCGGCGAAACTGGGACCGGACAGCACCGCCGGCGTCGTTTGCGGCAGGGTCTCGGCCAACACCTGGGTCATCAGCTTCAAGGATCCGGCCTCGACGCCCTTGGCGCAAAGCACGATCGGCAGGCCCGGTCGGGCATGCGGCGCCAGAGCGACGAGCGTCGTACGCAGGTGCTGCGCGGGGACCACGGCCAGCACCAGATCGGCGGCGGCGAGGTCGGCGAGATCGGCCGTGGCGACGATCGCCTGATCGAGCAGGACGCCCGGCAGGAACAGAGGATTTTGATGGGCGAGATTGATCGCGGCCACAACCTCGGGCTCGCGCGCCCAGAGGATCGCCGAATGGCCGGAGCGGGTGACCACCTGGGCGAGCGCGGTTCCCCAGGCGCCGCCGCCGATCACCCCGATCGCGGTCACGCCTTGGCCCCCTTGCGGCCGGGAACGTGGCTCGGATGCAGGCGCGCCGCCGCTTCGTCCAGCGGCCAGCGCGGGCGCGCCGGCGCGTCCAGGCGGTCGAGCAGTCCGAGCGCCAGACGCTCGGCCCCTGCCAGGGCGATCATCGCGGCATTGTCGGTGCAAAAGGCCAGGGGTGGCGCATGAAAGCTGAAGCCCGCCGCCTGCGCCAACGCCATGAGCTCGGAGCGCACCCGGCGATTGGCGGCGACGCCGCCGGCCACCACCAGCCGCTGGCTGCGGCCCTCGTGCGCGCGGCCATATGTCTTCATGGCCTGGGCCGTGCGTTCGCAAAGCTGGCGGGCGATGGCGCCCTGAACCGCGGCGGCGAGATCTCGGCGGTCTTCGTCGTTCGCGGCGGCCGCCGCCAGGCGGGCGGCGGCGGTCTTCAAGCCCGAGAACGAGAAGTCGCAGCCTTCGCGGCCGAGCAGGGCGCGCGGCAAGGTGATAGCGCGCCGCATCGCCGCCCTCGGCCAGTCGCTCCAGCGCCGGGCCGGCCGGATAGCCGAGGCCGAGCGCACCGCCTATCTTGTCGAAGGCCTCCCCAGCCGCGTCGTCGATGGTGGTGCCAAGGCGGCGGCACGCGCCGATGCCGGCGACGTCGAGAAGCTGGCAATGGCCGCCGCTGACCAGCAGCAGCAGGAAGGGATAGGCAACCGGCTCGCTGAGACGGACAGAGACGGCATGTCCTTCCAGATGGTTGACCGCGATCAGCGGCAGCCCCAGCGCCAGCGCCATGGCCTTGCCGAACGACAGCCCGACCATCACCCCGCCGACCAGGCCCGGCCCGGCGGTGGCGGCGATGCCGTCGAGATCGGCGAGATCGACGTTGGCCGCGGCGAGGGCGCGGCGGGTGATCGCCTCGATCGTCTCGACGTGGGCCCGCGCCGCGATCTCCGGAACCACGCCGCCGTAGGGCGCATGCTCCTCGACCTGGCTGCGCACGATGCTCGACAACACCGCGACCGGACCATCGGCCGGCAGGCGCACGACGGCGGCGGCGGTTTCGTCGCAGCTGGTTTCTAGTCCGAGGACGGTAAGAGGTTTCTTGGTCATCGACGTTGCCGAGCGAAGCGTCGTGGGGTAGCCCTCCTGCAATGATCAAGCAACCGGTTCGCATCGGCACCCGGGCCTCGAAACTGGCGTTGGCGCAAGCCGAAACCATGCGGGCGGCCATCGCTCGCGCCCTCGGCGACGACGGGGCGGCGGTCCTCGTCCAGATCACCACCACGGGTGACCGCATCCAGGATCGCCGATTGATGGACATCGGCGGCAAGGGCCTGTTCACCAAGGAGATCGAGGACGCCCTGCTGGCCGGCCGGATCGACGCCGCGGTCCATTCGCTGAAGGACATGCCCGCCCTCTCGCCCGATGGCCTGACCATCGCGGCCATCCCCGAGCGCGAGGATCCGCGCGACGCCTTCCTGAGCGTGCGCCATGCCTGCCTAGAGGACCTGCCGCGCGGCGCGCGCCTGGGCACCGCAAGCCTGCGACGTCAGGCCCAGGCCCTGCATCGGCGGCCGGACCTGGAGGTGTTCGCCCTGCGCGGCAACATCGATACCCGCCTGGCGAAACTGCTGCGCGGCGAGGCGGACGCCATTCTGCTGGCGGCGTCGGGGCTGAACCGCCTGGGTTTGGGCGGCACCCTCGTACCTGGCTCGATCCGGTCGCCGTCCCGCCGGCCCCCGGTCAGGGGGCCCTGGCGATCCAGACGCGAACCGAGGACGTCGCAGCGCCGTGGCTGCAGGACTTGCGACACGCGCCGACCCTGATTGCGGTCAGCGCCGAGCGGGGAGCGCTGGAGGCGCTGGAGGGATCCTGCCGCACCGCCGTGGGGGCCTTTGCGCGGATCGCCGAGGGCCGGCTGAGCCTGGTGGTCGAGGCGCTGACCCCAGACGGCGCGCGGCGCTTTCGTCGCGAGGGACACATCGAGGTGAGCCTCGGCGAGGATGCGCGCCCGGTCGCTGGGCGTTTCGCTCGGCCACGCCGTTCGGGACGCCGCCGGCGATGCCCTGTTCCTGGCGCCCGCCGATCAGGGAGACGGATAAGGGCGGGCGGAGGTGACACGGCCGGTGTGGATCACGCGCGCGGCGCCGGGGGCGCATACGACCGCCCGCCGGGTAGGCGCGCTTGGCTACGACCCGCTGGTCGCCCCGCTGCTGGTCACCCGAGCGGTGGGTGATGGGCCGATCGATCTCGCCGACGTCGGCGCCCTGGCCTTCACCAGCGCCAATGGCGTCGCGGCGTTCGCCGCGCGATCCGCCGAACGCCGATTGCCGGTGTTCACGGTCGGCTCGGCGACGGCCGCCGCCGCGCGGGCGACCGGGTTCGAGGAGGTGGTGTCGGCCGGGGGCGATGTGGCGGCGCTGGCTGGACTGATCGGGTCCAGGCGATCTCGGATCGTCGGCGAGATCCTGCACCCGGCGGCGGCGGAGACGATCGGCGAGCTGCCAGCGCGCAAGCTGGTCGTCTATGAAACCGTCGAGACACCGCCGGCGGCCAAGGTCCGCGCGACGCTCGACCGGATGTACGCCGTCCTAGTACACTCGCCGAAGGCGGCGCGGGTCCTGGCGACGATCCTGGCGCAAACGCCGGCGGCCGGCCTTCGCGTGCTGTGCCTGTCGCCGGCCGTCGCCGCACCCCTGGCGGGCGCCCCGGTCGGCGAAATACGCTCCGCCGCTTTGCCCGAGGAACAAGCCCTGTTAAATCTTTTGGCCGACTGAGGGTTTTGATGACCAGTCCTGCCTGATTCCGCCGAGCTCGCCGCCGACCGCGACAGGGCGGGGCGTGGCCGCAAGGGACTTGGGCATTCGGCTTCTGGGCGATGATGGCGTTCGCGGCCGCCTGCATGATCGCGGCCGCTGACGTAGCCATCGTGTTCGGAGTGTTCGGCGCTCACCAGGCGCCGCCAGCCGCTCCCGCCCCGCCCCTGGCCGCCGCCGCCGCCCTGGTCGCCCCGTGGTTGCCGCGGCCTCCGGACCGGCCGCGATCGCCGCGCCGGCCGGCGATCTGCCGGCCTGGTCGAGCTGGCCGCGCTGGAGGGCCGCGTCGCGCGGCTGGAGAGCGGACAGGCCCGCGGCCTGAACGCCGCCGCCGGCGGCACTGGCGGCGGCCGCCTCAGCGACGCCGCCGCCGGCCCGCGCCCGTTCATCAACGAACTGGCGGCGGTCGAAAGTCTGATGCCAGGCTCGCCGCACGTACAGGCGCTGGCGCCGCTCGCCGTCGATCGGGGCGCCGACCCGCGCCGCCCTGGCCGGCGAACTGGCCGACATCGCCGCGCGGATTTCGATCGCCGCCCGGACCCCGCCAAGAAACGCCGGCTTCATGGCCCAGCTCGGCTATGCCGTCTCGCGGGTGGTCAGCGTCCGCCGCGTCGACGCGATCGGCGCCGGACCCGACGCGGTGCTGGCGCGGGCGCAGAAGGCGCGCGGCCGACGGCGACCTGGAAGGCGCCGTGGAGCATGCTGGACACCCTGCCGGATCGGCGCGCGACGAACTGGGCGACTGGCGCGAGCGCGCGCAACGGCGGCATCGACATCGACGAGCATATCGCCGCGCTGCGGGCCCTGGCGCTCGCCGACCTCGCCAGCGTCGCCGGTGGCGCGTCATGATCCGCATCGCCATCGCGTGCTGCTGGTCACCTGCTTATCGTGGTGGCGATTTCGCTGCAGGGCGACCCGGGCGCCGCCAGCCTGACCTGGCTCGGCTGGCGTGTCGAGACCACCGCGGCGGCGGCCGTGCTGCTGATCGGCGGCGCTGGCGCTGCTGGCGACGATCTTCTGGCGCGTTCTGGCCTGGCTGGTGGCCGCGCCGACCCGCGCCGCTCAGGCCGCCGCGGCGACCCGCCGGCGCCAAGGCGCGGAAGCGCTGACGCGCGGCTTCCTGGCGGCGGCGGCCGGCGATGGTCCCGAAGCGCGCCGCCTCGCCCAGAGCGCCGCCGACCTGAGTCGACGAGTCGCCGCAACTGGTGCGCATGCTCGCGGCGCAGGCGGCGGAAGCCGCCGGCGACCGCGCCGCCGCCCAGGCGGCCTATTCGGCCATGCTCGGCTTTCCCGAGATGCGGCTCGCCGCCCACCGCGGCCTGATGCAGACGGCTCTGGCAAGACGGCGACAAGGTCGCGGCGCCTGCGCCACGCCCAGGACGCCTACGATTTGGCGCACACCGCGCCCTGGGCCTGGCGGGCGCTGCTCGCCGCGCGGCTGGAGGCCGGCGACTGGACGGCTGCGCTCGCCCTGGTGGCGACCGCGCTCGACCGCAAGATCGTCTCGCCGCTGGTCGCCGAGCGCGCCCGCTCCGCTCTGCAGACGGCCAGCGCCGCCCGCTCCGCTCGGGCCAGCAGGCGGTCGACCTCGCCGTCAGGCGGCCGCCAGGGCTGCGCCCCGACTTCACCCCGGCGACCGTCATCTGCGCGCGGCTGTCTGGCCGCCGACGGGCGCGCCGCCCAGGCCGTCCCCCTGATCGAAGCGGCATGGAAGGCGCGCCCGCATCCGGCGTTGTGGCTGACCTGGCGGGACCTGCGCACCGACGAGGCGCCGCAGCGAGCGCGCCGGCGCGCCTGCTGTCGCTGGCCGCCCTGAACCCCGACGGCTCGAAAGCCGCATCCTCAGCGCTCGAGGCCGGCCTGATCGCCGGCGATCCGCCGCCCGCCAACCTGGGCTCGAGCCAGAGCCGCTCACCCAGCGCCTCGCCGGACTGATGGCGCGGATCGCCAATGCCCGCGGCGACGCGGACGAGGCGCGGGCCTGGATCGCCCGCGGCTCGGCCGCCCCGGTCGAGCCGACTGGTCGGACATCGACACCGCGCGGCCTGGCCTTCAGCTACAGCCGCCGCCGACTGGGCGCGGGTGGTGAGCGCCTATGCCGAGAGCGGCGAGCTGATCCACCCGCGCCATGAGCGCGGCGAGCCGGTGATCACCGATCTGCCGCGCATTCCGGCCGCCTATGAAGGCAGCGCCGCGTTCATCAGCGCCGCCGAATCCGGCGGCGTCCTGCCGCCGATCGTCGACGACGGCGATTTCGGCGACGCCCTGCGCCCGGCGCCCGGCGCGCCGGCCCCCGGCGGCGCCTGGGGCTTCCTGGCCCAGGCCGGCCGCAAGGGACGATAGCGACACGAGTGTCTGGCGGACGGCGCGCGGGCGGCTAGAGAGGCCGCGGTCCCCTTGGGCCGCCTTAGCTCAGCCGGTAGAGCATCGCATTCGTAATGCGGAGGTCGGGTGTTCGAGTCACCCAGGCGGCACCATTTCAGACCGAGGAAGCGACAATCTGCACCACGTTCGCGGACCGCCAAAGCCGCGGTGGAACCCAAGCCTGACACCCGTCGTTTGCATGTCAACTCAGGCATACGAGAGTCGTCATGGCGTATCGCGCAGCCACTGGATTGGTGACAGCAACGCTCTTCTCCCTCGGATTGATCGCGAGCCCGGTTCCGGACGCTGTCGCTCAGACCACCACAGGCGCCCCTCAGGCTCGCTCATGTAACGATCGCGCCGACCAGCAGCATCTTACGGGTAGTGAGCGCGACTTATTCATCAAGAAGTGCATGACCGGCCCAATGCCGTCTCAGGCGCCGACGGTGTCGCCAAGATCAAGTCAGGCAGCCAAGGAGGTGACAGCGCCGAGCGGGACGGACCGAAATCTCCGCTCGCGACAATGTTCAGCGGAGGCCGACCGCCGGGGCCTGCACGATACCCAACGGCAAGCCTTTCGCCTGAAGTGCATGGCGACTGCGGCGCCGGTGAGCCACGTCGGCACGCAGGTCCATGCGACCATGCCGACCGCCGCGAAGCCGCAACTCGGCGCGGTCACCGGCGGGCAACAACATTGAACCATCGGCCGGTCATGCCAAACAGACGTGGGCGGCTTACAGCAAGGTAGGATAGACAATGCTCAGAACACTCGACATCGTGGCAGTGATCGTCGCGGCGACCATGATTTTGGGGCCCATGGCCGCTGGCGCCCGTCTGTTCGGATAGGTCGGCGGCACCCCCCTCGGAAAGCGCGCGCAGCCCTTTGGACTGCACGCCAACCGGATGAATTGCCAGACGAGACGATAACGCTTCGCGCACGGCATACGCCGAGACCTCATCGCGTGTAAACGCGATGAGCATCCGATCAGTGCATGCGCTTGCGACGCGCGCTCTCAATGAGAAAATCGAGAACTTCCGTCGCCCTACCGACCGAGGTTCGAATGCTCTCGAGCAGTTCCGGCATTTTCTGGACATCGGCTCGGTCAGTGACTTCGAGGGCCGCGAGCTGTGCATTCTCGAGGATCGACAAGATCATATTGTAGTAAGCCAAGTCGGTCGCGGTCGATCCGGAATTCAGTTCGAGTGGGTGACGCTCGAGGAGGCGTTCCTGAAAACGCCTTCGCGCCGTAAGCGCCGCCTTGTTGACGCTATTGTCGGTGAACAGAACGATGAATCCGCGAACACGGTTCGGAGACGCAAAAACCGGGTCGGCGCGAACCAGCAGCGATCGCAAACCGCCTTGCAGATTGTCGATCACCACTTCGCCCCGCCACGTCTCGTAGCGATTGATCAACCCATCGACGTGGCGGCGGACATCGACAGGGTTTTCAAACAGGTCGGGCAAATCCTCCAGCCATTCGACATGCGCGTGAGCCGGGCGAAGCAGGCCTTCGAACGCTTCGTTGATCAGAATGATCCGGCCACTGACATCGGCGACCACAACCGATTGCTCCGATACCCGGACGTCATGGTGCACTTTGTCGAGCTGGTCCTTGAGTATCAGCATCTGCACTGCCCGAAACTGCAATACGACGTCAGCCACGGTGGTTCCGATGAGCCGGGCCGCGGCGAGGTCGGCGGCGGTCCAGGGCTCCGAATTGCCCTCCATCAGCTGGTGCCACTGCGAGAACGAGCGGCGCGGCGACAAGTCGCGAGGGTCGTTGCCGACAATTACCGGTTTGAATGGATTGCCACCCCAGGTAATCGTCCGTATGCGTTCGGGGCGGAACCACAGCAAATATTCCCCCGGAGCTCTGGAAATCGGCACGGCGATCAGCCCGCTCGCGACCTGCGTCAGGGGCGCGAATTCGGGATTTTCGAAGGCCAGCGAAACGGTTGCGAAGACCTTTCCCGCGGCCTTCTTGTCCAGCCAGACCCCCAGTTCGCGCACATCGAGGGTGCCGGGTACGTCACCGACGGTCAGGATCTGGCCGTCGAACAGCAGGGCCGCGCCGCTCGCTCCGGTCGGCTGTAAAAGCGTTGTCGAGCCGTTGAACAGGGCGCCCCGCCAGTCGCCCTCGGACGAGATCGCCTCGATCATCCGCTGTTCGAGACGGCGCACCGATAACTCGGCCTGCGATTGCAGGAAACTCTCGAGCGCCGTTATCCGTGTCGACATTGCTTCGGCAAGCAAATCGCACTGCGATCGGATGTCGAACGAAACAAACCTTTCGCTATAGTGATGACAAGCAATTAATCCCCACAGCTTACCGCCAACCACGAGCGATATGACCAGCGTGGCGCCCACCCCCATATTCTTAAGGTATTGAATATGGATCGGGGACATGCTGCGTATTGAACATAGAGACATGTCCAACTCTTCACCAGTGATCGGAGAGAGTCTTGGGACCAAGGGGGCAGCCTTGTATTCAACGTCTACCAGCATTCGCACACGAGTTCTGATGTACAGCCGTCGCGCGATCTGGGGAATGTCCGAGGCCGGATAGCGATTTCCCAAGAACGGTTCGAGTGTTTGCTCGCGGCTTTCGGCAAACACCTCGCCGTGGCCATCCTCATCAAAGCGGTAGACCATGACCCGATCATAGCCGGAGACCGCCTTGAAAATCCGCGCGGATTCATCGCAAAGTATATGCAAAGTCGGAGCGGCGACGATCCGGGCCAACCCGTCAGCAACGGCGTCCTGGACATCGACGGCCTCCCCGGCCGGTTCGAGCTCGATGGCGACCCCACCGCTTCCCGGCGGACGATGAATGAGGGCGACATAATCTCGAGCAGGTTCGCCAAGCCGGCATTTCAGGGCTAGAGGCGTCGCCTGAGGACGATGGCCACGAAATGACCGCAGCGCCGCAGACAACTCTGAGGATATACCGTCAAGGGAACCGCCCAGCACGGCAGACGACAACCCAAGCAGTTGCTCCGCGTTCGCACTGGCCTGCACCACGATCAGCTCCGGTTCTCGAAGCAGAAGAAATACACCGTGAGGCTGTACTGAGCCCGCCAGATGTATCTGTTCGCGCTCACAGTTGGAAAGGTCAGCCTGGCCGAAGGCGGGGATCGAAACGGTAGATTGCAATGGATCTCACCTCCCGTTCCGAGAGTCAGTCGCTCTATGGCGCCTCCTCGTCCGAATCCACCTCGAGGTGGTAACGGTTGATCTTAGCATATAGGCTCTGACGGCTGAGGCCAAGCCGCTCGGCCGCCGCCGTTCTGTTGCCCTCCGTGGCGCGGAGGGCGGCATCGACATAATGGCGTTCGATGACCTCCACGGCAGCCTGCACCAGATCCTTCAATGGTTTCGAGCCGACGGCCTGGAACGTCGGCAACGATGGACCGGCCAGCAATGGCGTGGTCACCGCGGGCGAAGTCGCCTCTCTGATAACCAGGCCGATCACCGGCGGATCGCCAGCCCGGTCTCCCCCTGCGGAAATCTCGACCAATTTCACACCTCCCCTGGCCGTGAGAAGGGTGGCGCGCATGGCCTTGAAGCCGCGCTGACGGCGAAGATTCGACAACAATTCGCTGGCGCCCGCCGAATCCCGCTGCAGCCAATGATCGAAGGGATGGCCGACCACAGATTCTTCGTTGCCGGCGTGGACCATTTCCAGGAAGGCGGGATTGGCCTTCCGGATGACGCCCTCCGCGTCAAGCATGACCAAACCGTCGGACAAGCCGCGAAACAGACTTGCAAAACCCGATGTGTCGGCGGGCGCGCCGGCCACCAATCCGACGGCGCCGGTCGGCACCAATTGAATCATATATGATGGAGCGGATTTATCGCTCATCAACGATGCCCGTAGGATCCAGGGAGATCGGCTTGGCCCGATGTGATAGACGCCGCCCGGCGAGCGGCCGTTTTCCCGCACGCGTGACAGCATTTCGCAAAACGCGTCGCGTTCACGTTGCGCCATTTCCTTTAAGAAATCCCACCCCCTGGTCAGTCCGAGGGCTCGTATCGCCGCCGGGTTTGCCTCCACGACGCTAAGGTCACTTGAATTGAGGACGAGCACAGCTTCGTTCGAAGCGTCGAAAAGCAGGCGGTAACGGGTCTCGACTTCCCGCAGTTTCCAGTAATCGCGCTCCATGGCTTGTTGAGCGGCCATCAAGCGTGATTGCAATTCGGACGACGCCTGCAAGTTCCGCCCGATCGCGATCAGCCCCGTACCATCGCTGAGGCGAACAGTCGTGTACTCGATAGGCAGTTCCAGGCCGCTCGGAAATCTCTGGACAATCCGATTGTACGCGGAAACCCCGCCGACGCGCGCATCGGCCAGTGATCGCCTTACCCGTTCAATTCCAGATTCAGCGACCGTCTCTATCCAGGGTCGGCCGAGCCATGTTTTCACGAACTCACCGGACACGGTATTAGAGACCGTGACGTCCCGGATGACCGCATCTGAATCGAGTACGAGCGTCACGTCCGGCCGTGATAGGACGTTGACACCTGTCGAGGACGCCGAAATGATGGTCTCTCCGTTATTTTAGGACTGTCGCGATTCCTGTATCATTTTCCCGCGTGATGCGACAGCCCACGCACACATGTCGACACGCCGACGGAGATCAATCGGGCCCTTGTCACGCCGAATTGTCGCCAGAGATAAAATCGTGACCAATTCCGACGATCTCGACGCTCTCTCTGTCAGGCTCCGTTACGCGACTGCAAAATTGCACGTTGAAGCGGAGAAAACCGGTATAATCTCCGCGCTCATCCGCGGAACGGCCGCACAAGCCGATTATCTATATTTATTGCGAAATCTCTATCCGGTTTATCGGTGCCTGGAAGATCACCTGGAACGTCACCGGCGTAGCCCAGCCATAGCCCCCTTCGCACGGCGCGAACTTTATCGAGCCGACCGGATCGAGGCCGACTTGGTCGGCCTCATTGGCGCCGGCTGGCCTGAATTGTTCCCTCTGTTGCCCAGCACGAAGGCTTACGTGGCGGCCATAGCGCGGGACGGCGAAGCGCGTGGCGACGCACTGCTGGGCCATGCTTATGTGCGCTATCTGGGCGACCTGAGTGGCGGCCAGACAATGTATCGGATACTCTCGAGAAGCTTATGCATCGCGCACGAGCATCTTTCGTTCTTGGTTTTTCCGCAGATTATCGAGCTGAACAGCTATCGGGCCGGCTTTCGTCTGGCTCTCGATCAGGCGCAATCGGTGGTAGACCCGGCTCGCGTCGTCGAAGCGGCAGTGAACGCGTTCAGCTACAATATAGCGATGTCGAAAGAAATTGGCCGGCCAGCAGACGCGGCTTAACTCGCTCGATAGGCCGAGCCTTCCCTCCCAGATGACCGCGAGTCCGCCGCAGGCAATTCGATCGTGAGCCTCAAGCGGCGGCGGCAGATCGATTTAGAGCGCAGGCTGACCATAATTCGGAGAGCGCCTTCACGAGATTGTCGATATCTGAATCGAGTATGTAGCGGCGAGGGCGTAATTCTCAACCGCTCCTTGCCTCGCGGCACGGTCGGATAATTGATTGGTTGGATATAGATATTGTAGTTTTCCAAGAGCCAATCGCTCAGCATTTTACACTTTGCCGCGTCACCGACCATCACCGGGATGATATGACTTTCGTTTGCAAGACAGGGAATATCGATCGCTGAAAGTTCGCGCCGGACGCGGGTCACCCGGTTTTGATGGCGAGCCCGCTCAATTTGACTTACCTTGAGATGCCGAACGCTGGTCAGGGCGCCGGCGGCGACCGCGGGCGGCAGCGCGGTGGTGAAGATGAACCCCGAGGCGAAACTGCGGATGAAATCGCACATCGCCGTCGAGCCCGCTACATAGCCGCCCATGACGCCGAACGCCTTGGCCAAGGTGCCTTCGATGACCGTAATGCGATCCATGAGCCCCTCGCGTTCGGCAATCCCCCCGCCGCGAGGGCCGTACAACCCAACCGCATGCACCTCGTCCAAATAGGTCATTGCCCCATGACGGTCGGCGACATCGCAAATCTCTCGTATCGGCGCGATATCGCCATCCATCGAGTAGACGGATTCAAAGGCGATGAGTTTAGGCCGGGATCGATCGACACGGCTCAGCTTCCTGTCCAGATCGTCCACGTCGTTATGGGCAAAAATCACCCGTTCGGCGCCGCTGTGACGGATGCCCTCGATCATCGAGGCGTGGTTCAGCGCATCGGAGAACACGACACAATCAGGCAGGCGACCCGCCAACGTACCCAGACTGGCCCAGTTGGAGACATAGCCGGAGGTGAAAATCAGCGCGGCCTCCTTGCCGTGCAAGTCGGCGAGCTCCTGCTCCAACAGGACATGGTAGTGGTTGGTGCCGGAAATATTTCGTGTTCCGCCGGCGCCGGCGCCGCAGCGATCGACCGCCTCGTGCATGGCTGCGAGAACCTGGCGATTTTGCCCCATGCCAAGATAGTCGTTCGAGCACCAGACGGTCACGTCGCTTGTCTGATTGTCGTGGTGACGGGAGGCCTTGGGAAAAGCACCCGCCTTGCGCTCGAGGTCGGCGAATATCCGGTAACGCCCCTCGGTCCTCAGGCCCTCGAGTTGGCTCCGGAAAAAATTCTCATATTCCATTGCGTATACTCCCTCTTTTTTGCGGTGGCCGGCGGTCGGCCCACCGCGCGTTTATCGACGAATCCTCAGAGATTTGGACGCGGCCCGGCTCATCGGGGCGCGCCACGTTTGTCCGCACTCGGGACTGCCCAGCGCCACAGCACCGCGTCGGGCAGCGGCACGACCATGAACACGTGCTCGACCAATGCCAGCGTGGTCAGAGCGAACAGGAGTGCGAACCCGACCGTATCGAACGAGGTCGCGTTGGGGCTCAGCGCCAGCGAACCCTCAATCCACGCGAACGCAACACCGAACGAAATCGAAACGGCGAAAAGCCCGTTGGGCGGGCCCTTGCGAAGGTAGGTCGTCAGATACCTCAGATGATCCGGAAAGAACTCATCGGTAAAGTTTGGCACACCAAGGAATAGATTTAGTTTTGCGCTAAGCCGGCTGACCAATAGTATGACGAATGTCCAGCAACCTACGTGATTTGCGCTGCCAATCGTGAGAACGCACAGGGTAATTGCACAAATGGCGAGTCCTATTTCGTGATATGCCAACGTAGCGGTCGCACATCGAAAGCGTCGCCACTCTGATACGCCTTCGGGGCAAGCTGAAGTGCGCGGGCCGGCGACGAATCCCATCAGGAAACTCAGTTCATGCCAGCCCCAAAGACCCAATGCGCACGTGAACGACACGATCGCCCCCCATGGCGATGCATCGGATGCACTGACCGTGAGGCCGTAAATTGCAGCCGCCGCGAGGCCTGTAGCGGCCAGCAGACTCCACTTGTAGGTGGTCCTTGGCCGGCGATCGAGCCATAGGATCAGCGCCCGTGCTGAACCACCACAGGAAAATGATATAGACGACCGCGGCGGCGACGTGTTCAGGAACATCGGCTAGGGGCCTACCAGACCGGCAGCCAGCCGGACGCTGGCGGGTGGGCGATTTGGTTCGGCCGGCAACAGATAGAGCCCGATGAACATGACCGCCGCCGCGGACCGCCAACCCCACCCTGGTCAGCCGGCCGATCAGCCCGCCGCGGGCCTTTGCCCGGTGTGTGGCGGCCGTTATTGGCCAATCGATCCAGGCCGGCGCGAAAAGCGGGGCTCGTCGATATCGAGGGTCAGCGGAAATATCTGCCGGGAGATCTGGGAGCAAATGCGGAATACGGCATAGTCGTATTCCGTGGGATCCAGCCCCAGCGCAGCATGAAACGCCGGGCGCGCGTGATCTCGCACATACATCGTCGCGTATACGGAAAGCAGAAAGAATTTGATCCATAGTCTGTTGACGCCCGACTCGCAATTTTGGATCGGCGCGAATCAACAGCGCGAACGCCTCTCCATGGCGAAATTCGTCGGCGCACCATTCCTTGAACCATTTGAATATCGGATGAAATCTCGTTGCTCTGGGTGCCTTTCCAATTGCCGGTAGATCGTGATGTATCTGGCGTAACCAATCTTTTCCGAAAGATATACAGCATAGAAAATAAATTTTGGCTGAAAGAAAGTGTACTTTTTAGTCTTCGTCAAGAAGCTGAGATCTACGCCAATGCCAGAAATCTTTTAGTGACTCATTGATGAATCCGGCATGGCGCGCCTCGTCACGACTCATGTATTTGAACAGAGCCTTGACGTCGGGATTGTTAACGCTTTTGACTATTTCCGCGTAGAGAACACACCCGGAGAATTCGGCGGTAAGTGAACTGACCAAAAAGTCGACGAATTCCTGGCGCAGGTTCGGCTCGAGCTGCTCGAAAAGGTTCGCGAATGCCTCGGTGCGCTTGAAATGATTTCTGTTCGGGTCGCTCGCCATCTCAGACAACAAGCCGTCCCACTCGCTTCGCACCGCACCGTAATGTCGATACGGTCGAGGCCGCGAAGTCGGTGGTATAAAAGCGTGGACTGAGAATCAGTGTCGCTTCTGGGCAGCCGTGTCGTGTCGAAATCTGGCGTCCGCCAATGTCGTCGCGGTCAACTGGCAACCTCCCGTCGCTGAAACTGACTTCATAAAGCTGGTACAAGGCAAAGCGGGCGGCGATTTGTGTCAACTGCCGCTCCAACCATCCGGCGCGCTCAACCGGGCCGGCCGCCGCAAGACGATCCGCTGACCAAACTCGACTCGGATCGGCGGGCCTTCGACAAACACCCGGTCACCTGGCTCGAGCGGCCCCTCCTCGTCGAGCTCGACATGGGCATGCAGGCTGCATTGGCGATGCTCGATCTCGATCGTGCAGGCGCGTCCATTGCCGAGCGCGGCACAGAAATGGCATCGTGATCCCGCTCACGAGACGGACCTCGGCAGCAGCAGTTACAAAAGCCTGCCTTGTTTGAAGCGCCGAACGCGTCGAGATCGATGAGGCGACCCGTCGCCGTGTCCAGCAGAACCAGCCGGCCATCGCTCCATTGCGACAGCCGAAACGGAGGGGTCGCGCCGATTCCACGGGTTTTGCGATCGTGCGCCAGACCCCTGATGACTCCCCGAACGAAGCCATTGGTGCCCGGCGCCAGAATGGCGACGCTGTGATCGTCCCGCCCGTGACGCACCCTGACCGAGCCATTGGGCTCGTCGACGAACCGCAGATCTATCGAGTGGGCGGGCGGAAATGACGGAACCGGCGTGCCAGACGGTCCCGCGCCCGTGAGGCGCACGACGCTCGTCACGGCGAGCGACACGACGACAAGCGCGGCCGCCGCCGCCAGTGCGCCTCGGGGAAACGGCTCTCTGTCGATGGCGCTCACAGTCGGCTCCAGTTCAGGCTGCAACGGTGTTCGGACAGGCCCGTCCCGTGACGGTCGTGGGTTCGCGGCCCGACCGGCCATGCCGCGGCGTCTCAACGGCGACCCGACACGCGCATGGCGTCAGCCAGAATCGCCGCCACGGCTTCGGCGCCGAGCATGCCCCGCAATGTTGGATTGCGGGTTGCTTAGCCGCCACGGACGGGCGTGTGGCCAAAGTAGCAGAAAGGCGATCTTGTTGGGTGGCTTCAATGCCAGGGCTATGTCGCCCGAGCCGTCGGCCAATAGCTTGATGTCGGCGGTCTTGATGACCACGAATGGAATGTTGATCGCCTTGGGCACCGCGGCTCCAAACCGGAGCACGACCCGACGGTTGGTTATCGTGTAGACCGTGGTTCTCGCGTTCAGCCACGCAAGGAAACCAATCAGGACCACGCCAACGACGGCGATCGGTGCGACCGAAGTCGCCGCCGCCAAACCGGTCCAAAGGTATCGCTTGCGATCTCTCCGAAGCTGCGCGCAACGAGAGCGATGGCCCGACACTGGCGGCCAATCGCCAGACGATCAACACCGCGAAATAAGCGGCGACGAGGCGTACATGAAACGCCTGCTCGGCAAGCGAAACCAATGGGGAGCCCCCTGCCACAGTATAGCCTCGCCTTCGGGCAATTTGCCCGGCAACCCGCGTATAGGTTCGAAGTCGTGTTCGCTCATAGGTACGGCTCCGACCGCGCCGGCAGTGGCGTAAAACAGGCCGGCGCCGTAGTATGCGCAAACCCGTTCTTCTTCGTACATGGTGATCTGGTCGGGATCTTCGAGGGTCGGTGCGCTGGCGAACTGTTGACCGAGGATCGCTTGTACTCGCACGATTCTGCGTGCGGCGATCGACGACCGCCATCGTCATAGGTATCAGCACCCGCCGCGAGGATTCGAGGGCCACTTCGAGATAGCGGATGAGGAATCTCGGCTCGATCGACCCAGATATCGGTGACGAACCCCGCCTCCTCGCCGTCGGCGCCGATCACCGTCATGCCGCGCGGGTCATATCGGCCTCGTCGATGGAAAATCTCCGGCAATCCGCAAGGGCACGATCTTCGGCGGCCCCGTGAAACATCACAGTCCGGCTTATGGGCGCGCTGGGCGTAGGCGCCGGGGCCGATGCCCGCGACATGGGATCGCCCGATCGGCTCCAACGGCGTTCCCAGGTACGCGCGAGGAACGCCCGCCCGCCACGTCCTGGGATGTCGCGCAGGCTGTTCGGCTTCTCAACGAGCCCCGTCATGGTGGGGCAGGATGAACGTCTTGGGCGCGGCGATGAACAGCAGCCCCCCGGCGACTCGAGTCGCCCCGTCACATCGTCTTCCAGCGGGTAACCTTCGCGGCGATCCTCCCGTCGCAGATATAGCACCAGGCCAAGGAAGAAGATTACGAACGCTGCTCAATATCATTTCTGTATATCAAGTTTGCCGTAAAAAGTCATATTGTGCATGGCATCCTCCGTGGTTGAGGTGTTCATCAGGGCGCCCTCGCCAGTGAGGTGAGATCCGATGACCGGTTTTGCGGGATCAGCCCGACGGACGAGCGGGCCGATGGTCATCAAGGTGAGAAACATCAGCAATAGTTCGATCAGGTAGACCGCCGTGTAGCCCGTTGCCGGTCCGTTGACCGCCGGCCCCAACACGCCCGACCGCGCCATGCCCGATACGAATCGCTGAGCAGGCCGCCGGCGGCTATGGCCATGCCCGCCGACGAGGCCTGCACGGCGCCCCAGGCCCCCAGGGCCAGCCCGGCTCGCCCTGGGCCATGTTCATCGACGCCGTCAATGTGCCATGCGCGAACAGGCCGGCGCCGAACCCGACCAGCGTCACCCCGCCCGCGAACATGCGGGAGACCCCACCGGCGCAGCGAAGATCACCGATGTAAAGGCCGCCAGGCCAACCACGCCCCATAGGCGGCAACACGATAGGGATCAGCGCCGCGATTGAGGGCTCGCGCCGCCAACCCCAGACCCGCCGCGCCGCCGACCGCAAGGAGCGCCGTGAGCATCGTCGTCGCACTGACCGACAGATGAAGCACCTTGCCGCCATAAGGCTCGAGCAAGCACGTCCTGCATGCTGAACGCGACGGTGCCCAGTCCGATCGCGACCAGGCGGCGACCGGCGCGGCCGATCCGCATGTAGGCTCGCCAGCGACTGGCTGAACGGCGGTCGCTGGGCCTCGGCGATCAGGTTGCGATTGCGCGGCTCCTGTTTCCAGAGCGCGAACCCGTTCAGCACACATCGTCGCGGCCGCCGCGCCCTGAATGACCTGGATCAGCCGAAGTTCGCTGAACGGTTTCAGCAGCGCGCCGAAACCGCCGCGCGGACGACCACCGTGCCGACCAGAAGCATGAAGCACAAAGGGCCACCACCTTCGGGCCAGCGCGGGCAGGCGCGAGATCCGTGGCCAGCGCCAGCCCCGCCGTCTGGGTCATATGCAGGCCGGCGCCGGCGACCAGGAAAGCCAGGGCGGCGCTCGCCTGCCCGATGATCGGCGGACCGTGGGAATCGCCGGAAAGCAGGATCAGTGCGAACGGCATTATGGCCAGTCCGCCGAACTGCATCAGAGTGCCGAACCAGATGTACGGTACCCGCCGCCAGCCCAGCACCGATCGATGGGTGTCGGAGCGATAGCCGACCACCATCCGAAACGGCGCGAATACGAGAGGTAACGAAATCATCGGGCGCCACCAGCCACGCCGGCAGGGCCAACTCGACGATCATGACCCGATTGAGTGTGCCGATAAGCAAAACCGCGGCCATTCCGACCGTAACCTGAAACAAGGATAACCTCAGCAGGCGGCCAAGCGGCAATTCCTTGGTCGCCGCGTCGGCGAACGGCAGCATGCTCGGACCAAGATTGCGCCATGACCATCGGGGGATTGAAGTGACGTCGGTCACCGCCTTAGGAGCTCCATGGCCTGCGAGGTGTAGAACCCGCTCGCGAATTCTGCGCGTTCGGCCGATCCGCCAGTCCGCGAGCGCGGCGTTCGCCTCGATGAGGCGCCGCAATCTGGCCTCCATGACCGGCTCGATCGCCGGCGCACGGTCGGCGCGCGGAAACAGCCGCCCGGCGGCATGCATCAGAGACAGGGCGGGCGTGCGAGGCGCGAAGGTGAACACGATCGACCGCCTGGTGCGCCTGGCCAGCGCCTCCAGAACGGCGACGATATCGCGTCGTGGGATAGTGGATCAGCGAGTCCATCGCCACGATGTGGTCGAACTGGCCGAGCGCCGGGTCCAACATGTCGCCCAGAGCGAAATTCGATCGCGCCTCGGCGCCAGATCGCGAGGCGCGCGCTCGCGCGCCAGCTTCACCAGATTCTCGGCGATATCGACCGCGGTCACGCGCGCGCCGCGATGGGCCGCGATCACAGACAACGCCCCGGTGCCGCAGCCGGCGTCCAAAAGCGCCTGGTCCGCACATGTCATGGGCAGCCAGGACAGCAGCAGCTCGCGCATTTTGTCCCGGCCCGCGCGCACCGTCTGGCGAATTCGGCTCACCGGGGCCGTCGAGGTCAGCTGCGCCCACGCCTCGACCGCCGTCTGAGTCGAAGTAGGTCTGCAGCCGGCCGCGGCGTTCGGCGTAGGTGGCGGCGCTCATCATTCGAACCCCAGAAAATCGAACACGTCCCGGTCCTTCATCGGCATCGCATCGTACGACTGCGAGCCGGCCCAAAGACTTGCGGCCAGCCGCATGTATTCGTTCAAAACCGCGTCCAACTCCGGTGACGACTCCATTTCGAAGAGCGTGGATTTCTTCAGTCGGCTGCGCCGGATCACGTCCAGGTCGGGAAAGTGCGCGACACGCCCCAGGCCGACGGCCTCGTTGAAGCGATCGATCTGATCGGTTTCCCGGCTGCGGTTGGCGATCACCCCGCCCAGTCGGACTTCGTAGTTCTTCGACTTGGCCCGGATGGCCGCGACGATTCGGTTCATTGCGAAGATCGAATCGAAATCGTTGGAGGCGACGACCAGCGCCCGCTCGGCATGCTGCAACGGCGCCGCGAACCCCCCGCAGACAACGTCGCCCAGAACGTCGAAAATGACGACGTCCGTGTCTTCGAGAAGATGATGCTCCTTGAGAAGCTTCACGGTCTGCCCAACGACATAGCCGCCACACCCGGTCCCGGCCGGCGGGCCACCCGCCTCGATGCACATCACTCCGTTGTAGCCGGGAAAACAATAGTCCTCCGGACGCAGTTCCTCTGTGTGGAAATCAACGGTCTCCAGTATGTCGATGACCGTAGGCGCGAGTTTCTTTGTCAGGGTGAATGTTGAATCATGTTTAGGATCGCAACCGATCTGCAGAACCCGTTTGCCTAGTTTCGAAAAAGCGGCCGACAGATTCGACGACGTCGTGCTCTTGCCAATCCCCCCCTTCCCGTAGACGGCAAACACCTTCGCCTTGTCGATCCGCAGACGTGGGTCCATCTGCACCTGAACACTGCCTTCGCCGTCGGGGCGCCTGTGCGGCGCGCGGGGCATGTCGAGCACGGTCATTTCATATTCTCCTCGTGCGTCAGGCTGCGTGAGGAACGCCTTCGAGGCGGTCCTCAAGTTCGTCGCTGGCGTGCTGCAACGCCAGCAGGGTCGCGTCGTCCGGTGTCCAGAGCTTCCGATCGCAGGCTTCCAGCAGTCGACGCGCCATGCGTACGGAAGCTACGGGATTGAGAGTGGCCAGGCGGTCGCGCATGGCCTGGTCAAGCAGATAGGTTTCGCTGATCCGCTGGTAGATCCAGGGAGCGACCTGGCCGGTCGTCGCCGACCAGCCCATGGTGTTGGTCACCTGCGCTTCGATCTGGCGCACGCCCTCATAGCCGTGATTCAACAGGCCTTCGTACCAACGCGGATTGAGCATCCGCGTGTGGGTTTCGAGGGCCACCTGCTCGGACAGGCTCCGAACCTTGGCGTCGCCAGATGTCTGATCGCCGATATAGACAGGGGTCTCGACGCCCCGGGCCCGGCGGACGGCGCGACTGATCCCGCCCAGGGTGTCGACGTAGTGGTCGATCGTCGTCACGCCCAGCTCGACCGATTCGACGTTCTGGTAAGCCATGTCGACACGCTTCAAGAGGTCCTCGAGCATCGACGATTGGCGAACCGGCGCGCCGTGTCGGCCGTAGGCGAAACACTTGCGCGCCTGGTATGCGTCAGCCAGTTCGTCCTCGTCCGTCCAACAACCCGCGTCGATCAGGTTGGTTGACGTTCGCGCCGTAGGCGCCGTCGGCATTGGAGAATACCCGCAACGCCGCGGTCTCCAGATCGCCGCCATGTTCGCGCTGATAGTCAACGAATGCTTGCGAACAAAATTCATGTGCAGCGGCTCGTCGGCGCTCGCGGCGAGAAAGGCGGCCTCGGCAAGCATTCGCGCCTGCAAGGCCAGCAGATCCCGAAAGATCCCTGAAAGGGTCATCAGCACGTCGACCCTGGGGCGACCCAGTTCCTCGAGCGGGATCAGTTCGCGCGCCGCATAGCCGGCCGTAGCTGTCGAAGCGGGGGCGCGCGCCCATGAGCGTCAAGGCCTGGGCAATCGGCACGCCTTCGCTCTTCAGATTGTCGGATCCCCAAAGCACGATGCGCGATCGATTCCGGCAGGCAGCCCATATCGTGGATGATGGCGGTCCAGAATGATCTGCGCCTGACGCGCGCCGTCACGCATGGCGATCGCGCTCGGAATCAGGAAGGGATCGAAGCCGTGCATGTTGCGGCCCGTCGGCAGGACCTCGGGCGTCCGCAGCAGGTCGCCGCCCGGCGCCGGACGCACGTAGTCGCCATCAAGGGCGCGGACAATGGCCTCGAGTTCGTGGTCGCGGGCGAGAAGACGGTTGGCCTGGGCGAGTCCGCCATCAAGGCGAGGTTCGCCGATTGGACTTCAATCCGCTCGAGGGCGATGGCGGCTTCCGGCGCAGACGCCGTCGACGAGGGCGGCGATCGCTTCACGGGCCGGCCGGGGCCGCCCCGCGCTTCGGCCATCGCGGCCAGCAGCTCGACGCGGGCCTCTCGGCGAGATCGGTTCGCCGATCGTATGCAGTCCCTCCGGAATCAGGGTCTGTTCGAGTTCGTGCACCTGCTCGGCGATGGCGGCGATGGCGCCCGGCGCGCCCTCGGCGGCTTTCGCTGCAGACAGTTCGAGGGCGTCCGCCTGTTCGCAAATCAGAGTCTTCGATGGCGGCGCGCTCGCCCGGCGCCTCGGCGCCATACGCCCGCCAGCGCATGAAGGACGCCTTCAGGTCGATGAGGCCTTTGTACAAGCCCGGCCTGGGTCGATCGGCGGCGTCAGATAACTTATCAAGGTCGCGCCGGAACGGCGCTTGGCCAGCGCGCCTTCCGAGGGATTGTTCGCGGCATACAGGTAGAAGTTGGGCAAATCGCCGATCAGCCGTTCGGGCCAGCAGTCGCCGGTCAGCCCGACCTGCTTTCCGGGCATGAACTCCAAGGCCCCATGAGTGCCGAAATGCAAGACGGCGTGCGCGCGAAGTCCTCGCGCAGATAACGGTAGAATGCGGAAAAAGCGTGGGTCGGGGCAAACCTGCGTTCGAAGAGCAACCGCATCGGATCGCCCTCGTAACCAAAACCTGGTTGCAGGCCCACGAAGACGTTTCCGAATTGCGCGCCCAGTACAAAGATCGAGTTTCCGTCGCTGAGGGTCTTGCCCGGCGCGGGTCCCCATTGGCCTTCGATCTGCGCTAGGTGACGTTCGCGGCGCAGATGGTCGTCCAACAGGTATGCGCTGATGGACATTGGCGTCGGTTCCAAACCGCGCCGAATTGCCCTCCGTCAGACGCGGCCGCAGCTCGTCGGCGGTCGACGGAACATCAACCTCATAGCCGCCGTCGCGCAGCGCGACGAGCGTGTTGTGGAGCGAGGCGAACACCGAAAGGTAGGCTGCCGACCCCACGGCGCCGGAGTTGGGGGGGAAGTTGAACAGCACGATCGCAAGCTTGCGATCAAAACGCGCCGTCTTGCGTAAAGCCACCATTCGCGCGACGCGGGCCGCCAGAGCCTCGGCGCGTTCGGGACAGGCGACCATCCTGTGCCCGTCGGCGGCGGCCGGGAAACGGCAACGGCGCCCGCATCCCTGGCAAGCCTCGCCCGCTCCGTCCGAACGACCGCCAAAGACCATCGGCGCGATGGCGCCGTCGAGTTCCGGAATTGCCACCATGATGGTCGAACTCGACGGCCGACAGTCCACCGCTGGAGGCGCCCCACGTCTCGAGGCTCTGAAATTCCAGTGGCTGCGCTGAAACGTAGGGTACGTTCAGTCGACCCAGGATCGCCTCGGAAGCCCGGGCATCGTTGTAGGCGGGGCCGCCCACCAGCGAAAAGCCGGTCAGCGACACCACGGCGTCAACGATCGGCCGGCCGTCCTTCATGAAGTAGCGTTCAATCGCCGGCCGCCCGTCGAGTCCCCCGGCGAAAGCGGGCAACACGCGCAAGCCACGCGCCTCCAAGGCATTGATGACACCGTCATAGTGACCGGCGTCGTCCGCCAGCACATAGGAGCGCAACACCAACAAACCGACGACACCGGTGCAAGGTAAAATATCCGGGGGCAGGCTGTCCGCCGACGCGACAATTCGCGCGGAGGCGCGCGGATGATAGAGGCCAACGTCCGGATATTCGCGCGGCGCCGGCGCTTCAAGATTACCCCTGAGTGCTCGTCGGGGACCATCAGCATACCGGCCGACCAGGAAACGCACCATCGACGCGAAATTTTCCTGCGATCCGGCCAGCCAATACTGCATGGTCAGGAAATAGGCCCGAAGATCTTGCGCGGCCCCCGGAATGAAACGCAGGATTTTCGGCAATTGCCGAAGGACAGCCATCTGACCGGCCCCAGAGGTCTTCGATTTGGCGCCGCGCAGTTTCTTGATTGCAGCCAGAAGTCCCTTGTCGGAGCCGCTCATTCGAAACGGCCCGAGTTTCGTCAGCCGCACGATTTCGCCCGCCGACATCGCGCCGACGATCGCGTCGCAGTGTTCGCGGCGGCGCTCCAAGGCCGGTAGGACCGCGCGCACGTGATCCTCCATGAACAGCATGGTCGCAATGATCACATCGCCTTGGGCGATTTCGGCAAGGCAGCGCGACAATGCGCCCGGATCCGCCGCCCAGTCGGTGGCCGCGTGCAGCGAAAGTCTAAGGTCGGGAATAGTGCGTCGAAGGTCTTCGGCCGCACGCGCGGCCACGCCCGCCAGATGCCTGTCGAGAGTTACGACCACCACGTTGACGGGCACGCGGCAAGCCTGCGGTTCTCTAGCGGGCGAAATGGCTGCGGGCTTCATAGAGAGTCTCTATCTGAATGAGGGAAAGCCCACGGGCGGCGGCAAACTTCTCGGTGTTGCGGCGCGCCTTTCCGCGCACGAAAAATGGAATCTTGGTCAGCTCGGCATTCGCCTCCTGGGTCCACGGGATCTCGGAAGCCGCCTTCGGAGCGGAAGCAGGTGATCCCACCTCGGCGGCGCCCTCCGCCGGTAGATGAGATGGACCAGCGTTGTCGTTGAATTCGAAGTCGTCGCGGAACATCGCCAGCAAATGTTCCTCCAGCCCCATGACCAGAGGATGCACCCAGGTGTCGAAAATAACGTTAGCGCCTTCATAACCGTACTGTGGTGAGTATCTCGCCGGAAAGTCCTGGACATGAGCCGGAGCGGAGATCACTGCACAAGCAATGCGCAGCCGCTTGGCAATGTGACGTTCCATCTGAGTTCCAAGGACGAGTTCAGGTTGCAGCTCGGCGATGGCTTTTTCTACTTCGAGATAGTCGTCTGTAATCAGTGCATCGATGCCATATATTTGCGCCGCCGCCCTGACCTCCCGTGCAAATTCGCGATTGTAGGCGCCCAGTCCAACCACTTCGAGGCCGAGTTCCGCGGACGCGACCCGAGCCGCGGCGATCGCGTGCGTGGCGTCGCCAAAGATGAACACGCGCTTGCCGGTCAGATAGTTGGAATCGACCGACTTCGACCACCACGGCAGCCGCGCCGTGGCTGGCGGCGCGGCGCGAGCCGGATCCACACCGGCAAACTTCGCGATGGCGTCGACAAAGTCGCGCGTGCCGCCGACACCCATTGGTATGACCCTGACCGCGGGCTGGCCATGAGTGCGTTGCAGCCACGCCGCGGCAGCCTCGCCAATTTCCGGATAGAGGACGATGTTGAAATCCGCGAACGGCAGGCGGCGAAGATCGTCCACGGTCGCGTCGAGCGGGGCCGTGACGTTGATGTCCACCCCGAGCTTGTCCAGCAGGCTCGAAACCTCAACCAAGTCGTCCCGGTGGCGAAAACCCAGAGCGGTCGGCCCCAATATATTGCATCGGGGGCGATCACGGGGCGGGGCGATTTCCGCGCTATCCACCGCCAGGGTACGAACCATTTGATAGAACGTTTCCGAAGCGCCCCAATTTTCTTTCTTCTGATAGGAGGGCAGATCGAGAGGGATTACCGGAACTGGAAGGTCGAGGGCCCTTGCCAGTCCCGCCGGATCGTCCTGGATCAGCTCGGCGGTGCAGGAGGCGCCGACCAGCATCGCGGCCGGCGCGAAACGTTGATAGGCGTCCCGCATGGCGCGCTGGAAGAGCTCCGCGGTGTCAGTGCCCAGGTCCCGGGCCTGAAAGGTCGTGTAGGTTACCGGCGGGCGGCGGCCTCGCCGTTCTATCATCGTGAAGAGCAGGTCCGCGTAGGTATCGCCCTGGGGCGCGTGCAACACGTAGTGGACGTCCTTCATGGCGGTGGCGACCCGCATGGCCCCGACGTGGGGCGGTCCTTCATAAGTCCATACCGACAGTTTCATCGGTCAGACCCGCAACTTGTCGCGGCGGGCGAGCGGACGGGCGAACAGAGCCGCCAGGTCTCCAGCCTGATCGAAACCATGGATCGGCGTAAACACCAACTCGATGGACCATTTCGTGGTGAACCCCTCCGCCTCCAGCGGGTTGGCTAACCCGAGGCCGCAAACCACCAGGTCCGGCTTGAGGGCACGGCAACGGTCCAACTGCCGATCAACATCCTGGCCCTCGGAGATCAAGATGCCCGGGAGCGCCTCCAGCTCCGGGCCAACCAGGTCCCGATTCAGATACGGCGTGCCGACCTCGAGAGGCGTCATGCCGAGTTCGGTCGCCAGGAATCGGGCCATCGACGGTTCGAGCTGAAAGTCGGGGAACAGGAAAATCGTCTTGCCGTTCAAAAGCCCCTTGTAGCGATCGATAGCCCGCCCCGCCCTTTCCCGACCCGGCGCGACGACCCGGTGGAAATGGTCCTGAGCGATGTTCCAAGCATCCGCCGCGGCCCTCAGCCAGGCGGTCGTACCTTCCGCACCGAACGGAAACGGAGCCGAAAGGCGCTCGGCGCCGCGGGCGGTCATCGCCTGGGCTGTCACACCGAGAAACGGCTGCGCGAGCAGGAAACGGACTCCCGGGCCGATCCGGCACAGGTCACCCGACCGCCGTGGCGGAAAGAAATCCACGCTTCCCACACCGAGCTCGGTAAACAATCTTCGAAACTGATCTTCGACGATGTCGGGCAGGGCGCCCACCACCATCAGAGAGGGAGCACAGCCCGGCGGCGTCGACTCCGTCTCCTGAACCAGGGCCGCGAGACACGCATCCTCACCCTGGGTGAACGTCGTCTCTATACCGCTGCCAGAATAGTTAACGACTCTGAGGCAGGGCGAATATCGTTCCGTAAGCCGTCTCGCGGCCCGAGATAGATCGAGTTTGATGACTTCGGATGGACAGGATCCGACCAGGAACAGCAGACGGATGTCCGGTCTGCGCGCAAGCAGCTGGTCGACGATACGGTCCAGTTCATCGTTTGCGTCCGCCAGTCCGGCCAGATCGCGTTCTTCCATGATGGCCGTAGCGAACCGGGGTTCGGCAAAAACCATGACGCCGGCGGCCGACTGGATCAGATGCGCGCAGGTCCGCGAACCCACCACCAGAAAAAACGCGTCCTGAATCTTGCGGTGCAGCCAGACGATACCGGTCAGGCCACAGAAGACCTCGCGTTGACCGCGCTGGCGCAAAACTTCCCCGACGGGGGGTTCGCCACCCGACCTTTCGACAAGCGGCGCCAGCAAAGCGTGCGACATCAAGCCATCTGCCGGTTGTGCCGGTCGACGGGCTTATTTGACTGTGTCACGTCCAAACGCGCCGCTCGCAATTTCAGTAGGAACTGAGTTGCATTGATAACGTAGGTCGCATAAGCGGCCATCGCGATGAACATCTGCTGCCTTGCCGTCGCCCACCCCGTAATGAGCCCAATCAAATAGGCGGTTTGCAACAACAATACGAGTATACTGAACACGTCTTCCCAAAAGAAAGGTGACGCGAACAGCCATTTTCCAAAGATATGCTTTTCCCAAATTGAGCCAGTGACCATAATCGTGTAAAGCAATATCGTTTTGATTATAATTGAAATTGTCGCCGCCTGGTAGCCGTCGCCGGTAATGATGTAACGCATCATCAATATTAGGCTGATGGCAAACGCGAAAAATTGTACAGGCGCCAATACAGCCTGGACAACCGTCCACGGGGAGGCGTCGCGTCGCGCGCGTTCTTCTCTGGTGTAGAGCGAGCCGCCGCCGTTGGGGCCGCGAGCCTCCGAGGGCAGGATCAATCTATGGATGCGCTGAGCGTTGCTAGCCCCGGCGTGCCCGATCCACGGCGTCGGGGCCACCGCATCCAGAAGCTCGTCAAACAGCGCCGCAAGTTTCAAGGCAGGGCCCATGTGCGAGGTCAGGACGGAACTCCGCGCACCAGCCTGTTCGCCGCGGATCAGAGTGGACGCATCCATTTTCGGCGTGCTCGAGGCCTCGTTCATGGCTGTGCTCCGTTCGCGAGCGACCGCGACACGACGAAGCCTAGGAGCGCCAAAACTGACTGTCAAGGCGGTAGGACGTCTACTTCCCTTGACACTGCGGCGGGCTTCATGGAAATTTCCAACTACCCCCTAAACAAGGGCCAAAAAACCATTATGGTTGATTTCCGACGGTTCGGTCGCCGCGTGCGACGCTGGCCTTCGGATAAGGTGTCGTCGGTAATCGCGAAGCATGCTTCGTGAAGATCAATCAGGCGCGTTTGCGGAGGCGCACCGGAGAAACATTTCCGCGCAGTTTGGGGAGTTCAAATGAGTAGCTTCCAGTTATCCTTGAAGGGAGTATTTGGCGGCGGCCTTGCCGACACCTATGCAAGCCCTCAGCCGCCCTCCCGACCGTGGCCAATCTTCAATCTGATCACATCCCCGCGCCCGTGCGAGCCGCCGGAAGAGTTGGCGGAAATCTTCGACAGCGAGATTCTGCCGAGGCTTGTCGTCGCGCACAGCTCTTCAGCCGCATTGGCGGCCAACGAAACCCGCCGCCCCGGAGACGCCACGCTCAACAGGGGACTCAGAGAGGCGTTTATTCGCATCGTACTTTCGCGCACCCCGGAACTTCTCGGTTCCTTCATCAGGCCGTTGATCCAGCGTGGAATTTCGGGTGACGAGATATACGCAAAGTTGCTGGCGCCGGCGGCGAAGATGCTGATCGACCTGTGGGGTGAAGACGTCGTCTCATATATGGAAGTTACCATCGGCCTGGGCAGGTTACAGCAACTCGTGCATGGTCTGGAAAATTTGACATGCTACAATGGTGAAAATGATCCCGAGTGCAGGTCGGCCATATTTACTCCCGCACCCGGCGAACAACAAACTTTTGGATTCTATATCATAGAAGAAATGTTCAGATGGGCAGGGTGGCGTACATGGGTGGAAACGCGCGCCACGCTTGCGGACATCGACGCCGCCGTACGTTGCCAATGGTTCGACATGTTGTGTCTGAGCGTGACGAGAGACTTCGAAAATCAGAAACTTTCGGGGACGATCAGGGAGCTCCGTCGCGTTTCTCGCAACGAAAACCTTTTCGTTATCGTCAATGGGCAACCGTTTGCCGAGCATCCCCACCTGGTCGGCGCCGTCGGCGCGGACGCCGCAGCCTCGAGCGGTGGCGAGGCTCTTACTATCATGGATACCGCATTGGGACACTGCCACTGATCAACGTCGATCCGACCCGCATCTGGGAACGTAATCTGCGATGGACGAGCGGCAGACTTCATTGATGCGGGGCGCCTTGCGTGGAGGCGTGTTTTCACGGGGCAAGCTGGGCAATATCGACGCCTCCGTTGTCGAGTCCGTCATATCGGCAAGCGGCGACGTCGCGATGGTCATCGACCGTGACGGGGTCATTTGCGACATGGCCCTGACCAGTGACGAGATGGCTCGCGATGGCGTGGGCTCCTGGCTCGACCAACGATGGACAGATACCGTCACGCTGGAGAGCCGGCGTAAGGTCGAGGAATTGCTACGAGACGCCCGCCAGGATGGGCGCACACTCTGGCGCGAGGTCAATCAATTTACCCCGATCGTCAACTCGTTGATCGTAAAATTTATCGCTATCAGTATCATGCGTGACGATACGGTGATCGCTATCGGACGTGACGATAGGATTAACGCAGTTTTGCAACAAAAACTGATCGAATCGCAACGCACTACGGAGCGCGACTACACCCGGCTGCGAGACGTCGAATCACGATATAATGCGATCTTTCAGAGCTCTGGTGAGGGCTTGCTTATCGTTGATGTCACCGCAAAAAAAATCGTCGATCTCAATCCACTCGCGGAAATTTTATTGGTTTCCGGGAAGGACGCCTTGGTGGGTGAGCATTTTTCCAGAGTATTTGACGGCGAAAGCCAGGATCAGGCGTCTTCATTGCTGATCGTTTGCCGCTCCTCTCCACCAGGAAACTGTCCGACGTTTCAGTTAATCAAGAATGGCAAATCATTTTCGGCAAACGCTGTCTTGTTTAGGCAGTTCCGAGCAACGTATTATCTCGTTCGTCTGTCGCCTGCCGGCGAACATGACTGGCACGTGCTAGATAACACGCCCGACCTCTCTCCTCTGATTGATGTCTTTCCTGAATCATTTATAATTACCGACCGGTCATTAAAAATTTTAGTGGTAAATAATGCTTGTCTAGATCTTTTTCGGGTTGCTACGAAGGGACAACTTGTTGGGCAGGACCTAAGCAATTTTATAGGTAGAATTGGCATCGATCGCGACATGATTTTAGACAATCTGCGCAGCCATGGTGCAATTAATAGATATAGTACGATTATCCGTGTAGCCAATGGCAGTCAAGAGGAAGTAGAAATTTCTGGTGTTACTTCTAATGCTGGCGGCGAAGCCAGATATGGCTTCGCAATTCGCGTAACCCATCTGGCGTCAAGCGACGGTGCTCGACCCACGTCGATCCAGCGTCACTCCGTGGAGCAGCTGGCGGATCTGGTCGGGCGGGTAAAGCTGAAGGAGCTTGTCCGGGAGTCGAGCGATCTCATTGAAAATCTGGCAATCCAGGCAGCTCTGGAGCTGACGAACGACAACCGCGCCTCCGCAGCGGAGGTCTTGGGATTGAGTCGACAAAGCCTGTACTCGAAGATGCGGCGATTTGGCTTGGGCAATTTGCCGGACGGTGAAATTTAAGTGCGTCCAAGTGTTTGTGCTTAGCTGACGTTTCCCTATCCCGTGCGCAGGTCGCAGGACCGGCGCCTCGGCGCGGGGCTGCCAGTCGAACCCAGCCCTCGGGTTGACACTTTGTACTGTCCAGGTTGGTTGACACCGCCCGGCGCCACTTTTATCCTTCTCGATATGAGCGGCGCGGATTTCATCATCGGCGGGCGGGCGAGGTCCAATCGCATTCCGACGCCCTCGGCCGTGGTGGAACTCCTCAAGCCAATCACCTGGTTCGCGCCGATGTGGGCCTATATGTGCGGCGTTACGTCATCAGGCGGCGCCCTTTCGGGTCATTGGCTTGCCGCGATTGGAGGCATTGTTCTAGCCGGACCAGCGGTCTGCGCCACAAGCCAGGCGACCAACGATTGGTTCGATCGTCATGTGGACGCGATAAATGAGCCGGCTCGCCCTATTCCATCGGGCAGAATACCCGGTCGCTGGGGTCTGTGGATGGCGCTCGCCTGGACCGGTCTATCCTTGTCTCTGGCGTCGGCGCTAGGGCACTGGGTCTTGCTGGCGGCTACGTTTGGGTTGTTGCTCAGTTGGGTCTACAGCGCGCCGCCATTGCGTCTGAAGGCGGCTGGCTGGTGGGGCCCGATAGCTGTCGCACTTTGCTATGAAGGCCTGTCGTGGTTCACCGGGGCGGCGGTCATGAGCGGCGGCCTGCCTGGCGGCCCGGTCATCGCTATCGCGGGCCTCTATAGCCTAGGGGCGGTCGGGATAATGATCCTGAATGACTTCAAGGCAGTGGTCGGCGATCAGGCTTTGGGTATTCGGTCGGTTCCTGTTGATCTCGGCATAGAAAATGCGGCTTGGATGGCCTGCATAATCATGGCCGCGCCGCAGATCGTGGTGGCCACGCTCCTGCTCAGTTGGGGGCATCCAATCCATTCTGCGGCAGTCGTGGGTCTCCTGGGACTGCAGTGTGGTCTCATGGCGCGCTTGCTTCGCGATCCCGCCGGGTTGGCGCCCTGGTACAATGGCACCGGAACGACGCTCTACGTACTTGGCATGCTCGTAAGCAGTTTTGCCCTCGGACGCCATTGAGGGGGTGATATGAAGCCGGTTGGGTTGGGTTGGATCGGGATCGTTCGACTGGGTCTCGTGCAAAGTGCGCTCGGAGCAATCGTAACTCTCGCCACCTTGACGCTAAATCGAGTCATGGTTGTCGAAGAGGGCGCCGCGGCGGTCATTCCGGCCGCATTGATCGCCTGGCATTATATGGTGCAACTGTCGCGGCCGCATTGGGGGTACGGTTCCGACGTCGGTCACCGGCGATCGCCTTGGATCGTCGTCGGGATGGGTGTCCTGGCGCTCGGCGCGCTGCTCGCGACCGACGCAACTTTGATGTTGGGTGTCCATCCACTTTTCGCGTGCCTGCTCGCACTGGTTGCCTATTCAATGATCGGCGCCGGCGTAGCGGCCGCCGGCACCTCGCTCCTTGCGCTGCTGGCGACGCGGGTCGCCGCCGCCCGGCGCCCAGCCGCCGCATCGATCACGTGGATCATGATGATCATCGGCATTGTCGTTTGCGCGTCGGTGTCGGGCGCATTTCTGCAGCCATTCTCAGCACAACGGCTCGCGACGGTCGTGACGACGGTTGCTGGACTGGGTTTCGTCACGACATTGTTCGCAGTTTGGGGCGCGGATAGAGCGACCTCTGCACTGGGCGAAACGGGATTGGGCGAAACGGGATTGGGCGAAACGGCATCGCCTCGCCATCAACCGCCGGCTTCGTTTCGGGCTGTGATCGAGGAAATCAGAACAGATCCAACGGCGCGAGGCTTCACGATCTTCGTCTTCGTGTCAATGCTCGCATACAGCGGACAGGAGTTGATCCTCGAGCCCTATGCCGGCCTGGTATTCCACATGTCGCCTGGGCAGACGGCTCAGCTGACGGGCCTGCAACATGCCGGCGTCCTGGTGGGAATGATTTTGGTCGGGGCCTTTGGTACGCGCTTCGGGGATCGAAAATCATTGTGGATGCGCCGGTGGACCGTGACGGGTTGCATTGGCTCCGCGACGGCCCTGCTGGGTCTGGCGCTGTCTGGCGTCGCGGGTCTGGCATGGCTGTTGTCGGCTATGGTTTTAACATTGGGCTTGGCCAACGGAATATTCGCCGTCTCGGCGATCAGCTCGATGATGGGCCTCGCCGGTGACGGAAACGCATCGCGGGAAGGGGTGCGAGTGGGCGTCTGGGGCGCAGCCCAGGCCGGCGCGTTCGCCATCGGTGGCTTTCTAGGGGCCACGAGCGTCGGCGTGGTGCGCGATCTGATTCATCAAGCGACGCCGGCCTTCATCGCGGTCTTTTGCGTCGAAGCGGCGGTGTTTGCGGTTGCGGCCCTTCTGGCGGCGGGGCTCCGCTCGGAACCGACGCCCCATGCTAAGCTCGGTGACGCCGCGACCGAACCCATGGAACTAAGTGGAGCTCCTGGATGACATCGGTGATTGAACCGACCTACGACGCCATCGTGGTGGGAGGCGGACCGGCGGGCGCGACGGCGGCGGAAGACTTGGCGCATAAGGGGCGTTCGGTGGCCCTGATCGACCGCGCTGGCCGGATCAAGCCATGCGGCGGCGCCATCCCGCCCCGCCTGATGCGAGACTTCAAAATCCCGGAATCCTTGTTGGTCGCCCGCGCGACATCGGCACGGATGATCGCGCCGTCATCGCGCGAAATCGATATGCCGATCGAGGGTGGGTACGTGGGCATGGTCGACCGCGACACGTTCGACGAATGGTTGCGTAGGCGCGCGGCGACGGCGGGCGTCGAGCGCAGGACCGGCGTTTTCGAAAGATTGGAGCGTGATGAGGACGGCGTCTCCGTCGTTTGTTACAAAACAAACGAAACCAACGGCAACGGCTTGCTGAGGATCCGTGGCCGGGCGATCATCGGGGCGGACGGCGCGCGCTCGCTTCTGGCCAAACAAGCAATCCGCGGCGCGGAGAAAACACCCTGTGTGTTCGCCTATCACGAAATAATTCGCGCGCCCGCTGGGGGCGCCGCGGGGTTTGACGCGCACCGGTGCGATGTCTTTTACCAGGGCCGACTTTCGCCGGATTTTTATGGCTGGATTTTTCCACACGGAGCGACCGCCAGCGTCGGCGTCGGGAGCGCCATAAAGGGATTTTCGCTTCGTGGCGCCGTCAAGGCGCTACGCGCGGCGGCGGCGCTGGAAGACTGCGACACAATGCGGACGGAAGGCGCGCCGATTCCGCTACGGCCGCTGAAGCGGTGGGACAACGGTCGCGATGTTTTGCTTGCCGGCGATGCGGCGGGCGTGGTCGCCCCCGCTTCCGGCGAAGGCATTTATTACGCGATGGTCTGCGGACGGCAAGCCGCCGATGCAGTCGACGAGTTCCTGGCAACCGGCAATGCCAAAGCTCTTGGCGCGGCTCGGAAACGCTTCATGAAATCGCATGGGATGACATTTCAGATTCTCGGGATCATGCAGCATTTCTGGTATCGAAGCGACAAACGGCGCGAAGGATTTGTCGCGATGTGCGCCGACCCCGACGTGCAACGCCTGACGTGGCAAGCCTACATGAACAAGGAATTGGTGCGGGCCGATCCAATTGCCCACATCCGGGTCTTTTTCAAGGACATGGGTCACCTCCTCGGCCTCTCGACGTCGTGAGACAAATCACCAGTCCAAGACTATCCCCGACAATCTTGGCCGCAACACGAAATGCTCCGTGAGTGTATCATAGGATGTCGGCGCGAAGGCTACCTCGACTTGGATGGGAGCCAACGGATGGTCGGTCCGCTGGTAGCGATATGCGATGGCGCCGTCATGTTTCAAAAGGACGATCGCTTCCATTGAGCAACGGCTGATTTTCTGGTTGCGATGGGTGTCGACCGCATCGCTAACTAACCATGACGTCGCGAGATCAAATTTCCCATACGGAGACCCTTTCCGGTGACTCCTTGTCAGGTTCGCCCCGATCATGTCCTCCTTGACGGGTTCGTGAACCTCGTCGTTGGAGTGATGCTCATCGAATTCATCTTCCTGGCTTGGAGGCGCCGAGGAAGTCTCGCGTCAATCGGGTCTGTTGGGCTGGCTCTGTTGCCGGGCGGCTGCCTCATGCTGGCCCTCAAGGCCGCCATTGCCGGACTTCCATGGCCCTGGATCGCCGCTTCGTTAGCGGCTTCGCTGCCGTTCCATCTCGCCGATCTCGCAACTCGGAAAAAATGACGCTACGCGCTGAAGCTTAAATTAGCATTTTTGAAAGCCAGCCAAAGTAAATCACTTTGACTGGCGATCGTTCAGCACGTCTCACCAAGAATCAGCCAAACTCACTTGGTATTTTCTTGGAGATAAGCAATCACATCGGCTCTTTTTTGCGGATCCTTCACGCCGGTGTATGTCATGTACGTCCCCGGCACCTCTTTTTGCGGGTTCTCCAGATAGACGTATAATTCCTGTTCGGTCCAAACCTTTCCGGAGGTCTTATTTGCGGTCGAATAGTTGAAACCTGGAATCATGCCGGAGTGACGCCCAATGATGCCATGGAGCGACGGCCCGACCTTATTGACCCCTGGTTCTTTGGAATGGCACGTCATGCACTGTTGGAAGACTTCCTTGCCGCTTTCAGGATCGCCGGAAACCTGATTGCCCGACGCATCCTTGATATCGAGCTTTATCATGGTCGCGGCCGGCGGCGCCGTCTCCGTGGACGGGCTGGCGGAGGCCGTCGCGACATTGCTTGGCGCGCTCGTGTTCATCGGGGCGCTGGCCGACGTGTCCGAGGACGAGGTTTCGGTGTCGCTGCTTTCCTTTTGCTTGGAACATCCTGCCAGTATGATGGCCGCAATTGACGCTGCGCCGATCAACAGGCTCACTCTAGTCGTTGCCATGCGAACTCCCATCTCCATCTCCGATCTCACCAGCGGCCAGTTTATCAATGAATGCCCGCGCGTCCAGTGGTCCTGACGCTCGAACGTCAATAATACTTTACGTCCGCTTGCGCTCGCGAAAGGATTTCCCCTGGTTCAGCGGGATCCCTCACGGTCGGCGACCATTCGGCTCGACGTGCTCGTCCACGGATTCGCCGCGGATGATATTGTGGCGGATTCGCCGAAGAAACAACCAGACGAAGAAAACCACCGCGGGCGCCGCGACGCCGGTGGCCACGGTGGGATCGAAGTTGCGCCGCATCACCGCCGCCGCGGCCTCGAGGACAAACTTGATCAGGCCCAGCGCATAATAGGAAATCGCGGCCGCGGAGAGGCCTTCGACGGTTTCCTCCAATCGCAACTGCAGCCTTGCGCGACGGTCCATGGACCTGAGCAGATCCAGGTTTATGGACTCCGCCGCGACGTCTACCCGCGTGCTGAGCATCTGGGTGGTGCGGGCGATGCGGGCGATCACGTCCTTCTGTCGGTCCGCCGTCGCGATACACGTTCGCATCGCGGGCGCCAGCCGACGCTCCATGAATTCGCCGATTGTCGGGCGGCCACCGAGCGAGCGTTCGTTCAGTTGGGCGATTCGCTCCCGCACCAATCCGTGGTAGGCCCGAGCGGCCGAGAAACGGAAGCTGGTCGCGCCCGCCAGAGCTTCGGCTTGACCGGCCAATGCGGCCAGCCGGGTCAACAGTCTTCGATCGGCTTCGACGTCGCCTGCTTCGGCCACCTGGATCGCGGCCGCCCCAGCCTCGGATTCCAGTCGCGCTATCGGCTCCGCGGTCGCCAGCGCCTGGGGAAAAGCCAGCAAGGCCAGCAGGCGATAGGTCTCGATTTCAAACAGCTGCTGAAGCAATCGCCCAGCCAGGACCGCGCCCCCGGCGTTCTGGATGACGATGAAGCGCGTAAAACCATCGGGTCCAGGGCGGAAGTCGGTGAATACCTGCATATTTCCGCCGCCGACTTCGGACGCTATCAAGTCCTCCTCAGCAAAGATCATGGCTGCGGGCTGGGAACCGATGAGCGCGACATGCGCCGCGGCCAGGACCTCGCCGGGGAGGGTCGCCAGCCAGTCTTGCGGCATGAGATCCAGTGCGGTGTCATTGAACCGGGCGGTGTCGCCATCCAGGTTGGCGCGTTGCACGGTCCAGGTGGACACTTCGGTGTGGCGCTCCCACCGCAAACGCCAGGGCCCCGCGTCCAGCATGCACCAACGCGCCCCTGGGCCCGGCTCTGCGGCCCCGAGCTTGCGGCATAGCGCCGCCATGTGCGCGCGATCCACCGAAGCTTTGCCTTCTCCGGAAATGGTGGCGATCCTCGCGGCGAGTAGCGGCGCTCTAGCAGGAATAGATGGTCGTGCGTGGGCTTCCGCCATCAGACGGTCGCGGTCGCCATGATATCGCCAGGTCAGCGAGTCAGGGGTCATCTGGACGTCGACCTCTCAAGCGTCGCTGGCCGTCGCCAAGCTGGACATTGTCCCGTTTCACCCGCGCTGGCTGACGATGGCGCGCCCGCCCCATCAGGTCGCCGTCACCCATGGCCGCCTTGCTTGATAGGGACTATTCGACATTAGCGTGTTAGGCTAGCTTAACGTCAAGAGTTCTGATCGTTGGGGGATCGCGTTTCCGTCATGGCTGTCGCCTACCCTTTTTCAGCGATCGTCGGACAGGATGAGATGAAACTCGCGTTGCTGATCGCGGCCACCGATCAGAGCGTCGGCGGCGTCATGGTATTCGGTGATCGCGGCACCGGGAAATCGACGGCGGTGCGGGCGCTGGCGGCTTTGCTGCCCCCGATCTGTTCGGTGAAAGGGTGTGCATTCCATTGTAATCCGAAAGACCTCCAACCCTGCGCCGGGGACTGCGATGGCCGCAAGGCCGGCGGCGCCCCGAAGACGGAAATGATCCCCACGCCGGTCGTCGATCTACCGCTTGGCGCGACCGAGGATCGCGTGGTGGGAGCGCTCGACCTGGAGCGGGCGTTGACCCTGGGGGAAAAGCATTTCGAGCCTGGTCTGCTCGCACGTGCGCATCGCGGGTTCCTGTACATCGACGAAATCAATCTGCTCGAAGATCACCTCGTCGACCTCCTGCTAGATGTCGCAGCATCGGGCGAAAACGTCGTCGAGAGAGAAGGTCTCAGCGTTCGCCACCCGGCACGCTTTGTTCTGGTCGGAAGTGGCAACCCCGAGGAAGGTGAGCTTCGACCGCAGTTGCTCGATCGCTTCGGCCTGTCGGTGGAGGTGAAAACACCCGAGCTGATCGCCGACCGCATCTCGGTGGTGAAACGGCGCGACGCCTTCGATTGCGATCCGAAGGATTTCGCCGCGACCTGGGCTCGGGCAGACGGCCGGGTGCGCAAGCAGATATCGAAAGCCCGGGCCACATTGAGGTCGATTGCCGTGGACGACGAAGTCCTCGAACTGGGTTCGCGCCTGTGCGTCGCGGTTGGCGCGGACGGCCTGCGCGGAGAACTGACGATCTTGCGCGCGGCCAGGGCCCTGGCCGCGCTGCTCGCCGAAACAACCGTCTCGGCGAGCCACGTGAAGGCCGTGGCTCCGATGGCGTTGCGCCACCGTTTGCGTCGAAATCCCCTCGATCAGACCGGCTCGTCCGCCCGCATCGCGCGGGCCATGGATGAACTGTTCGGCGGATGATTCCGGACCCGCTCGGGCCATCCTCATTGGCTGACGCCACTTTGGCCGCGACCCTTTTCGCCGTCGACCCGCCAGGACTGGGGGGCGTGGTGATACGCGGACCACCCGGGCCCGTCCGGGACGGCTGGCTTTCGATGACTGCGTCCTTCTTCGAGACCGGCGCGCCGATCAGGCGGCTTCCGTGCCATATTGGTGACGACCGGTTGCTCGGCGGCCTGGATCTCGCCGCCACCCTCGCCGCCGGCAAGGCCGTCGTCATGCGAGGCCTGCTCGCGGCATGCGATGGCGGCGTCCTGATCGTTCCGCTCGCTGAACGCCTGGATGCGGGCCAGGCTGCCCGGCTCGCCACGGTCGTTGACGACCACGAGATATGCCTTGAGAGGGATGGTTTCGCCTCGCGATGGCCGGCGAGACTTGGCATCGTGGCGCTGGACGAGGGGCTGACGCCGGAGGAACGAACGCCTCCCGCGCTGCTCGATCGGCTCGCGTTCAACATTGATTTAGCCGCCGCGGATGGTCGATGGATTTTTCAACCGGACTTCGACGCGGCCGGCGTGGCGCGGGCGCGAAGTCTGCTCGCGCGGTTCGAAACGACGGATGCGGCGATTGTCGAGGCCTTGTGCGCCACTGCCTCCTCGCTCGGCGTCCAAGGCGTTCGCGCGCCGATTCTGGCGCTACGCGCAGCCAGGGCGATCGCCGCTCTGAACGGACGCCGTGGAATCGAGCCACACGACGCCGCTCTCGCCGCGCGCCTTGTCCTGGTTCCACGAGCAACGCAGCTTCCCGAAGATGCCTCGACCGCCCGCGAGGACGATACCGACCTGTCGGGCAGCCAGCCGTCGCCTGACAACAAAGATGAGGCCGGGGCGACCGAACAGGTCGCAGCGCCTTTGCACGACACCGAGATGGTCATAGAGGCAATCAAGGCTGCGTTGCCGGAGGATCTGCTGGCGCAAATTCGTTTCAATGCGCGGGCCAAGGCTGGCGGACCTGGCCGACGAGGCAACGGAGCGCTGGCGAAATCGGCGCGTGGGGGCCGACCACTGGGAACTTGGGCCGGCTTGCCCGGTCCGCACGCGCGCCTCAGCCTGATCGACACGCTTCGGGCTGCCGCGCCCTGGCAGAAACTACGTCGTGGCGAGGCGCGGTCGGCGAGACTTCTGATCCGACGTGAGGATCTGCATGTCCGGCGCTTCGGCCAGCGCAAGCAGGCGACCACCATCTTCGCGGTAGACGCTTCTGGTTCGACGGCGTTTCAGCGATTGGCCGAGGCCAAAGGCGCGGTCGAGTTGTTGTTGGCCAAGGCCTACGTTTCGCGCGCGCGAGTCGCGCTGATCGCATTTCGTGGGACCGAGGCCGAAGTGCTGTTGCCACCGACGCGTTCGCTGACACGCGCGAAGAAGCAACTTTCCGATCTGCCTGGGGGCGGTGGCACGCCGCTGGCCGCCGGCATCACAGCGGCGATGCGCATGGCGCTTTACGAAAGCGCTCGCGATCAGACGCCGATGATTGTATTCCTTTCTGATGGTCAGGCGAACGTCGATTTGAACGGTCGCGGCGGTCGCGCGGCGGCTGAGCACGATGCGACCCTGGCGTGCGAGCAGCTGCGACAATCTGGAATCGCCGCCGTATTCGTGGACACCTCATCCCGCCCGCGGTCGGATGGCGACCGTTTCGCGCTGGCGATGGGCGCGGTTTACGCACCGCTCCCATATCTTGACGCCCAGTCGGTTCTCAACGTCGTGGACGCACATCGAGTGCGGCAGGCCTGAGGCCGACGGTGGCGCGCGCGCTTCCCTCATCCCGATGCGATGACGTCGATGTCCGTCAAGCCTGATTGGAATCGGGAAGGCAGAGATTGGCCAAATCGGCGGTCGAGTCGATTTTGCGTCGCGGGCGGCATCCGCTGGCACGTCCAGGTTCTAGGCCAGGGTCCAGCCCTGCTCCTGCTTCACGGGGCGGGTGCGGCAACCCATTCTTGGCGTGACCTGGCCCCCGCCTTGGCAAGAGATTTTACCGTCTTCGCCCCGGATCTCCCCGGCCATGGTTTCACCGATACGCCCGGCGGAGATGGGTTGTCGCTCCCCGGAATGGTTCGCGGACTTTACGCGCTGCTTTCGGTGCTCGACGTCCGGCCGGCGCTCGCTGTCGGACATTCCGCCGGGGCGGCGATCGCGGTGCGCATGCGGCTCGACCACAAGGTCGGCGGGGTGGTCAGCATCAATGGCGCCTTGCATCCGTTTCCCGGAGCTGCCGGGCATATATTTCCGGCCTTGGCCAGGCTGCTGTTCCTCAACTCCCTCGCGGTCGAGTTCTTCGCGTGGCGGGCGGCCCGTCCTGGCGCCGTCGCCCGTCTGATAGAAAGCACCGGGTCGCATATCGATGCTCGCGGTTTGGACCTCTATGGCCGCCTCCTTCGGACCAGCGGACATATCGAAGGCGCGCTGGGCATGATGTCCCAATGGAATCTGCAACCGTTGGTCAGTGAGTTACCGCGCCTCGATCCACCCCTGACCCTCATGGCGACAGGGGGCGATCGGGCGGTGCCGCCGTCGGTGGCGCGCGACGTCGCGCGCGTGGCGCCGGGTTCGGAATTAATTTTTTTGAAGGACCTGGGCCATTTGGCCCACGAAGAGTCGCCCGAAGCAGTGGCCGATGTCGTTCTCAAGGCCGGATTCGAGCCTTGATCGCCACTCGTGCAAGCGCTTGTGTTGAAACTCGCAGTGGGCTTAGTGTCAGGGAATGTTGACACTCGACCAATTGCGGCGGGCGGACGCGCCCCGGACGGATCGCCGCCCGCACGCAATTGTCATCGGCAGCGGATTTGGCGGCTTGGCGGCGGCTGTGCGGCTTGGCGCTCGCGGATTTCGGGTAACGGTCCTCGAACAACTCGATGGGCCGGGTGGGCGGGCGTCCGTCTATCGTCAGGACGGTTTTGTATTCGACGCCGGACCAACGATCGTTACCGTGCCGCACCTGTTCGAAGAGCTTTGGCGCCTGTGCGGTCGGGACATGGCGCAAGACGTCACGCTAACGCCCCTTGATCCCTTCTACAGACTACTGTTCGATGACGGTGAGACGATTGATTGCCACGCTGATCCCGACCGAATGCTGGCCGAGATCGCCCGGATTTCGCCGGCCGATCTGGTCGGCTATCAGCGCTTCATGAGCCGTAGCAAAGCAATATGCGAGCTCGCGTTCGAGACCCTCGGACATGTTCCGTTTATGTCACTTGCCGACATGGCGCGGCAGGGGCCGGCGTTGGTTGGGCTAGGCGCGCGCCGCAGCGTCCACGGCCTGGTTTCGCAATATGTGCGCAACCCCAAACTGCGGGTTGCGCTGAGCTTTCACCCGCTTTTCGTTGGCGGGAACCCATTTGATACCACCGCCATCTATTGTCTGATCGCCTATCTCGAGAGGCGTTGGGGCGTACATTATTGCATGGGCGGCACGGGCGGATTGGTGCGAGGACTTGTCGGCTTGATCGAGGGACAGGGTGGAAACCTGAGGTATCGCGCCTCCGTCGCCCGAATTCTGGTCGAGAACCAGACAGCCTGCGGCGTTCAATTGGGTACGGGAGAAAGCATCTCAGCAGACATCGTTGTTTCCAACGCGGACGTCGCTGTGACGCATGACCGCCTACTGCCAGCGGAAACGCAAAAAAAATGGAATGCGGATAAGATAAAGCGGGCCAAATACTCAATGGGTTTGTTTGTCTGGTATTTTGGCGTTAATAAGAAATTTGACGATATTCACCATCATACAATCATACTTGGGCCGAGATATCAGGGGCTGCTTGGTGATATTTTCGACGCCAAAATTCTTGCTGCCGATATGAGCCTCTATCTGCATCGCCCGACGGCCACCGACCCATCTTTGGCCCCCGATGGATGCGATGGATTTTATGTCCTTTCCCCGGTGCCCAATCTGGAGGCGGGAGTCGATTGGAAGGCGCGGGCGGAGCCTTATCGCCAAGCCATTGCGAAGCGCCTCTCCCAAACCGTCATGCCCGGTTTTGAAAAGCACATCGTCACTTCGTTGACGAACACCCCACAGGATTTTGAGGAACGCTATGGCGCCTACCGCGGCGCCGCGTTCAGCCTCGCCCCGACACTGACCCAAAGCGCGTGGTTCCGACCCAACAATCGGAGTGAATATGTCAAAAATCTCTATCTTGTCGGAGCCGGAACGCAACCAGGAGCCGGAATGCCTGGGGTGCTTTCCTCCGCGCGAATGCTCGACCGCCTGGTCGCCGACCCGGCTCGAGCGGCCTGAAAGGTGTTCCGCCAGCCCAGCGGATCATGCCGCCTGCCGTGAAATGATCCGCCGCGGGTCGCGCTCATTCTTTGTCGCGTCGATTTTTCTGCCGGCCAGGATGCGGCGGGCGGCTTATGCCGTCTATGCGTTTTGCCGCCTGTCGGACGATGCGGTCGATGTCGAGGGCGGGCGCCTGCCGGCTCTCGACCGCCTAAGGGTCCGGCTCGACCGAATCCATGCGGGCGAACCGGAATTGCATCCGGTCGATCGCGCGCTTGCCGACGCGGTCGCGCATTTCCGCATTCCCAAGGCCGCCATGGACGCGCTGCTCGAAGGCCTGGAGTGGGACGTGCAGGGGCGGACTTATGAGACAATTTCCGATCTGTTCGACTATGCGGCGCGCGTCGCTGGATCCGTAGGCGCCGTCATGTCGACACTTATGGACGCGCGTTCCACAGAGATGGTCGCCCGAGCCTGCGACCTCGGCGTGGCGATGCAGTTGACCAACATCGCGCGAGACGTCGGCGAGGACGCCGCCGTGGGCCGCATCTATCTGCCTCGCGAATGGCTGAGGGAAGCCGGTCTCGATCCAGATGCGTGGCTTGCGAACCCGCGGTTTTGCGGGGGGATTGCGACAGTCGTGGCGCGACTGCTTCGCGCGGCCGATGAACTCTACGGACGCGCGGATGCAGGAATTGCCCACCTCGGGGCGTCATATCGGCCGGCGATCTTCGCCGCGCGCTATCTCTATGCGGACATCGGAGCATGCCTGCGCGATCGAGGCTTCGACTCGGTATCGGCTCGCACGCGGGTTCCCGCCGCCCGCAAGATCGGGGTGCTGGCGAAAGCGGCCTCGGCAGCGCTGCAGCCACCATCCGGCGATATCTTCACGCCGGCCCTGCCGCAGACGCGTTTTCTCGTCGATGCCGTGGGGCGCCAGGAGCCCGTTGTGGGCGCTCCGTCACGCCATGCACGGAATTTTCACGACGATCTGGCATGGACCATCGACTTGTTCGCGAGATTGGAGCGCCGGCATCGACCTTGCGCGTCCGCACAAGGGAGCGGCGGTTTGACATGATCAAGCATCGGACCGTAGCGCGGCCGGGCGGCTGACCTGTCATGACCTCGCAGGCTATGTTCATAGCAGAGTTGGTGCTTTTCGACGTTGCGGCCGTCGCGTGGGCCGCGTGGGAGTTCTGGTCCGCCAGGCCTTCGAAGGATGCCAAGACCGGGACAGCGACGAAAGAGTCTGGAGATTCAACGGAAAGTCCGCGGCATCCGGAATGGGAGCATGGCGCGCACGATCGGTGATTTCAGCCGATTCAGGGACAAGCTCTCATGCATCATCGCAAAGGTTTCGCCTTCAAAGGCTCCACGAAGCGACGTCCGGGTGTAAAATGGCGTATCTTCGAGCCTCAGGCCGGGCTCGGACGATGGCCCGAACGGCCACCGGACTGCCCTGGGCATTCGCCAGAAGGTTGAGGGCAATTGTCGCCGCGGAGGGCTATCGATCGCGGTGATCGTCCCGGTGGCGTCGACGCGGATCGCCAGGTCTGCCGCACCGAGCAAGCGTCGCTCGACGTCGTAGAAAATCAGGGTGTCTTCCTTCAGGTGCGCTCGGGACCATTCCCAACTGGTAAAACCTGCCTGCAAGGGCTCGGTCCCGAAGTTGCTGTCGAAATATCCGGTTCCGCTCCAACTGCATTCCGGCCTTTGGATCGACACGTCGACCTGGGCGCGGGGAACCATAGGCCGCCAGACATGTCGCCCAGCGGCGTCGAGCTCGAAAGATTGTCCGACGAACGCGGACGGGCGTAACTTGATGGTTCCCCTCAACCGCGAAGGAATTGGCGAGGCGACCTCATCGAAATGGATGGTAAGTCCGCCGCCATCCCACTGCAGTTCGGTTGGGCCGATCACAAGCGTGGATTGGGTCCGCCGCAAGGCGCCGCGGCGCCGTTCCGTCATCGCCCATCGGCGGCCGCCGACGCCATAAAGTGCGATATTGACCGCGCAATGATCAAGTGGGTCGGCCCAACGGGTCCATGCATAATACGGGGAAAAGACACTCCCTATAAAGGCGATCAATGTCAGCCCATGGCGGCCGTCTTGGCTGAGCGCGTCCAGATACCACCAAACGTACCCTCCTGGATCGACCAATGTCTGGAAATCTGGTCCGCTAGCAGTTGGCTCGCCGCCAGTCGGCCGGATAGCGCCGCCATCGGCACGCCTGCCCCCGGATGGGCGCCCCCTCCCGCCTGGTAGAGACCCGGCATTTTGGTTCTGGCTCCTGGGCGCGCGAACGCCGCCCGCCAGCCGTGGGTCGCCCGGCCGTAGAGCGCGCCGCCCGTCGCTGGAAATAGCCGATGAAAGGTCTCCGGTGTCGTCACGCTCTGCGTCCCCGGTTCCATGCTCACGTCCAGCCCGCACCGACGGAGCTGTTCGAACATTCTTATCTGGCATGTGGCCAATTCCTTCACGTCGAGAGGTCGCCGGTCGCCGTCGGCCGGTGCATTGACTAGAAGCAGCAGGCCTTCGGGTTCCTCTGGGGACTGGTGCGCATCCGAACGATCCTGCGCGCAAACATAGACCGTGGGCGCCTGGGCAAGGCGGCGTTGCGTGAAGAGGGCGGCAAACTCGGCCTGATAATCGGAGGAAAAGAACACATTGTGGCGAGCCAGCGGGAACCCGTGCGTTCGCGCCTGCAATGTCCACACGACGGCCGATAGAGATCTTTCGGCCACGGGAATAGTCCGGGACGCCCATGCGGCTCCGACGCCGAAGGCTCCGTCCGCCACAGCGGCGGAATCCGCGTTTACGACTACCACCGACGAACAGACATGTTCTCCGTCAGCCAATCTGACCCCGATCGGCCGGCCTGATCGAACCACGATTTCATCCACCTGGGCGCCGTAGCGAACGGTCGCTCCGAGTGATTTCGCCAAGCTCGCGAGAGCTTCGGCGAGTCGCTGCATACCACCGCCAATCAGCCAGACGCCCTCGCGCTCCACGTGGGCGATGAGCATGAGGGTCGCGGGGGCGGCAAATGGGGACGAACCGCAATAGGTTGCGTAGCGGGCGAATAGTTGGCGCAGGCGCGGGTCTTTGAAATGTCGTTCCAAGGACCGCCAAAGCGTCTCGAACGGACGGATTTCAGTCAAGGCCCGCGCGTGCTGTAGTCCGACCCGCCGCGCCAGGCCGAGCGGGCCGGTCTGAGGGGCCACCAGAAAGGTGTCGCGGAGCGTCTCGTAAACGCCACGAGCTTCGGCACAGAAGGCCAAGTAACCCCTGCCCTCGTCCGCCCCCGCAAACGCGGCTATGGCGTCGGCGGACCGGACAGGATCGCTGAAGAGATCCAAACGTTCCGAGCCGCTCCACAGATGGCGAGCCAGGATATCCGCCTGGGTCAGGTCCACATGGTCACCCAGGCTCGTCCCGGCCGAGTCGAAAATTTCGTCGAACACCCACCGCATCGTGAGTACGGTAGGTCCGGCATCGAGCAGGCGGCTACCGGCGACACTCTCCCGCATCTTGCCTCCGGGAGCATCGCCGCGCTCCAAGACTGTAACGTTGACCCCGCGCCGCGCCAGTTCGATCGCGCACGTTAGTCCCGCGATGCCCGCGCCGATGATCACAACGCTCGGAGCCGTCACTCGTTTTTCCTGTCGCCGCTCGATTTTCCCCCTATCACGTGTCCAACATTTGGGACACTATCATCGTCAAATTGATTGGACACTTTGCCCGCTCGAAATTTTTGGCCCCGGAAACGCCCGTATGTCGATGCGCTCGAGAATCGAACTGGCTCTGGAATCCGCAGTGCAGCGAGCGGAAGCCACGGGCGGGCCGCCGCGCCTCTCGGCGGCCATCCGTTATGCGGTTTTCCCCGGAGGCGCCCGGGTTCGGCCGAATTTGTGTCTCGCCGTCGCCGCCGCCTGCGGCGACGACAGCCCCGAATTGGCGGAGGCGACCGCGGCGGCGATCGAACTCCTGCACTGCGCATCACTGGTCCACGACGATCTACCCTGTTTCGACGACGCCTCGACGCGCCGCGGCAAACCCTCGGTGCATGCGGGCTTTGGACAGGCCTTGGCCGTTCTGACCGGAGACGCATTGATCGTCATGGCGTTCGACGTGATCGCGAAAGTGGGTTCACATCGGCCGGGTCGACTTGCGCCGATCCTGTCAACGATCACCCGCGGGGTGGGCATGCCGGCGGGTATCGTCGCGGGGCAGGCCTGGGAAGCCGAGCCGAACCCACTGGTTCAGCCATATCATCGGGCCAAGACGGGCGCCTTGTTCGTCGCGGCCGCCACGGGCGGCGCCTTGGCCGCCGGCTCCGACCCCGCGCCGTGGCGCCTGTTGGGCGAGAAACTGGGCGAAGCCTACCAGGTCGCCGACGACCTGCTTGACGCCTTGTCATCCCAGGACGAAGCCGGCAAGCCGACCGGACGCGACGGGGCGCTGCAACGGCCAAACTGTGTCGCTGAAATTGGCGTCGAGTCCACCTACGCGCGGCTGCAGGGACTCGTCGTCGAGGCTGCCGCTTCGGTTCCACAATGCGACGGCGCGGCGGCTCTCCGCGATCTGGTCCGCATGCAGGCAACGCGCCTCGCGCCCCGCCCCCTGGCGCGGGGCGCCGCCTGAACGGCATGTGGCCGGACGCGTGGCGTTACCGATGGGTCAACTGGCGCAATCGACGACTGTGTAATCCCCGCTTTCAACGTTGGGCGGCCGAGTTTCCACTCACCCGGCCGATCGCCAACAGGCGAGCCATGCAGTTGTTCGATCTCGTCGCAGGGTTTGTCTATTCTCAAACACTCGTCACCTGTATCGAGGCCGGGGTTCTTCGCAGCCTGTCCGACGGCGCCCTGACCAAGTTGTCCTTGGCGCGGGCCGTGGACCTGCCGTTGAATTCTCTCGAGCGGCTACTCGGCGCCGCAACCGCCCTGCGGCTTGTCGAGCCAGTTGGGCGCGATGCCTACGCCCTCGGCGCCCAGGGCGCCGCATTGCTCGGAAATCCGGGATTGGTGCAGATGGTCGAACACCATCGGCATTTCTACGCCGATCTCGCCGATGGGGTTGAGCTTCTACGGACCGGCGGCGGGGGTGGGCTGGCGCAGTTTTGGCCCTATGCAACCGCTTCCGCGCCAAAGCAGGCGTCGCCTGAGGCGGTTGCAGATTATTCCGCGTTGATGGCCGCGACCCTGCCCTCGCTGGCCGCCGACCTGCTCGGCGCTTACCCGTTTGCTCGTCATCGCGCCTTGCTTGATGTGGGCGGCGGGGAAGGCGCGTTTCTGCGGGCCGCGTCGAGTCGGTCGCCTCAACTCGAACTGATGCTTTTCGATCTTCCCGCCGTGATCGAGCGGGCTCGCAAAGCCTTGGCGCCGCCCGAATTCTCCCAACCCGTCAAGTTTTTCACCGGCGACTTCCTGCGCGAACCGCTTCCCCGCGGGGCGGATCTGGTGACGCTCATTCGCGTCATCCATGATCACGACGACGAAGGCGTGATGGCGTTGTTCAAGTCGATCCGCGCCAGCTTGAGCGACGGCGGGGTTCTGATAATCGCCGAACCGATGTCGGCGAACTTGCGGCATGATCGGATCGCCGACGTGTATTTCGCACTCTATCTCCATGCCATGGGACGCGGTCGGGCGAGGACCCCGGCAGAGATACGGGCCTTTCTGCAAGCGGCCGGGTTTCGCCGCACACGCGCGTTGCCCACGCGATCCCCCTTCCTGCTCCGCGCTTTGGCGGCACACGCCTGACGGCGCGAGTGTTGACTTGTCTAGACGTCCAATTAGATTGACAGTCAAAGTCTGCAGTCTCCGGAGGTGCGGCCATGGACACGCTTGCTGTCGTGCTGGAGGAGCCGAAATCCATCTGCGTGCGCTATGTCGACCTGAAGGACATGGCTTCGGATGATCTGCTGGTCGAGATCGACTGGAGTGGGATCAGCACTGGCACCGAAAGACTGCTGTGGACCGGTAGAATGCCGCCCTTTCCGGGCATGGGGTATCCCCTGGTTCCCGGCTATGAGTCGGTTGGTCGGGTCATCGACGCTGGCGAAGCCGCGCGGGGCCGGATCGGCGAGACGGTTTTCGTGCCCGGTTCTTCGGGATTTAAGGATGTTCGGGGGCTATTCGGCGGCGCCGCGAGGCATTTGGTGGCGCAAAAATCTCGTGTCGTCACGATTTCGGACGCTTTGGCGGATCGCGGAGTGCTGATAGCCCTGGCCGCGACTGCGCGCCACGCGATTTCCTCCGGCGATGGTCGCCCCCCCGAACTGATTGTCGGTCACGGCGTCCTTGGACGGTTACTGGCGCGCCTCGCCATCGCTTGCGGCGCCCCGCCGCCGGTCGTCTGGGAGACCAATCCCGCCAGGTTGGCCGGAGAGATTGGCTACAGCGTCGTCCACCCCGACAGCGACCCCCGGCGCGACTACAGCTCGATCTACGACGTCAGTGGAGATGCGACACTGCTTGGGCCATTGATCGGCCGATTGGCGCGGGGCGGCGAAGTTGTGCTTGCCGGCTTCTACGATCAGCCGCTGTCCTTTGAATTTTCCGCGGCCTTCATTCGGGAGGCGCGCATACGTATCGCCGCGGAATGGACGGCGGAGGATCTCGCGGCCACGACACGCCTCATCGAAAGCGGAACACTGTCCCTCGACGGCTTGGTGACCCATCGCATCCACGCTCTCCAGGCGGATGACGCTTATGAGACGGCTTTTTCCGATTATTCCTGCCTGAAGATGGTGCTGGATTGGCGTCTTTGCTCGTGAGGGATGGCGCGCCGACGGTTCGAAACCGGCCCCGCCGGCCGACCGCGAGCTGTCGCCGACCAGAGCTCCGGCGGGCGACTTTCCCGACTGTCCGCCAAAGCGCAAGGCGACAATCACCCACCGGCGTAGTGCGTAAATTTGAATTGACAACCCGGGGCGTCAAGTTAGTCTGACACTCTGTTCGGCTGGACCGTCGGGTTCCGCCTGGAGATCGACCTGATGGGCGTTACGATCATAGACAATCGCCAACTGCGCGCCGAAGCCGCGATCGAGCCAGATCCGGTACACACCGGCGAGATCACCAAAGAAACCCAAGTCATCGCGATCTATGGCAAAGGCGGCAGCGGCAAAAGCTTCGCGCTGTCAAATCTAAGCTACATGATGGCCCAGCAAGGCAAACGCGTGCTGCTGATCGGCTGCGATCCGAAGTCCGACACCACCTCGCTGTTGTTCGGCGGCAAATCGTGCCCAACGATAATCGAGACGTCAGCAAGGAAAAAACTCGCCGGCGAGGATGTCCGGATCGAGGATGTCTGTTTCACCCGCGATGGGGTGTTCGCCATGGAGTTGGGCGGACCCGAGGTCGGCCGCGGCTGTGGCGGACGGGGAATCATTCACGGCTTCGAACTGTTGGAGAAATTGGGCTTCCACGAGTGGGGATTCGATTACGTCCTTCTCGACTTCCTCGGCGACGTGGTTTGTGGAGGCTTCGGCCTGCCGATAGCCCGCGACATGTGCCAAAAGGTGATTGTCGTCGGCTCGAATGACCTTCAGTCGCTCTACGTTGCGAATAACGTCTGCTCGGCCGTTGAATATTTTCGAAAGCTTGGTGGAAATGTCGGCGTAGCCGGCATGTTGATCAACAAGGACGACGGCACCGGTGAGGCGGAAGGCTTCGCCCGATCGGTCGGGATCCCGGTACTCGCCGCCATACCGGCCGACGAGGACATCCGTCGCAAGTCCGCCAACTATCAGATCATCGGTACACCCGGTGGACGTTGGGGTCCTTTGTTCGAAAATTTGGCCGAGAACGTCGCCGCGGCCCAGCCGGTTCGCCCCAGGCCACTCTCTCAGGACCAACTTCTGGGCTTGTTCGCGCCCGACCAGACAGGTGCGGCCTACACGCTACGGCCGGCCACCCAAGCCGATATGCGCGGCGGCCTCGTCCCCGAGAGGCATTCGCTCGAAGTGATCTATGACGCGGCATGAAGACGTGAGCCTGCCTGTCGCACCGCCGACCGGGAATGAAGACCGGGGGCCCTCGGCCGAAACCAGAATGCCGAACGCGCCGGCAACCGCTCGTTTGGAGGAGACGGGCTGCCACGGCGGGGCCCACGAACTCCGTCGGGCGGCGAGCAGCGCCGGTAAGTCCGAAACACTCGATCGCTACAGCGCGGACTATCCGACAGGGCCGCACGATCAGCCTCAGAGCATGTGCCCGGCATTCGGCTCGCTCCGAGTTGGTCTTAGAATGCGCCGCACCGCAACGATACTCTCGGGGTCGGCTTGCTGTGTCTATGGCTTGACATTTACTTCGCATTTTTATGGAGCCCGTCGCTCGGTCGGTTACGTCCCCTTCAATTCTGAAACGTTGGTGACTGGGAAACTATTCGAAGACATTCGCGAAGCAGTCTTCAACCTCGCGGACCCCGCGCTATACGACACGATTATCGTAACGAACCTGTGCGTGCCGACCGCCTCGGGCGTCCCCCTGCAGCTTCTGCCCAAGCAGATTAACGGCGTTCGCGTGATCGGCATCGATGTACCGGGTTTTGGGGTGCCGACCCATGCCGAAGCCAAGGACGTGCTGGCCGCCGCGATGCTGAAGTACGCCCGCGCGGAAGCCGAACATGGCCCGGTCGCCGCGCCACGCCAACAATCTGACAGGCCGACGGTCACGCTGTTGGGCGAGGTGTTTCCGGCCGACCCCGTGGCTATCGGCATGCTGCTCGAGCCGCTTGGATTGGCGGCCGGGCCGGTGGCGCCGACTCGAGAATGGCGCGAGCTTTATGCGGCCCTCGACTGCACGGCGGTCGCCGCGATTCATCCGTTCTATACGGCATCGATACGCGAGTTCATGGCCGCTGGGCGCCCGATCGTCGGTTCGGCGCCCGTGGGCCTGGACGGCACGGCTGCTTGGCTCGACTCCGTAGGCATGGTCTGCGGTGTCGCGCAAAGCCAAATCGATGCGTCTAAGAACCAGTTCCTTCCCACAATTCGCCGGGCGCTGTCCGCCGCTCCGATCCGCGGCCGCGTGACTCTCAGTGGTTACGAGGGCTCCGAACTTCTCGTGGCCCGGCTGTTGATCGAAAGCGGCGCCGATGTCCCGTATGTCGGAACCGCCTGCCCTCGCACTCCATGGTCGGATCCTGATCGCGAGTGGCTGGAGGCCAAAGGCGTCCGCGTGCAATTTCGAGCGTCGCTCGAACAGGATGTGGCCGCGTTCGAAGAATTCGGACCCGATCTCGCCATCGGCACCACCCCGGTGGTACAGCACGCCAAGCAACGTTCCACGCCCGCGCTGTATTTCACCAATCTAATCTCCGCGCGCCCATTGATGGGAGCGGCCGGGGCAGGCGCCCTCGCTCAGGTCGTCAATTCGGCGCTCGCCAATAAGCAGCGGTTCGACCGAATGAACGCATTTTTCGACGGTGTGGGAAGCGGCCACGCCAGTGGGGTATGGGAGGACACGCCTGTGGATCGCCCCGCCTTCAAGGCGCGGTACGCCAGGACGATGGCCGCGGCCCGCGCTCAGGCCGAGGCGGTCGGCTCATGACCCTGATCCTCGATCATGACCGCGCGGGCGGCTACTGGGGCGCCGTCTACGCCTTCACGGCGATCAAGGGCCTGCAGGTGATCATCGACGGTCCGGTCGGTTGCGAAAATCTTCCGGTCACCTCGGTGCTGCACTACACCGATGCTTTGCCTCCCCATGAATTGCCCATCGTCGTCACCGGCCTTGGCGAGGAAGAACTCGGTCAGCGCGGTACGGAGGGGGCGATGAAGCGCGCTTGGCGTACGCTCGACCCAGACCTGCCAGCCGTCGTGGTCACCGGATCGATCGCCGAGATGATCGGCGGCGGCGTGACGCCCGAGGGCACGAATATCCAGCGTTTTCTGCCCCGGACGATCGACGAGGATCAGTGGCAGAGTTCCGATAGGGCGCTGACCTGGCTCTGGCGACAATTTGGACCGAAGAAGCCGCCCCAAGCAGCCAAGAGGAACGAACAGCAAAAACCGCGGGTGAACATCATCGGCCCGTCCTACGGCATGTTCAACATGCCTTCGGATCTCGCCGAGATTCGCCGTCTCGTCGAAGGCATAGGCGCGCAAGTCAACCTGGTGTTCCCGCTCGGAAGCCACCTGGAGGATGTCCGAAGACTGGCGGACGCAGAGCTGAACATCTGTATGTATCGTGAGTTCGGTAGGCAGCTCTGTGAAACTCTGGAACGGCCTTATCTGCAAGCGCCCATCGGGCTCGAATCCACCACCTTGTTCCTGCGCGCACTCGGACAACATCTGGACCTCGATCCGGAGCCCTTCATCACGCGAGAGAAACACACGACGATCAAACCGGTATGGGATCTCTGGCGATCGGTAACGCAGGATTTCTTTGGAACGGCGAGCTTCGCCATTGTCGCCAACGAGACCTATGCCCGCGGCGTTCGAAATTTCCTTGAAGTCGACCTGGGACTGCCCTGTACGTTTTCGTTCGCACGACGGCCCGGACACAAATCCGACAACGAGGCCGTCAGACGGGCGATCCGCGATACGCCGCCATTGGTGATGTTCGGTAGCGTCAACGAGCGCATGTATCTGGCTGAATTCGGGGCGCGGGCAGCCTACATCCCTGCCTCGTTTCCCGGGGCCGTCATTCGCCGCCACACCGGAACGCCCTTCATGGGCTACGCCGGCGCGACCTATCTCGTCCAGGAGGTCTGCAATGCCCTCTTCGACGCCTTGTTTCATATCCTTCCACTCGCCTCGCAAATGGACAAGATCGAGGCCACGCCGGCGCGGCGGCATGTCGAGCTGGCCTGGGACCCCGAGGCCAAGACGGCGCTCGACCAGATAGTCGATGCCCAGCCGGTCCTCGTGAGAATTTCAGCCGCCAAGCGTTTGCGCGACGCAGCCGAGCGCGCTGCCCGGGACGCCGGCGAGTCTCGGGTGAACGCCGCCCGAGTGGCCGCGGTTCGCGCGACACTCCTGGAGGGGCAGGCGGCATGACGTTTGGGAGCGCGTTCGCGCCACCTGAAGGCGGGCGTAAGCGGGCGGTGGTTCGCCATGTCCGTCGGTAAACCGGGGCTGTGGTGTGGTTCACGGTCCCGGATTTTGCCGTGGTGATGATCATTGCGGCTGATGCCGCCGATAAAACGGGGTCGCTCGTGACCGCGTTTCGGCGAGATTGGAGGTAAATTATGGCAGAAAGAGATATCAATACGGGTAGCTTGACGGGGTTGACGGAGGCCGAGGCCAAAGAATTCCATAGAATATTTATGGGAAGCTTTATTGGTTTCACCGTCATCGCCATCATCGCCCACGTGTTGGTTTGGAACTGGCGCCCGTGGCTTCCCGGACCGCATGGCTACGCCATGCTTTCCGACCATTTGACCGCGCTGGCTCAAACCGCCCGCACATATCTCGGCTAACGGAGACGCACCATGTGGAGAATTTGGCTACTATTCGATCCTCGGCGTGTGCTCGTCGCCCTGTTCGCATTCCTGTTCGTGCTTGCGTTGCTGATCCACTTCATTCTGCTCAGCACCTCTCGCTTCAACTGGATCGAAGGGCCGTCGGCAAAGAAACCCGCGGCGACCGCGGAACTCGTCGTTCCAAGCCAACCTGCCAGGACCCTAGCGAAGGCCGCATAGTCGACGCTGGATTTTGGTTGGACCTATAGGGCGCGGGCTGTGTCGGAGTTTCCGAACCACCCGTCGCCCGCCTTTTTACCGCGGCGGAGACGATCCGCTGACTGATCGAGCGGGGAGAACCGAGAAATGGCACTTCTGAGCTTTGAGCGTAAATATCGTGTCCGGGGAGGCACGCTTCTCGGCGGTGATCTCTTCGACTTCTGGGTCGGCCCGTTCTACGTCGGCTTCTTCGGCGTGACGACGATTTTCTTCACGGCGCTGGGCATTGCGCTGATCGTCTACGCCGCCGCGCTCGGCCCAACCTGGAACATCTGGCGGATAAACATCTCTCCGCCCGACGTCAGTTACGGCATGGCGCTCGCTCCACTCAAGGAGGGTGGATTCTGGCAGGCCATCACCGTCTGCGCCCTCGGGTCATTCATCTCCTGGGCCCTGCGCGAGGTGGAAATCGCTCGCAAATTGGGGATCGGACTGCATGTGCCGTTTGCGTTCGGCGTGGCGATCTTCGCCTATTTCACCTTGGAGGTCGTCCGGCCCGCCCTGCTCGGAGCCTGGGGCTACGGCTTCCCATACGGGATCTTCAGTCACCTCGAATGGGTGTCCAACACCGGGTACAAATATCTTAACTTTCATTACAATCCCGCTCACATGATTGCGGTGTCGTTCTTCTTCGCGACGACATTCGCCCTGTCCCTGCACGGATCGCTGATCTTGTCGGCCGCCAATCCTGGCCGCGGCGAGACGGTCAAGACGCCGGAGCACGAAGACACCTTCTTCAGGGACATAATGGGCTATTCGATCGGTACGCTGGGGATCCACCGACTTGGTCTCTTCTTGGCGCTGTCGGCCGGATTCTGGAGCGCAATCTGTATTGTCATCAGTGGACCCGTCTGGTCGCAAGGTTGGCCGGAATGGTGGAATTGGTGGCGTAACCTTCCGATTTGGGGCTAGACACGGAGACGACGGACATGGCCGCCTACCAGAACATATTTACTCAAGTTCAACTCAGGGGGCCGGTCGAATACGGAGTGCCGTCCCCTGCCGGCGACATAGCTCGCGATGGACGACCGACCTTCTCCCGGCTTCTGGGGATCATCGGCAACGCGCAGATCGGGCCGATTTATCTCGGCTTTACCGGGGTTGCTTCGCTGATTTGCGGCTTCCTGGCGTTTGAGATAATCGGCCTGAACATGTGGGCCTCGGTAGGCTGGAACCCGCTCGAGTTCATCCGCCAATTGCCTTGGCTATCTCTTCAGCCGCCTCCGCCCGAATACGGCCTTAAAATCTTCCCGCCATTGCAAGAGGGCGGCTGGTGGCTGATGGCGGGGTTCTTCATGACCAGTTCGGTTCTGCTGTGGTGGCTGCGAACCTACACCCGCGCCCGCGCCCTCGGCCTCGGCACTCATGTCGCCTGGGCGTTCGCCTCGGCGATCTGGCTGATGCTGGTGCTGGGATTCATCCGGCCGCTGCTGATGGGTAGTTGGAGTGAGGCGGTGCCGTTCGGCATTTTTCCACACCTGGACTGGGTCGGCTCGTTTTCGATCCGCTACGGCAATCTGTTCTACGACCCATTCCACTGCCTCTCGATTGCCTTCCTCTATGGTTCCACCCTGCTGTTCGCCATGCACGGCGCGACAATCCTCGCCGTCAGCCGGTATGGCGGAGAACGTGAACTCGAGCAGATCACCGATCGGGGAACAGCTTCGGAACGAGCGGCGCTGTTCTGGCGCTGGACCATGGGCTTCAACGCCACCATGGAGTTGATCCATCGCTGGGCCTGGTGGTTCGCGGTACTGACTCCGCTGACCGGCGGTATCGGCATCCTGATCACTGGCACCTTGGTGAGCGACTGGCATGCGTGGGCCGTCGATCACCATTACGCCTTCTCGATCGACTGAAACCTGGAGGATCGAGCCCGGGTGAGATCGAGCGGGAGGCCGCGGATCTGGCTTGTTGACCCGCCAGATCCGCGTTGCCGCCCACCGTCGGCGGCGCGGGAGGTCACAAGGCGAGTTCCGCGACCTGTGGGATCAGTGAGTGCGCCCCGGAAATGATGAAAGACTTGAGTATCTGTGCAGCCGTCGTCAACCGCCGGTCGGAACGGTGAATCAGCCGCCATTGCATGATCAGCGGCAGACCAACCAGGCGCAGTGTCGCGAGTTTACCCTCGTGAAGCTCCGAAAAACAGGTGTGCGCCGAGATCATCGCCACACCCAAGCCGACCAGGACAGCCTGTTTGATGGTTTCATTCGTACCCATCTCGACGACGTCGAACTGCCGGCCATTGCCGATCCGCTCAAGAAAGCTTTCCAGAAGCAGGCGCGTGCCCGAACCGGCTTCCCGGGCAAGGAATCGTTCGAGCAGGAGGTCTTCGACCAGGATGTCCGGATCCCTCACAAGCCGATGCTCCGGAGAGGCGATCAGCACATTCGGGTGGTCGCTAAGCACCGCGGCCGTGACCGCGACATGGGGCGGCGGTCTACCCATCATGACCAGGTCGAAGCGGTTCTGTTCGAGTCCGTGGACAATATCCCCACGGTTGCCGATGGCCAGCTTCACCCGGATATTGGGGTGCACCCGCTGAAATTCCGCGACGATGCGCGGCGCGATATACTTGCCCGAACTGACCACCCCAAATACCACCGACCCAGCTGCGCCGGAGCGCAAGGCGTCGATGCGATCTCCCATACGGGCGATCTGACGCTCGATATCGTTGGCCGTCTCCAGCAACTCTCGACCGATTTCCGTAGGGGCGAAGCCGTTCGCCGACCGGTCGAACAGGGGGGCGCCGACACTGTGCTCGAGCAGTTTCAATTGCGTGCTGACGGCCGGCGGAGTCACCGCGAGATCCTTGGCGGCGGCTGTCACCGAGCCGTGGCCGACCGTCGCCGCGAGGGCCCTCAGCTGTTTCAAAGACAGACGGCGAAGGTCGACCATTAGATTTTCCTACACGAATGTTCTGAATTATTAAATTTTCTTTCTCGGCGCTTTGCCACACCGTGCTGTCGAAGCGGCGATCGACCGCTGTTGGAGGATTGTCGATGGGCGCGGCATTCGAAGCGACTGGCTCGCGTCCGGGCGGAAGCCTCGCCGACCATCTCGCTTCGACTCTAGTGGGCGACCTTGCGACGCGGCTGGCCGGAGCAATCCTGGCACTGGCCGAGGCCGCGAAGGCGATATCGGCCTTGGTGGCGCGCGGGCCGCTCGCCGGTGCGCTCGGCGGCGAGGTCGGAGCAACCAACGCTGATGGCGACTCACAGAAGCGGCTGGATGTACTCGCCAACGAAGCGGTGCTGGCGGCCTTGAACACTACCGAGACCGCTTATTTCGCGTCGGAGGAAGAGGAAGCCATTCTAACGCTGCACTCCGGCGGCGCGCTCGCCGTCGCGGTCGACCCGCTCGACGGATCCTCAAACATCGATGTGAACGTCTCGATCGGCACCATCTTTTCAATTTTCGCCGCGTCGAGCGACGGGGCGTCAGCCTCGTTTTTTAGGCCGGGTTCCGAACAACTGGCGGCCGGCTATTTCGTCTACGGACCTCACACCGCGCTCGTTCTCACCACCGGTAACGGTGTGGACCTGTTCGTTCTCGATCGTGACGCCGGGGTCTTCCGCTTCGCCCGATCAACCTTGACGATCCCCCTCGAAGCCCGCGAATTCGCCATCAATACCTCGAACTACCGGCACTGGTTCGGTCCGGTGCAGACCTTCATCGACGATTGCGTCGCCGGCCGCGAGGGACCCCGCGGCAAGGATTTCAACATGCGCTGGGTGGCGTCGCTGGTCGCCGAGACCCACCGGATATTCACTCGCGGTGGGGTGTTCCTCTATCCCGCCGATCGCCGTCCCGGATACGAACGCGGCCGCCTCCGCCTGCTCTACGAGGCCTTTCCCATTGCCCTGCTCGCGGAACAGGCGGGCGGCGGGGCGATCGACGGCTTTCAGCGAATTCTCGACAAGACGCCCGACGACCTCCATGAGCGCACCCCGCTGTTCTTCGGCTCGAGCCGTAAGATGGCGATCATCGCAAGTTACCACGCAGACGCCTCGGACCGCCTGGGACAAGCTCCCCTGTTCGGCCGCCGCGGCCTGTTCCGAACCTGAGGGGGGGCGATGTCGGTCAAACATCCCATCATATCCGTGGTGGGCTCCTCCGGAGCCGGGACCAGTACGGTCAAGCACACCTTCGATCAGATCTTTCGCCGCGAAAACGTCGGCGCCGTCTCGATCGAGGGCGACGCCTTCCATCGCTTCGACCGCGCGGACATGAAGGCGGAGATGATCCGCCGGCTGAGCGTGGGCGATCACACCTTCAGTCATTTCTCAATCGAGGCCAACCTGCTCGAGGAAATTGAAAAGGCGTTTCGAACCTATGCGGAAACCGGGGTCTGCCGCTCTCGCCGGTATATTCACACCGAGGAGGAAGGCGAACCGTTCGGGGTGCCCGCCGGCCACTTCACCGAGTGGCGGGAGGTCGGGGCCGGCTCTGACCTGCTGTTCTACGAGGGACTGCACGGCGCGGTAAACACCGCCGACTACAAGATCGCCACTTGGGCCGACCTGAAGATCGGCGTCGTGCCCGTCATCAACCTGGAGTGGATCCAGAAGATTCATCGCGACCGCGCCCATCGCGGCTACACCACCGAGGCGGTCACCGACACCATCCTGCGCCGTATGCATGACTATGTGAACGTCATCTGCCCGCAGTTCACCGAGACCGACATCAACTTCCAGCGGGTGCCGATGGTCGACACCTCCAACCCCTTCATCGCGCGCTGGATTCCCCACCGCCGGGGAATCGATGGTGGTGATACGCTTCCGAAACCCCAGCGGCATCGATTTCCCGTACCTGGTGTCGATGTTGCAAAACAGCTGGATGAGCCGGGCCAATTCGATCGTCGTTCCCGGCGACAAGCTCGACCTCGCGATGCAGCTCATCCTCACCCCGATGATCCACCGCCTAGTCGAGCGCGGCCGTCGCGCCAAGCACTGAGAGGTCCCTTGACCGAGACCCAAATCCGCGAACCCGCGGTGACCGCCGATCTGGCGCTGGACATGCCCGTCACCCATGGCGACATGGCCAACGCGATACGCGCCCTGGCCATGGAGGCGGTCGAGCGCGCGAGGTCCGGGCATCCCGGCATGCCGATGGGCATGGCCGACGTCGCCACGGTCCTGTTCAGCCGTTTTCTCAGGATCGACCCGGCCGACCCGATATGGCCGGACCGCGACCGCTTCGTGCTTTCCGCCGGCCACGGATCGATGCTGCAATACGCTCTGCATTATCTGCTCGGCTATCCCGACATCGGCGTCGAGCAGCTCAAGTCGTTCCGGCAACTCGGCAGTCCGACGGCCGGGCACCCCGAATTCGGTCACGCCCTCGGGATCGAGACGACCACTGGACCGCTCGGTCAAGGCCTGGCCACGGCGGTCGGCATGGCGCTCGCCGAACGCTTGCTGAACGCCCGCTATGGCGACGCGCTGGTCGACCACCGTACCTTCGTGATCGCCGGCGACGGCTGCCTGATGGAAGGCGTCAGCCACGAGGCGATCGATCTGGCTGGGCACCTGCGCCTGGGAAAACTGGTGGTCCTGTGGGACGACAACGCCATCTCGATCGACGGGCCGACCGGCCTGTCGACGTCCATGGACCAGCTGCGACGCTTCGAGGCGGCGCGCTGGCATGTGGCGGCCGTCGGCGGCCATGATCCGGCGGCGATCGAGGCGGCGATCGCCGCGGCGCTGGCGGTCGAGGACCGCCCCTCGATGATCGCCTGCAAGACCGTGATCGGTTATGGCGCTCCCACCCGCGCGGGCTCGGCCAAGGCCCACGGCGAGGCTCTCGGCGCGCAGGAACTCGCCGGCGCCTTCGCCAACCTTCGCTGGCCGCACCTCCCGTTCGAAATTCCCGATCCCATCCTGTCGGCGTGGCGCGAGGTCGCCCAGCTCGGCGCGCGCGCCCGCGCCGCGTGGGGCCAGCGCCTGGCCGTATCGGACTCGCGTGACGCCTTCGAAAGCCGCCTCAGGCAAGACCTGCCCGGAGACCTTACCGAACGCCTCGACGCCTACGCGTCCGAGCTGGCCTCGGCCGGGCTCGAGATCGCCACGCGCAAGGCCTCCGAGATGGTGCTCGGCGTGATCAATGAGGCCACCGACTTAACCCTCGGCGGCTCCGCCGACCTTACACACTCCAACCTCACCCTCACCCCCGGCATGACCCCGGTGGCGCCCGGCGAGTACGCCGGCCGCTACATTCATTATGGCGTGCGCGAGCACGGCATGGCGGCGGCGATGAACGGCCTCGCCCTGCATGGCGGCTTCATTCCCTATGGCGGCACATTCCTGGTCTTCAGCGATTACGCGCGCGGCGCCATCCGCCTGTCGGCCCTGATGGGACAGAGGGTGATCTACGTGATGACCCACGACTCGATCGGCCTGGGCGAGGACGGACCGACCCACCAGCCCATCGAACACCTGGCGATGCTGCGCGCCACGCCCAACCTGCAGGTGTTCCGGCCGGCCGATGCGGTCGAAACGGCCGAATGCTGGCTGGCCGCGCTGCAATCGACCCACACGCCATCGGTGCTGTCGCTCTCGCGCCAGGCCCTGCCGCCTCTGCGACGTACGTCGTCGAGCCAAAACCTGTCGGCCCAGGGCGGTTATGTGCTGCGCGAGACCAATGGCGATCGGGACGTCACCCTGATCGCGACCGGCTCGGAAGTCTCGATCGCGGTTCGGGCCGCCGATCTGCTGGCGTCCGAGGGCATCGCCGCGGCGGTGGTGTCGCTGCCCTGCTGGGAGCGTTTCGAGGCGCGCGATGACGACCAACGTCTCCGTGTGCTGGGGACCGCCCCGCGCGTCGCCGTCGAGGCGGCCGCGCGGCTTGGCTGGGATCGTTGGATCGGTCAGGGCGGCGCGTTCGTCGGCATGACCGGTTTCGGAGCCTCCGCCCCGGCCGCCCGGCTGTACGAACACTTCGGCATCACGCCCGAGGCGGTGGCGGCGCGGGCCTGGGACCTGGTGCGCGGGCGAACGACGGCCGAACCGGCCTCCGCCGCGGCATCGCGATCCGATCACCAGACAGGACAGACGTGACCCCATGGCCCGCATCACGCTCCGGCAACTGCTCGATCACGCCGCCGAACAAAGCTATGGCGTGCCTGCGTTCAACATCAACAACATGGAGCAGGGCCTCGCCATTCTCGAGGCGGCCCGGTCCACCGACAGTCCGGTGATCGTCCAGGTCTCCCGCGGCGCGCGCGCCTATGCCGGCGACATCATGCTGGCGCGGATCATCGAGGCGCTGGAAGCGATGTTCCCGGCCATTCCGATCTGCGTCCACCAGGACCACGGCAACGATGTCGCCACCTGCCTGTCGGCCATCCAACATGGCTTCACCTCGGTGATGATGGACGGATCGCTGCGGGAGGACGCCAAGACCCCGGCCGATTACGCCTACAATGTCGCCATCACCGCGGAAGTGACGCGGCTGGCGCATATGGTCGGCGCCTCGGTCGAAGGCGAGCTCGGCTGCCTCGGCAGTCTGGAGACCGGGGAAGGCGAGGCGGAGGACGGCCATGGCTTCGAGGGCCGGCTCGACCGCTCGATGCTGCTGACCGATCCCGACGAGGCGATGCGGTTCGTCGCCGAGACCGGGGTGGACGCCCTGGCCGTGGCCATGGGCACCAGCCATGGGGCCTATAAGTTCAGCCGCAAGCCGACCGGCGAGGTGCTGGCCATGGACGTCATCGAGCGCATCCATGCCAAACTGCCCAACACCCACATCGTCATGCACGGCTCTTCGTCCGTGCCGGAATCCTGGCAGGCGGTGTTCGACGCCCACGGCGGCGAAATGCGCGAGACCTATGGCGTCCCGGTCGAGGAGATCATCCGCGGCATCCGCCATGGCGTGCGCAAGATCAACATCGACACCGATCTGCGCCTGGCGGCGGCGGCCGAGTTTCGTCGCGTCGCCGATACCAGCCGCGGCGAGTTCGATCCCCGCAAGTTCCTCAAGCCGGCCATGGACGCCATGGCCGCGGTGTGCCGCGACCGTTCACGGCCTTCGGCGCCGCCGGCCAGGCCGCGAAAATTCGGGTGATCCCGATGAGCGAAATGGCCCGGCTCTATGGCCGCGGCGTCTACGCCCCGTTCCGTCCCGGCCGGCGTCAAGGCCGCGTGACTCCCAAGTCGTTTACATCAAGGACACATCATGGACGACGCGACGACCGAGATCAGAGGCAAGAGCCGCTACGCCGCGGCGTGATGAAATACGCTCAGATGGGCTACTGGAAGAGCGCTATGAGCCGAAGGACACCGACTCATCGCCCTGTTCCGGATCACCCCGCAGGAGGGCGTCGATCCGGTCGAGGCCGCCGCCGCGGTCGCCGGCGAGAGCTCCACGGCGACCTGGACCGTGGTCTGGACCGACAGGCTGACCGCCGCCGATCGCTATCGCGCCAAGGCCTATCGGGTCGACCCGGTACCCGGTCAACCGGGCCAATACTTCGCCTATATCGCCTACGACCTGATCCTGTTCGAGGAGGGGTCGATCGCCAACCTGACCGCCTCGATCATAGGCAACGTGTTCGGGTTCAAGCCGCTCAAGGCCCTGCGTTTGGAAGATATGCGTTTCCCCGTCGCTTATGTGAAGACGTTCAAGGGGCCGCCCACCGGCATCGTCGTCGAGCGCGAGCGGCTCGACAAGTTCGGACGGCCGTTACTGGGCGCCACGACCAAGCCCAAGCTCGGCCTGTCCAGCAAGAACTATGGCCGCGTCGTCTATGAGGGCCTGAAGGGTGGACTCGATTTCATGAAGGACGACGAGAACATCAATTCACAGCCGTTCATGCATTGGCGGGACCGCTTTCTGTACTGCATGGAGGCGGTCAATCGCGCCAACGCCGAGACCGGCGAGATCAAGGGCCACTATCTCAACGTGACCGCCGGCACGATGGAGGAGATGTATCGCCGCGCCGAGCTGGCCAAGGAAACCGGCTCGGTGATCGTGATGATCGATCTGGTGATCGGCTACACGGCGATCCAGTCGATGTCCGAGTGGTGCCGGCAAAACGACATGATCCTGCACCTTCACCGCGCCGGCCACGGCACCTACACTCGCCAGAAGTCCCATGGCGTCTCGTTCCGGGTGATCGCCAAGTGGATGCGCCTGGCCGGCGTCGACCACATCCATGCCGGCACCGCCGTCGGTAAGCTGGAAGGCGACCCGATGACCGTGCAGGGGTACTACAATGTCTGTCGCGAGACCCACAACACCGTCGATCTTCCCCGCGGGATATTCTTCGACCAGGATTGGGCCGATCTGAGGAAGGTCATGCCGGTGGCCTCGGGCGGCATCCATGCCGGCCAGATGCATCAGCTGCTCGACCTGTTCGGTGATGACGTCGTCCTGCAGTTCGGCGGCGGCACCATCGGTCACCCGATGGGCATTCAGGCCGGGGCCACCGCCAATCGTGTCGCCCTCGAGGCCATGGTGCTGGCGCGCAACGAAGGGCGCGACATCGCCAACGAGGGACCCGATATCCTGCGCGAGGCCGCCCGCTGGTGCCAGCCTCTGCGGGCGGCGCTCGATACCTGGGGCGACATCTCGTTCAACTACACGTCCACCGACACCTCCGACTTCATCCCGACGCCGTCCGTCGCCGTCTGACCGGGAGACCCGCCATGCGCATCACTCAAGGCTGCTTTTCCTTCCTTCCCGACCTCACCGATCAACAGATCGTGGCGCAGCTCGAGTATTGCCTGCGCAACGACTGGGCGATTGGCATCGAGTACACGGACGATCCTCACCCCCGGAACGTCTATTGGGAGATGTTCGCAAATCCGATGTTCGATCTGGAGGATGCGGCCGGCGCGATGCTGGAGCTGAAGGCATGCCGCGAGGCGCATGGCGACAGCTACATCCGCATCAGCGCCTTCGACTCCACTCGCGGTTTCGAGACGGTGCGGCTGTCGTTCATCGTCAACCGGCCGACGGTCGAGCCGACGTTCAGGATGACCCGCGCCGAGGTGGCGGGGCGCACTGTCAACATCACCCTGACCGTCGATCGTTGAAGCGGTGAGCCTGATCGCAGACGGCGCGCCGCCGGCCGATGGCGAGACGCTGGTTGATCTGGCGGCGGATTTCCAGGAATGTCGGGGTCGGACAGATTCTCGCCGAACTCGATCGGGATTTGATCGGCCTTAAGCCGGTCAAACAGCGCATTCGGGAAACCGCCGCCCTGCTGATGGTCGACCGCGCCCGCCAGCGCCTGGGCTTGGCGCATGGGCCGCCAACCCTGCACATGAGCTTCACCGGCAATCCCGGCACCGGCAAGACCACCGTAGCGCTGAAGATGGCCGGATTGCTGCATCGCCTCGGTTACATCCGCAAGGGTCACTTGGTTTCGGTGACCCGGGACGACCTCGTCGGTCAGTATATCGGGCACACCGCCCCCAAGACCAAGGAGATTCTCAAGAAGGCGATGGGCGGTGTGCTGTTTATCGACGAGGCCTACTATCTGTACCGGCCCGACAACGAACGCGACTACGGGCAAGAGGCGATCGAAATCCTGCTCCAGGTTATGGAAAACAACCGTGACGATCTGGTGGTTATTCTCGCCGGCTACGCCGATCGCATGGACACCTTCTTCACCAGCAATCCAGGTTTCCGCTCGCGGATCGCTCATCACATCGATTTTCCCGACTATTCCGATGCTGAGTTGTTGACCATCGCCGAAACCATGCTGGCTAGCCAAAATTATCATTTGACCTCGCGGGCGCGCATAGCGCTCGAACGCTATATCGAGCAACGTCGCCGGCAGCCGCATTTCGCCAATGCGCGCTCGATCCGCAACGCACTCGACCGCGCCCGGCTCCGGCAGGCAAATCGATTGTTCGACACTGCGACGGGCCCAGTCGGCGCGACCGCGCTGTCGGCCATCGAAGCGGCCGACATCCTCGCCAGCCGGGTATTCCGCGGTGGTTTGCCCGGCTCGGCCAGCGTGTCCGATGAGCCTGGGACATAGGCGCCGACCGAACAGGGGGTTCGGCGAGCCGACCAGCGGGCAGACATGACCCTGCGTTCCGACCAAACCCGGGCGATCATCTTCGATGTCGACGGCACATTGGCCGAAACCGAGGAGATTCATCGGCGAAGCTTCAACGACGCATTCGCGGCTTCTGGCGTCGACCGGATATGGCCCGATAGCAGGCGCGGTTGGATTTGGAGCCGCACGGTCTATCGCCGACTGCTCGACACCACCGGTGGCAAGGAGCGGATCGCGGCCTATCTCGAGGCCGACCTGAGGATCGACTCCGCCGCGGTGTCCGAGGTGATCGCGGTCATCCACGCCGCCAAGACCGCCCGCTTCGCCGCTCTGCTTCGGGAAGAAAAGCTCGCCGCCCGTCCCGGCATTGAACGGATTATTGCCGGGGCCCGGCAAACGGGCGTGCGTCTGGCCGTGGCGACGACCACCACCCGCCTGAACGTCGAGGCTTTATGCAAATCCCTGTTCGCCCGGCCGGCCGGCCAGCTGTTCGATGTCATCGCAGCGGGCGATGAGGTGCGTTTGAAGAAGCCGGCCCCGGACGTTTACCATCTGGCCCTGCGCCATCTCGCCTTGCCCGCGGCGGCCTGCATCGCCTTGGAAGATTCGAGAAACGGACTTCTCGCGGCCAAGGCGGCCGGACTTCGCTGCGTTGTCTCGCCCAGCCTCTACACGGCGGGAGATGATTTTCATGAGGCGGATAGGCTGGTCGAACAATTCGACTGGCCCGACATCGCCGCAATGCTCACGGCGGCGCCCGCCTCACCCGCGGCGGACGCCTCGGCCCAGAACGCGATTCGGCCTCGATGCGTTGAACAGGGATAGCGTATTTGGAATGAACACTCAGGACCCTCCCGCACCGCCGGAGCCGTACCCACTTTGGCTGCGAGAACTCGAGGATCGGACATGACCATCGCCATCATCGTCGCCGTCGCCGTCACCGCGCTATTGCTTGGCGTGGGCGCGCTGACCACCAATGTCGGTGCGTGGTACCGGCAACTGAATAAGCCGGGCTGGAATCCGCCCGATTGGGCTTTTGGACCCGCCTGGACCTTGATCCTCGGCCTCGCCGCCTGGGCCGGCGTATTGGCCTGGTCACGGGCCGCCGACGATGCCGAACGGTGGCGGATCATCGGCCTGTTCGCGGCGAATATCGTCCTGCACGCCCTATGGAGCCCGCTGTTCTTCAATCTGCGGCGCCCGGACTGGGCCCTCCTCGAAGTGCCGTTCCTCTGGGCGTCGATCGTCGCCTTGATGGTTGGCCTCGCTCCGCTCTCGTCGACGGCGAGCCTGTTGCTGACCCCCTATCTGCTCTGGGTCTCGTTCGCCGCCTTCCTGAACCTCACCATTGTGCGACTCAACCCCCGCGCGGAGACGCGCAATTGAATTTTCGCCTAGCCGCTAGGGTGATTGGGCCAGACCGAGGACAAGGCTTTGCACGTCGGGCCTGGCCGGTCGTTCGTCAAATGCGATGGCATCGCCGCGTTTCACGGGGTCGCAAACCCGCCGGCGCGGCGCGCTCCAGGTTGGACTAGTGAACGGCGCTTTTGGGGTTGCTCAACATGACCGCGCCGCTGGCCGGAGGGGTGTAACGGGCGGGCGGAGGTTGCAGAGTGACGCTCAGCGATTGCGGGGCGGAGGTGCAAAACAAGGCCTCCTTCGGCTTGGGACCGACCGTCGCCAGCGTCGAGGTCAAGGTGCTGACCGTACCGGTCGCGCTCTTACCGTCGGCGGCGAACTGCAGGCTGAACTTGATGGTGAAATACGGGCCGTACGAAGTGTTGGTCACCCGGCCGCGGACGATGTCCTGCGTCAGGCCGTAGCCCCAACCCGAATTGAGCGTGGCGCCCTCCTGGCAGATGGTGCTGAAGCCGATGCCGGCCCCGGTGACGGCGAGTACGCCGGTATTGGGGTCGGTGGCGACCGTGAAATTGACGCCGTTGCCATCGAGCGATGTGCCGGAATAAGTGCCGGCGACCTGGGCGGCCGCCGGCATGGCGCAAAGTGCGACGAGCGATGCGCCCATGGCGCCTGCAAAAAGATAGGAACGATTCATTGATAACTCCTAAGGAAGGCGTGCCTTCCGGCAGATAGGCTATCTTTTCGTCGATTAGGCCATACGTCATGACATGACACGAGCCGACAAAACCCAATGTCGGTGGTGGATTGGTCGAGATGGCGACGTTTCGCCGCGGTCCTCTGCCGTAACGGAATGTTGCACCTCCAGCGGCGCGCGAAGCCGGCACGGCGATCGGGCCGGCGGCGGCCCCATTCGTCACGAGGTTCTGGTTCCTGTCGTCATCGCTGAGCAGCACCCTTCCGGGGAAGGTTCCGCAGCGCGGTTTCGCTGGGCGGACCGTTCCGAAATCAACGGTGTTCGGCTCTGATTGCCGATCGCACCCTTGGTCAGTCAGTCCGGGGCCTCTTCGGCGATCACGTCGAAGCGTGGCAGTCCGGTCGGACCGAAGACGGTGCTGAGCGCGGTGTCTGTGGCGTCCCGGCCGATGGCCATGGCGAAGCGGCCGATCCTGGGGCGGTTGTGTCGCGCATCGAAAGTCCGCCAGCGGCCGCCCAGATAGGCCTCGAACCAGGCGCTGAAGTCCATCGGCAGCGCCAGCGGCACACCGATGTCCGGCAGATATCCGGTGCAATAGCGGGCCGGAATATTCATGCAGCGGAATAGAGCCACGGCGAGATGCGCATAATCGCGGCATACTCCAACCCGCTCGTTGTAGCCCTCCCAAGCGGTTCGAGTGGCGCGTGCGTGAGGATAGCCGAATTCGATGCGGTCGTGGACGAAGTCGACGATCGCCCGCGCCCGCGCGCCACCCGGCGCAATATGGCCGAACAGGCTCCAGGCGGCGCTCATCAACTGATCGGTTTCGCAATAGCGGCTGCCCAGCAGGAAGATCAGCGCCTCCTCGGGGAGTTCGTCCACCGGATGCTGCACGACATCGTCGCTGACCACTTCATCGGGCTGGCCGGAATCGGCGACCAGAAAGTCGGCGTGGATTCGCATCGGCCCCGGAGGCGCCACCAGGCGGGTGCAGATGTTGCCGAAGCCATCGCAATACTGGTGAGTGGTGACCGCCGGTTCGACGGTGATGACATGCGGCGTCAGCAGATCGCTCATCCGCTCGGGCCGCAGGCTGAGCATCAGCAGCATGGGCGTCGGGGCCGCGCAATCGTGGATGATGTCGTAGCCGCAGCGAATCTTCATCACTCGTCCATCCTGCATGACTCGGGCCGCTTCAGGCAAAACGACGATTTTGCCGCCGCCGTCCACCAATCTCTCGGTTCGGCGCGACGAAATGGCCGCTCTGCCACAAGACAAGACGAACCCCCGCCGAAGCGGTTCCAAGGCGGGCGGAATAGGCGCGCCCTGGATTTTTCAGGGACCGGCGAGATGGGTCAACACGAAGTCGGCGCGGCGCGCGACCGAAAGCTTCGGGAGCTCGATAAGGTCATATCCCAGGAAGGGAAGCTCCGCTCGCAGGCGATCGTATTCGGCCAGGGTCGCGTCGAACGGGTGGCGACGCTCCGCATCGGTGACGTAGATCTGGGGCCATGGCGGCGCCATGAATACCCGGCGCTGGTAGCGATGCGCCGCGCCCAACTCCGCCAGGATCGGCGCCTCGATGAGCGCCCCCAGCGCGCAGGCAGCGTCCAGCAGGCCACGGTCGAAGAACACCCAGCCCCGATAGCACCGGGCCGCCTCCCGGTCGGCGAGGGCCACCTCGATCGCCCGGCGAGCGAAGGCCACCGGGTCGACCCAGGGGAGGGCTCGGCCGCCGGACGAGATTTCCTGTCTCACGATCCGCCGACCGGGCTCCTCGACGACGCAGTGTCCGCGGGCGCGCAGTTCGGCGATCAGGGTCGACTTGCCTCCGCCGGAGCAGCCGGTGATCAGGACGAATTTGTCGCTCATGGTAGGTTCTCTCGGGTCCACATCCGTGGAGCGCCAAGCGAACGTGGCTTTGCGATCGAACGCACTGTATACGGCGCATCGCGCCCGAGGGGCCCGCGAGCATTGTCGCGGACGGGCGTCGAAGGTCGGGTTGGTGAAGAGTTTGGAAACGACATCACTGCTCCTCTACTCGGGGATGGCCTTTGTCCTCGGATTTTTCGCGGCCGCACTGTTCATCAGATGGTTGGTGACGCTGGACCGACGCACCTATGACGATCGGGACTTCCCCGACGAGTATTACCCGGAAATGCGTCGGGCTCTGCACTATATCCGCCAGGAAATACTGGGAGTACTCGGAGCGCTGATCGTGGTGGCGGCGTTTTTGGCGGCGATCACTGTGGTGTTGCTGTTCAGGCGCTGACGGCCTCAGGCCGGTAGCAGGAGCCGGCCTGGCGTCGAGCTGCTTTTCACGGCGCGCAAGCCCGCGTGGGCCTTAGGCCGAACGATCGGCTCGCGCCCCTCGTCGGCCAACTTGCGCCTGTTCCTGCGATCTGGTCATCCATGGGGCGGGGCGCGAATTGGCACGGATGCGGTGTCTGCGCTCCCTCCCCATGCAGGAAGGGAGCAGTACGAGCGAACGCCGCGCTCAATTCCGCCAGACCACCGCCGAGGTCTGGTGATCGGGGGAATGCAGCTCGTTGCGCCCCACGACCATGTGATGCACCTCATCGGGGCCGTCCGCGATGCGCAGGGTGCGCTGGCCGGTGTACATGCGGGCCAGCGGGGTCCATTGCGAGACGCCGGTGGCCCCGTGCATCTGGATGGCCTGGTCGATGATCTGACACACGCGTTCGGGCACCATGGCCTTGACCATGTGCACCCAGACGCGGGCGCCGCGGTTGCCGAGCACGTCCATGGCCTTGGCGGCCTTGAGCACCATCAGCCGCATGGCTTCGATGTCGATGCGGGCGCGGGAGATAATCTCCAGATTGCCGCCGAGCATGACGATCGGCTTGCCGAAGGCTTGGCGGCTGAGGCCACGCTGAACCATGAGATCCAAAGCCCGTTCAGCCTGGCCGATCGAGCGCATGCAGTGGTGGATACGGCCGGGACCCAGGCGCATCTGCGAGATCTCGAAGCCGCGGCCTTCCCCGAGCAGGATGTTTTCCTTCGGCACGCGCACATCGTCGAAGCGGATGTGCATGTGGCCGTGCGGCGCGTCATCCTCGCCGAAAACGCACATCGGGCCGAGCACCTTGACGCCGGGGGTGTCCATCGGCACCAGGATCTGCGACTGCTGAGTGCTGGCCGGAGCGTCCGGGCTGGTCTTGACCATGGTGATCATGATCTTGCAGCGCGGATCGCCGGCCCCGGATATGTAGTATTTCTCGCCGTTGATCACCCATTCGTCGCCGACCAGGCGGGCTTCCATGCCGACGTTCTTGGCGTCCGAGGACGCCCGGTCGGGCTCGGTCATGGCGAAGGCGGAACGGATCTCGCCGGCCAGCAGCGGCTTCAGCCAGCGCTCCTTCTGCTCGGGCGTGCCGACGCGCTCCAGCACCTCCATATTTCCGGTGTCGGGGGCGGCGCAGTTCATGCACTCCGACGCCAGCGAACTCTTGCCCAGTTCGACGGCGATGTAGGCGTAATCGAGATTCTTCAGGCCCTCGCCGGTATCGGCGTCGGGCAGGAAGAAGTTCCACAGGCCTTCCTGTTTGGCCTTGTCCTTGGCGGCGTCGAGCAGCTCGAGCTGACCGGGCGCATAGCTCCAGCGATCGGCGCGGCCCTCGGCGAGCCTGTAGAACTCCACCGACATCGGCTCGACAGTGTCGCGGATGAACCGCCTGACGTGGTCGAGCAGCGGCATGGCCGAGGCGGACATGCGAAGGTCATTGAGCTCATCCTGGGGATTGAGCCCGAAGGCGGATTGCTGGCGTTCGGCGGTTTCGCTCATGAGGTTTCCTCTGATTGGCGTTCGATGATGCCGGCGACCGATACCGGCTCTATTGGCTGCGGCCGCGGGTAAGGACTTCGAGGCGGTTCTTTTCGACCTGATCGGCTGTGACGCCGGCGTTGCGGGCGGTGGAGCGCTCGTGCTCCAAGGTCATCGCCTGGCCAAAGGGCAGGTCGAAACCGTCGTCGATCAGCTTCTTGTAGAACTTAAGCATTTCGAGCGGAATGGTCGCCATTTCGGCCGCGATTTTTTGGGCGGCCGGCATCAACGCCTCCGGCTCGACCACGCGGTTGACCAGGCCCCAAGCGAGCGCGGTCTGCGCGTCGAGAAAGTTGCCAGTCAGCGAGAGTTCCTTGGCGCGATACAGGCCGATCAGACGGGACAGCTTCTGTGACAGACCCCAGCCGGGGACGATGCCGACCCGGGCATGGGTGTCTGCAAAGCGGGCGCGGGTCGAGGCGATCAGCACATCGCAGGCCAGGGCGACCTCGAAACCGCCGGTGATTGCGACCCCGTTGATCGCTCCGATCACCGGCTTGCCACACTGTTGGATGGCGCGCACCGGGTTAGAGGCCGGCGCGGTGGCGTTGGCGGCGCCAATGCCCTCGACGCCGAGCTCCTTCAGGTCGAGCCCGGCGGTGAAGGCCCTGTCGCCCGCCCCGGTGAGAACGATCGCGCGGATATCGTCGTCGTCGCGCAGTGCGACGAACGCCTCGTCGAGGGCGGCGCGAAGGGCGCGGGACAAGGCGTTCATCGCCTCTGGCCGGTTCATGGTCACGGTGGCCACGCCCCCGGCCTTGTCGATCAGCAGCATGCAGCGTCTCCCTCGTCGGCTCGTTGGCGCTTCATGGCACAATCGACCCGGCAAGGGCAGGGCAAATGCCTGGCCGGCGCGGGACGGAGCGCGGAGTCGCCGTGGAGCGGGTTAGAGGAAGGTTCACCACAAAGGCACGAAGGGCAAGAAGGGACCACAAAGGTCATGGTGGCCAGCCCGCCGAAGGCAGAATGACGATGGACGTCAGGGCGACGGCTTCGCCGTCATTCGCTCTTTGCACTTCTTCGTGTTCTTCGTGCCTTTGTGGTGAACCCTTTGTCGCCGATCCAGCAGCGTCGCGGGAAGAGGTGATTTACAACATCCGTCCGATGCTAAGCTCGAAGCCGGTCGAGGGCCTGTTCGGCGAGACTGAGCGAGAGGTCGATGCTTGATCTGAGGCCTTCGAGATCGACCCCCTCGGTGGTCTTCTTGCCTTCCTGGTAACGGGCATAGACGCCGTGATTGATGGCGGCGGTCTTCCAGCGGTTGAAAGCCACATAGTAGTCGAGGTGGGCGAGATCGGCGCCGGTGCGGGCGGCGTAGCGCTCGCGCAGCTGGGTGCGAGTGGGAAATCCGGCGGCGGTGGTGGCCCGGTCCCGCAGGGGGCCGGGCGGATCGCCCGGATCGGACCACCAGTTGAGCGCGTAGGCGAGGTCGGCGAGGGGGTCGCCGAGGGTGGAAATCTCCCAGTCGACGACGGCGGCGATCGTGCAGTCGGCGCCGCACAGGCAGTTGTGCAGACCGTAGTCGCCGTGCACCAGCCGCGCCTGGCCAGGGTCTGGCAGGTGGGCGAGGAAATAGGCCCGCAGGTCGTGGGCGCGGGGATCGTCGAGGCCGGCCGGGCCGACCGACGCGGTCCAGGAGCGGTACCAGGCCTTGACCTGGCGGGCGATGTAGCTGTCGCGCTTGCCGAGGTCACCGAGACCGATGTCGTCCGGATCGAGGGCGTGCAGGTCGGCGAGCACGTCGATGAACGAGTGGGCCAGCCGTCCACGCAGAGGCTCGGGAACCCAGCGCCGGGTGTCGTCGGCGGTGTACAGTGGATGGCCCTCGACGTAGCCCATGACATAGAACAGCGAGCCGGTGACCGAGACATCCTCACAGAAGCCGAGCGCCGCGGGCACCGGGACCAGCGTCGGGCCGAGCGCCGAGATCACCGCCCATTCTCGGGCCATGTCATGGGCCTTGGGCAGCAGTTCACCCATCGGCGGGCGACGGATCACCGCATGGCGGCCTTCGGCGTCCTCGAGCAAGCAGGTCAGATTGGAGTGCCCGCCCGCCAGGAGGGTCCAGGTCAGCGGCGGCGTGAGGGCGTCGACATGGCTGGCGATCCAGGTCTCGACAGCCGGGATGTCATAGCCGGGCGGGATGGTGGCGGCCTGCATGGGTGGGTCGGCTCAGCGGCGCATGGCGACCGGATGGGAACTCGAGAGGCCGCCATCGACGACCAGGGCGTGGCCATCGACATACGAGGCGTCGTCAGTGGCCAGGAACAGGGCGGCACAGGCGATCTCACGCGGTTCGCCGCCGCGGCGCAGCGGGTTGAGCTGTCCGATGCGGCTTTCGGCCCCGCGCTCACGGGCGCGCTCGTAGATCACCGCCGTCATGCCGGTTTCGATCAGGCCCGGGCAGATGGCGTTGACCCGCACACCCGTGCCGGCGAGCTGCTGGGCGCAGGTCTGCACCAGGTTGATCACCCCGGCCTTGCTGGCGCTGTAGGGCACCGGACCGGCGCCGGCGCGGATGCCGGCCACCGACGCGGTGCAGATGATCGAGCCCTTGCCGCGCGGGACCATCACCCGGGAAGCGTGCTTGATGGCCAGGAACGGGCCGATCAGGTTGATGCGCAGCAGGTCCGTCCAGTGATCGGCGGTCATGTCCAGCAGGGGAATGTCGCCGAACGCGCCTACGCCGCTGACCCCGGCGTTGGCGTAGCAGACGTCGAGTGCGCCGAACTCCGCCACCGCGCGCTCGACTGCGGCGGCGACGTCCGTTTCCAGGCCCGCGTCACCGGTCAGGGCGATCGCCCGGCCGCCCGCCACTGTAATCGCCTCCGCCGTGGCGTGAACGGACGCGGCGCGATCGAAGACCACGACGGCCGCGCCCTCGGCGGCGAACAGCTCGGCGCTGGCCCGGCCGATGCCGCTGGCCGCGCCGGTCACCAGCGCCACCCGATCCTGAAGTCGTCCCATGCCGGTTTCCCATGTTATCGGGGGCCGAACGTCCCCGCGGTCGTCCCGGCATTAATCATGAGCCGATGATCGACGGGAACGATTTTTGCGAGGGAACCGGCAATGGACGACATCTCGGCGCTGATGGCGCGGCGCGAGCGGGCGCTGGGAACCGGGGCGGCGCTGTTCTACCGGCGGCCGCTGCACATCGTGCGCGGCGAGGGGGCGTATCTTTTCGACGCCGACGGCCGCCGCTACGTCGACATGTACAACAACGTGCCGTGCGTCGGACACGCCAACCCGCGGGTGGTCGAGGCCATGGCGGCGGCGCAGTCGACCCTGAACACCCACAGCCGCTACCTGCACGAGGGGATCATCGCCTTCGCCGAGCGCCTGACGGCGCTGCACGGCGCCCAGATCGAAAGCGTGGTGTTCAGTTGCAGCGGCACCGAGGCGATCGAAGTGGCGCTGCGGATGGCGCGGTTCGCGACCGGCGGCGCCGGCCTGATCTGCACCAACGCCACCTATCACGGCAACAGCGACCTGGTCAGCCGACTCACTCGCACAGAGAGGGCCGGCACGGTCGAGGCCGACATCCGCGCGATACCGTTTCCGGAGAAATACCGGCCGCCGCGGCCGGGCCTGAGCGAGGCTGAGCTCACCGACGCCTGTCTCGAGCCGCTGACGGGCGCGATCGACAGCCTGAAGGCGTCGGGACAGGGGATCGCGGCGCTGATCGTGTGCTCGATCCTGGCCAACGAGGGCCTGCCCGACATACCGGCCGGCTTCATGGCGCGGGCGGCGGCGATGGTGCGGGCGGCGGGCGGTCTGGTGATCGCCGACGAGGTGCAGGCCGGCTACGGCCGCACGGGCCGCTGGTGGGGCTATCAGGTCAGCGACTTCACACCGGACATCGTGGTGACCGGCAAGCCGATGGGCAACGGCCTGCCGCTGTCCGCGACGGCGGCGAGCAAAGCGCTGATCGACGGCTTCCGCGGCCGCACGCGGCATTTCAACACCTTCGCCCAGAGCCCCCTGCAGGCGGCGGTCGGCATGGCGGTGCTGGACGAGATCGAAGAGCGCGATCTGTTGGGCAACGCCGCCCGCGTGGGCGGCTGGTTGACCGAGGCGCTGCGCGGGCGGATCGGGCGCTGGCCGAGCCTGGGCGACGTGCGCGGGTCCGGGCTGTTCATCGGGGCCGAGATGGTCGGTGATACCGCGGTTCGCGACCCGGCGCCGGACCGAGCCGCCGACATCTGCGAGCGGCTGAAGGACAAGGGTTTCCTGACCGCCGCCGCCGGAGCGTTCAACAACATCGTCAAGATCCGCCCGCCGCTGGTGTTCTCGCAGGTCGACGCCGAGGCGTTCGTGGTGGCCTTCGACGCCGCGATGGACGAGGCGCACGCACCGGGCCGGCATGGATAAGGCGGCCGCCGAGGCCCTGTTCGGCCCGGCCGCACGCGCCGTCCTGCCCGGCGTTTCCGATCCGGGCCGACGTGGTGGAGCTGGTGGCGGTGTCGGAGAACGTCACCTTCCGGGTCGTCGACGAAGCCGGCGGCGCGGCGCATGTGCTGCGGCTGCACCGGCCGGGCTATCACGGCCGCGAGGCGCTGGACTCCGAGAGGCTGTGGACTCAGGCGCTGATCGAGGCCGGCATCGCCGCGCCCCGGGCGATCGCGGCGCGCGACGGGCGCTATCACGCGCCGGTGGTCGTGCCGGCCACCGGCGAGCGACGCTTCGCCGGCGTGGCCGTGTGGACGCGCGGCGAGGTGCTGGCCGAGGTCATCGAGCGTGAGCCGGACGGCGCGCGACTGCCGGGCTGGTTCGAACAGCTCGGCGCACTGCTGGCAGAGCTGCACGCCCAGTCGAGCCGGTGGCGGCCGCCACCGGGCTTCACCCGCCACCACCTCGACTCGGACGGACTGCTCGGCGAGGCGCCGTTCTGGGGCCGGTTCTGGGAGCATCCGGCGCTGACCGCCGCCGAGAGAACGCTGATGCTGCGCACGCGCCAGCGGCTGCGCGTCGCGCTCGACCGCCATGGCGCCGGCGAAGACCGTTACGGGGTCATCCACGCCGACCTGCATCCGGGCAATGTGCTGCTCGACGGCCAGCGACTGGCGGTGATCGATTTCGACGACACCGCCTTCGGCTGGCATGTCTACGACATCGCCGTGGCCCTGATCCATCAGCAGGATAAGCCCTATTTTTCGGCGGTGCGCGACGCCCTGTTGGCCGGCTACAGGACGGTGCGGGCCCTGCCGGAGGACATGGTGGCGCTGTTGCCGATGTTCATGCTGATCCGCGGCCTGGCGCAGATCGGCTGGCTGTATCAGCGGCCGGAGCTTACCGGCGAGGCGCACAGGACCTATCTGCAGCGCATCCGACTACTGGTCGCCGCGCAATGCGAGGCCTTTTCGGAACCGGGCTGAGAGATGTCGGCGGCGTTCGGTCACCAACGGCGCCGACCAGGGCGGTGATAAAACCAGAGGCGCCGGTCCCACCGACCGCGCAATGTCGAATTTCGGGAGAGACAGCCATGAAATACAATCAGTTGGGCCGTACCGGCCTGTTCGTATCGGAAATCTGCCTGGGCGCGATGACGTTCGGCGGCGGCGCCGACGGCGGATTCTGGAAGGCCATCGGGGCCTTGGACCAGACCGAGGTCGACGCGATCATAAGCCGGGCCCTGGCGGCAGGGGTCAACTTCATCGACACGGCCGACGTCTATCACTTTGGTCAGTCCGAGCGATTGGTCGGGCAGGCGCTGAAGAATCTCGGGACGGCGCGCAAGGACGTGGTGATCGCCACCAAGTTCCTGGGCGAAATGGGCTCCGGCCCAAACGACCGCGGCGCCTCGCGCGGCCACATCATGGATTCGGTGCACGGCAGCCTCGAGCGGTTGCAGGTCGACCACATCGACCTCTATCAAATCCACGGCAACGACACCGTCACCCCGATCGATGAAACCCTCCGGGCGCTCGACGACCTGACGCGGCAGGGGCTGGTGCGCTACATCGGCGTGTCCAATTGGGCGGCTTGGCGAATAGCCAAGGCGCTGGGACGCAGCGAACTGCACGATTATGCGCGGTTCGAAACCTTGCAGGCGTATTATTCGATCGCCGGGCGCGACCTCGAGCGCGAACTGATCCCGATGATCGAGGAGGAGAAGCTGGGCCTGATGGTCTGGTCGCCATTGGCCGGCGGCCTGCTGTCGGGCAAGTTCGGACCGGGCTCGGATGCACCGAACGATGCGCGCCGCACCAACTTCGACTTCCCGCCGGTCGACAGGGACCGCGCCTGGACCTGCATCGCCGCGATGCGCGAAATCGGCGACGCGCACGGCGTATCGGTGGCGAGGGTGGCGTTGGCCTGGCTGCTGGCCAAGCCGCAAGTGATGAGCGTGATCATCGGGGCCAAGACCGTGGAACAGCTCGACGACAATCTGGCGGCGGTCGACTTGACGCTCAGCGGCGAGGAGATCGCCCGGCTCGACAAGGTCAGCGATCTGCCGGCGGAATACCCGGGCTGGATGCTGGCGCGCCAGGGCGGCTTGCGGCGACCGCGACCGTTCGTGCCGGCGCCGCGTTGAAAGCGGCCTCCAGGGTCCGTTCGCCCTCGAATCGTGTGTCGTATTTGACACATTGATCGATGAAGTGACCCGGCGGCGCGAGACGCCCTTGCTCCCGAGCGTCGGTTGGAAAAAAGTGGCCCGGCGAACAACTCCGCCGGGCCATCTGAGTCTAGCCGCGAGAACGGGGGGGATGAGCCCGCGGCGATCTCTAATGTGAGCGCCGCGGGCCATTGTTTCAATCCTTCTTCGACGACTTTTTGCGCGTTGCCGATGAAATGTGCGTTGGCGCCACCCTATGCGGCGTTGATCGCGCAATGGTGGAACCGCGCCCCGTCCAGCCGCATTGCTGAATCACCGCTCGCCGGCCCCGAACCGGCCATTCGCGAGCGGGGGGATAGAGCTGATGATGTGGCGTTCTTCGGACCCGGACCTGATAGCGATCCGTCGCGGTGTGGAAACCATCGGCCGGCTGTCCGACGGACTGCTGCGGGTGGGTCCCTGGAGCATCGGCCTCGACGGGGTGCTCAGCTGGATTCCGGCGGTCGGCGAGGCCTACAGCATCGGCGCCGCCGCCTATCTGCTGGTCCAGGGCGCACGGGCGCGCGCGCCGCTTTCCACGCTGATCGCGGCCGCGGCGCTGATGGGCGGCCGCACCGCGATCACCGCCCTGCCTCTGGTCGGCCCATTGGTCGCCGATGCCCTGACGCTGCATAAATGGTCGGCGCGAATGATCGTCCGCGCCATCGACCGCCGCCTGTCCGAACGTGAAGCGGCGGCCGCCGAAGCGTCAGCGGTGGGCGTCGGTCAGGCCCGGGCCGACAAGGCGCGCACGAGGTTCTCGTTGAACCGGCGGAAGGCCGGCTGGACGAAACCATCCTTCGCCAGCCCCCAGGACCAACGGATCGAACCGGCGTTGAACACTCTGGCGCCGGCCGGACTGCGGAAATAGGTCGCCTCGGCAACCCCCGGCTTACCATCGGCGTCGACCGCCTCGCCGCGGAACAGCACGCTGACCGATGCCGGATCGAGGGCGGCGTCCCGTGAGGCATGGGCGTCCCACAGGCGCCGTCCGTCGCCCAGCGGGTCGCGGTTGTCCCACTCGTAGCCGACTACATCGGCCGCGACATCACCGACTTTCCAGCCGACGCCGTCGAACAGCGGCAGGTCGACGCGGGCGACGCGGTACGACGGCCGCTGGCTCGAAGCCGCGTCGAAATAACTCTGGAAAGCGCCGCCGATGAGCATGGTCTCTGGCCGACGCGCGCCGGTGCGGAAATTGTCGGTGACCAGCAGGGCAGCGTCGGTCGGCGACACGCGCCGGACGATCGGATCGGACGAGGTCTTGTAGCAGACGATCTGCCGCCCGAGCACAGCGCCGTCGTCCGGACGGTTCAGGTCGGCGTAGCGCACCTGGCAATAGGCTGCGTCGGCGCCGAAGAAGCAGACATTGCCGCCGCGTTTGAAGATCCGCCGCTCGAAGGCGTCGAACTCCTCCTTCGACCAGTATTCGTCGTGAGCCCCGGTGATCACCAGGCGGTAGCCGTCGAGCAGGGTGGGATCGGCATGGACATCGAAATTGCCGGCGTAATCCACACCGCCGATTTCCGCCGCCAGCCCCTCCAGCCAACCGACCAGATAGGCGTCGTATTCGAACAGGCTGGGCGGGGTCGGTCGGTCGAAGGACACGATCAGGCCGCGCGTTTCGTCGTCGTCGTTGGGATAGAGGCTGTGGCCGCCCCAGGAATTATACGCCTGCCAGGTGTTGGTCCCCAGGCGGCAAAGCACAGCGCCCGAGCGCCTGGGGTTGCTGACGATCCACTGGCAGGCGCGCACATCGCGGGTCGCGGTGGTCTGCTCGACGATGTCGGCGGTATAGACGCCGGGCGGCCAGCCGATGGTGGCGATGTCGCCGAAGGACGGCGGCCAGCCAGGGCCGATCGCCGCGGCCGAGGCGGTGGCGCCGCGATAGCCGACATCGACGAAGTCGCTGGTCCAAATCGGCGCGGGCCCGGTGGGCCCCAGGCGGAAGACCTCCAGCCGGACCCGCCGAACCGGCTCGCCGGGTCCGCCCGCCGCCATGACGTTGAAGCGCTCGCCCGGCACGAGGCTGAGGCGATCGGCATAGGCCCAGATGCGCTGACCCTTGAAGAAGGCCGGCCAGTCGGCGAGTTGGCCGGCCGGGTCGGACGACGCGCGGGTTGCTCCGCCAACCCCCTCGGGCCGCGCAACGGCGGGCGATGGCCCAGCGGCCAGGCCGGCTCCCGCCAGGTGGAGAAGCCGGCGCCTCGGAATGCGTCGGCCAAAGCGTCATGGCAGGAGCGGGGTGCGCAGCTGCGGCCGGCCGGCCTAGCCGCGGCCCACATCGTGGCGTTCCGCCCGATCGATCAGGTCGATCATCCGGTGGGCGGCGTGCACGGTGAGCCGGTGCGGCGTGGCCCCGGGGCGCGGGGTGATCAGCCCGGCCATCTCGCGGGCCGCCATCCTTTGCGCCTCGCTGGCGGTCGACAGCAAGGCGATCACCAGGCTTTCGAGGGCGATGACGCGGGTGTGCATCTCCGCCCATTCGGTGGGGCTGGGCGCCGCCATGGGCGCGGGCGAGCCTTCCGGCGTGACGAGCAGTGGGCCATCTGGCTCGGCCCCGCCCTCGTCTTCCCACCGTGTCAGGGCCTTTTCGGGCGGTCGGGGATCGGGCATGCCTCCACCCTATCCGAGCATCGCTCACTGGCAAGAGGGTCTCGCTTGGCCGCCGCGCTTCCCCGATCAGCAGACTTGCCAGCGGCCGGCCGCGACCGCGCCGAGGGCGAGACGCTTTGGAGCATCCAGTATCTGCGCGGCCTCGCCGCCTTGTCGGTGACGCTGTACCATGCGCTGCAGTGGGAGAACGGCGGCTTCGACGTCGGCCGGGCCGGGGTCGACGTGTTCTTCGTGATCAGCGGAGTGATCATGTGGCGGGTGACCGCCGGACGAGCCGTCGGCGCCGGACGGTTTCTGCGGCTGCGGGCGACGCGGGTCGCCCCGCTCTACTGGCTGATGACGCTGGCGGTCGCCGCGACCGCGGTGGCGTGGCCGGGCTTTCTACCTGAAGTCCACCCCGCCTGGGACCATCTGGCCCTTTCGCTGGCGTTCATTCCCCACCTCGACCCGCGCGGCCTGCCGTTTCCGCTGCTGCCGCCCGGCTGGACGCTGAGCTACGAGGCCGGCTTCTATCTGCTGTTCGCCGCCTCGCTGTTGCTGCCAGCACGATGGCGCGCCGCCGCGGTGACCGCCGGCCTGGCCGCGGTGGTGGCCGCGGGATTCACCCTGTCGGATCCGGCCTACATACTGGGGGCCAACCCGATGCTGCTGCAGTTCGCCGCCGGCGTCTGGCTGGGCGTCGCCCTGAAGGCGGACCGCCTGCCCGGCCGCGCCTGGGGGTGTGGCCTGCTCGTGCTCGGCCTGGCCAGCTTCCTCCTGCTGCTGCTGACCGGGTTCACCGACGAATTGTGGCGGCCGCTGATCTGGGGACTGCCGGCTTCGCTGCTGGTCGCCGGAGCTCTGAGCATCGAAGCCCACGGTGGCGCGGGCCGATGGCGGGCGCCGCGCGAGTTGGGCGACGCATCCTACGCGCTCTACCTCGTGCACCTGCCAGCCACCGCCCTGGTGGCGCATACCCTGGGCGCAGGCCGACCATGGCTGTTCCTGCCGGCGGCCGTGACCGCGTCGATCGCGGCCGCGCTGGCGACGCATGCGTGGATCGAAAAGCCCCTGGTGCGCCTGGCGCGAAAGTTCGCGCTATTGACCGGCTCTATCGGCAACATGTGATCAATCGATTGGACGCGAGGACCAGCGCGGCCTAAGCACCCCTCGTCGGGGCAGCGCGCGGCGCCGGGCGCCCAGACGGAATTTCAACGAGAGGATCGACCCATGTCGCTTTCCAACAGCAAGACCCTGCAGAACCTGAAGGACGCGTTCGCCGGCGAAAGCCAGGCCAACCGGCGTTATCTGTATTTTGCGCAAAAGGCCGACATCGAAGGCTTCAACGATGTCGCCGCGGTGTTCCGTTCGACCGCTGAAGGTGAAACCGGCCACGCCCACGGCCACCTCGAGTTCATGGAAGGCGTCGGCGACCCGGCCACCGGCCTGCCGATCGGGGCGACCGACCTAAACCTCAAGGCGGCGATCGCCGGCGAGACCCACGAGTACACCGACATGTACCCCGGCATGGCGCGCACGGCGCGCGACGAAGGTCACGACGAGATCGCCGATTGGTTCGAAACCCTGGCCAAGGCCGAAAAATCCCACGCGGGCCGTTTCCAGCGCGCCCTCGACTCGCTAGACTAGATCCCCGACGGTCGTTCCGATTCCGTCATGGCCGACACCTGGTGTCGGCCACCCATGAAAACGGCTCCCCCCCACCGGTGCTCATGGGTCCCCGCGCTCGCGCGGGGATGACGGGGCACGTCCCAGGCTCCCCCCGATGACCGATATCCGCAAGACCTCCCCGACCTCGCGCGAGGGAAGCCTCGACGCGCCGTTTCGCCACGCGATCGCCTGGCGAGACCCCGAATTCTACGACATGGCCGCCATCGAGGCCGAGATGGAGCGGGTGTTCGACATCTGTCATGGCTGCCGGCGCTGTTTCAATCTGTGCGATAGTTTCCCGCGGCTGTTCGACCTGATCGACGACGGCCCGACCGGTGAACTCGATGGGGTCGACAAGGCCGACTACGGCAAGGTCGTGGAAGCCTGCACGCTCTGCGACATGTGCTTCATGACCAAGTGCCCCTATGTGCCGCCGCACGAATGGAACGTCGACTTCCCGCATCTGATGCTGCGGCACAGGGCGGCGGAGCGCAAGGCCGGCGGCGGCGAGTTTGTCCGCGAACAGCTCGGCGAGACCGACCGTAACGGTAAGCTGGCCAAGCCGGTGGCCGGGATCGCCAACTGGGCGACCGACATCCGCAACAAGCCGGTGCGCGCGGCGATGGAAGCGGTCGCCGGCATCGACAAGGCGGCGATCCTGCCGGTTTTCCACAGCCGGACGGCGAGCGATCGCCTCAAAGCGCCCCTGGCGGCCGATCCGTCCGGGCCGGCCTTCGGGATGCGGAAGGCGGCCCTCTACGCCACCTGTTTCGTCGACTATAATGCTCCGCAGACCGCCGTCGCGGCCCGGGCCGTCCTGGCCCGGCAAGGCGTCGAAACCCGCCTGGCCTATCCCGAATGCTGCGGCATGCCCCAGCTCGAGGCCGGCGACATCGCCGAAGTGGCGCGACGGGCCGAACATGTCGCCGCCGAACTCCTGCCGCTGGTCGACCAGGGCTACGACATCGTCACCCTGACCGCCTCGTGCGGATTGATGATGAAGTTCGAATGGCCACTGATCCTGCCGGAAAGCGAACCGGTGAAGCGGCTGGCCGCGGCGACGCGCGACATCAGCCAGTACGTCCTCGAACTGTCCAAAGCCCATGGCCTGGCGAGCGGCCTGACCGCCCCCGAAGGCGGCGTCACGGTGCATCACGCCTGCCATGCCCGGGCGCAGAACATGGGGGCCGCGTCGGCGCAGATGCTCGGGCTGATCCCGGGTCTGAAAGTCGACCTGGTCGAGCGGTGCTCCGGCCACGGCGGCACCTTCGGGGTGATGAAGGAGACCCGCGACATGGCGGTCAAGGTCGGCAGGCCGGCGGCCCGCCAGGTGGCGCAAAAGGCCAACGAGACCCTGTGCTCGGACTGCCCGCTGGCCTGCAAGCACCTGGGCCAGCTGGTCTCCACCGAACTGGCCGCGGGCGCCGCGGCGCCCCGCCAGGCTCACCCGATCGAGATCATGGCCCAGGCCTACGGCCTCATCTGATGGATATGCTCATGCCCGCCTCGCAACGCCGCATTCTCGCCAGCGACCTGATCGCCGACGCCGACTACGCCCTGCAACGCCGCGACCGCCGCGCCGCCCTGCTGCCGGTGAAACGGCTGCGCCGCATCTCGCTGGGGCCGTACTGCACGCTGATCTTCGAATCCTACGACACCATGCTGTTTCAGGTTCAGGAGATGCTGCTGACCGAAAAAGGCGGCGAGGCGCAGATCGCCGATGAGCTGGCGGCCTATAATCCGCTGATCCCGCAGGGCCGCGAACTGGTGGCGACGGTGATGTTCGAAATCGAGGACCCGGTCCGTCGGGCCGAGGTGCTCGGCAGTCTCGCCGGCGTCGACGAGCATTTCCATCTGTTGATCGGGGGCGAGCGCATCGACGCCGTGCCGGAAGGCGACATCGAGCGCGACCGGGACGACGGCAAGACCTCGTCGGTGCATTTCCTGCATTTTCCCTTCACCGACCAACAGGCGCTGACCTTTCGCAATCCCGAAGCGCCGGCGATGATCGGATGCGACCATCCGCGGTATGGCCACATGGCCAGCCTGTCGCCGGAGAGCCGCATCGAACTGGCGCGCGACCTGGCCTGAAGGCGGCTCAGGCCGGCAGCCGGCGGGCGGCGCTTTCGGCCGCGGCCCGGCGCGCGCCTGCGTCGCCGTTCAGCCGGGCGGTGACCAGGGCCAGCACCGCCGGCGGCGCGATTTCCGGACGACCGCAATCGAATGGCGGCGCCGGAGCATATTCCAGCGACAGCTGCAGCGCCTGAGCGAAGGCATCGCCGGCGATCTCCGCCGCCAGCGTGAGGGCGAAGTCGATACCCGCGGTGACGCCGCCGCCGGTCATCACATGACCGTCACGAACCACCCGGCCAGGATCGGCGATCGCGCCGAACAGGGGCAGCAGGTCCCGCCATGCCCAATGGCAGGCGGCCCGCCGCCCGCGCAGCAGTCCCGCCGCGCCCAGGATCAGGGAGCCGGTGCAGACCGACGTGACGTGAGCGGCGCCGGCGGCCAGTCGGCGGATCTCCCCGATGAATTCCGCGTCCCCCATGGCGTCGATGGTCCCAAGACCGCCCGGAACGCAGAGGATGTCACAGGCCTCGATGTCCGCCAGGCGCTCCAGGGCCCCGAAGGTGACGCCGTCGAAGGTCAACGAGCCGCCGGCGACGCTGGCCAGCCGGGTCACCGCGCCGGGCAATCGACACAGCACCTGCTGGGGCCCGGTGAAGTCGAGGTGGGTGACCCCGGGGTAGAGCGGGAACACGATGGTGAGCGGGGTCGTCGGCATGGCGATGGTCTCCGGGAGTTGACGTCGCCATTGTGCCAAGCCAAGGGCGCGGCTGGAATGCCAAGGTTCCCACGTTTTCAGCCATGCCGCGCCCGGTCGCCTTCGTCGTCTTCCGCAGTTTCAGATCCTCGACGCCACAGGTCCTCTGGCCGCGTTTGAAATCGCCGAGCGCTACAACCCGTGCAGCGGGGTTCGGAAGCTCCGAGCGCATGCGCCGCGCGTTCCTGCGCACTTTCGGCCATCCGCCTCAGGCCTTGCGCCGGACCGTCCGGTCAGGAAGCGGCCGACGCTCGCGACGACGCCGCCCCAGCGTCGAGCGCCACGGGAGCCGACGCCTTGACGTCCAGCGCCGCCGGCTGTGCGGTGATCGGCTTGCCGACCCCCAGGAAGACATGGCCGCCCAGCTGGGCCAGACGCGTCAGACGACCATCGCAGGCATGTCCCAGGCGCACGGCATGGAACGCGGTCGCCTGACCGACCGCGCGCATCACATAGCCGTTCAGCGCCCGCGCCGCGACCACCTCCGCCCGCCGCCATGCCGAGGTCTGGCGAGGCGCCGACATGGCGTCGCCACAGGCGAAGCTGAACTGACATCGGCCGGCGGCGGCGCCCTGATAGATCACCGCGCACAGGCTCCTTGGAAAACCCGGGCGGTTGACGCGGTTGATGACCACCTGGGCGACGGCCGCCTGACCATCCGGCGATTCCCCGCGCGCCTCGTAGTAGACGGCGGCCGCCAGGCAGTCGACGGGACGGGTCAGCGGAACGATCCGCGGCGTCGGAGCGGGTCCCTGAGCGGTTGCGGCGGACGCGCCGCGCGCGCCCCCCGCCAAAGCGAGAATAACGAGCAGCGCGCGCGTTTTCACGCGCGTGGCCAAACCTGACGACAAGGATTTCGTGTCCCATGCGACGAGGGTCCAAAGCGCCCTCTTGATCTCCGCGAAGAGACCGCGCCGCTATCGGACGCCGGCCTGAACCCGCGGGGTCCGACCGGTCACGTTGGTCGAACGGGACGCCTTTACGACGAAATCATGCTGCAGTGCAATCTTTGACTGGCCGGCGCGCTGTCGGCGGCGAACGCGAGCGCTCAGAAGGCGGCGCGCAGCGCCTCGACGAGGTCGGTCTTTTCCCAGGCGAACCCACCGTCGGCGTCCGGTTCGCGCCCGAAATGGCCGTAGGCCGTGGTCCGGGCATAGATCGGGCGATTGAGGCCAAGATGCTCGCGAATTGCGCGCGGCGTAGCCCCGCCGATCAGCTGCGGCAGGATGGCTTCGAGCCTGGCCGGATCCACCTCGCCGTCCTCGTGCAGGTCGACATAGAAGCTCAACGGGCGGGAGACGCCGATGGCGTAGCCGATCTGGATCGTACACTTCTGGGCGAGGCCGGCGGCGACGACGTTCTTGGCCAGATAGCGGCAGGCATAGGCGGCCGAGCGGTCGACCTTGGTGGGATCCTTGCCGGAAAACGCCCCGCCGCCGTGCGGCGCGGCGCCGCCGTAGGTGTCGACGATGATCTTGCGGCCGGTGAGCCCGCAGTCGCCGTCCGGGCCGCCGATCACGAAATTCCCGGTCGGATTGATGTGCCACTCGGTCTCGTCGGTGACGAAATCCGTCGGCAGGACGCCAAGGATGTACGGCCGCACGATCTCGGCGACGTCCGCCGGGGTGAGCCCGGCGCGATGCTGGGTCGAGAGTACGATCGAGGTGGCGCGCACCGGCTTGCCATGCTCGTAGGCGAGGGTCACCTGGCTCTTGGCGTCGGGCTCCAGCCCCAGGCTGGCGTCGGCGTGGCGCGCCTCGGCCAACACACGCAGGATGTTGTGGGAATATTGCAGGGTTGCCGGCATCAGTTCCGGCGTTTCGCTGGTGGCGTAGCCGAACATGATGCCCTGGTCGCCGGCGCCCTCGTCCTTGTTGCCCGCGGCGTCGACGCCCATGGCGATGTCGGCCGACTGGCTGTGCAGGTAGCAGGCGTAGTCGGCGTCGCGCCAATGGAAGCCGGCCTGCTCGTAGCCTATGTCGCGGATCGCGGCCCGGACCTTTTCTTCCAGCGATTCGACGACGCCGGCAGGACCGCGCACCTCGCCGGCCAGAATGATGCGGTTGGTGGTCACCATCGTCTCGCAGGCCACCCGCGCATGCGGATCGGCGGCGAGGAACGCGTCCACGACGGTATCGGAGATACGATCGGCGACCTTGTCGGGGTGGCCTTCGGAAACGCTTTCGCTGGTGAACAGATAGCTAGGGCGCGCTGGAATGATTGAGCGTGGTTTTCCTGATCTTGATGCGGCGCCGATCGCGGCCTCGCCGAACAACCGGCCGGGGCCGTACCATGAAACTCCGAAGTGTCATATAAGGATTTTGTTATATGGGCCAATCGCGAATTTCGGGCGTTTTGCCTTCGCGAATGCAAAGAGGAGGCGCAATGCGCAATGCGGTCGGACTGTTCCTCGGTTTCGCGGCGGCCAGCGTCGTCACCACCAGCGCGTTGGCCATGGAGGCGATCCACGTGGTGTCGCCGGCGGTCGGCGGCGATGGGGCCATCCCGCCCGTCTACAGCAACTACGGCGCCAACCGCTCGCCGCCGCTGACCTGGACGCGAGTGGCGGGCGCGCGGAGCTATGCGGTGGTCGTCGAGGATCCGGACGCGCCGGGAAGCCGGCCGTTCGTGCACTGGCTGGTGTGGAACATTCCGGCCACCGTCACCGCCCTGCCCGCCGGACTGCCCGGGAGCGCCCGGCTGGCGCAGCCGCCCGGGGCCGAGCAGGGCCGCAACGACGCCGACGCGACCGGCTGGTTCGGGCCGCGGCCGCCGAGCGGGGTCCACCACTACCACTTTCGCGTCTTCGCGCTCGACGCCCCGTTGCCGCTGCCTCCCGGGGCCGATCGCCAGGCGCTGGGCGCGGCGATGAGCGGTCATATCCTGGGAGCGGGAGACCTGGTGGCCACCTTCGCGGCTCCCGCCGGCCGCTGAGCCGTCTTCAAACAGCGAGGTTCGCGACCCCGGCCCCGGCCCAGGTCATGCATTGCATGAAAGCCGCGCCGGTCAGGGCGGTCGAGACGTGACCTGGCCATGGTGGGTGCTCCGAGCGATGCCGACCCAGAGACGTGGCGGACGCGATGATTATTCCCGGGGACCTGCGGATCGCGCTCACGCCAGCGCCGGCCCGCTCCCTTCATCGGCAATCCAGCGTCGGGGCGGCGAGGGGCTCAGTGCACAGCACCATGGTTGGAAAGGGTGACTCACCGGCGATTGGACCGGCGACGTCCCCGTCGCCGTTCGTGCGACCAGGCCAAACCTTTGCCGCTCTCGAGGCTGGCGGGGGCGGGACGCCCCCGGTCCAATCGAGATTGGTCACCCTTTGCGGGAGCCAGTGAAAGCCGTGCTATAGATTTACGGCGCAGGCTGCCCGCTCAACTATCCAGGAAGCTGCGCAGCTTGCGCGAGCGGCTGGGGTGCTTGAGCTTGCGCAGGGCCTTGGCTTCGATCTGGCGGATGCGTTCGCGGGTGACGCTGAACTGCTGGCCGACCTCTTCGAGGGTGTGGTCGGTGTTCATGCCGATGCCGAAGCGCATGCGCAGGACGCGCTCCTCGCGCGGCGTCAGCGAGGCCAGGACGCGGGTGGTGGTCTCGCGCAGGTTGGACTGGATGGCCGCGTCGATCGGCAGGATGGCGTTCTTGTCCTCGATGAAGTCGCCGAGGTGGCTGTCTTCCTCGTCGCCGATCGGGGTTTCGAGGCTGATCGGCTCCTTGGCGATCTTCAGCACCTTGCGCACCTTTTCCAGCGGCATGGCCAGCTTTTCGGCCAGTTCCTCCGGCGTCGGCTCGCGGCCGATCTCGTGCAGCATCTGGCGCGAGGTGCGGACGATCTTGTTGATCGTCTCGATCATGTGCACCGGGATGCGGATGGTGCGGGCCTGGTCGGCGATCGAGCGGGTGATCGCCTGGCGGATCCACCAGGTGGCGTAGGTCGAGAACTTGTAGCCGCGGCGGTACTCGAACTTGTCGACCGCCTTCATCAGGCCGATGTTGCCTTCCTGGATCAGGTCGAGGAACTGCAGGCCGCGGTTGGTGTATTTCTTGGCGATCGAGATCACCAGGCGCAGGTTGGCCTCGACCATTTCCTTCTTGGCCTGGCGGGCCTCGCGCTCGCCCTTCTGCACGGTCTGGACGATGCGGCGGTAGTCGTCGATCGGCACGCCGGATCTCGGTGGCCAGGGCGGCGATCTCGCTGGCGGATGTCGCCGATCTGGCCGGCGTCGTTCTCGGCGAACTTGGTCCAGCGCACGCCCAGCGCGGCGACCTTCTGCCGCCAGGCGGGATCGAGTTCGGAGCCGAAATAGGCCTTCAGGAACTCGGTGCGGGAGATGCCGTAGCTGTCGGCCAGGCGCAGCAGGCGGCCTTCCAGCCCCATCAGCCGCTTGTTGATCGCATAGAGCTGCTCGACCAGCGCCTCGATGCGGTTGTTGTTCAGCTTCAGCGTCTTGAGGTGCTGGACGATGGTCGCTGTTGGCGGCCTCGTAGGCCTTGCGGTCGGCGTCGCCGAGGTCCTGGCCCTTGCAGCCGGCGCGACGACCAGCTTTTCCTGCAGGCGGCGGAAGGCCTCGAACTCGGCGGCGATGGCGTCGAGCGTGGCCATCACGCCTTCGCGCAGCTCGCCTTCCATGGCGCTGATCGTCGGGCCGGCGCCGTCGTCGAAATCGTCCTCGTCGGCCTGGGCGGCGGCCAGGCGCGGCGCCTTCGTCCTCGTCCTCGTCCTCGCCGGCGACCGCGGCGGCGGCGTCGTGCGGCCTCGCCGGCCACGGCCGCGTCGGACAGGGCCTGGGCCGACCTGACCGCCGTAGGTCTGCTCGAGGTCGATGACCTCGCGCAGCAGGATGCGGCCGCCGGCCAGCTCCTCGCGCCAGACCATGATGGCTTCGAAGGTCAGGGCGCTTTCGCACAGGCCGCGGATCATGGTGTCGCGGCCGGCCTCGATGCGCTTGGCGATGGCGATCTCGCCCTCGCGCGACAGCAGCTCGACCGAGCCCATCTCGCGCAGATACATGCGCACCGGGTCGTCGGTGCGGTCGAAGGCGCTCTGCTTGTCGCGGTCTCGGCGACGGCGGTCTCCTCGCGGACCACGACCTCGCGTGCCTTCGGCGGCGTCCTCCTCCGCCTCGACGACGTTGACGCCCATCTCCGACAGCATGGCCAGGGTGTCTTCGATGGCCTCGGAGGTGACCTCCTCGGACGGCAGCACCTTGTTCAGCTCGTCCATGGTGACGTAGCCGCGGGCCTTGGCCTGCTTGATGAACTTCTTGACGCCGGCGTCGGTCAGATCGAGCAGCGGGCCGTCGCTGGCGGGGGCGCTTCGACTTCAGGCGTCTCGACAGTGGTGGTCGTGGTCATCAAAGTCTCCGGCGGCGACCGGCAGCTCCCGCGGGAGCCGCGGCGGCCTGAAATAAAATTGGCGACACGCCGAGCGATCCAAGGGGCCATCACCCTCAAATCGGCTCGTCGGGCGTCCAAATCTGTCCCGTCTTGATCGCCCGTCTCAGTGCGTCGCGCTCGGCTTTCAGGTCCATGAATCCGGACGCGCCTGAAGCGCCCGCCAAGTCCTGCTTGGCGGCGGCGAGAGCGTCTTCCAGCGCAGCCATGCGGTTCAGAACCTCGAAGGCGTGCGACCACTGGGACCGGGCGGCGGCGAGCGTGACACCCTCGATGGGGAAGGGCGCGCCCGCATGCGTGGCGGCCCGGTCGATGTCAATCAGCAGCGCGCTAAATCCTCTGGCGGCCAGATGGCGACGCAGGGCCTCGCTGTCAAGGCGGTCGGCGTCCAGCCGCAGGCGGATGATTTCCCTGGCCAGCTCGTCCAGCGCCGGGTCGCCGAAGCCGTGGGTCTGCAGCGCCTCCAGTGATCGTCGAGCAGTCCGGGGTCGGCGAGCGCCTGACGGGCCAGGGCGGCGGCGACCGGCTCGACGGCTTTGGCGAGACGTCTCGGCCGCGACCTTGGCCCTGCGGCGTGGGCAAGGCCGGCGGCGGCGGGCGCGCCCGCCGCCAGGACCGCGTCCGGGCTGGCGCGGGCGCGCGGTCGAAGGCCGGGCGCGAGGCGGCGAACAGGCCCTCCAGCCGGGTCGCGAAGGTCGTCGCGATAGGCCGCGCTCAGGTCCGGATCGGCGATCGCCCTGGCGGCGGCGCGCAGCCGCTGGCGCAGCCCGGCCTGCCGCTCGGGCGTGTCGAGCGGTTCGGCGTCGCGCTCGCGGATGAACAGCGCCTCGACGAACGGCGTGGCCGGCGGCCGAGCTGGGCCTTCAGCGCCGCCGGGCCCTGCTCGCGCAGCACGTCGTCGGGATCCTTGCCGCCGGCGAGCAGTGACGAAGCGGAAGCTGCGGCCGGGCTTCAGCAGCGGCAGGGCGCGGTCGATCGCCCGCGAGGCGGCGCGCTGGCCCGGCGCCGTCGCCGTCGAAGCACAGGGTCGGCTCGGGATGCAGCCGCCAGAGCAGCTCCATCTGGTCTTCGGTCAGCGCGGTGCCCATCGGCGCCACGGCCGGCGACGCCGGCGCGCTGGCAGGCGATGACGTCCATATAGCCCTCGACCACCACCAGGGCGCGTCCTCGCCGCCGCGGCGTGCAGCAGGCGGCGCGCCTCGGGCAGGCCGTAGAGCAGCCGGCCCTTGTGGAAGAGGCTGGTGTCCGGGCCGTTCAGGTATTTGGCGCGGGCCTGCGGATCCATCGCCCGGCCGCCGAACGAGACCACCCGCCCGCGCGCGTCGGCGATCGGAAAGATGATCCGGTCGCGGAACCGGTCGTAGGGCGCGCCGCCGTCCTCCGGCGCGATCAGCAGGCCCGCTCGACCAGCTCGCCGGGCCGCGCGCCCTTGGCGATCAGATAGTCCTTCAGCGCCGTGCGGCCGGCCGGCGCGAAGCCCAGGCGGAAGCGCGCCCATTCGCTCTCCGGCAGGCCGCGCCGCGATCAGATAGTCGCGCGCCGCCGCGCCGGCCGGGCGGCGCAGCTCGCGCCTCGAACCAGGCGGCCGGCGATCTCCAGCCAGTCGGCGAGGCCCGGCGCGCTCCTTTTCGCGCGCCGCGGCCTCGCGGGTCGGGCGCCGGCAGCGGCACGCCGGCCTCCGCCGCCAGCCGCTCGACCGCCTCGACGAAGGTCAGGCGCTCGGTCTCCTGCAGGAAGCTGATCAGGTCGCCGTGCTTGCCGGAGGAGAAGTCGTGGAAGAAGCCCTTGTCGTCGTTGACGTAGAACGAGGGCGTCTGCTCCTTGGTGAACGGCGAGAGGCCGACGATACTCGCGGCCCTGCCGGCGCAGCTTCACGGTCTTGCCGATCACGTCGGACAGGCGCAGGCGCGACTTGATCTCGTCGAGGAATCGTTCGTCGAAGCGCACGCGCGCGAGGATAGCGCGTCGCCGCCGGCGAGTCCGCGTCTCCCTCCCCTGCCACCCCTTTATGGAGAGGGACAGACGCTGAAAGCGTCAGGGTGGGGCCGTGGGGAGATTGTCGGGATCGTCGGAAAACCCGGGTTCCCCACTGGATGCTGCGCATCCTGTCCCTGCCCATGGAGGGGAGGGAGGAAGGGGCGTCAGATCTCGTGGGCGTTCACCCGGCTTAGCTTGTCCGGGTTGCGGACGATGTAGATGGCGGCGAGGCGGCCGTCCGGGTCTGGTTCGAAGGCGATGGTCTGGAGCGCCGTCGGCCTCCTCGACGATCACGCCGGGATAGCCGTTGATGCGCGCCGGGCGCACGGCGCCGCGCGGCGGCCAGCCCTGGCGCCAGGCGAGGCCCTCGCAGCAGGCGCACGATGTCGTCGCGGCCGACCAGCGGGCGCAGGGCCGCCTTGCGCTTGCCGCCGCCGTCGGTGATCAGCACGCAGTCCTCGGCCAGCAGCTCGGCGAGCGCGGCGGCGGTCGTTGCGGCGCGGCGGCGTCCATGAAAGGCGGCGGCCAGGCGGGCGGCCTCGGCCTGCGGCACGCTGAACCGGGGCCGGGCCTCCTTGCAGATGCGCGCGGGCGCGGCTGGCGAGCTGGCGGCAGGCGGCCTCGTCGCGGCCCAGGGTCTGCGGCGACGCGCGGCGTAGTCGGCGTCGAAGACGTCGTGCAGCAGGAACACCGCCCGCTCCAGCGGCGAGAGGCGCTGCAGGGCCAGCAGGAAGGCCACCGAGACGTCCTCGGCGCGCTCCAGCGGATCCTCGGCGAGGTCCTCGATCAGCGGTTCGGGCAGCCAGGGGCCGACATAGGTCTCGCGCCGGGCCCGGGCGGCGCGCAGGCGGTCGAGGCAGAGGCGCGTCGCCACCCGCGCCAGCCAGGCGGCCGGGTCGGCGATCGTCGCGCGGTCGGCGCGCGGCCCAGCGCAGCCAGGCGTCCTGCACCGCGTCCTCGGCCTCGGCCAGCGAGCCCAGCATGCGGTAGGCCAGGCGCGTCAGCCGCGGCCGCTGGGCCTCGAAGACCGCCTCGGCCGCTCACGCCGCCAGGCGCCGCGCGGGCGGGCGAAGCGGGGCGGGCTCGCCGCCGACCGTGACGCGCGAGCAGGCCTTGCCGTGGCCCAGCGCATATTTCAGGGTCGGGTACATGCGCGCGGTGGTCAGGGCCAGGCCGATGTCGACCAGGCCGCCCTGGCCCCAGCGGCGGACGATCTCGTCGCGCAGCGGGTCGGCGCCGACCATGTCGCGGGCCAGGCAGGCGCGGGCGAAGCGCCAGGCGAGCGCGGCGGCCTCGCCCATGGCCGCCTCGTCGCCGGCCAGGATGGCGCGCAGCACGCCGGGCTCGACGCCGGCCCGCGAGGCGATGTCGACGCTGATCTGGGTGCAGGGGCCGCAGTCCTCCGCCAGAGTCCCGACGATCCCGGCGGCGGCGAGCGCGGCGGGCGGGGCGCGGCGGCCGTGGCCGAGCGAGGCGACCAGCCCGAACTTCAGGAGCGTCCAGGGGCTGACCGCCAGCACGTCGCGCATGTAGCCGGCGTCGTAGTCGTAGCGGCGTTCCATGGACCTGACCTGACGGGACAACAGGGCGCGCAGCATCATGCGGTCTCCTTATCGGTCGCGGGACAGGCTCGGCCAGGCGATCCAGGCGGCGAGGATGGCCGGCAGGAAGACGCCGGCGAAGTCGCGGCTGAACTCGGCCAGCGGATCGGGGCCGGACAGCTCGTCGACGACGTGGATCACGGCGTGGAGGACGAGGAAGCCGGCGGCGGCGACCAGCGCCCCCTGCCCCGCCGACGGTCGCGCGGCGCGCCAGGCCAGGGCCAGGGCGACGACCAGATAGGCGGCGCCGATGTCCTCGACGAAATGCGGGTTGTAGGGCCCGGTCGCGGTGACGCCCGGCACGGCGCCGTACCACCAGTGACCGGCGAACAGCATGGCCAGGCCGTTGGCCCCGAGGAGGCCGGCGAGGGCGGCGGCGAGGATGCGTTGCATCGGCCTGAGCCTTTGTTCACGGTAAGGACGTGCGAGGGCGGCGTTTGTGACATCGCCGCGATCGGAGACCCCGGCCACCGTCAGCGACCGCTCTTTCTCCCGCCCCGGCTACGGTCCCGCCGAGGCAACATGGCCTGCGGCGTCGAACCAGGCGCCAATGATTTGGATTCGCTCTATCCGCCCGAGCGCCGGCTTCCAGCCCGTGAGCGCCAGATTAACGAGCGGGGCGCCGTTCTCTCTCGTACCGCGGGCGTCTCGCCCACTCTTTAAGTCTACATTTCGGCGCATCATGCACGCCAGAAGAGCGGGCGAGACGCCCGCGCTACGAGAAAACAGCGCCATTGACTGCTAAACAATTTGCGGCGAGCACGTCGCGATGGAGGGCGTCGTCCTCATCGCCGAAGAACGTCCGTACCCGGTCATTGCCGCGTTCCGTAAATGGAGGATTGCAGCGAATTCACTGGCTCGAATGGTCGCCCCGAGGCTACATCGTCCAAAGGGGGCGATATCATGTTCATGCGCGCGGTTCTTCCAGCCTTGGTGCTGCTCACCTCGAGCGCATCGGGCGCTCCGGCAACTCCAGCGGACTTGGCGGTGAGGGTCTGCCCATCCGGCGGGCTCCATGCCTATCCCCTGGCCGCCGGGAACTAGGTTCCAGTCTCTCGTGATCCCGAACATCGCCATCGACAACCGCGGCGTGGTTCCGGTGACCCTCGATGAGGTAAGCCTGCAACTTGTCGATCACGGCGCGACGACCGACGTGCGCACCCTCTCCGGCGAGACTCTGCGGGCGCCTTTGAAAGCCGGCGCCTCCGTGCGGAACGGCGGGCTGGCGCTGTTCCCGTTCCAATTCTGTGACGGCAAGCTGCTGGGCCCGGCGCCGAAATTCGCCGACGCCGATCTGCTGGCCCCCTCAACCGTCGCATTGATCGCCAACCAGGTTTTCGGATGGAAGGGTTCTCGCGACGAGTTGCGAATCGTCGTCCGCGGCAAGCGGGGTGGTCGTCCGGAGGAAGTGAGCATCTCGCTGCCGATCTGGGGCGAGGCCAGCCAGACTGCATTAAAGTTCCCGCTGGCTGGACGGTGGTTCGTCGCCGTCGCCGGCACGCCTCATGGCGGGCACCGTTGGGCCATCCCGGAGGCGTTCGCGCTCGATATCGTGCGGATCGGCGCCGACGATTTGACCTTCCGAGGTGACGGCCAACGCTTCGAGGACTATTACGCCTATGGCGCGCCGGTCCTCGCCGCGGCCGCCGGCAAGGTCGTCGAAGTGGTGGCCGACCAACCCGAAGATCCGCGGGTCTTAGTCAGCCGGGAGAAAGCCTCGATGCGTACGCGGATCGCTCAGGCGCGATTCAGATGCATCTGCTTTCCGGCGGCGACCACGCGATCGCCGGCAACACCGTGCTGATCAGTCACGGCAACGGCGAATTCTCACTGTATGCTCATCTTAAACCCGGAAGCATCCGAGTGCACCAGGGCGACGATGTCGGGGCGGGGACCGTGATCGCAAGCCTGGGCGCGTCAGGCAATGTCACCGAGCCGCACCTGCACTTCCAGCTGTGCGACGCGGCAAGCGTACTGCACTGCGCCGGCGTCCCGCTCACCTTCACGAATGTGGAACTGCCCTATGCGGATGGTCCCCGGACCATTCAGGCGGGTGACATCATAGAAGCTCACTAAGAACCGGAAGGGATTTCGTGCTGATCCAACCGTGGACACGCCCCCGCGTTTGCATCGGCCCCTCGGAATCCGCTGACGGTGCACGCCGCCGCCAGATGCGCTTCGTCCATGGCGACACGGCCGAACCGGCCCTGCCAGAAAATGCCCGGCGCGCATCTCGCGCGTGGATGTGGCCGGCATAGCGCCGATGGGTCCGGGCCAGCGCCGCGGGCAACCCTTCCTCTCCGACGGAGTCAGGATCAAATGGACATGATTGGGCATCGGCGCCCAGGCCCACACCTCTACCTCCGCCAGTCGCGATAGAGAACGTAGTCCTCATCGCCGAAGAACGTCCGTACCCGGCCAATGTCGCGCTGCGTCACGTGCTGGGGAATATCGGGAACCACAAAACGCGCCATCCGAGCCATGGAAGGCAGCAAGGAAACTCCAATTAAGTGCACTGTCAGCGCAAATGCGTTGCCAATGCCGTCTCTGTTCTAGATTTGTGAGCAATAGAGAAAATTATTCGATTAATTGCGAAATTTCTACCTTCAACCCTGTGCTAAGATTATTAGGATCGCCGCCCGGCCCGACTGAAACGTCAAAGGTTATCACCTGACCGGCCACTAACGCCCGACGGATATTGAAGCCTGCACTCTGCCCGTAGGCTGAAATTGTGGCGTTGAACAAAGCGCCGCCACCGCCGATCGCGACGTCGACTGGATGAGCGTGCTGTCCCGTGTCGATGCCAAGGAAATCGCCCCTGATACCAAACGTACCGGCTACCGGCGCCGTCCACTGCACCGTTGCCGTGCCGGTTTCTGGGTCCATCCACAGGTGATCGGTGGGCGCTACAATCGTAAGATAGTTTACAGTTACACCGGAGCCATTCTTAAGAATAATGACAGAATTAGGGTAGCCTTGCTGGTCCCACCATCCGCTAACTTTGTGAAGGCCAGAGATGTTTTTTGCTGGTTTCAATGGCGGGTGTGACACATCGTCGTAATAGCTCCATTGGCCATTGGGATTGAGGACGTGCGAGAACTGCGCTACGGCATTCCAGTTGGCAGAGAGAGCGGGCGACGCGGCCATTCCAAGGCAAGCCGCCAAAAGCGAGGTCAGAGTCAGCTGCTGATATCTCATGGGTTAATCCTCCTTTGCGACCAATCTGCCACGAGGCTTGGCTATTTGATAGTCCTGACCATCTGTCTCGCGCGGACATTTTGGCGCCGCTGAAGGCCCTCCCCGTCGGCCGGAAGAACGTCCGTGTCCGGCCAATGTCGCGCTCCGTCAGGTGCTGGGGAATATCGGGAACCATAAAACGCGCCATCCGAGCCATGGGAGGCGGCCCGGCGGATCGGCAGGGAAATGTCGATCAAGTGCACCGTCATCGTAAATCGACTGTCACCGTAAATCGGGGCCATAGAAGGCGATCGTCGCCGCCGGCCATCCGCGAAAGCCCTGGCGGGTCTTCTTGCCGAGCCTCTTCTGGAATTTGTTCGCTGAACGTCGCCAGGCGCCCTTCCACTTCACCGTCGGCCAGCACCGCCCGGACGTCGCCCTGTCAGACCTCTTCACTCATATCTCGCATTTCGAGTTTAAACTGCCAGCCTTCGAACGTCATGAGCAGACGCCCGAACTGTTCCCAGGTCACCTCACGCCCATCGATCACGAGCATGGGCGTGCGCCCATCCGTGTGGAAATCGTACTCGACGCGACCACGCACGAGTAGGTCGGCGATGGACAGGTTCTCCCCGTTGTCCCTCAGATGCTGGATCGCAAGGGTCTGGCGCATGCGCCTGACCAGTCGCCCCAGCAACATGAAGAGATCGCTCCTGGCATCGTCGATCGTCTGGAATTGGTATCCGCCTGGCGCATCCGTCGATCAATTCGAACGCGTCGAGCGACACCCGATCGCCGAGCAGACGTATCTTGAAATGAAATCGGTGTTCGACGCCGGCGACGTCGATCAGCTCGACGGGCTGAAAACCCACATGCTCGAATTCGAGACGATCGCGTCCCGACGCGTGGTGTAACTTCGACGGGCGAACCATCGAGATCACCGGCAGGGCCGGGCTGATCAGGCCGCCGCGATTGGCAGGCTGACGAGGGGATTATCGCTCAGTCCGGCGACGGATTCCAGGCTCATGTAACGGGAGCGCTGGACGATCCATTCATCGTTCTGTTCGAGAAGGATGGCCCCGATCAGTCGGACGGCGGCGGCCTCGTTGGGGAGATCCCGACGACCTCGGTGCGGCGTTTGATCTCGCCGTTGAGGCGCTCGATGGGGTTGGTGCTGTGTAGCTTGACGCGATGGGCGATGGGAAAGGTCATGTAAGCCAGGACGTCGGCTTCGGCCTCATCGAGCATCTGGGCGAGCCTGGGCAGTTTGGGCCGCAGCTGGTCGGCGACCTTGCGCCACTGGGCCTTGGCGGCCTCGGCGTCGTCCTGGGCGAAGGCGGCGCTCATGAAGGCCGAGACGAGACGCCATCCGCTTTTTGCCGGCGTGGGCCATGACGTCGCGCATGAAGTGGACGCGGCAGCGCTGCCAAGTGCAGTGCATGATCTTGGAGACCGCCGCTTTGATGCCTTCGTGGGCGTCGGAGATCACCAGCTTGACCCCGCGCAGACCGCGGCGGGCCAGGCCGCGCAGGAACTCGGTCCAGAAGTGTTCGGCCTCCGAGGGGCCGACCTGCATGCCCAGAACCTCGCGCCGGCCGTCGGTGTTTGCGCCCACCGCGACGATGACGGCAACCGAGACCACCCGGTGATCCTGGCGAACTTTGATGTAGGTCGCGTCGATCCACAGGTACGGCCAGTCGCCCTCGATCGGACGGTCCAGGAACGTCTTCACACGGACATCGATGTCTTCGCACAGCCGTGAGACCTGGCTCTTGGAGATGCCGCTCATCCCCATCGCCTTGACCAGATCCTCGACCGACCGGGTCGATATTCCCTGGACGTAGGCTTCCTGGATCACCGCGGTCAGCGCCTTCTCGGCCAGCCGCCGGGGCTCCAGGAAGAACGGGAAGTAACTACCCTTGCGGAGCTTGGGAATGCGCAGCTCCACCGTCCCCGCCCGCGTTTCCCAGTCCCGGTCGCGGTAGCCGTTGCGCTGGACCAGCCGCTCGGCGCTCTTCTCACCGTGCGCAGCGCCCGTCAGGCCGCCCACCTCCAGCTCCATCAGCCGCTGGGCGCCATAGCCGATCATTTCACGCAGAAAGTCCGCGTCCGGGCTCTTCTCGATCAGCGCCCGCAGGTTCATCATATCGTTGGTCATCATCGGTCCTCGTTGGGGTTGAAGTCGCAACCCAAACCTACCGAAGATCGTTGATGGCCGCCGCTTCGCCGCTCGCTCGCTACGGCGCCATGGAAAGAGGCGCGCTTCGCGAGCGGCTACGCTACCGAAAGAAGCTACACCACCACCTGGGACACG
>CAWHEE010000008.1:0-101653 GCA_963828365.1 uncultured Alphaproteobacteria bacterium | reverse complement strand
CAATACATATCTCGCTGTCAAATTGCGCCGCCGCAACAATAGAGACCGAGATATGTATTGTGTCCCCTTATCTCCAATCCCCGCTTCGTGGTCACTTCGCTCAAGCCCAACGAAGCGCCCATGCGAAAACTCTACGCAGGACATCTATTGCGCCCGCGGCGAGATGGAGAACCGTCTCAAGGAGTGCCAGGGCGACCTGTTCGCCGACCGCACCTCGACCGCCACCCTGCGCGCCAACCAGTTACGCCTGTGGTTCGCCTCCATGGCCTACGTCCTACTCTGCGCCTTGCGACGCATCGGCCTCGAACACACACGCTTCGCCGACGCCACCTGCGGCACCCTGCGCCTCAAGCTCCTCAAGATCGGCGCCCGCGTCACCATCTCGGCCAGGCGCATCAAGCTGGCCATGACATCCGCCCATCCCTGGCAAGCCGAATGGGCCATCGCGCATGAGCGATTATCCAGCGCCGCCTGAGAGCCCCGCCGCCGCCCATCCCGTCAACAGCACCGAGCGCCTCAGTCAGATATCCAACGACGGCGCCCACCGTCGACGATCCGGCACGCCACGATAAAATCACCAAACAGCGCCAGGCGCCCACCAGCCATCCTGATCCATTACCCAAAGACGGCGTGAGAAATGCGGGCTCCAGACTCCACTTGCCCGACGTTTTCAAATGCAGCGCGGGCGTGAAAGTGAAAATCGCGGCTATTGCCACGAATATTGCCACGCCTACGAATATCTGTGGGTGGGGGAAGACCAGGCGGCTTGAGAGATCAGAAACCACTCTGTAAACCGGCTGCACGGCACACGTTCCTCGACATCTTTGGAAACCTTAAGTCTCAATCATTTGGTTGGATCGAACAACATCGCCGCCTCACGAATTGCCTTGGCGGTGGCGGGAGATAAGTGGACACAATACATATCTCGCTGTCAAATTGCGCCGCCGCAACAATAGAGACCGAGATATGTATTGTGTCCCCTTATCTCCATTCTCACGTGGCGTTGCGGAGATGTCCGGGGCTATGGCGTGAAGAATTCCCGCGCGGTCGTGGGCAAGCTGAGGCGCGGGACCGATCTGAAATACACTTTCCTGGCTGAATACGAATCCTGCTGCGGTATTTCTTATCGCGCTGTTGGCGGAGGGTTGAGTCAAGGCGGCCGAGCGAGCGAGATAGGTATTGTGTCCCCCGATATCGCTGGCCTTTTCTATCAACCTTTAGGTTTTCCATTATTTCTTTCATATATTAATGCAGAAATCTTGAGAGACACAAAGACAATCATAAAAAATACTATGTCATCGTTACGAACATTATGAAATATAAACTTGGTAGCTATCAAAATAACTATTATTACACTTACAAGCCAAGCCAAATAATTTAGGACAGTGAGGGCCATATTTCTCGCGCGGGGGTTTTCGATGCCCATTTAGTTACACCCAGGCGGGGGCGCCATCGGCGGGACGATCGTGAAGCCGAAGGGACGGAACCCTGCGCCCGTCGTCAACGACGAAATTATAGTTCCGAATGTCGACAGCGCACCCACAATTGGGCTTGCCTTACCCGGTAGGAATAAGGAGCCGCCCCCAAGTACTGTAAATCCGTCATTTGTTTTTGTAGCTCCATCCTGAAGCGCGTGGAAATTTGCGCATATTTGCTTTTGATATGCTGGCGTCGGCTCTAACTGATCCTGGGCATTGCATTGGAATTGCGGCCCGGGCGAGGTGCATGGTGGCTGAGGAGGTGGCGGCTTGGTTCCGCCTTGAGGCTTGCACTGTTTTTCCGGCTTTGGGGAAGGCTTTGGGCACCGGCCTGTATTATAGCAATTGTCGATGAGCCCCAGAGAATCCAAATCATTCACCGGATCCCCTCCCACATACGCATAGAGATTCCCCTCCGGATCCCCGTCCTCCCCGATCGGATCGCGGCTGAGAAACCTCCCCGTCGCCGGATCATACGGCCTGTGGGTCGTCAGATACAGCCCGCTGTCGGCGTTGTAGACCATGCCGGCGTACCCGAAATCCGTCACCGGCGCGGTCGCCTGGTTCGGCGCGCCGTACGGATCGTAGTCGTAGCTCGGCGACGCGCCCGCGCTGAACACCCGCCGCACCGAGCCGAGGTTGTCGGGGGCGTAGTAGAGGGCGCCCGAGCCCGGCGTGAACTCACCCTCGGCGTAATAGCCGCGCGCCTGCGCCCCGGCGGCGGTGCGCGCCTGGCACAGCTGGAAACCGCACCAGACATAGTTGGTGGTGGTCGCCGCGCCGCCGCCCGGCGGGGTGCTGACGATCTGTGTGCGGCGGCCCAGACCGTCATAGGCGAAGGTGGTCGCCTTGCCGGAGACGCCGGGATAGCTGATGCCGATCAGGCGGTTCTCGGCATCCCAACTGTAGCTGCGGGTGGCGTCCGTCGGCAGATCGCCGTCGGCGTCCCAGGTCGAGGGTCTGACCGGAAAGCTTGGTCAGCTGGTTGAGGTTGTTGTATTTCGTGGTCTGTGTCAGCGCGCCCGCCGGATAGGCGACGGACCGTCGGTGGTCTGGGTGGCTCCGGTGATGAAAGCCTCGGCATTGGTCGTGTAGGTGAACCCGGTCGACTGGCCGGCCGTCAGTCCGGTGGTGGCGACGCTCGCCAGCCGCCGGTCGCCGCTGTTGGGCAGATAGCCCCAGTTGGTGGCCAGGGTCGATGGCGAGGCCAGGGCGCGCGTCGTGATCTGCCCGGTCTGGCCCAGATAGCCCAGAGTGAACGAGCCGAGGTCGCTGGCGTGGGTCTGGAGCCGGCTCAGGATATCGTAGGCGAAGCTCTCGGTCCCGGCCCCGGTGACGGTGCGGGCGTTCAGCCGGCCCAGGACGTCGTAGCCATAGGCGACGGTCGCCAGCGGCTGCGCCTCCTGCTGCAATTGCAGCGCGCCCAGGGAGCCGACGGGGACATAGCTGTAGGTGGTGGTTCCCAAGCCGTCGGTCATCGACGCCAGCCGCGGGAAGTTGGGATCGTAGACGAAGCCGACGTTCGGCGTCGGATTGACCGCGCCGGTGTACGTCACGCCCGACACACGGTCGTCCTGCGTATAGGCGAACTGCTTTACCTGGCCGAGGGCGTCGGTGACCGTGTGCACGCGGCTGGTCGCGGCCTCGTAAACGGTCGTCTGCGTGGTGGTGTCGGCATAGATCTTGCCGGTGAGCCGGCCATCCAGGTCATACTGCAACTGCGTCGGGTTCCGGCGACAGTCCATCTCTGCCTCAACCCCCGCCCACCCTCGGCTTCGGGCTCGGGCGCCAGGCGTCGCCGGATGCAGCGTTCGAGGTGGGCGATGAAGGCCGCGCCGCCGCGGCCGGCCGATCCGTTCGGCCTGCCGCAGCCGCGCTCGCTGCCTCGTCCTCGCCCACGGCGATCCGCGCCGCACGGGTCGGGAAGACGCGATCTAGGCGAGCCACTCGATATAGTGGAAAGAAATCATGTGGCTGAAATGCCCTCCGACCGCCCAAGAGCATACTCTCCATCGCTATGATAAAAATCACGCCCCGCATATCTGGAACTCTGAATCTGTCGAACTAAGGCTTTCGACGTAATTAATTCCGTAAAAAAATTACAGAAAATTGTAAGGGCAGGCCAAATTTATTTAATATGTCAAGGTCTTCTTTCGATATCTCCCACTCGACCCTCCCGCCATCCGGATCATTGTCGACAATTGTAAACAATATGTCAATGAACAATTCTTCAACATTATCAACGTATTTTATATTTTTCATACCAGTTCCAATACGATCATCGAGCATTTTTATGCATTTAGATAAGGAAATATCATTTTCCTCTATAACTATAGACCATACATTTGTCTGCCTGGCATACCGCTTATTTGCTTCCCGAAAGCGTCCGGAGGCGTAACCAATTTTGTCTCCTATATCCTTCTGATTGATTTTATCTCCCTTTATGTATATTGCGACTCTAGTCATAACAGCTTGCATTCTAACTAATCTTCATCGTTAAGGTTTCCTACGGATTCACCATTTTGGTCGATCACGTCTCCAGTATCAGGGTTTACTCCAAAGTCGTCTTTCGCCCTGCTGCCTTTGCAGTGTTTTTTCAAATCATGGAATCTGTTCCCTCCCGCTCTCGGGCCGACATCATTTCTCCTGCCCCATTCGGCGGCACCGGTATCTCCTGCCCAATAGCCCGGTGGAAAGTTATTGTGGTATAATGGTCCGTTCGCGGACGGAAATGAGCACTAAAGCTAGCATTTGACCTTCCGGAAAAGCTATTCTCAATAGCATTGCCAATCGCGCCGCCCGTCGCAGTCCCAAACCCTACCTCGGCGGGCGTGGCAACGGCATTTCCACCGAAGGTCACGTAGTCGGCGACCAGCGACACGCCGCCCGTGATGATAAAACCCAGGGTACTGCCAATGGCGATACCGATGGGGCCCCTTCCTGTCGGATCGCTCAGCCCGACCGGATTTCCACCCACATACGCATAAAGGTTTCCCTCTGGATCCGCGTCCTCCCCGATCGAATCGCGCGACAGGAACCGCCCGCTGGCCGGATCATACGGCCGCCGCGTGGTCAGATACAGCCCGCTGTCGGCGTTGTAGACCATGCCGGCGTACGCGAAATCCGTCACCGGCGCGGTCGCCTGGCTCGGCGCGCCGTACGGATCGTAGTCGTAGCTCGGCGACGCGCCCTCGCTGAACACTCGCCGCACCGAGCCGAGATTGTCGGGAGCGTAGTAGAGGGCGCCCGAGCCCGGCACATACTCGCCCTCGGCGTAATAGCCGCGCGCCTCCGCGCCGGCGGCGGTGCGGGCCTGGCACACCTGCGAGCCGCACCAGACGTAGCTGGTCGTCGTCGCCGTGCCGCCGCCCGCCGGCGTGCTGGCGATGGCTGTCCGGCGGCCCAGGCCATCATAGGCGAAGGTCGTCGCCTTGCCGGAGACGCCGGTATAGGCGATCGCCACCAGCCGGTTCTCCGCGTCCCAGCTGTAGGTGCGCATCCCGTCCGACAGCAGATTGCCGACGGCGTCCCAGGTCAGATGCTGGCCGGTGAGGTTGGTCAGCTGGTTCAGCTGGCTGTACGCCCCGGTCTGCGCCACCGCCCCGGCCGGATAGGCGGCGGACCCGTCGGTGGTCTGGGTGGTTCCGGTGATCAAGGCTTCGGCGTTGGTGGTATAGGCGAACCCCGTCGACTGGCCGGAGGAAAGGCCGGTGGTGGCGACGCTCGCCAGCCGCCGGTCGCCGCTGCCCGTCAGATAGCCCCAGTTCGTCGCCAGCAGCGATCCGGTCAGGGACCGGGTGGTGATCTGTCCGGTCTGGCCGAGATAGCCCAGGGTGAACGCGCCCAGGTCGCCGGCATGGGACGTCAGCCGGTCCAGTCCGTCATAGCCGAACGTCTCCGTCCCCGCCCCGGTCACCGCGCGCGACTTCAGCCGCCCGAGCTTGTCGTAGACATAGGCGATGGTCGCCAGCGGCTGGGTTTCCTGCTGCAGCGCCAGCGCGCCGATCGAGCCGACCGGCACATAGCTATAGGTGGTCGTCCCCCCGCCGTCGGTCATCGACGTCAGCCGCGGGAAGTTGGGATCATACGCGAACGAGACGCTCGGCGTCGGATTGACCGCGCCGGTGTAGGTGATGCCCGACACACGGTCGTCCTGCGTATAGGCGAACTGCTTGATCTGGCCCAGGGCGTCTTTGACGGTGTGCACGCGGCTGGTCGCGGCCTCATAGGCCGTGGTCTGCGTGGTGGTGTCGGCGTCGGCGTTGTCATTGGCCGCCCGCGCGAATATTCGAACGCGCCCCCCCGGCTTGTCGACCCGAGTGGGAAGATGGGGGGCAAGGGCGCGGGCGGCGGTGGCCATGCGGCCAGATTACCTTCGGTCTGGCTGAGGCGGAAGGCGGCTTGGCCACAACGCGGCGAAAGACTGCGCCAGAGGGCCAGAAAAGCGATCGAGGCGAGCCACGCGATATACGATATAGTGAAAAAATATCACGTCCCCAAACCCCCAACTCCCGCCCCGTAATTCAGGAACAGTTTCTGAAATATTAGAAGTAGTAAATTACACTAGAATATCCATATTGTTCTAGATTCTTTTAATTACCATCAAGCGCGCCGAATAATAATTTTACACTCTCACGAAGTTCTTCTGATAATATTCTTATGCAAGATTGATCAATTCGAAATGACCACTCTCCATTCAGGAATGTTTGGCCTGAATATTTTATACGGCACGTCTGTTTTTCTGTTGTATTAGATCTGTCTACCTCAACCCCAATAATAAAACTTTGATTTTTCGGGTCTAGACATAATTCCACTTGGAAATTACCTGGAGATTCCATCCACCGAGAAATGTGAAAGAGGAGGTCATAAATTCTCTCTCTGGAGAAAATGATCTGGAAAATATTTACGACAAAATCGTTACTAAGGTGGTAGAATGATGGTTTATCTGACAATCGATCTGGCCAAGTGCTTTTTATTGATATATCCGCCAACAGCGCAATATTATGATTATATTGTCTCAATTCTGAGCCGAAATTTCCGCCCATGGATGACCGCCCGCTGGCATCGTATAAATTCCATTGGTGGGGAGACTCAAAGATTTTATCCGCCATTGGTAAGCGATCCTCAACATCCGGCAACGCATCTGGACTACGCACACACAAGGCCACGGGGACAAGGGGGAACTAGAGGCGGCGTTGGGCATTGGCCGCCACCCATTCCTCCACGCCCAAAGAACGGCGCCCCCTTCGGTCTCATTGAGTGCTCTTCATTCGGATTTACGTTTCGTTCGCCTGTCGAGTGAGGCGTTCCAGGTCTCGCCGGTGGTGGAGGCCTGCTGGGGTCGAATGGCCCGCCGGGTCTGTTTTTTGAATATGGATCATTCGGGATTGGCGAGTCGGGATCTCGATTAAGCCCGAGGTCGTCTCGGAAGCCAGATTGCCGGCCACTGACCGACTCCGGACTATACGGGTTCTCCGGCAAAAATGGTGCGGCGGGTACGGGTCCTACCTCCTCCTCGGGTAGTAACCCGGGCAGGACAATCTCCTGAAGTCCCAGTGGATCGCTCAGGTCGACCGGATCTCCGCCCACGTATGCGTAGAGATTCCCCTCCGGATCTCCCCGCTCCCCGATCGGATCGCGCGACAGGAACCGCCCCGTTACCGGGTCATACGGCCTGCGCGTGGTCAGATAAAATCCGCTATCGGCGTTGTAGACCATCCCCGCGTACGCGAAATCCGTCACCGGCGCGGTCGCCTGGTTCGGCGCGCCGTAGGGATCGTAGTCATAGCTCGGCGCCTGGCTGGCCGCGAACACCCGACGGACCGAGCCGAGGTTGTCGGGGGCGTAGTACAGGCTGGCCGGCGGCGAGCCCGGCATGAACTCGCCCTCGGCGTAATAGCCGCGCGCCTCCGCGCCGGCGGCGGTGCGGGCCTGGCACAGCTGCGAGCCGCACCAGACGTAGTTGGTCGTCGTCGCCGTCCCGCCGCCGGCCGGGGTGCTGGCGATCTGAATGCGGCGGCCCAGGCCATCATAGGCGAGGCTCGTCGCCTTGCCGGAAACGCCGGTATAGGCGATCGCCACCAGCCGGTTCTCCGCGTCCCAGCTGTAGGTGCGCACCCCGTCCGACAGCAGATTACCGTCGGTGTCCCAGGTCAGATGCTGGCCGGTGAGGTTGGTCAGCTGGTTGAGCTGGCTGTACGCCCCGGTCTGCGCCACCGCCCCGGCCGGATAGGCGGCGGACCCGTCGGTGGTCTGGGTGGTTCCGGTGATCAAGGCTTCGGCGTTGGTGGTATAGGCGAACCCCGTCGACTGGCCGGAGGCGAGGCCGGTGGTGGCGACGCTCGCCAGCCGCCGGTCGCCGCTGCCCGTCAGATAGCCCCAGCTCGTCGCCAGCAGCGATCCGGTCAGGGACCGCGCGGTGATCTGGCCGGTCTGGCCGAGATAGCCCAGGGTGAACGTGCCCAGGTCGCCGGCATGCGCCGTCAGCCGGTCCAGCAGGTCATAGCCGAACGTCTCCGTCCCGGCCCCGGTCACCGCGCGCGATTTCAGGCGGCCGATCTTGTCATAGACATAGCCGATGGCGGCCAGGGGGCTGGGTCTCGGTAATCCCTTACCGAGGAGATGCGGGCCATTGCGCGGGAAGACCGTCGGGCGCCGCTGGACAATCTTGGTTCGCTATCTCCAACCGGACAATCAAATCGCCCGAATAAACGAGCCGAACTCGGCTATTGGCGTGAATTGGACCGCCATGCGCCTCAGTTTGGTTAAAGCCTTGGGTCACCTCGTAGTCCGTGTAGTCAAACGTCATGCCGTTCAGGCTGAAACGTTCACGGTCGTGGCCGCTAATTGGCATTGGATGAAAGAATTGCAGGCAGCCCTCCGTGACGGGAAGCAAACCGCTTTCTTCATCCCTTACCAACAGTTCATGCAAGAGAGCTGCACCCCCGATCATCATCACTGCGAACGAGATGAAAAATATGAAAAAGAACCAAGAGAAGAAAGCCCCGATTCTTCCTAAGATTCCGCCTGTCCGACGTTTCCGAATCAGCGCGGGCGTGAAGGTGAAAATCGCGGATATTGCCACAAATATTGCTACCCCTAGTAATAATTGTGGATGGGGGAAGACCGGGCGGCTCGAAAGATCAAAAACCACTCTGTAATCCGGCTCCACGGTACACGTTCCTCGATTTTTTTGGAAACCTTAGGTCTCCATCATTTGTTTGGATTGAACAACATCGCCGGCTCACGAATTGCCTTGACGGACCCTGGTAGCTCTGTTCCACTGAATTCGCGCTGAACCCAATGATGCCCGGCTACTACGACTCAGGCAGCCTAAATTGGAGTAGAGTGAGGCCCCATCATTTCCGTCGCGATTTGACTTGTGGGTTTTTCCTGGCCACGTCACGACTTACTCTCACCTCCAACCTTTCCGCCCCCTGCTCTTTGTTGCGCCCTGAAAAGTGCGACTTTAGGCCAGCGGAAAGCCAAATCGGAAATTGTATAGCCGACCATACGTAGTTACCCAGAATAAATACAATAGCCAGAACGCAAGGACCTTCCCAATTAAAATTAAACATGTCAGATATATTTCTTGGATGGATTTGGCTGAATAGAAGTCTGTTGATTCATAGTCAATACGAATATCATTCCGACCATGATTCCGGCGCAAAATGTGCGGTCAAAGTCCAGATGATATTTGACTATGATTGCGTCCCCACCGCGATCCACATTCAATACGCCGCCACCTATATTAAATAATACGCTTGTCGTAACGCCGACGCTTAAGAAGGGAGATGCAAATGACACTGAAGATTCACTTCTGATTACAGCGCGTGCCCTCGCGCGGCTCAGCATGCCGGTCGCGATTTCCAATACGTCAGCGTCCGACACCGTGTCCTTAACTAAGCTTTGTAGCTTTATCTGACCAAATATAGTTATCAATCCCAATTATTTATCTCCTTTTTGTAGTCATCTCTTAACTTTGCATCGCTTGGAAAAGCCATAGTGGCCCGGAAACGCGTGCTCCCAAATGTTTTTGTCGAGCGGAATCAGAAAGTTGTCGGTCGCACCATAGGTTCCAGTATATGTATCCGTCTGGCTATAGGAGGGGATGGACAGGCCCGCACTCACAGCATAACTCGTTGGCTCGGAGCCGCTTGCAGATATCGGACCGCCTACATTAGTATTTGAAAATGGGCCTTGGAAATTTGACAATGACCCCGGAGTATAACTGATCTGGCCCTGGGCAGCGACATCGATCCCAAGCCCCGTACCCACCGTACTATAGAAACCGATATCAGGTCCGCCATACGCAGCATGGGTGGTGAAATAAAAACCTGCTCCTGCCGTATACCCTTGTCCGAATATGAAATTGATGACAGGGCCGACAGCAATTGTAAAGAGGCCCGAACTGTCGGTACCTGTTACAGGCTCCCCGCCCACATACGCATAAAGATTCCCCTCCGGATCCCCGTCCTCCCCGATCGGATCGCGGCTGAGGAACCGCCCGGTCGCCGGATCATACGGCCTGTGGGTCGTCAGATACAGCCCGCTGTCGGCGTTGTAGACCATGCCGGCGTACGCGAAATCCGTCACCGGCGCGGTCGCCTGGTTCGGCGCGCCAAACGGATCGTAGTCGTAGCTCGGCGACGCGCTGGCGCTGAACACCCGCCGCACCGAGCCGAGATTGTCGGGGGCGTAGTAGAGGGCGCCCGAGCCCGGCACGTACTCGCCCTCGGCGTAATAGCCCAGCGCCTGCGCCCCGGCGGCGGTGCGGGCCTGGCACAGCTGGAAACCGCACCAGACATAGTTGGTGGTCGTCGCGGCGCCGCCGCCCTGCGGCGTGCTGGCGATCTGAACCCGGCGGCCCAGGCCATCCTTACCGGACTGGGCGGTATAGGCGATCGAGACTAAGCCTGGCGCGGAGGCGCTCTCGCTCGAAGCCCGGGCGGCCCGACAAGATCGAGGCGCTCGACATGGAGCGGACCCGCGGGGGTGGGGGCGAAGGCCAACGTCCTGACCGAGGCGCGCCGGCAGAACGCCGGACTTCAGCGGATGATTGGGCGGCTGGAGGCTGGCGAGAACGGCACGGCTTTGGCGCTGGAGTTCTCGACTAAGCGGACAATCATCTACCGCTGGCGCGATGCCTGGCGCGAGGTTTGCCTTGAACTTGAACTCACGGCTGAAACGATGTCGCTCCGTCTTGGACATCCGGTCTCCTCTCTGAGAACTGCCCCCTATTTGCGTGTCTCACTCCAGAGGTGCACTCCGCTCCGCACGGAATCTCCTTTTTCCCTGGATATTAAATCGACGCGGGCGGTCAATTCCAAATCCCCACCAGGACAAAAACGAACTCCTAGGGTGGGATTATCGCAGACGATCGCTATGAGGATTTCGTGAATAGACGCACACAGCGTCGTACGCGCACGATATAGCCAATACTATACCATATAGGATTGCATAAAACCCCATGGCGCCGCGCAAATACAAAAAAGATAGATTCCTTTTCGCATAAACATGTCCAACATCGACGGCCGCACGCAGTATTTTAATTGCCTTGGAGACGTCCTTTCGTCCATCTATGCCTTTCATATACATTATACCTAATGCATTCATTGACGGTCCGTAGCCACGATTGGCGCCAGATTCAAATAATTTGTACGCTTCGTCACTATTATGGCATTCAAGATATAATCGTCCTAGGTAGTAACTGGCCTCTATCGAACCTTTATCCGCGGCTCCTTTGTACCAGTATTTCGCCTTCGCGGCGTCCCGATTTACATGTTTGCCAATATCAAATACGCGACCAATGTAGACCATACTCATAATCGAGCCCTTATCCGCAAGATTCCCAAATAATGCAAGGCTTTGGTCAATATCAACCGCAAGAATGTCCCACGCGGATTTCAAGCCTGCCAAATCAGGTTCATCATCCCAATTTACGCTCGAATCAGAACTGTAGGTTATTGGCATTTGTCTAGCCGCCAGTGATTAAGGATTTCACAAGGGAAAAGTTTACACATGTATCATATAGTGGTCATTTAGATTAGGTATATTCTCCGGTAAAATTCGAAAACGAACATTCAATGAGCTCAATACGCCCAAAGGGTTCCGGTGACCAAAGGGTTCCGTGACAGTGCCCTTATCTCCTCCCGCGCCTCAAACATTGCTCTCGGCCCGCTTCGGGCCCGGGCGGCCAGGCGCCAGGCGTCGGCGGGTCAAGCGTTCGAGCTCGGCGACGAAGGTCGGGCTCCCAATTGGGCGGCCGATCTGTGTCGGCCTGGCGCAGCCGCGCGCTCATCACCTCGTCCTCTCCCGCGGCGATCCGCGCCGCAAGGTCGGGTTGGCGGTCCGCGACCGGCTCTCTCGTCGGAGGTCCTGGTGAAAGTCCACTTATCTGCTCCCGCCGTTGCACGTGCTACATGATGAACCACGCAGCCTTCGCGGCGGCGCGGCGATCAGTGCGCCGTCACCAGCACAGGCCGTATCGCAAGAGGATCGCCCCGCAAAATCGCGCATCGTGGGACTTGACATTCCCTCACTATGGTTGCAAATTGCAGATCACTTTTACGGCGCGGCCAACGCATGACCTCGACCTGCCGACCCTTCGCGCGCCAGCGTTCCGCAACCGGTGGCGGCACGGGCGAGGCGGCGGGCGCTGGCGGGTGCCGACATGGCGCCGCCCATGTCCGCGAGCCCTGCGCCAAACCCGCGCCAATTTGCGCCATTCCGCGCCATTCCGCGCCAAAACGCGCCACGATCTCGCCCGCGCCGCGCCAATCCGCGCCAATTCCGCTGATTTGCGCCAATCCGCGCCAGTGGTTTTTGCCGGCGCAAAGGCCCACCCGTTGTATTCATTAGGTTTTCTGGACCAGAAAGCGCCGCGCGGCAAAATCGTAGCCAATCGCCCGAGGCGGAGATCTTCGAGAGCTTGCTCGCGGTGAGATGCAGTAACCGTCCGCTCGCCTCCGTGCGCCCCGATCGGCGTCACCGCGCCGGCCGCGTCGCGCCGCGGAGCGGCGCCTGTCGTTCGCCGTGGCGCTAGGTGACGGCCGGGGGCGATGCTATATGGGACGGCAGGAGAGTCTCATGCGCGTCAATACGGCCAAATCGATTGCTCTGGGCGAACGCATCCATAAGGAGTTCGGCAGCTGGAACAACGCGCGCAAGAGCGCGGTGCTGCGCGACGGGGTCTATGTGCTGCGCGCCCAGGCCCCGGCCGACGCCGAGGAGACCGAGGTGAGCCGCGACGGCGGTAGGTCGGGCGCCGAGCCGCCGCGCTAGCCCTGGCTGACGGGTGGCGTTCAGCTATACCCTCATCCTCGCCCTGATCCTGCTGTTCCCGGGCCTGTGCGCCTGGGCCGCGCTGCGCGTCGTCGAGCGCACCGATCTGCTGACGCCCCGGCCCGACAAGCCCAATTCCACCGCCACCCTGTTCGTCATCGTGCTGGGGACGATGATCGGCCATCTGGCCGGCGCGCTGGCCTTCGTGCTGCAGGGCGCATGGTGCGGCTGGAGCAGGGCCTGCGTCGTCCTGGCCTTCGACCCCAACGTCTATCGCATGGTGTTCATCGGCGCCCGCCCCGGCGGCGGGGTCACCGATCTGGCGATCTTCGCCTGGCTCACCGAACTGATCATCGTCGGACTGTTCGCCGGCTGGTCGGTGGCGGCCCTGGCCCGCACCCGCTGGGTCAAGCGGCGGTGGGACGCCATCGATTTCGGCTGGCTGACCGCCTCGGTCCGCGAGGTCGAGGAAGGCCGGGCGCTGATCCTGGCCTATGTGGTCACCAAGGGCGGCTACCAGGGATCGAGCGTCGCCTATGAAGGCATCGTCCAGCAACTGGCGCTCGACGACGACCAGGTGATCACCATGCTGGTGTTGAGCCAGGTCGACCGCTTCCTGGTGCGGGTGAGCCGCAACGGCGTCGACCGCGTCGACCAGGTCCACGATCCCATTCCGCAGATGCAGTTCCACCTGGCCGAAATCGCCAATGTGGCGCTGGAGGTGCTGGAGGATCCGATGGCGGGGGGCGATTAGCGGCGACGCGGCCGGGCGGGCCGGCGATCTGGCTCGATATGACGCTTGCCACCCCATCGGGAAGTCGTCAGATTTCGCACAACCACCAGATCACCTGCGGGAGCGGACAAATCATGATCGGTCGGCATGTTCCATGGCTCGCGATCCTGTCGATCGCGGCGAGTCCGCTCGCGCCGGCGGCCGCGGCGCCGGCCACGGCGCGAGGCGGCCATCCGATCGTCGTCACGCCCGCCGGGACCATCGAGGGCCTGAAGATCGGCGGGATGGACGCCTATCGGGGCATCCCCTACGCCGCGCCGCCGGTGGGAGCGCTGCGCTGGCGACCGCCCCAGGCGCCGGCCCCGTGGTCGGGCACGCTGAACGCCACGCGGTTCGCCGATCATTGCCCGCAGACCGCGAGCTATTCGGGGATCGCCAGCACCACCGAGGACTGCCTGTACCTGAACGTGTTCGTTCCCGCCGACACCAGCCCGGGCGCGAAACTGCCGGTGATGGTGTGGTTCCATGGCGGCGGCTTCAGCGTCGGCGAGAGCGACGACTACGATCCGGACAAGTGGGTGGCGCGCGGCCGGATCGTGGTGACGCTGAACTACCGGCTCGGCTATCTGGGTTTCCTGACCACCAGCGGGCTCGAGAAGGAGCCGCACCCGCAGGTGAATTTCGGGATCATGGATCAGCGCGCGGCGCTGCAGTGGGTGCGGGCCGACATTGCCGCGTTCGGCGGCGACCCGGACAACACCACCATACTGGGCCAGTCGGCCGGCGGCGCCAGCGTGGTGACCCATCTGGTGTCACCCGGCTCGAAGGGCCTGTTCCAGACCGCGCTGATCCAGAGCGGGTCGTACGTCTTCCTGACGGTGCAGTCGCTGGCCACCGCGCGCGCCAACGGCGATGCGTTCGCCGCCGCCGAGGGATGCGCCGCGACCGACACCGCCTGCCTGCGCGCGCTCGGCGTCAAGCGGATCCTGGCCGCGCCGTCGCCCGGCGGAGTCTCGGCGATCGCCGGGGGACTGGCCGTCGACGGCACGATTCTGCCGCAGGCGCCGCTCGACGCCCTGCTGGCGCAGCAGTACACGCACGTGCCGATCCTGCAGGGGACCAACCACGATGAATTCCGGTTGTTCACCGCCGAGCTGTTCGATCTGGCCGGCGGTCCGCTGACGGCGGCGGAATATCCGCTGTTCGTGCAGGCGGTGCTGTCGCAGGTCGGGCTCGGGGCCGATACCGCCAAGGTCCTGGCGAAATATCCGCTGTCGCACTACGCCAGCCCGGACCTGGCGGTCTCGGCCCTGGCGACCGACGCGGCGTTCGCCACCACCGCGGTGGTCAGCGACGACCTGTTCGCGGTCGGCGTCCCGGTCTATGCCTATGAGTTCGCCGACGAGCACTGTCCGAACGATTTCCTGCCGCCGGCGTCGTTCCCCTATGGGGCCGCGCACGAGTTCGAACTGCCGTTCCTCGGCGACAGCTTCACCCGCACCCTGCTGCCGCCGACGCCGGCGGAACGGCGGCTGTCGGCCACCATGGTCGACTATTGGACGCGGTTTTCGGGAACCGGGTCACCGAACGACTGGAGCACGCCCCTGTGGCTGCCGTACGTACCGCTGGTCGGCGACGTGAACACCTTCGTACCGCCCGCTCCGTCGATGTCGACGAGATTCCAGAGCTTCCACAACACCAATTTCTGGATTCAGCTGGCCGGGCTGGGCGGCCTGGGACTGGGCAGAGCCGCCCCGCCGTCGGCGGCCCACGTCCAGCCGCGCTTCGTGACCCTGGAGGCATTGGCCGACGTGGCGCGCCGGCGACAGAGCTGGTCGCGCGCGGCGCCGCGCCCCTAGCCCCCGCGGGTTCGTCGGCCGCCTTGGTCGAACGGGGCTTGCACCGGGCGGGGAACCGGCGTTGATGTCGACGGGTTAGGGTGGATCGGTCACCGGCCGTGGGGGCGCCGCACGAAAGGTGTGCGCATGACGTCGACCTCGACGGCCGTTCTGGCGGGTGTCGGCCTGCTGATCGCGGCGGCGCCGGCCCTGGCGTGGGAGCCCTCCGCCGAAGCCCAGAAGGTTCTGGCGCGGGGCCAGCCGTGGAGCGAGGTGCTGCCCGATGGTCGCGGCGCGGGCCTGATCCACGCGGCCATCGACATTCCGGCCGCGCCCGGCTCGGTGTGGACCGCAATGACCCATTGCGGACCGTCCAGCCGCTTCGTCTCGTCCCTGAAGAGCTGCCGGGTGCTGTCGGGCGACCAGCGCGCGGGCTCGGATGTGCGCGAACGGATCAGTCATGGCGGCCTGCTGACCCCGCCGATCCGCGACGTGGTTGAGACGCGGTACGACGCGCCCCACTGGATCCGCTTTCATCGCGTGGCGGGCGATCTTCGAACCGAGGTCGGGGAAACCCGGCTGGAGCCGCTGGACGGCGGCGCCGCGACCCGGGTGATCTGCGAGACCCGTGTCGCGGTCGCCAGCGGTTTTCCCGATGGGCTGGTGCGGGCGGCGATGCGGCTCGCGACCCCCAGCGCGCTGCTCAACCTGCGGCGCAACGCCCTGGCGGCGGCCGAACCGCGACAGGCGGCGGCGTCGACCGACCTGCTCAAATAGCCGACATCGGCCGGACGCCCGCCGCGCCGCCCGCGATATCGGGCTACGGCGTCCCGGTGCTTTCGGCCGACGGCAGACGAAGATCGAACACCGTGCCGGTGTCTCCGGTGTGAACCAGCAGCAGATCGCCACCGTGGCCCTGGGCCAGTTCGCGGGCGATGGCGAGCCCCAGGCCGGTTCCACCGCGCCGGGCCGAGCCCGCGAACGGCTGGAACAGATGGGTCCGCGCCCGTTCGGGCAGGCCCGGTCCGTCGTCGGCGAGGCGCAGGATGGCGACGCCCGGTTCATGGCGCAGGCTGGCGAGGATCCGGCCGCGGCCGCCACCGCCCGCGCCGTCGATCGCCTCGCGGGCGTTGCGCAGCAGATTGACCAGGATGCGGTGCAGCTGCTCGGGATCGGCCTCGACCTCGTCGGCCGGAACGATCTCGCTGACCAGAGCGACGCCGTCGGCGGTCAGGCCGGCGTCCTCGGCGGCCGCCTCGAGGGCGGCGCGCATGGCCAGGGGGCGTTTGTCGGGGGCCGGCTCGGCGCTGTTGCCGACCGACAGCACGTTCGAGGCCAGGGTGACGGCCCGGTCCAGGGCCCGTTCGAGCCGAGGCAGGGCCTGGGCGACGCGCGGATCGCCCGACGCGGCCATTCGTCCCGAGGCGATCTGCGCGCTGGTCAGCATGTTGCGCAGGTCGTGATTGATCTTGGCCACGGCCTCGCCCAGAGCCGCCAGCCGCGAACGCGAGGCCAGGGCGGCGCGCAGATCGGCCTGCATCCGTTCCAGCTCGGCCTCGGCGCGGCCGACCTCGTCGCGCCGGCCGGACGGCGCGATATGGGCGGCCGGATCCTCCGGATCGGCGCGGAAACGCTCCATCGAGCGGGTTATGCGCTGCATCGGCCGCACCAGGAACAGGGTCAGCGACAGATAGACCACCGCGCCGGCCATCAGCGAGGTGAAGGCGGCGATCGCCAGCAGCCGGCCGAGCTGGGTCAGCAATTCCTTCTTCAGGCCGTTGTCGGGCGCGACGATTTCGACGAACTCGGCCGGCCGGAACCTGGGCCGGGCCATCACCCGCACCATGCGGTCACCGCCGGTTAGCAGCGTGCGCAACGGCGCAACCCAGGAGAGAGGGGTTTCCCGGCGCAGGTCGACGAGATAGGGCGTGCGCTTGAGCCGGGGGGCCTGCAGGATCAGGCGGCGTTCGTCCCCGACCTGCAGGGCCACCGAGACCACCCCGGCGTTGGCCAGCAGGGCGTCGGACACCCGGCCGTTGACCACGCCGTTGGGCGCCGTCTCCTCGACCAGCGTGGCCAGTTCGGCGGCGCGCAGCCGATCGAGCAGCCATTGCTCCTCGAAGGCGGCGAGATTGGGCGGCAGGATCAGCAGGTTGGCCAGGGCGACGATCAGCACCGTGATGATCAGCAGTCGCGACGACAGGCCGCCCGGCCAGAGCAGGCGCTGAGTGCCGACCAGCGGACGGGCCCTGGCGGCGCCGGGCGTCGGGACGCGGAGCCGGTCCGGGGAAGCGTGCTTGGGGGCGTCCTCCGCCATGACGCTCCGTTAATCCAGGCCCGGCCCAGGGGCAATCTGGGGATCGTCAGGGTCTCATCCGGCGCCGACCGCCTGGGCGACGCTGGCGAAGCCGTCGGCGCGCAGGCGCGCCCGCAGATCGCGGGCGATCTCGATCACCAGGCCCGGTCCTCGATAGGCCAGAGCGGTGTACAGCTGCACCGCGCTCGCCCCGGCGCGGATCTTGGCGTAGGCGTCGGCGCCCGAGGAAATTCCGCCCACTCCGATCAGCAGCAGGCGGCCGCCGGCCGCCGCGTGGAACTGGCGCAGCAGCCGCGTCGAGGGGCCCATCAGCGGCGCGCCCGACAGGCCGCCGGCCTCGTCGCGGTGCGTGCTCTTCAGCCCGGCCGGGCGGGCGAGGGTGGTGTTGCCCACGATCAGTCCCTGCAGGCCGAACCGCAGGGCCGCCTCGACGATGGCCTCCACCTCGGCTTCAGCCAGGTCCGGCGCAACCTTCAGGAAGATCGGGCGGTCGCCGTCATAGGCGAGCGTCCAGCGGGTTTCGGCGACGCGTCCCAGCAGGTCCTGCAACGCGTCGCCCGACTGCAGATCGCGCAGACCGGGCGTGTTCGGCGAGGAAATGTTGAGGGTGAAATAATCGGCGACCGTCCACAGCCGGGTGAGGCCGGCGACGTAGTCGGCGACCCGGTCGGCAGAGTCCTTGTTGGCGCCGACATTGGCTCCGACCACCGCCGAGGACCGGCGCGCCCCCAGACGGACGGCCATGGCCTCGACGCCGTCGTTGTTGAAGCCCAGACGGTTGATCACCGCCCGGTCCTCTTCCAGCCGGAACAGCCGCGGCGCGGGATTGCCGTCCTGTGGCCGGGGCGTCGCGGTGCCGCACTCGACGAACCCGAAACCGGCGGCCAGCAGGGCGTCGGACGCCTCGGCGTTCTTGTCGAACCCCGCCGCCAGGCCGATCGGATTGGCCAGTCGAAGCCGGCCGAGATGGGTGGTGAGGAAGCCGTCGCCGGGCGCCTTCACCCGCGGCCCGAGGCCGGCCTTGAGCGCCGACAGGGTCAGCCCGTGCGCCCGTTCCGGCTCCAGGGCGCGCAGCGCCCGCGCGGCCCAGGCGTGCGACCAGGCTCATTTCGCCGGGGCCGTGAACGGCCGGGCGTCGACGACTTCGACGCAGTCGAGGGCGCGATACAGGTGCGGGAACCGCGCGCCGCCGCGCGAGGGCTCCCAGCGCAGCGCCGGTCCCAGGGCGTCGGCGTCGACGGTCAGCAGCATCAGATCATCCTCACCCGCGAAATGCCGGCTCGCCGTCTCCGCCAGCTGGTCGGCGGCGGAGAAGTGGATGAAGCCGTCGCGCAGATCAACCGCCGAGCCTTCGAAACACCCCTGCGCCAGCGCGCGATCCCATATGGCGCGCGGCAATATCTTGAAGATCGGGGTCATGCCGGTCCCTCAGCCATCCTCGCGGCCGGCGGGATGGAACAGACCCGCCAGGCGCGCCCCTCCCGCGCCGTCGAGGGTGAATACCGCGACGGTGGCGGTCGGAAAGCCGGCCGACAGGCGTTCGACGTCGGCGGGCGGCGCGGCGCCGTCGCACAACAGCTCCACCGCCAGCTCGTGCAGGCTTGGGTTGTGCCCGACCACCATTACGCAGGCCGCGCCCTCGACGCCGCTGGCGAGCTCGGCCTCGACCTCTTCGGGCGTGGCGTCGTACAGGCCGTCGCGCACCTCGACGCGGGCGCACCGAAGAGCCGGCGCCGCCTGATCCCAGGTCTCGCGCGCCCGCGCCGCGGGAGAGACCAGCACCAGGTCCGGCGCGATCCCCGCCTGGGCCAGCCGCTCGCCCATCAGGCGGGCGTCGGCGCGGCCCGACTCGGTCAGGGCGCGGTCGATGTCCTCGCCATCGGGGGCGCGCGCCTGGGTCTTGGCGTGTCGGAACAGGATCAATCGCTGCATGGTGGGCGCCCTCTCGCGCCTCCTCTTAGCGGCTCACGGCCCGGGCCGGAACCATGCCGGCGTTGACAGGCGCGGACTTTGCCGATCCTAGGCGACCATGGCGGCATTGACTGTGGCGGAAAACGCCGAGGGCGGAGGGGTGTGGGCATTCGGTGGCGAGGCGCCGCTGGCGCTCGACTCGGGTGGGGCGATCGAGGATCTGGAGATCGCCTATCGCACCTATGGGACCCTGAACGCCGACCGTTCCAACGCCGTCCTGGTGTGCCACGCCCTGACCCTGGATCAGTTCGTGGCCGGACGAAACCCCTTGACCGGCAAGCCCGGCTGGTGGGGATCGCTGGTCGGCCCGGGCCGCCCGCTCGATCCCGGCCGGCATTTCATCATCTGCTCCAACGTCGTCGGCGGCTGCATGGGCAGCACCGGCCCCTCCTCCCCCGGACCCGGCGGGGCGCCGCCGCCCGGCCTGGCGTTCCCGGTGATCACCATCGCCGACATGGTGCGGGCTCAGGCCCGGCTGGTCGAGGCCCTGGGCATCGAGCGGCTGTTCGCGGTGGTCGGCGGATCGATGGGCGGCATGCAGGTGCTGCAGTGGGCGGCCGACTATCCCGAGCGGGTGTTCGCGGCGGTGTGCATCGCCGCCGCCGCCCGCCACTCGGCGCAGAACATCGCCTTCCACGAGGTCGGCCGCCAGGCGGTGATGGCCGATCCCGACTGGCGCGGCGGGGACTATGCGGCCCAGGGCGTGCGGCCGGAAAAGGGCCTGGCGGTCGCGCGCATGGCCGCCCACATCACCTATCTCTCGGAGGCCGCGCTGCAGCGCAAGTTCGGCCGCGAGCTGCAGCGCGACGGCCTGTCGTGGGGCTTCGACGCAGACTTCCAGGTCGAGAGCTATCTGCGCCACCAGGGGGCCAGTTTCGTCGACCGCTTCGACGCCAACTCCTATCTCTACATCACCCGGGCGATGGACTATTTCGACCTGGCCGGGGCCTATGGCGGCGGCCTGGCCGACGCCTTCCGGCGGGCCCGTGACGTGCGCTTCTGCGTGTTCTCGTTCACCTCCGACTGGCTGTATCCGACGTCGGAAAGCCGGCTGATCGTGCGGGCGCTGAACGCCGCCGGTGCGCGGGTCAGCTTCCTTGAGATCGACACCGACAAGGGTCACGACGCCTTCCTGTTGGAAGAGCCGGTGCTGCGCGCCGCCCTGGCCGGGTTCATGGACTCGGCCGCCCAGGCCCGGGGCCTGGCGTGAACGGGCCGCGCGAGGATTTCCGCGAGATCGCCCGGCTGGTGCGGCCGGGCGCGCGGGTGCTGGACGTCGGCTGCGGCGAGGGCGACCTGCTGGACCTGCTGGCGCGCGAGAAACAGGTCGACGGCCGCGGCATCGAGATCAGCCCCGAGGGCGTCTCCGCCTGCCTGGCCCGCGGCCTCGCCGTCGTGCAGGGCGACGCCGACCGCGACCTCGACGACTTCCTGGCCGGGGCGTTCGACTATGTGATCCTGTCGCAGACCCTGCAGGCGGTGTTGAAGCCGCGGCATGTGCTGGGCGAACTGCTGCGCATCGGCGCCCAGGCCATCGTCACCCTGCCCAATTTCGGCCACTGGCGGGCCCGGCTCGACCTGTTGGTCAAGGGGCGGATGCCGGTCACCGGCGCCCTGCCCGAGCCGTGGTGGTCGACGCCCAACATCCACCTGTGCACCCTGCGCGACTTCACCCTGCTGTGCGACGAGCTGGGCCTGAACATCGACGCCTGCGCCGCCCTCGCCGCCGGTCGCCCGGCCAGGCCGGCCAATCCCAAGAGCCCGCTGGAGACCTTGCGGGCGGAGGCCTCGCTGTTCCTGCTCAGCCGGCGGTGACCGTGTCAGAGACGAGGTTTTGGCGTCGCTTGGTGAACCAGGTGGCGGCGCGTGACCTCGTACGGCCGGCTTCAGGCCGAGGATGGAAAGAAGAGCAGGCAGGATGCCGGCGGTACGAGGGTCAGTACGCGAACGCCTCGAACACCTGGCAGACGTCGCCGGCCCAGGGGCCGTGGTAGAGTTCCAGCAGGCGGTCGGCGGGGGTGAGGCCGCTGTCGGCGATCTCGTCGAGCTCGGCGAGGTAGTTGGTCTCGTCGACCATGCCGCCGGAGAGGCGGTTGCGGCGCTTCAGGCCCTCGGCGGGCGATGGCCAGCATGTCCTTGGCCACGTCCTGCACGCGCGCGGCCGGCGATCTCCGCCTTCAGGCCCAGGCGGGCGGCGTCGGCGCGCAGCGCGCGCGCGGTCCTCGCTCGTCCAGTCCTTGCAGAGGTCCCAGGCCGCGGCCAGCGCCGGCCGGTATCGTAGAAGATGCCGGCCCACAGCGCCGGCAGGGCGCAGAGGCGCGTCCAGGGGCCGGCGTCGGCGCCGCGCATCTCCAGGTACTGCTTGAGGCGCACCTCCGGGAAGATGGTGGTGGTGTGGTCGGCCCAGTCCTTGATGGTCGGCGCGCTCGCCCGGCAGCTCGGCCAGCTTGCCGTCCATGAAGTCGCGGAACGAGCGGCCGGCGACGTCGATGTAGCGGCCGCCGCGCTTGACGAAATACATCGGCACGTCGAGCGCGTAGCGGGCGTAGGTCTCGAAGCCGAAGCCGTCCTCGAACACGAAGTCCAGCATGCCGGTGCGGTCGGGATCGGTGTCGGTCCAGACGTTGGCGCGGGCCGAGAGGAAGCCGGTGGGCTTGCCCTCGATGAACGGCGAGTTGGCGAACAGGGCCGTGACGATCGGCTGCAGGGCCAGGCTGACGCGGAACTTCGCCACCATGTCGGCCTCGGAGGCGAAGTCGAGGTTGGCCTGCACGGTGCAGGTGCGGAACATCATGTCGAGGCCCAGGCCGCCGACCTTGGGCATGTAGCGCGCGCATGATCTTGTAGCGGCCCTTGGGCATGACCGGCACCTGGTCGCGCCGCCAGAGGGGGGTGAAGCCGAGGCCCAGGAACCCGATGCCGAGCTCGTCGGCGACCGCCTTGACCTCGTCCAGGTGCTGGCCGGTCTCCTCGCAGATCTCGTGCATGGTCGCCAGCGGCGCGCCGGAGAGTTCGAACTGGCCGCCGGGCTCGAGGCTGACATTGGCCTTGCCGCGCTCCAGGCCGATCAGGGTCTGGCCGCCGCCGGGAGCCGGCTCGTAGATCCCCTCCCAGCCGAAGCGCGTCAGGCCGTCGAGCAGGGCCTTGATGCCGTCCTCGCCTCATAGGGGACCGGCGCATGGCTGCCGAGGCGGAAGACGAACTTCTCGTGCTCGGCGCCGACGCGCCAGTCGGCCTTCGGCTTGCAGCCCTCGGCGAACCAGGCGACCAGGTCCTCGAACGTCAGAGGACGGTCGTCGCACGACCGTCTCGGCCATCGCCTGCCTCGTCCCCATTCCCGACTCGAGCCCGACGATCGGGCGCGCGCCGGGCTCTTTACCTCGAGTCCCTAGGCGCGCGCAAGCTCAGGCGCCCCCGCCAGTCGCCGAGCGCCGCCTGCCACAGCGTCAGCGCGGTGATCGCGGCGGTGTCGGCCCGCAGGATGCGCGGGCCCAGCGAGACCGGCACCGACGTCGGGCAGCGCCGCGGATTTCGCGCCCGCTCGGCCGGCGAGAAGCCGCCCTCCGGCCCGATCAGGATCGCCCAGGACGGCCGCGGTCGCAGGCCGGCCAGCGCCGCAGCGACCGGCGCGCGCGTCGCCGGCCTCGTCGCAGAACATCAGCCGCCGGCCGGGCTCCCAGTCGCGTCAGCAGGGCGTCGAGCTTCACCGGCTCGGCACCTCGGGAACGTCCAGCCGCCCGGTCTGTTCGGCCGCCTCGGTGGCGATGGCGGTCAGGCGCTCGACGTTGGCGCGGTCGGCGTTGGTGCGCTCGGTGATCACCAGGCGCACGCGGCGCGCGCCGAGTTCGGCGGCCTTCTCGACGATGGTCTCCAGCCGCGCGCGCTTGACCAGGGCGATGACCAGGTCGAGGTCGGGGCCGGTCGCCTGGGGCCGCGCCAGGCCTCGGCGCTGAGCCGCACCGCGCGCTTGGTCGACCGCGGCGATGCCGCGCCGCCACTCGCCGTCGCGGCCGTTGAACAGGCGCCAGCTCGTCGCCAACGCCCTGGCGCATCACCGAGGCCAGGTAGTGGCTCTGCTCGTGGTCCAGCGCCAGCTCGCGCCGGCGGCCAGGTCGTGGCGAACGAACAGGCGGATCATCGCCGTTCTAGCTCCCGACCATCAGGCTTAAGGCTCAACTCATGGCCAAGACCGACGACTACGACCACGAGCTGCGAGGCGCTGCAGATCGGCCCTGGTGCGCTATCCAGACCTGCGGCGATCAAGATCCGGCGACAAGGCGCTGGTCATCTTCGAGGGCCGCGACGCGGCCGGCAAGGACGGGGCGATCAAGCGGATCACCGAGCACCTGTCGCCGCGCAACACCCGGGCGATCGTCGCTGCCCAAGCCCTCCGACCGCGAGCGCAGCGCAGTGGTATTTCCAGCGCTATGTCGCGCCACCTGCCGGCGGCCGGCGAGTTCGTGATCTTCAACCGCTCCTGGTACAATCGCGCCGGCGTCGAGCCGGTGATGGGCTTCTGCACCGACCGACGAGCACGAGGATTTCCTGCGCGACGCGCCGGCGTTCGAGACGCATGCTGGTGGAAGCCGACATCCGCTTGGTCAAGCTCTGGCTCGACATCTCGCAAGGAGAGCAGGCGCGCGCGGCTGGAGGCCCGCCGCGAGCGACCCCCTGAAGGCGCTGAAGGTCAGCGACCTCGACGGCGTCGCCCAGAAGAAGTGGAAGGCCTATTCGACGGCCCGCGACGAGATGCTGACGCGCACCCATACCGCCGATCGCGCCCTGGATCTGCGTGCGCGCCGACCACAAGAAGGCGGCCCGGCTGAACGTCATCCGCCACCTGTTGCACACCCTGGCCCCGACCGACTGAGCGCCGGATCGAGGCGCGGACCCGGAGGTGCTGTTCCCTTTCGAACCGGCCGCGATCGACGACGGGCGCCTGGCGCGATAACCTCCAGCTCCAGCGGGCCGCAGGCGGTGGGCCGTCCGGCGCCACCGGCTCGCCGCCCTCGTAGCGCGGGCGTCCCGCGCGCTGTATTTTCGTGCCTGATGCACGAGGAAGTTCGAATAGAGAAGCGGGCGGGACGCCCGCGATACGACGGATAGAGGAAGGACGACGCGGATGGAGCATGTTCGACTGGGCCACACCGGCCTGAAGGTCTCTCGGCTATGCCTGGGATGCATGACTTACGGCAGCCCCAAGTGGCGGCCCTGGGTGCTGGACGAGGAGGCCAGCCTGCCGTTCTTCAAGGCGGCGATCGAGGCGGGGATCAACTTCTTCGACACCGCCGACGTCTATTCGCTCGGCGAGAGCGAGCGGGTGACCGGCAAGGCGCTGAAGGAATACGCCAAGCGCCACGAGGTGGTGATCGCCACCAAGGTGTTCAGCCCGATGGGCGGCGATCCCAACAACCGCGGCCTGTCGCGCAAGCACATCTTCGACGCCATCGACCGCAGCCTGCATCGCCTCGGCGTCGACTATATCGACCTCTATCAGATCCACCGCTTCGATCCCGACACGCCGATCGAGGAGACATTGGAGGCGCTGAACGACGTCGTGCGGGCCGGCAAGGCGCGCTACATCGGGGCCTCGTCGATGTACGCGTGGCAGTTCATGAAAATGCTCTCGGTGTCGCGCGCCAACGACTGGACGCCGTTCGTTTCGATGCAGCCGCAGTACAACCTGGTCTATCGCGAGGAGGAGCGCGAGATGCTGCCCCTGTGCCTGGACCAGGGCATCGGGGTGATCCCGTGGTCGCCGCTGGCGCGCGGCTTCCTGGCCGGCGGCCGCGCGGCGCCGGGCGAGGGCAACACCGAGCGGGCCCGCACCGACGAGTTCGCCCCGCGGCTGTACTATCGCGAGCCCGATTTCGCGGTGGTCGAGGCGGTGGAGGCGATCGCCCGTGAACGCGGCGTGCCCAACATGCAGGTCGCGCTGGCGTGGGTGCTGCGCAATCCGGCGGTCACCGCGCCGATCATCGGGACCTCGAAAGCGCACCATCTGAGCGACGCGGTGGCGGCCTTGTCGCTGACGCTGAGCGACGAGGAGGTGAAGGCGCTGGAGACGCCGTACAAGCCGAAGCCCGTGCTCGATCATCTGTAACGGCGGGCGCGAGACGGAGGTTTGCTTCGGGCCTATATAGAAAAGAAAGAAAGGTTCACCACAAAGGCACGAAGTGCACGAAGGAGAATAAAACGACGGCGTAGCCGTCAATCAGGTGCGTTGCGGGGTGATGGGTCTGCCTGCGGCGCAAGAACGATGCTCTCTTGGTGTCCTTTGTGCCTTTGTGGTGAACCTTCCTTACTTTCTGTCTCCCCGGAATCCCCATGCATCAGCCCGTTTCGCCGGACACGATCGAGCGCCTCAAGCAGGCCCTGGGCGAGGGCGGCTGGAGCCAGGATCCGGCGCGGCTGGCGCCCAAGCTGGTCGAGTGGCGGGATCGGTGGAGCGGGCGGACGCCGCTCCTCGTGCTTGCCGCGAACCGCCGCCGAGGTCGCGCTGGTGGTCGCCCTGTGCGCCGAGACCGGGACGGCGATCACCCCGCAGGGCGGCAACACCGGCCTGGTCGGCGGCCAGATTCCCGATGGCGAGATCCTGCTGTCGACCGAGAGGCTGGCGCGCATGCGCGATATCGACGCGCTCGACGACGTCATCGAGGTCGAGGCCGGCGTCACCCTGGCTGCCGTCGCACGAGGCCGCCTCGCTGTCGGCCGGCGCTTTCCCCTCAGCCTGGCCTCGGAGGGATCGGCCACCATCGGCGGCCTGATCTCCACCAACGCCGGCGGCACCGCGGTGCTGCGCTACGGGACCATGCGCGCCCTGGTGCTGGGCCTCGAGGCGGTGCTGCCCGACGGGGCGATCTGGAACGGCCTCAAGCGGCTGCGCAAGGACAATACCGGCTATGACCTCAAGCAGCTGCTGATCGGGGCCGAGGGCACGCTGGGCGTCGTCACCGCCGCGAGCCTGAAGCTGTTTCCCGCTGCCCGCCTCGACCGCGGTGGCCCTGGTCGGCGTGGCGAGCCCGGCCGACGCGGTTTCGCTGCTGCGGCGCGCCAAGGACGAGACGCGGCGGCGCGGTCGAGGCGTTCGAACTGATCAGCCGCCTCGGCGTCGACCTCGCCTGCCGGCATCTGCCCGGCGTCCGCGACCCGCTGACCGGACGTCCGGCCTGGAGCGTGCTGATCGAGATCGCCGCCGGCGCGCCCGGCGAGGCCGAGGCGGCGCTGGAGCGCCTGCTCGCCGCGGCGCGCTCGAAGAGGGCCTGATCAGCGACGCCGCACTGGCGCAGAACGAGACCCAGGCGCGGGCCTTCTGGGCGCTGCGCGAGGGTCAATCGGCGGCCCAGAAGCCCGAAGGACGCGGCCTGGAAGCACGACGTCTCGGTGCCGGTCTCGCGCATCGCCGCGTTCATCGAGACGGCCACGCGATCGCTCTCCGAACGCTTTCCCGGCGTGCGCGTCGACGCCTTCGGCCACGTCGGCGACGGCAACATCCATTTCGACGTCCTGGGCGCCGCCCGGGGCCGACCCGTCCGCCCACGCCGCCGCGCGCGACGCCGGGGCCCGTCTGGTGCACGACCTGGTGGTCTCGCTCGGCGGCTCGATCAGCGCCGAGCACGGCCTGGGCACGATGAAGACCGCCGAGGCCGCGGGCTACAAACAGCCCGAGGAAGTCGCGGCCCTGCGCGCGATCCGCGCCGCGCTGGACCCCAGGCGGATCATGAACCCGCGGGTGCTGTTCTAGGGCGACGGAAGGAAACCACGAACCTCACGAACGACCACGAAAGGACCGTCGACGTCATCGGGACCGGTGGTCATGTGGGGGGAGCGCTTCACGCGTTGCGCCCCGACCGTCGCCTTTTTGACACCCCCTCACTTTCACGTCATGGCCGGGATAAGAACCCGGCCATGACGTGAGTAGGGAGGGGTGGGTCATTTTGGCGGCTCGTACGACATCGGCTGCGCCACGCCCGCGTTCATGGGTCGGGCGCCCGCGAACAGTCCTTGCTTGACCGCCGTAGCGGAACGGCGATTGTGGTTTGAACGATCGTTCGACCGAGGAAGTGACCATGGCCTATGCGCCGTTCAATCTGACCGGCAAGGTGGTCCTGATCACCGGCGGCAACCGCGGGATCGGGCTGGGGATGGCCAGGGCGGTGGCCGAGGCGGGGGCCGGGGTGGTCGTCTGGGGCACCAGCGCCAGTCATAACCAGAATGCGCTGGGCGTGCTCGACACCCTGGGCGCGCGGGCGCTGGCGCAGCAGGTCGACGTGTCGGACGAGGCGGCCGTTGTCGCCGCCATGGCAGAGGCGGCGGCGGCCATGGGGCGGATCGACGCGGTGTTCGCCAACGCCGGCATCGGCCTGGGCGCGCCCTCGTTTTCCGAGATGACGGCCGAGACCTGGCGCCGGAACATGGCGGTCAATCTGGACGGCGCGTTCTTCACCTGCCGCGAGGCGTGCCGGCACATGGTCGAGCGCGCCAAGTCGGGCGACCCGGGCGGCTCGATCGCGGTCACCTCCTCGCTCGCCGCCATCGACGGGGCCGCGCGCAACGAGGCCTACGCCGCCGCCAAGGGCGGGGTGATCACCATGATGAAGGCGATCGCCGTCGAGCACGCGCGGCACGGCGTGCGCGCCAACGCCATCCTGCCGGGCTGGATCGCCACCGACATGACCGCGCGCAGCCAGGACTCCCAGAAGTTCAACGACAAGGTCATCTCGCGGGTGCCGCTGCGGCGCTGGGGCGAGCCGGAGGATTTCGGCGGCATCGCGGTCTATCTGGCCTCCGACGCCTCCAGCTTCCACACCGGCGACACCTTCCTGATCGACGGCGGCTACGCGATCTATTGATCTTTCCTCGAAGGAGCTCTTCTTGTCCTTGCATACACCGCTCTGCGACCTCCTGGGCGTAAGATACCCGATCATGCTGGCCGGCATGGGCGGAGTTTCCTACGCCGAACTGGCGGCGGCGGTCTCGAACGCCGGCGGCTATGGCGTGCTCGGCATGGCGGGACGCGAGCCGGCGTTCATCCGCGAGCAGATGCGCCGGGTGCGCGAACTGACCGACAAGCCGTTCGGCGTCGACCTGCTGGCCGCCTCGCCGGAGTCGCTGACGGCTGCGGTGGAGATCATCATCGCCGAGGGGGCCAGCGCCTTCATCGCGGGCCTGGGCGTGCCGATGCCGATCATGCAGCGCCTCAAGGCGGCCGGCCTCAAAGTGATGGTAGTCTGCGGCGCGGTGAAGCATGCGGTGAAGGCCGAGCAGGCCGGCTGCGACGCGGTGATCTGCCAGGGCGGCGAGGGCGGCGGCCATACCGGTCTGGTCGGCACCATGCCGCTGGTGGCGCAGGCGGTGGAGCGGGCGAGGATCCCGGTGGTGGCGGCCGGCGGCCTCTATGACGGGCGCGGGCTGGCCGCGGCGCTGGCGCTGGGCGCGACCGGGGTGTGGATGGGAACCCGGTTCATCGCCTCGACCGAGGCTCATGCCGGCGACCTCTACCGTGAGACGATACTGGCGGCGGCCGATGAGGATACCGTCCGCACGCGCTGCTATTCCGGCAAGCCGATGCGGGTGCGCAAGAACCCCTATGTCGACGACTGGGAGAGCCGTCCGGGCGATATCCAGGCGTTTCCGATGCAGGCTGGGGTTTCGATCCAGAACGGGGTGATGGGCGGCATCGGCGGCCAGATCGAGGGGCTCGATGGCGACCGCTCCTGTTTCGCCATGGGCCAGTCGGCGGGCGGGGTGCACGACGTGCTCCCGGCCGGCGAGATCGTCGGCGCGGATCATGGCCGAGGCGGAGGCCGCGATCGGGCGCATGGCGGCCCTGGTGTCGGTCCAGGCCTGACCGGCTCACAAGGCTGCGAGATCGTCCGGGGTGTTGGCGTTTTGGAAGGCCCGGTCGTCGGCAAAGCTCACGGCCGCCGCCTCCATGTCGTCCAGAAGATCGCGGACCGCGGGATGCCGACCGAATGCCAGCCGAACCCCCAGCACCGCCAGCAGGTCGGTGCGCCACACCGCGCAGAGAGGGTGCGGGCCGCTGGGCGTGATCGCGTAGGCGGCCGCCTGCTCGCCTAGCGCGTCGAGCAGCGCGGCAAGCTCCGCCGCGCCGACCAGCGGCGTATCGCAGGGCAGCGTAACGAGACGATCGGCGCCGATGGCCCGCGCCCACGCCAGGCCCGCCGCCACGCCGGCCAGTGGACCTGGCGCATGAACCGGATCGTCCTTCAGGACGTGCAGCCCCAGCGACGCCGCCAGGCCGGCGGTCTCCCCGCCCGCGCGGGCGCTGACCGCAACCTCGGCGCAAACCGTGCGCAGGGCTGTCTCGATCCAGACCAGCAAGGGGCGGCCATTCAGCCGCGCGACCGCCTTTTCCGACCCGAAGCGACTGGACGCGCCTCCCGCCAGGACCAGGCCGGCGGCGCGGACGCTGTTTCCCTGTCGCGGTCGATCGGTCATAGGGACTACACTAGCCGCATGACGCGTTTCGAACCATGGCGGCGGGACCGCGGCGAGGCGGTGATCGCCGGATGCGCCGATCTCGATGGGGCGGTGCTGCCGATGTTTCACGCCGTGCAGGCAGTGTTCGGCCATGTGCCGCGAGAGTTGGTGGCGATGATCGCCCACCGGCTCAACCTGAGCCGCGCGGAGGTGTTCGGCGCTCTGAGCTTCTATCACGACTTCCGCGAAACACCGCCGGGCGTGCGGACGGTGAAGGTCTGCCGCGCCGAGTCCTGCCAGGCGATGGGCGGCGAGGCGGCGGGACGGTTCCTGCTGGCCGCCCTCGGCGTGGGCTGGGGCGAGACGACTCCCGATGGCGCGGTCACCGTCGAGGCGGTCTATTGCCTGGGGCTGTGCGCGGTCTCGCCCGCCGCGCTGATCGACGGTGAACCGCTGGGCCGGCTCGACGCGATGTCGCTGCTCGCGGCGGCGCGGCCTTGAGCCGCGTCTACGTTCCCAAGGATTCGGCGGCCCTGGCTGTCGGCGCGGAGGCGGTGGCGAGGGCCATCGCGGCCGAGGGGGCGGAGGTCGTACGCACCGGATCGCGCGGCCTGGCCTGGCTCGAGCCGATGATCGAGGTGGACACCCCGCAGGGCCGCATCGCCTACGGGCCGGTCACGTCGAGGGACGTTCCCGCTCTGATGGCGGCGGGACTGCTGGAGGGCGGCGCGCATGCCAAGCGAATAGGCCGGATCGAAGGCCATCCCTGGCTGGCCGGTCAGACGAGGATCACCTTCGCCCGCTGCGGCATCGTCGATCCAGGCTCGCTGGCGGACTACAGGGCCCATGGCGGCTTCACCGGCCTCGCACGCGCCCGGGACATCGGCCCGGAGGCGGTGATCGCCCTGATGACGGCCTCGGGCCTGCGTGGACGCGGCGGGGCGGGTTTCCCGGCCGGCGTCAAATGGAGGACGGTGGCGGAAGCGCCAGGCGATCCAAAATACATCGTCTGCAATGCCGACGAGGGCGACAGCGGCACATTCGCCGATCGAATGCTGATGGAGGGCGACCCGTTCGCCCTGCTGGAGGGCATGGCGATCGCCGCAATCGCGGTCGCCGCCCGCAAGGGCTTTATCTACGGCCGCTCCGAATACCCCGGGGCCAACGCGACGATGGCGGCCGCGATCGGCTCTGCCCGCGCCGCCGGCGTTTTTGGCGACTTCGATATCGAGTTGCGGATCGGGGCCGGCGCCTACGTCTGCGGCGAGGAGACCGCTCTGCTGGAGAGCCTGGAAGGCAAGCGCGGCCAGGTGCGGGCCAAGCCGCCACTGCCGGCGCACCACGGGCTGTTCGGCAAGCCGACAGTGGTCAACAATGTTCTCACCCTGGCCACGGCGCCGTGGATCCTGGCCAATACCGCCGAGGCCTATGCGGCGCTGGGAGTGGGTCGCTCGCGCGGGACCCAGCCGATTCAGCTGGCCGGCAATGTGAAACATCCTGGGCTGTACGAGGCGCCGTTCGGCCTGACCCTTGGTGAGATCGTCGACGTCATCGGCGGCGGCACGGCCAGCGGCCGGCCGGTCAAGGCGGTGCAATGCGGTGGCCCGCTCGGGGCGTATTTTCCGCCCGCCTTGTTCGACACCGCCTATGACTATGAGGCGTTCACGGCCCGCGACGGCCTGATCGGCCACGGCGGCGTGGTGGTGTTCGACGACACCGTCGACATGGCTGCCCAGGCCCGCTTCGCCTTCGAGTTCTGTGCGCTCGAAAGCTGCGGCAAGTGCACCCCGTGCCGGATTGGCGGGGTGCGCGGCCTCGAGACCGTGCAGCGGGTGATCGACGGCGTCGATGTCCATCAGAACCTCGCGCTGATCGCCGACCTCTGCGAGACGTTGAAATATGGCTCGCTGTGCGCGCTCGGCGGCTTCACTCCCTATCCGGTGATGAGCGCCATCACCCACTGGCCGGAGGATTTCATCGGACCGAGGTGAACGGCCGACCTGTTCACGGCCGTGGGCGCAACCCGCCCGCGCTGGACACGTTTAATCGGGTTCAGCGCCGGTTCATCGTCTCGCGCTCTATTGCCGGGACAATTCGGCAACCTTTGGATCGGAGCCACCTTGAGCCGCTACAACCTCGCCCTTCGTCTGCTGGCCGCGACGGCCCTGACTGCCCTGACGGGGACCGCCCTGGCCGACCCGCCCGCCCGCGTCGGACGCATCGCCCATGTCGAAGGCGAGGTCTCGTTCCAGGCCGCGCCCGAGGGTCAGTGGTCGGACGCGGTCGTCAACTTTCCGGTTACCCGAGGGGACGCCTTCTGGACCGGAGACCAGGGGCGGGCGGAAATCCAGGTCGGCGGTCTGGCCGCGCGCCTCGACAACGAAAGCGAACTTGATGTCGTCGCCCTGCGATACGGCGAATTGCGGCTGGCTTTGCCCCAGGGTTCGGTCAATCTCGCCGTTCGCGGAACCCCGACGGGTGGCGTGACGGTGTCCACACCCGCCGGTGATGTCCATATCGAGGGTCGAGGGTTCTATCGGGTGGATGTCGCCGCGCCATCGGAGGATGGCTCTTATCCGCCGGCCGAGGTGACCGTGTTTCAGGGTCAGGCGGAGGCCCCCGGCCCGGCCGGCTATACCCCGGTCCAGGCCGGGCAGGCGGCGATCATGTACGCCGGCTTTGATCCGGAGATGACGCCGGCGCAGGATACGGCGATCGACGACTGGTCCCGCCAGCGCCTACGGATCGGTCGCGGCCAGGGCTACAATCCGCTGCCGGTCGGGATCACCGGGGCGGACGACCTGGCGTACTATGGCGATTTCGTCTCGACCCCCGAGTTCGGGACAGTGTGGTTTCCTCGCGACACCGACCCTGACTGGGCGCCATACCGCGAGGGGCGCTGGGCCTACGTCGAACCCTGGGGCTATACCTGGATAGACGATGAGCCGTGGGGATTTGCGCCGTTCCATTATGGGCGGTGGGCGGTGGTTGACGGACGCTGGGGCTGGGTTCCCGGCCAGGAGAGCGCCGAACCGGTGTATGCCCCCGCGCTGGTGGCCTTCTTTGGCGGCGAGACCTGGAACGGTGGAGCAACCGGCGGGCCGGGCGCGGGCGATTTCGGCTGGGTGCCGTTGGCGCCGGACGAAGTCTATGTGCCGCCCTATGAGGTCAGCGACGACTATTTGCGGCGCGCCAATGTCGCCAATGTGCGTCCGACCGTTTTCAGTAGCGTGGTGGTCAACCGAAGTGTCGTCAACGTGACCGTCGACCACTACCGCAATGTCCGGGGGGTCACCGTCGTGGGCGCCGACGCCTTCCGCGGCGGGGTGGCGGTCAGACGCGCCATGGCCCCGGCTCCGGCCGAGGCGCTCGCCAGGGCGCCGGTCATGCGGTCGGGCGTGGCCGCCCGCCCGCCGCGATCCGGCCTGGCGGTCGAGTCCGGCGGCCCCATGGGGCGTTCCGCCCCGCCGCCGCCGACGAGACTGCGAGAGGTGCGCGCCGCCGTCGCGGCCCCCACGACTCCCGCCAGCAAACCGCCGGTGATCTTAGGGGCGAGGATTGGGCGGCCGGCTCCGGCGGCCCCGGGTCAGGCTCCCGCGGTGATGATCGCTCCGGCCCAGATCAAGCATCCTGGGGCTCAGCATCGCGAGGCCGCCGCCCCACCGCCCGCGTCCCCCGGCGCCTCAGCGTCGCCCCCGCCCCCGCCGCCACCGGTCGGTGCGGCGCCGATCGAGCCCAGAAGCCCCCGGCCCGCTCACCCGCCGATGAAGCCGCCTGTGGACCAGACCGGCCCATCGCTGTCGCCGGCGGCCGGCGCTTCGCCGACCACGCCGGAAGCGCAGGCCCGCCGCAAGGCACGCCTCGAAGCCGCTCGGCAAGCCGCCGCGAGCGACGGCGCACCTGCACAGACCGCCCCCGCGACCAGCGCGACGCCCCCGGGGCCAACGCCCGACGCACAGGCCCAAGCCGATGCCAAGGCCAAGGCCGCGGCGCGGCGCAAGGCGCGCCAGGATGCCGCTCAGAAGGCCGCGGCGGACGCGGCGATGGCCCCCGCCACCCAGGGTCCGCCGCACTGACGGCGGGCGTCGGTCTTAGTCCCGGGGCTGCTCGAACACGTATGGGTCGAGGCTCGCCTGGGCCTCGGCGCGGAACCTGTGCCAACGACCGCCGCCATAATAGGCCAAGCTGCCAGGTTCGGCGCCGCCTTCGCCATTGTAGTAGGACAGGCAGTCACGCAGCGGAGCGCTGGCCATGTCGGATTTTCGACAATGCTCGGCGTAGGCGTCCTCCGGCTCGCGGCGAACGTCGACGACGCCCGCCCCCCGGTCGCGCATCGTCCGCAGCATCCACACCACGTAGTCGCCATGCGCCTCGATGGCGTCGGTGAAGTTGAAACTGCCCCCGCCGCCCTGCGGCCCGGTGACGATGAACAGATTGGGGAAGCCGCGGCTGTGCAGGCCGAGGAAGGTCCGCGTTCCCTCGTTCTGCCATTTCTGACGCAGCGTGCGGCCATCGCGGCCGGTGATCATGTTGAAGGTCGAGGTGGCCATCCATTGGAAGCCGGTGGCGTAGATCAGCACGTCGAGCGGATACTCGACCCCATCGTGCACCACGCCGCGCGCGTTGATCTGGCGCACGCCCAGCGGCGCGGTGTCGACCAGATGCACATGCGGCCGGTTGAAGGCCGGCAGATATTCGTCGTGGAAGGTCGGCCGCTTGCAGCCGTAGGGGTAATAGGGCTTCAGCGCCGCCGCGGTCTTCGGGTCGCTGACGATGGCGTCGACCCGGGCGCGGATCTGCTCCATGATGCGGAAATTGGTGTCGAGCTGTTTGGCGATCAGCTCTTCCATGCTCAGTTCCCGCTCGTGCTGTTTGCGCTCCTTGAAGTCCGGGACGCGACCGGCGAGGTAGTCGTCGTTGGCCCGCATGGCGGTGCGGCCGGCGGAAATTCTGGCGAAGCGGGCGCGCCGGGCCCGGGCCCAGCCGGGTTCTTCCGCCCAGGTCAGGCGCTCTTCCTCGGTGGTCGCGCGCTGATCGCGTACGTCGATGGTCGACGGTGTGCGCTGGAAGACGAACAGCTCGCCGGCGATCCTGGCAAGTTCCGGGATCGCCTGCACGGCCGTCGCTCCGGTGCCGATGATGCCGATCCGCTTGCCCTTCAGATCGACATCATAGTTCCAGCGCGAGGTGTGGAAAGCCTCGCCCTCGAAAGCCTCCATGCCCTCGATCCGAGCCAGCTTCGGCGTCGTGAGAATCCCATTGGCCAGCACGACGAACCGGGCCCGCATCCGGTCGCCGCGATCGGTGGTCACCGTCCAGCGTCCGCTCGTCTCGTCCCAGGCTGTCTCCTCGACCGTGGTGTGAAACAGGCAATGGTCGTAGAAACCGAACTTGTCGGCGATCAACTGGCAGTATTCGAGGATTTCGAAGCCGGAGGCGAACTTCATCGCCGGCACATAGCCGGTCTCCTCGAGCAGGGGCAGGTAGCTGTAGGCCTCGACGTCGCAGGCGATGCCGGGATAGCGGTTCCAGTACCAGGTGCCGCCGACATCGCCGCCCTTCTCGCAGAACCGCACGTCGGTGAAGCCCGCCTCGCGCAGCTTGTACCACAGCAGCAGCCCGGCGAATCCGGCCCCGACCACCAGGATCTCGCAATCGTCGGTCAGCGCCTCGCGAGGCACGGGGTCGGCGGAATAGACGTCGGCGAGATATTTCGCGAACTCGCCCTCCATGGCCATGTAGTCGGCCGCGCCCCGCCGCGCCTCCCTGAACGCACGGTAGCGGGCCTGCTCCTCGGCGTCGAACACCGCGCCCGGCGGCGGTTCGGGCAGAGTCTTCAGCGCTGCGTCGTCGACGATCGAGTAGCCCTTGCCGCCGATCCGGTCGCTTGCCTTGGCGGCGCGGGTGGAGAACAGTTTCTGTCCCGTCGCCGGGTCGGTGCGGATCGCCGCGATCATGATGGTAAGGTCTCCTCCGGGCGTGTCGGCCGCTTGGCCGACCGTACCGAGGCGGGCGAGCGAGGGGCAAGAGAAACCTTCGCCGCCTAGCCGCCAGCGGTTCTCAGGGCGGCGCGCAGGGCGTCGGGCGTCACGCCGGCGGCGCGCAAATCCCGGAGTGTCTCGGCCCGGTCGCGTTTGGCGAAACGTTGGCCGTCGGGTCGCAGCAAAAGCGGATGATGGCGGTAGATCGGGGTCGGCAGGCCGAGCAAGGCTTGCAGCAGTCGCTGCACGTGGGTGGCTTCGAACAGGTCGGCGCCGCGGATGACATGGGACACGCCCTGCAGGGCATCGTCGACGACCACCGCGAGATGGTAGGCGACGCCGAGGTCCTTGCGGGCCAGGACGACATCGCCGGCCAATTCCGGGCGCGCCGACACGACGCCGGCCGTCTCGTCGACGAAGTCCAGATCGTCGAACCCGCCCAGGCGCCGAGCGGCGGCGGCCAGCGACAATCGCCAGGCATACGGCCGGCCTTTCGCCAACAGGCCGGCCTCCTCGGTCGGCGACAGTGGCTCGCCCACGAAGGCGCTGCGCCAGACCATGCGGCGCGCGCGCCGATCTCATCGAGCACCTCGGAGCGGGTGCGAAAGCATCGGTACAGCAGCCCCTCCGCGCGCAGCCGCGCCAGCGCGGCGCGATAATCGTCGAGGTGGTCCGATTGCCGGCGCACCGGACGGTCCCATGCCAGGCCCAGCCACGCGAGGTCCTGTATGATCGCGGCCTCGAACGCGGGACGGCAGCGCTGGGAGTCGATGTCCTCGATGCGCAACAGGAAGCAACCGCCGGCGGCCCGGGCGGCGTCGTGGGCGGCCAGCGCGGAATAGGCGTGCCCCCGGTGCAGGAAGCCGGTCGGCGAGGGTGCGAAACGGGTGACGAAGCTGCGGCGGGCTCAATCGCGGCGTGGATTGGTCGCCCGGCGAGCGTAGATGCCGACGTGGCCGAGCAGGGCGCGGGCGAACCCCTCCTCGCCGCCGAGCGCCGTCTTAAGGGGCTCGAACTCGCGGAAGCCGATCATCTCGGCGACTCCATGGGCCGCGCACCAGGCGCCGATGGTCGCCAGTTGCAGCTCGCGTTCGTCATCGGGATCGGCCCCGGCGTCGATCAACGCCTCCCGCACGTGGGTCCAGCCGCTATCGGCCTCCTTGACGTGGTCTCCCATGGTCGATCGATCGCAGGCGGCATCGTACATGGTCCGATAGAGGGCCGGGTTGTCGCGCGCGAAACAGACGTAGGCGACGCCGATATTGGTCATGGCGGCCCGGGCGTCAGGCGCCTGGGCGCGGGCCTTGGCGACCGCGGCGCCCAGTTCCATCCATCCCTCCTTCGCGATGGCCTCGAGCAGATCGCTCTTATCCTTGAAGTGGTGGTAGGGCGCGGCGGGGCTGACGCCGGCTTCACGGGCAACGGCCCGCAGGGACAACGCCTGGGGCCCCTCGCCTTCCAGGATCCGACGGCCAGCCTGTACGAGCGCGCGGGAGAGATCCCCGTGATGGTAGCGACGGATTTCCTGGTCGTGGGACTGGGCCAAGACGTTCCTCATTTTTTCTCGTGGCGATCAACGTAATTCTCAATCCGAACGATGTAAAGATGATGTTGACACCGTTCAGATTGATGCTATCTAAACGCTGTCCAGATCGGACGGCCTTCGCTCAGACGAAGGTTCACCGCAAAAAGGAGGGCTTGTCATGTCCAACGTTAATTTTTCTCTGTTCGGCCGCATTATCGATCGCTCGATCGGCGTATTCCTGGTCAGCCTGGGAATGATCGTCGCCGGCGCTACCGCGATCGCCGGCGCCTGAACGAGCATCACCGGTGATTTCGGCCGATGCAGCGGGGAAGGCCGCCGCAAGCCTTCCCCGACAGCAGCCGATGGGCCGGCTCGGCGCGGTCCACGGCGCGACGCGCCCGAGACCGTCATGGAGATGTCGCTTAATTTGACCGTATGATTCGTCTCGTCGCCGGGTTCGAGGCTCGATTTTCGGCCGCCCACGATCGAGGAGCCGGGTCTTCAACCATAGTCCGCACGCACATCGACTGACGCCGCGCCTGGCCGGGGACGTGAACCATGCAGGTTCTTAGCCGTCCGCCGTCGGGGGCGCCGGCTCTGGTTCTGAACGCCGACTACCGGCCACTGTCGTACTATCCGCTGTCGCTATGGCCCTGGCAGGAGACCATCAAGGCGGTCTTCCTGGGGCGAGTGGACGTGGTGTCGACCTATGACCACGTCATCCATTCGCCATCCTTCGAGATGCGCCTGCCGAGCGTCGTGTCCCTGAAGAGCTATGTGGCGCAGGATCGGCCGCCGGCCTTCACCCGGTTCAATCTTTTCCTGCGGGATTCGTTCGTCTGCCAATATTGCGGATCTGGGCGAAGACCTGACCTTCGACCACGTCACGCCGCGCTCGCGGGGCGGCCGGACGACCTGGGAAAACATCGTGACCGCCTGCGCGCCCTGCAACCTCGGCCAAAGGCGGCCGCACGCCGCGCGAGGCCGCCATGCAGCCGCGACGGCACCCCCGCCGACCGAGCATGTACGAATTGCAGGACCATGGCCGACGCTTTCCGCCGAACCATCTGCACGAGAGCTGGCTGGACTACCTCTACTGGGACATCGAGCTGGAGGCGTAAGTCGCCGGTCCCGGCTCAGGCGGCCGGGAGCGCCCACCGACCGGGCGACACCGCCCCGTCGAATAGCCGGTCAGAAGGGCACGTCCGTCTTCACCGGGGCTGACGGCGGCGGCGCCTCGTCGGTGGAGGGCTTGACCGCGGCCGGCGGCTTTTCGGTGGGGGAGGCGAGGATGTCGTCGATGCTGCCAGCCGGCTTCGACGTCTTCGCCTGAATTTCCTGGGCCGCCGCTTCCTTCGCGGCCAGGGCGTCCGCCTTGGCCTGGTCAGCATCGGCGGCATCGGATTTGGCGGTCGTATCCTCGGTCGGCGCGACCGGCGGCGGGGTCTCGACGATCGGTTTGGCCATCAGCACGCTCTGTTCGGGAGTATTGTCGGCGGCCACGCCGAGGTCGGGCGCACCCGAGTCGTGCCAGGCGGCGCGCATGCCCATGGCGACGCCCAACACCGCGAGCGAGGCCACGGCGGCGCCGGCGGTATAGGCGAGCCAGCGTGGCGGAAGCGACACCGGCCCGTTTTCGCTCCAAGCTCTCGCCATAGGTTTCCGCTCGACTATCCCGGTTGCTCTGTCATCTAGCGCGCCGGCGCGTCCACGCAATGGGCCGCAGGCGCGACCGATCCGCCTAGCGCCGGCTTTGCAGGCTGGCGCGCCGGCAAGACGCATGCGCAATATCGTAATCAGAGGAACCGGGCGCCGACCCGGGGAGGACAGGAAGCCATGAACCACGACAATAGAATGATTGTGCTGACGGAGTTGCCGCAGGGCCGGCTGAAACCGGAAAATTTCAAACTTGTCGAAGCCGAACGCCCCTCACCCGACGATGGCCAAGTGCTGCTCAGGTCGCTGTATATTTCGTTGGACGCCGCCAATCGCGCATGGATGCAGGGCGCGACCTACCGCTCCGCCCTGAAAGCCGGCGACGTCATGGCAGGCGGCGCCCTTTCGGAAGTGATCGAGTTGCGATCGAGCAATCTGGCGCCCGGCGATCTGGTGTTCGCCGACACGGGCTGGCGCGAGTACAGCGTGGCGCGGGGCGCGAGCCTGCAGCCGCTGCCCCGCGTCGAGCCCCTCACTCACCTGCTGAGCGTCTACGGCATTACCGGCCTGACCGCCTATTTCGGCCTGCTCGAGTGTGGGCGCCCGAAGGCGGGCGAGACGGTCGTCGTCTCGGCGGCGGCCGGAGCGGTCGGAACCATCGTTGGCCAGATCGCCAGGTTGAAGGGCGCGCGGGTGGTCGGCATAACGGGAGGAGAAACCAAATGCGCGCTCCTGACCCAGGAATTGGGCTTCGATGCGGCCGTCGACTATAAAGCCGGCGATTTGCGGCGGGCTTTGCGCGCCGCGTGTCCGGAAGGCATCGACGTCTATTTCGACAATGTCGGCGGCGACGTGCTCGAGGCCTGTCTCTTCAACATGAACCTGCACGGCCGGATCGCCTGCTGCGGAGCCGTGTCGCAATATGATGGCGCGCCGCCGGCGCATGGACCGCGCGGCGTGCCCGGGCTGATCGTCACCAAGCGGCTCGTGCTGACCGGCTTCGTCGTGATGGACTTCGATGACCGGCGGCTCGCCGCGCTCGCGCAGCTGACCTCATGGGTGGAGTTCGGGACAACTGCGGGTTCGCGAGGATGTCCAGGAGGGCCTGGAGTTCGCTACCGGGCGCCCTGATCGGGCTCCTGGCCGGCGAGAATATCGGCAAGCGAATGGTCAAGGTGTGACGGACTGGGTCAGCTGTCGAGATCCTCGAGATAGCGCTGGATTTCATCCTTTGTCGCCGCGTCCATTTCCTCGCTGAAACGGGCCTGCCACTCGAGATTGGTTTCGTCGCCCATGCGCTCGACCGGGCGATAGGCGACGACTTCGGGCGTCAGGTGGCGAGGCACGCCCAAGGAGTTCACAGGCCTGCAGCGCGGGCGTAAAGTCGTCGCCCGAAAAATCCTCATAGATCAGCAAACGCGACGGACGGTCGGTCAGATGAACATATTGGCGCAGATCGTCGACTCCGCGGGCAATCCGCCGGACGGCGGCGGCAATCTGCTCGCCGTCGTAGGCCGCCCGCCCCGCAGGCTTGTCGAACAGATGCCACTGCTGTGTCTGCACCGCCTTGGCGGTGGAGACCGCCTGGGCGACGATGTCGCGACGAACCAGCCGCAGGAACACCATCTTGTGGAGATAGGCATCCGTGAACCCGTATAGTTCGCCCGCGATGACGCCGATCATGTTGGCCTTGAAAGCGAACCATGGGGCCTGCCGGTCCCGGACGATCTCCGCAACCGGTCGATCATCGACGATCTTGGGGTTTAGAGACTCCTCCATTCGCCCGATCGCATAGGCGTGTTCCAGTTCACGCGCGAGGAATGTGCTGCCGGACCGGGCAATGAACACCATCGCCAGGCATCCCTCGATGCGAGGCCAGGGAGCGCTCCGGACCTGTCCAATGTCGCGCCTGATCCGCTCCACGTCCGCCGCCGGCAGCGCGCCCAGCCTCAGGCGCCGCCCGCCAAAATCCGCGCTTTTCCCTTGCCGCAACGCCGTCATCCCGAGTGCGCCGAACCGTTCTGGGTCCAGACAATTCGCCAGCGTAGCGCAGGATCGGCCAAATCAACTATTCCAAATGCCCACATCGTCGTTATTCGTCGCGAAACGCCATATGGTTCAAGGCGGTCCATGGTTTTTTTGTGTTGCAGCGGGGCCGGCCGGCAATAGGGCGCGGACGCGCCGCCGGCTTCGTTCGACCGGACTTCGCGCCAGCCGGTCCTACCCCTGAACCAACGGCTCGATCGAATGGACGTAGTGCGCGATCCGGTCCCGCATGGAGCAATCCATCTCCCTGCTGAAGCGCGCGCGCCACGATTCGTTGACGTCGTCGCTCATCCTCTCGACCGCGCGGTGCTCCACCATGGTCTGCGAGTCGCGACGCGGCACGCCGAGACGATCGCAGGCGGCGAAGGCCGAGGCGAAGTCGCCGGCCTCGAAATCCTCGTAAATCAGCGTCAGGCAAGGCCGGCCGGTACGCTCGGCGTACATCCGCAGCTGGTCGGTGCCATTGACGATCTTCTTCACCGCCTTGGCGATCGCCGGGCCGTCGTAGGTGGGCGTCCGGCTGACCTGATCCTCCAAATGCCATTGTTGGGTCTGCGTCGCCTTGGCGAACGAGACCGCCTGGGCGACGATGTCGCGACGCACGAGTTGGAGGAAGCTGGTGGTTTCCATGTACGCGTCGAAGAAGCCATAGAACTCGCCCGCCACCACGCCCTGCAGACCGGCCTTGAATGCGAACCATCGGCCTTCCCGTCGGCGCACGATGTCCGCGACCGGCTGGTCGGCTACGATCGCGGGGTTCAGAGACTCTCCCATGCGGCCGACGTCGAAGGCATATTCCAGTTCTCGAACCAGAAAAGTGCTGCCGGTGCGGGCAGTGAACAATACGACGAGGCTGCCCTGGACGGCCGGCCAGGGCTTTCGCCGAACCTTGCCGATCCGCTCGCGGATCAGTTGCACCTGGGGTCGCGGGAAAACCGCCAGACGCGCCCGCCGGTTCTCGATCATTGTGGCCTTGTCCAAGTCCGTCATAGGCCGAACCGCTCACACATGCCCGACCAAGCGCCTCGCAACACACACGATGATTGCGTTTCCCCAACCGCTAAACCAAAATTCCGCTTAAGCGAGCGTTCCTCAACCGTCAACCGGACATTGGAATCCGGGCCTACCCGCAAACCGATGCAACGGGGCTTCGACAGGGCCTGCCTGTCGACGTGACGGAGCATCGAGGCGCGGACAACTCAAGGATGGAATTGTAGCCGCAAGAACCATTCATTCCTGGAAGGACGCGAGGTAGCGGTCGACGACTTCGCGTGTGGCGTCATCGATTTCTTCGAGGAATCGCGACCGCCAGGTTTCGTTGGTTTCGTCGCTCATCCGTTCCACTGGACGATGTTCGGTCAAGACATCCTCCGGCCGGCGCGGGATGCCCAACGCGTCGCACGCTCCGATGACGCTCGCGAAATCGCCCTCCGCGAAATCCTCGTAGAACACCGTCCGGCATGGCCGCTCGCAGATTTCGGCGTAACGGCGCAGCTGCTCGATGCCCGCCGATATCTTGCGAATCGCCTTGGCGATCTTGCCGGCATCATAGGACGGCGCTCTCTTCGGTCGATTTCCGGCGTGCCATTGCCCGGTCTGGGAGGCCTTGCCGAACGAGATGGCCTGTCCGACGATGTCGCGGCGCACTAGACGCAGAAACGATGTCCTCTCGAGATAGACATCGAAAAAGCCATAGAATTCGCCTGCCACGACGCCAGGCAGTCCGGCCTTGAATCCGAACCATTTGTCTCGGCGGTGGGCGATGATGCCGGCGACGGATCGCCCTTTGACCTGCGCGGGATTCAGCGTCTCGCCCATACGGCCGATGTCGTAGAGAAACTCCAGTTCGCGGGTGAGAAACGTGCTGCCGGAGCGGGCCGTGAACAATACGACCAGGCACCCCTGCAACGGCGGCCAGGCATTGCTCTGCACGCCCCGGATCTCCTTGCGGGTCTCGCGGATCTGCAGACGCGGGAAGGCCCTCAGGCGCTGCCAGCGCGGATCCAGCGAGGGTTGCTGGCCCTTGTCCCGCTCCATCGGCTCGATACCGTATTCGGCGTCCTCGTCGCCGGACGCCGCCGAAACCGCGGACGACGGCGCGCCGTCATCCGTCTCGAGCCCGTTGCCGGCTTCCAGCGCTTCGTCCGAGGTTCTCGACAACACCGAATACCATTCTCCCGGACGACACGAGCGCATGGACCCGCGAAAATCCATGCCGGCGAGCGAGTCGGGAGCGTTGAGCACCGACGTGGGCCACCCTGCGCCCATCACCGCCACGGCGGGTTCACGGCCCTCGAACGGCCCTGTCGGACCGCAGGCGAGCAGGCAATCGAAGGGCGGCGAGCGCTCCAGGGCGCGCGCGCTGTAGCCCGGCGCATAGGTGTAACGCTTGCCGACCGCGTCAAGGTACTTGGGCAGGAAAGCCACGCTCGACGGATGGCCGGCGATACAGAACCGATCAAAGGTTTCGAGCACCCGCTCGAGGGCTTGCTGGTCAACGGGATGCGACGCGAAGAATGGCGGATCGGCCGGCTTCACCATCGTGACCGCTACCTCGCCGCGTTCATAGCGGATCGCGCCCTCGCCGACCCGCCGCTCGATCCAGTCGCCCAGAGCCTCGACGAACGCCTCCGGCGCCAAAGGGACGAGGGCGGCGCCGTTGGTTTCCGATTGCAGAGGCCGGTAATCCCAGCTCTCGGTAAAGGCGGCCAGCGCTTGCGACGACGCCACCTTGAACAGCGGGACGTCGAGATAGTTCGAAAAGGCCTCGATGACGGCGGGCCGATCATCCATCAACAGTCCGGCGCCGTTGACCGGGACGATCGGCAGTTTGTGATGTGCCGCCACATAGCGATAGCGCCGGAATGCGAGGAGATCCGCGTCCGGGGATCGCTTCAGCCTGTGCGACAGGACCGGATAGGTCTGCGTCAGCGGAAAATGCAGCTCCGAGCCATCGTCGAGTATGATCAGGTCAGCCCTTCTCAGAGCCTGGATGATGTCCGCCACTGCCCGGCAGGCCTCGGGATCGTCCAGGCGGCGGGCGAAATGGTCGACGAAGACCGCGTCCGACAGCAGGACAGGCGTGGGAGGAACACTGAACTGCTCGAACGACACGGCCGTTCCGAGGCGTCTGGCGAGAGTTTCCAGAACTGACGTCGTGAGGCCGCGAAATATACGGCCGTCGGCCACGCTGACGACCCTGAACACCGCTGGCCCGGCCGCGTCGCCGGCGGATTGCGCCGCCGTCATTGCTTCGACGTGCTCCAGCCAGTGCTTTGCAGACATGATCCGATCGACCTGCTTCAGTGAATTCTTAGTCAAAAAACGAGGCGGAATGAAGCGCACGGACAAGGCGGATAGGCCGGCCTTGTCCTTGACCCGGGCGGCGATCTCGCGCGCGTCCGTTCGCGTGAAGAAATCGGGCGCCTCGATCAGCAACACCGGCTTGGCGGCGCCTCGGCGAAGAGACCGCAGGCCTATCGTCGCCAGGCGTAGATCCCGGTTCTCGAGCACCTCGCCGGCGATCACGTCGACGTCGGAGAACTGATGGGTCGCGCCGGATTGGATGAGGGTCTCATGACGCAGGTTCAGGCTGAAGCGCTTGTGGTGCGCGGCAGTCGATTCGTCGTCTTCGTGTCGCGCAAACCAGCCGCCAAGTTGGTCATAGAAGCCGCGAAGCTCCTCCGGCGGAATATGGCTCACGTCGGGCATGAAGGTGCGCTCGACAAAGTTTCGCTCGTCGAGGTCGGGCGGCGGCGGGACGGTCTGGCTCAGACGAGTATTGAGTTCGGCGATCGAAGCCAGATACAGATCGAGCGCCTCCTGGGCCTGCGCGCGTGTCAGATAGGCGCCCTTGTCCGTCCCCCAGCCGCATTGATCGCCCACTTCCATCGCCGCGCGATCCATGAGCTTCTGGTCGAATTTGCGCCGCGAGCCTGCAATGAAGGCCGCCAGGGGGTGACGACGGTCGAGGCCGTGCCGATCGCCGTACAAAGCCCGAATGGCCTCCAGCACTTTCCAACCATTGGCCGAATTGACGACGCCGACACGCGGCAGCCCGTGGATGGTCGGGTTCAGGGTATCGACTCCCGCGGCGACCAGAAAATCTTCGATTAGATCGCCATTGACCAGATGCCGCGAATCCAACAGGCGCACCCGCAGATTTTCCCAGCCGAACACGTCCGCCCAGTTTTTGGCGGTGTCGAAATAATCCACCCGGCCTTCGCGCATTCTGAGCTCGAAGAACGAATCAAAGTCGTAGGTGTTTCTGCCGTGCTTGATCTTTTGAGCGTAGCTAGATTGTAGAAGATCGACCAAGTCTCTCAACACCAACAATATTATTATCGGTCGCCCCGCCTTAACGAGACTGTTCTTGAGTGCACCAATCTCGTCAAAGCGCAACCCTTCAAACATTTCCGATGAGACGATCGTCGTGGAAAAGTCGGAAGACCTCACATGATTTACCAGATCTTCGATCTTGCCGTATTTTTCGTCGTAATTTTGCCGGCCCCTCAATTCACTGGCGAAATTGTGGTGATCCTTTCGACCCAGGCGTCCGATTTTCGGATAGTCGACCGACGACGCCCGCAAGGCGTCCTCGTTCGCACACAGGAAACTCTGAATGGAAGCCGATCCCGACTTCTTCAGGCCGATATGCAGTACGATCATCCAGATTGTCTCGATAGCGGGATTGCGGCACGCCCCGACGCGGGCCTCCTTACCCTCCTCCGAAGTGCGACCGCTCGGCAACCGGGATTCCGTGACGATACAGGTGGAGTCGCCGGATCGGCATCGGATCGCCCCCGGCCGATGATCAGGCCGCCCATGGCCCGCTGACCGTCGCAGACCTCCGACCGCGCCGCAAGACCGCAGCCCCTCCGCAACTGTCACCTCCGCCCCTCAGGTCATGGTCGCCCCGCCAAGTCGCGCCCCCTTCGGCGCGAAAAGCCTTTGGCTTGGTCCGGGACGCGCCTCGGCGATCCGGCTAGGCGGTCTGACCCTGCCTCGTTCGCGGAACGACGGATTTTCCGGCGGCGCCGGGGAATTTGCCCGCTCGCCGTGGCCCTCGCTGGCCTCTCTCCCCCTTTTCGCGGACGCAATATTCATGCAGGATAGGCGACGTCGAGGAACAGAATGCTCGGGACCGGCCACGGCCCGGAGCGGCCGAGAGGCATCAATTCGTAGCGAGGTTTAGAGACATTGTCCAAGGAACAAATGACGAGGGCGAAGCTCGCCGCCGCGCTGTCGGAATTGAGGCTCGAAAAACTTCTTAATAGTCAGCCTTGGGGACTTGTTTGCGATGCCTCTTTTCGCGAACTCTTCGATAAATGGGGTATCGATAAGGCTAAGATCATAGCCGCCGAAGACGTCGAGGGAAATCTGGACAGGATCGCGCTGCCGAAGCTAGCGGTCGTCTGTACCGAAAAGCCCGAAGGGCCGGTGCAGAAACGCCTTAAGGAACTGAACGTGCAGACCCTCGGGCTTTTCAGCCAGCTGGTGCCACGCCTGGCGGCGGGATTACCACCCCGCTACCATCCCCGGCCTGACCAGCACGTCAAACTCGAGTATGCCATCATGTGCTTGCCGCGCTGCGGCAGCACACTTGTGTCACGGGAATTGCGTCAGGCCCATGCCGGCAATCCAGTGGAGCATTTCCGTGGCTACGTACAGGATCTGCTCCGGGAGCGGGAGGTTTCCAGATTCGATTTCACCCGCTGGTGGGAGATGGTTCGCACCGGCCATAACATCGACGGCGTATTCGGCACCAAGATCATTTATGATTTTTGGAAGATGGCTGAGAAATTCATGCAACCAAATGAAATCGATGTCATCTATGACTTTCTTAAAGCTGTGCCTGTAATTTATATCGAGCGATCCGACAAATATGGCCAGGCTGTTTCGGATGCGGTTGCCAGGCAGACCGGAGTTTGGCACCTGTGGTCGGACTCGATGAAGGAGCAGTATGCCGAAAAGCTCGAAGGTCTGGACGGCAACCTGCAGGACGCGGTCGCGAGCTATAACAAGTTTCGCAAACATGAGCGCGAACTGGAACGACTGCTGGACAAGGTGGCGGGCCGGGTGATCAAAATCGAATACGACGACCTGATCACCAACCCGAAGGCGGCAATGGGAAAGGTAATAAAAGACCTCGGCCTCGATCTGCCAGCCGACTATATGAGCGCGCCCCTGGCCCTGGAGCCGACGACGTCGGACGCCCACAAGCTGCTGCGGGAGCGGTTGAAAGAAGAACTCCGTTAGGCGCTCGTCGGGACCCGCCGAGCGTCGGCTCGCCGGGTGCTTGCGCGGATGGCGACGCGCGCCACTCCGCGCCTGCACACGACCGACCAACGGTCGTTAACCCGCAGAGTTAAGCTCAACCTAGACTGAATATACAGGTCTAAGAGGCGCCAATACGGCAATCTTCAGGATGAATGTTCACCTGAGCGGGAGCCGCGCCGCGCTGTCGCCAATGTATGCTTCCCACATACAGGAGTCCCGTGGAGCGTTGCAAAGCGAAATCGACTGCCCTGGGCGCGCGCACGCAAATAAGGCCAGCCCCGACTCGGGGCTGGCCGATCCAAATCTAGAAAATAAAACTCAACTTTTTTAGAATATATCCAAATGGAAAAAACCTATTAGGCCTTGGGCTTCTTCGTCGTCTTGCCCAACTCGGTGCCCAGCTCGTTGTGGCGGGTCTCGAGTTCCTTGCGGTGATTGGTCAACATCTTGATCACGTCACGCACTTCCTTCAGTCGGCCGTTCAACTCACGGAATTCGACCTTCTTCGCCGCAAGTTTCTTTTCTTCATCAGTCACGGTGGCAGTGGGTGTCTCGTCAGCGTTTGGCATGGGAGCTCCATTGGGGTGAGAGCCGTCTTCCTATTCGACCGTAGATGCAAAATCAACCGCCTGATCCCTTGCGGCAGTCGCGTTGTGCGCCTGCGGCGCCGCTGTCGCGGCATGCAAGCCGGATGCTTGAAAACCCGGCGCCGGCGCCTGGGTCGGGCGCGACGATGCGCAGGGGTTTAACCAATTGCCGTCACAGCTTAATAACCTTGTGACCTAGACCGTTCAGGAGGGCCCTTTGAACGCCGCGACTTCCGCCAGGCCGCCTTACATGTCGCTGAGGCACGCGCGGGTCGGCCGGCTGGGCGAGGGCGGCCTGTTGCCCGCGGGCTGGAAGACCGAGAACGTTGCGGCGTTCGATATAGTGGATGTCAACTCGCCGGGGACGCCATGGTTGATCATCCACCTGACGTTCGAACCGAATGCCTCCGTCGACTACGTCGGATTTTCCGTCGGGTCGTTTCTGCCGGCGCCGAATGGAGCCGCTCTGGCTTTGGCGGGGGAAGTGACGATGTCGGAATGCGACAACATCGACAGCGCCTATCTGATCGTGCGTGAGTGGCGTTCAGGCGGCGACTTCGTCGCGCAATCCAGCTTGCGAATGGAGGTCGCCGAGACGCCCCACCATGGGGTGGTGCATCATCGGATCGACAGTCATGGGCGAGTCGCCCAGCCGGTGTTCATGATCAAACGCCAGGTGGTCGCGCCCGGCTCGGCGACCGTCAGACTGCGTGGCCTCGCGTTCGGCATCGCGGAAGCCAGTTCCGATTGGATGCGGCCGACGCGGGCCGCCGGGTGAATCTGCACCAACAGGGGTTGCGGATCCCGTCGCTTACGGGCGAGGCCGGCAGCGCCGAGAACCGGGCACGGACGGACCCCCCCTACTTTCGGCAGTGGTATGCCCCCTGACGCCGCGAGAACTTCCTGCCGCTCTTGCAAATCTCAATGCGTGGGACGCGATGCCGCCTCTGACCGAAGGGGCGCCGGTGGGCGGTCCTCCGCCAAAACTGGTCTATTCGTTCAACTGTGGCCCCGATGCGGCGCTATCGCGGGCCTTGCTGGACGCGTGCGAAGCGCAGCCGGCGGTGAAGCGTGGGTTTGCGTCGGTGGAGGTCCGGTTCTGCAATTTGCCGCCCGAGAAGGACGTCTATCTTCGCGACGGCGAGAATGGCGATGCACCGTTCGGTCGTAAAGCCGGTCCGAACTGGCTGTTCTACGAGACCATGCGCGCCCTCCGGTCCGAGGCGCGCTTCGTTTTCCTGATGGAGACGGACTGTCAGCCGATCACACCCAATTGGATCAGGCGGCTGCAACGCGCCTGCGTGATCAATCAGGACGCCTGGATTGTCGGCTCGCACTATTGCGGAGCGTCGCCGCTGCACTGGTCGATCGCGCGGCACATCAACGGCAATGCCCTTTATCAGATCGGCGACGACCGCTTCTGGAATTTTTTGGAAGAGCGCTTCTGGCCTTGGCTGAACGAGTACGCGGTCCAGACGATGCCCGATCTCGCCTATGATTGCGGTTGGGAGACCTATCTCAATCGAATGGAAATGGAAGACGCGGGCAGTTATGAATGGATCGAGGTTCGCGACATCCTGCACCGCTTCAGGCTGTCGAATTTCGTGGTCAACATTGGAGGCGCGGCCGAGCAGAGCGGCGAATATCTGTGGACCCGCGAAGATATCCTCAGGCGCTTTCCGGACGCCGCCATCGTCCATGGCCCGCTGGCCCGCACCCTCGACCACCGCCGCGGTCTCTTGAGCCTCGGGCGTCCGCTATTGCGAGGTTCGGCCCGCATCGACGAGGACGCGGTTCACGCCGACGGTGAGCTGGGAAAGGCGGTATTTCGCCGCTCGCTCTGGATCAACGGCCAGCCCCTCGACGAGGGCGACGGCATCAGGGCCTTGTTTGACCTGCAATGCATCAAAAGCGCGGGCGTGACCGTGACCTTGCGCGAACCCGGCGGCCGGATCATCGGTTCGACCAAGATATCGGGCGCCGGCTACGGCCTGACGTTGCGGGGTAAGTTCGCGGAGGTCATTCCACGCACCATGCCCTACGTGCGGCTGGTGTTCCATTTCCACGGGCCGAAGGGCGTCAAGGTCAGGCTGACCGAGTTGAGCTGCGACATTGCGCGTGGCGGCAAGGTTCTCTGGCGCGCGAAGCGGGTGATCGGTAATTGAAGCTTGCGCCGACATTCGATCCGTCCACGGCCGACGACCTCGCGAGCCTTCTGGCCAAGGCGGTGTCCCACCTGCCGGGGTCGCCGAGACTCGTCACCTTCAGCCGGGCGCCGAGCGGTTATTTGCTTGACCATGTGTTCGGGCCGCGAGCGACACTCAATCTCGTCGGGCCCGTTCTCGGACCTGATCGCTCCGCCGGCTTCAGTCTGCCCGACGGGCGTCCCGCCCTGCTTGCTGACCTCTCGGCGGGGGACCATCCAATCGTGGCCCGATTTCTCGAACCCGCCTGTTTTGGCCGACTGGTGAGCGGGTTTCCGCACTGGATGTCGGCGACCACGGCGGTCGTCGTGCAATTCCCCCCGACCGGCGATCAGATCGAGACTCTCCAGCGGCTCGGCCTGTCCCAATTCACCAAGGTGGCGGGGCCGGCGCGCGCCGCCACCGTGTTCAGCCGCCCGGTCCAGCCGCCGGCCCCGCGATGGGATCCGGCGGTCCTGTCGCCGCGACCGCCGATGCGGCGCCTGGTGATCGTCGACCCGTGTCTGGGCCGCGCCGCCGGTCACTATCGACGCTATGCGGAGATGCTCACCGACGGCGCCAGATCACGCGGCGCGCAGGTGGTGTGGGCCTGTCACGCCGGTTGCGACATCGCGGGGGCCCCGCCGGATATCGTGATCAGCCCGTGCTTTCCGCGGTGCTTTTTCGACCTGGACGAGGATCAGGCGCCGATGCTCGATCTCTCGCCCGAAATGCGCGGCGGCCTGGAAGCTCTGATGGATGCGTTCGATGACCCGGAAACGCATTTTCTGTTTCATAGCGCGGACGCACATCAACTTCGGGCGATGAACGCCCTGTTGGCGACTCGCCCCGCGGCGAAGTCGGCTTTCCATATCAACTTTCAGGCCAGTCCTCGTTTTCTTCCTGGGCGGATCGCGGGCGAGGAGGCGCATCATGCCCTCATGCGCCTGCGGCGGGCGCCGCAATGGGAACGAACCGTGTTTCTGTGGACGGAAACCAGCCATCTCGCGACCTGGATGTCCGCCTGGCTGGGCGAAACCATACCAGGCGCACCGTTCCTCGCGGCGCCCCCCGAGCGCCTGCCGCCGACCGACGCCACGCCACTGACGATATCCTTTCTCGGCGAGGCCCGCGCCAGCAAGGGATTTTTCGACTTGCCTGAGATCGCCGACCAGATCGCCGGTCGACCGGAACTGGCGAATTCGGTCCGGTTGGTGGTCCAGAACTGGCCTGCGTTCCGCGCCGACGCGGAAGCGCATCGGCACGCTGTCGCGCGCCTGCGAGATCATCCGTTCGTCGAGGTGGTCGACGGGATCCTGGCCCCGGACGACTACGATCGCCGGTTGTCGGCCAGCCAAGTCCTGCTTCTGCCTTACGATCCTGCGTCCTATGCGCTGCAAGGCTCCGGAATATGGGCCGAAGGCATGGCGCGCGGCTCGGTGATCGTCGCGCGGGCAGGGACGGCGATGGCGGCGAACAGCCCGCTCGGCATGGTGTTTTCCTATGCCTCTATCGGAAATCTGGTGGAGGTTCTTGGCGACATCGTCACCCGTCGGACGGATATTATGCCGGAAGCGGCAGAACGCGCCGCCGAATTTCGTCGGGTCAGCGGACCCGGCCACTATGTCGCGGCGCTCGACGCTCGCGCCCGGGGCGCGGCGCGCGGCGACACGTTTTGACTCAGATCGCTTCGCGGTTTTCCGCCGTATCGGCCACATTATCCAGATACCAGCGGTAGGCGTCGACGACTCCGTCCTTCAGCTCAATGCGCGGCGACCAGCCGAGGGCGCGCAGCCGATCGATGTTCAGCAGCTTGCGCGGCGTTCCATCCGGCTTGGTCGGGTCGCTGACGATTTCGCCCTCGAAGCCGACAATCTCGCCGACCAGGCGCGTCAGGTCCGCGATCGAGATGTCCACGCCGGTTCCCACATTGATGTGCAGTTCGTCCGAATAGGTCTTCGCCAGATGGACCAGGGCATCGGCGCAATCGTCGCAATGCAGGAACTCCCGCCGCGGAGAGCCGGTGCCCCACATCACCAGGCGCTGACCTGCCCTGGCGGCCTTGGCCTCGTGCGCCTTGCGGATCAACGCCGGCAGCACGTGGCTGGTCCGCAGATCGAAATTGTCGTTAGGGCCATAGAGATTGGTCGGCATCGCCGAGATGAAGTCGCAGCCGTACTGCCGGCGATAGGCCTGACACAACTTGATGCCGGCGATCTTGGCGATCGCGTACCATTCGTTGGTCGGCTCCAGGATCGCCGGTGAGCAGGGCCTCTTCCGCGCATCGGCTGTTCCGCAAACTTCGGATAGATGCAGCTGGAGCCGAGGAACATCGAGCTTGGCGACCCCGGCCGATCCGCGCGGCCTCGATGATGTTCATCTCGATCTGCAGGTTATCGCGCAGGAAATCGGCCGGAAAGCTGTCGTTGGCGAGAATGCCGCCGACCTTGGCGGCCGCCAGAAACACGACTTCCGGCCGATGGTGCAACACCCACTCGCGGGTGCGGGCCTGGTCGGTCAGATCGACCTCGTCGCGCGGGGCGGTCAGGATCTCGCAGGCCTCGCGAGCCAGCCGCCGGACGATCGCCGAGCCCACCATGCCACGGTGCCCAGCGACCCAGACCCGCCGCCCCGCCAGCGAAAACACCGCTTCAGTCATTGTTGCGCCGGTGCTCCCTGGCCACCCCGACGAGGTCCTCGCGCACCATTTCGGCGCACAGCTGTTCCCAGGACGTCTCGTGCCGCCAACCGAGCACCCGATGCGCCTTGGCAGGGTCGCCGATCAGCAGGTCGACTTCCGCCGGGCGAAAATACCGGGGATCCACCTCGACGAGAACCCTGCCGGTCTTCGCATCCACGGCTTTTTCGTCGACACCCTGGCCGACGAAGACCAGATCGATCCCCACCTCGCCGAACGCCCTGACCACGAAATCGCGCACCTTCGCCGCCCGCCCGGTGGCCAGGACATAGTCGTCCGGCTCGTCGCGCTGCAACATCAGCCACATCCCTCGGACATATTCGCGCGCGTGTCCCCAGTCGCGCACCGCGTCCAGGTTGCCGATGAACAGCCGGTCCTGCAGTCCCAGCTGGATGGCGGCCACGGCCCTGGTGATCTTGCGGGTCACGAAGGTTTCGCCCCGCAGCGGGCTCTCGTGATTGAACAGGATGCCGTTCGAGGCATGGATGCCGTACGCTTCGCGATAATTCACCACGATCCAATAGGCGTAGAGCTTGGCGACGCCATAGGGGCTACGCGGATGAAACGGCGTGGTCTCGCTCTGCGGGATCGCCTGCGCCTTGCCATAAAGTTCCGAGGTCGAGGCCTGATAGAAACGCGTCTTGTCCACCAGACCCAACAACCGGATGGCCTCCAGCAGGCGCAGCGTGCCCACCGCATCGGCGTTGGCGGTGTATTCCGCCGTCTCGAAGCTGACCGCCACGTGCGACTGGGCCGCCAGATTGTAGATCTCGTCGGGCTGCGTCTCCTGCACGATGCGGATCAGATTGGTGCTGTCGGTCATGTCGCCGTAATGCAGGATCAGACGCGGACCGACCTCGTGCGGGTCCTGATACAGATGCTCGATACGGCCGGTGTTGAAGGACGACGAGCGCCGCTTCACGCCGTGCACCACATAGCCCTTGGCCAGGAGCAGCTCGGTCAGGTAAGCCCCGTCCTGCCCGGTCACCCCGGTCACCAAAGCCACGCGCGGTCTCGTACTCATCGATCGCCCCACTCATCCAGAATGTCGCGACCCGGTTGACGGGAGGGTGCGCGGGGGCCTTGTGCCCACGCTCCGCCGGTTCGTCAAACCAGCGCCCGGCGAGGCTTGCTCAGACGTTGGCGCGGCGCGCCGCATCCCCCTCGGCCCATTCTGTCAGGAAGGCGGTGAACCGCCGCCAGCCCGATCCCACCCACGCGGGCGAAATCACCTCCTGTGGCGTCACTTCGTCGGGCGGCGCGCAAAACTCCGATAGCCTCGGCAGGCTCAGCGCCACAATCGGATCGCCCGCTTCCGGTGTGGCATAGGGCGCGTACTCGCGCACCGGGATGCCGTTAGCCGCGAACCACGCCTTCATCGGCGCGAAATCCTGATCATGGGTCAGGGAGATGACGATCTCCGGAACCGTTTTCTGGGCGAACACGCTGGCGAAAACATCGAACGGGCCGCTGATCGGCCGCTGCGACTCGCCGCCATCGCCCGCCCCGTAGTAGCGGACCCGTCGTCCGGGGAACGCCCGACCGAGAATGCGCAGCCAGCCGGTATCGACCGTCGCGTTCGCCAGAACCCAGACCTCGGCGACCCGGTCGTACTGATCTTTCGTGGCGACGACCGACATGTCCCAAGGCAGCCAACGGAAATAATTCACCGGAACGTCGACCGCCCCGTGACCCGCCCTCGGTCCGCCCTTGTCGCCACGGATCATTACCCAGTCCGGTCGTACGCGTCCTTCCCACCCCGTCCAAGGGCGTTTGAGGTGGCCGGCGGCCATGCGCGCGGCGTCGTCGAAGACGACCACTCGGCCACGGCCAGCAAGCAGCTCGCGCCATTGTTCAGGGTCGTCGAACACCATCAAGGTCGCGGCAGGGCCGATTCGGCTGGAGCCACGTCATGGCCGAAACGATTCGCCTTGCGCTTGAACACGCGCCACAGACTGTTGAGATCATCGGCCGTAGTCGGCAACCATGCAGATCATGAAGGTTTGGCGAAAGTCGCGAACGACCAGTTCGACCAGATGCCGATAGAAGCGCACCTGTTGAAACAATCGACATTGAACGATAAAATACAGCCAGCCGTTCTTGACCAAGCCGCCGCGTCAAAATCCGGCCCCACTGGCGATCACATTCGGCATCTGGCGGTGCTGTACGGCGCGCGACGCCACGGCCAGTTGGGCAAGTCGCCAGTGGTCCTCACCACCGTCGATCATTGCCTGACACGACGGCGGCGAAATCGGCGCAATCATGCGCCTGTCCAGAGGCCGTCCGAACCCCTCGAACGAGTGCCGATGGGAGATGAGCGGCGCGCCGAAGGCCAATGCTTCGGCGATCTTGATCTTGAGACCCGTGCTGAAATATTGCGGATTAACCACGCAATCGACCGCTCGGTAAAATTCACTCAGTCGTCCGGAACCATTCCACCAAGATTCACATAACGATGGCATCGGGCCCTTCAGACGCCGACACAATGATCCGAACAGCCAGAATTCGAACGGGTATCCCGCCGTCCGGCTTCGTTCCTCGAGGATATCGGACGAATTCAACGATGTTTTTGACGTTGATCGAAGTTTGCCGAGCCGAAGAAGCCGAACCTTACGGCCCGTCGATATGCTCGGCGCGGCGTTACCGGCACTGCGCTCTGCAGATCTTCGACATAGGGCAGGGTGATGACCCGCGGATCGCTGATCCGCCGGAAATATTCCGCTTCCTCGTCCTTGATGGCGATCGCGACATCGGCGCGATCCAGCCCGGCGCCTTCGTTGTCGCCTATCGGTATAGAAAAATTCCGGCGTCAGGCCGTTTTCGCAGCAACAATTTGTGCCGATCGGCGAACATGTCGTGCGTGTCCAGGATCTTGACAACCGAGCGTTCCGGAAAGCTCGAACACTCTCGACATGAAAATGTAATTACAAAAAATGATTTCGTACCCGTTGTTCGCAAACAGCCACTGGCAGTATTCGTCGGCCTGGTCGTCGGCCACCATTCGTCTATCTTGTAGAACTCGCCCTTTGGGCCGGTTGCCCGGTGTCTCGGCGTGGACGATAGTGCGACCACGTCGCCCATGGACTGCAAGCTGCTCGATACATATCGGGATTGAACAGAGACGACCATTCATATTCGCGCGAAATGAACAGCACGTCGACCTGGAAACCCTCCGAGATCAGCTTGTCGAAGGTCATCGCCATGCGTTTGCGATGACCCTCGGTACGCGGAAGCAGGGCGAAGGGAGTTACGTACAGCACACGACGGATGACCGGCATGCCTCAGCTCGCGGAGGTCATCGGCAGATTCGGCCGGGCCCGCAACTGCACGAACGGCAAGCCGAGCTTGCGGGTATCGCCGCCCGAGCCCTGCAGGTGATTGGCCGAGCTCAACGACAGCCGCAGCACGCCGGTGGTCACGGGGGTCAGCACCGCCCCGAACTCGATGACCCCATTGTCCAGGCGATTGGTCGATGTCGAAAACCAGCCGCTGTCCTTCGGGCAAACCGACATCCAGATCATCGGCCGTCCGGATGTGAGGCGTATGCAGCGCCTGTAGCTCGATGGTGAAGGGAATTGAGGCGATCACCGCGACGTCCAGCAGTCCCGGCTGAGGAAATCGCGTCCAACGGATCGACAAGCCGCGGCCGCCGAGTTCCTTGCCGTAGAACCCCGCCGCCTGGGCGGCGATCGTCTCGGCGGTCTGCGTGCAGTCGAAGATCCGCGCGGCGCCGCCCGCCAGCAAGCCGGGCAGCGCCAGCAGATCGATCAGGCCATACAGCGATTCGAGATGCCGCACCCGGGCCTCGAGCCGCCGAACTTCGTCCGACAGGTCATTCGATCCGTCCATGCAAATTGCAATCCATGACGTTGTTCGCCCCGCGTCGATTAGGGGAGCGTTCCGGTAGCGTCAACCGTCCGCGGTGTCGCGGGCCGTGTTCCCCGCCGGTTCCAGCGCCGGTTCTCGTGCCGACGAGCGAAGCGTGGCGGGCCATGCACGAAACAGCCGCGCGGGCGGCGCCGTGAGGCGCGGCCGCTGAAGGACCAATCGCCGAAGTTCTGGACGATGGGCGGAAGCGCTGTTACAGGGCGGTTGCCGCCAGACGAGGCTTCGGGCGAGAAGATCCTTGCGGCGAGGGCGAAGACCCACGTTTGACGACGCGGCGGGGAAATATCCGGCCCCATGAACGAAAGGTCTCCCATGAGCCACGCTTCAGATGACCCGGCTTCCGACCTGTCGAACGTGACAGCCGCGCTGGTCGGCCGGTCATCCCGTCTCTGGTCGTGGTTGACGCAATCTGCTCTGCCCATTTGGTGGCGGGTCGGGGCGGACCATGTCGGCGGCGGCTTCCATGAGGCGATCGGCCAGGACGGTCACCCGGCGCCCCTGGCCCGACGTTGCCGATTGCAACCTCGGCAGATCTATTCGTTTGCTCTGGCCTCCCGCCTGGGGTGGACCGGACCGGCCGACGAAGCGGTTCGTCTGGGCCTCGACTTTTTTCTTGATAAACACCGCCGCCCGGACGGGCTGTTCAGGGCGAGCGTCGAGACCGACGGCCAGCCGCGTGACGACCGCGCGTTGCTTTACGATCAGGCGTTCGCCCTGTTGGGCTTCTACGGCGCACACGACATCGCACCGCGCGAGACCTTGCGCGAAGCCGCCGCCGCCCTGCTCGAGCGGATCATCGGACATTTCAAACATCCCGGCGGCGGTTTTCGGGAAGACGACGACGCGCCGTTCCAGTCCAACGCCCAGATGCACCTGTTCGAGGCCTGTATCGCCTGGAGCGGAGTGATCGGCGGCCGTTTCACCGAGATCGCCGATGAATTGGGCGCACTTTGTCTCGAACGGCTGATCGATGGCGCTCACGGAGTTCTGGATGAGTTCTATGACGCCGATTGGCGACCGGGTGGTCCGGGCGGGCAACGGAGAATCGAGCCTGGCCATCAATACGAGTGGGCCTGGCTGCTCGGTCAGTGGCGCGGTTCGGGGGCGGAACGCGCAACGCCCCATATCGAAAGGCTGTTTGCGATCGCGGAAGCCGGCGTCCTCCGGCGCCTGAACGTAGCGCCGGCCGCCCTTTCCGTAGACGGACGGGTTTCCGATCCCCTGGCTCGCCTTTGGCCTCAGACCGAGCGTCTGCGAACCGCCGTGTTCCTCGCCAGCCGAACGGAAGATGGCGCCGCCCGGGCCCGCTATCAAAAGGTGGCGGTCTCGGCCGCCGACTCGGTGCTCGCCTACCTGCAGACGCCGGTTCCCGGCCTTTGGCGCGACAAGATGACCAGCGAGGGAGGCTTCGTGGAGGAGCCCGCCCCGGCCAGCACGCTCTATCATATCGTGGGGTCAGTCGCGGCTTTGAGACTTCTGGCCCCGCAACAGCCGCCGATCGCCGCGCTCGCTCCGTCATGAGCGCACGCCGCGGCGAGATCGGACAACAGCCGACACATCCGGCGCCAGAACGGCCACCGGTGCGCGAGATAGAGTTCGAACTCGAAGGTCGCCGTTGCGTGTTCGAGGTCGACGGCCCCGGGGACCCGGACATCCCCAGCATATTTCTGCTAGGCCTGCCGAAGGCCGGCAGCACTCTGCTCAACCGCCTGATGAAGCCGGTCAGCAAATCGGCGGGGCTGACCTGGGTCGCGGTTCAGGAGATCATGTTCTCCATGGGCGTGGCGACGCCGGCCATTCCTCCGCAGGTCAACGAAGTCTTCCGACCGGCCGGCTACGCGTTCGGCGGCTTCCGCAGCCTGCCGCCGGCGGTGCGGCTGCCGGCCTATGCCAGCGGTCGCACCGTGTTGCTGGTGCGCGATCCGCGCGACATGCTCACCTCCCTCTACTTCTCATTGGCCGAAAGCCACCGCCCCCCGGGCGAGAGCGTCGGTGGTGAACTCGCCGCGCGGTTTCATCAGCAGCGCGAGCAGGTGAATCTGATGGGCATCGACGCCTTTGCCCTGGCCAATGTTGGGGTCGTCGCCGGTCAGTTCGAGGTGGTCGAGAAGAAGCTGACCGGGGTCGCCCACAAGCTCTATCGATATGAGGACGTTATTTTCGACAAGGCCGGCTTCGTGGACGACATGCTGGCCTACCTCGGGCTTTCGGTGCGCCCCGCCGTGGTGCAACGAGTCGCCGCCGCCAACGACGTCCGGCCGGAAATCGAGGACACCTCGCAGCACATCCGCAAGGTGTCGCCCGGCGATCATCTCGACAAGCTGAAGCCGGAAACCATCGCGGCGCTCGATCACGCTTTGGGCGAAATCCTGCGCCGCTACCACTACGCATGAAATCCCTTTTCATCCGCCCGGCGAGGCCGCAATGACCCTGATTACCCCTGTCATCATGTCCGGCGGCGCCGGCTCGCGGCTTTGGCCCGTGTCGCGGATCGCCAAACCCAAACAACTGCACGCCCTGACCGGTGATAAGACCCTGTTGCGCGACACCCTCGATCGCCTGGCCGCGGCCCCGGACGTCTTCAGCCCGCCCGTGGTGGTGTGCAGCGCCGCCCATGAATGCGTGGTGAGCGAACAACTCGCCGACATGCGGCATCCGCCTCGCCTGATCCTCGAACCGATGGGCCGCAACACCGCGGCCTGCGCCGCCGTCGTGGCCTATTGGATCGCCGACCAGGGCGACGCCGCGCGCCTGGTGTTGCTAGCCCCCGCCGATCACCTGGTGTCCTCGGCGGGGGCCTTCGCCGAGGCCCTCCGCCGGGCAATCCCGGCCGCCCGGGAGGGCCGGCTGGTGAGTTTGGGGATTCGGCCGACTCATCCGGAGACCGGCTACGGCTATATTCGCCTGGGCGAGCCTTATGGCGAGGTGTTCGAGGCCGCACAGTTCGTCGAGAAGCCCGATCGTCAGACGGCCGAGCGCTACCTCGATCATGGCGGCTATCTGTGGAATGGCGGCTATTTCCTGTTCCGGGCCGACCGGATGATCGAGGAGATGGAGCGTCTCGCGCCCGAGATCGCCGCCCGGGCCCGCGAGGCCGTCACTCGCGCCCGGCCAACGGCGGATGGCGGCCTGTTGCTGGACAGCGAGACTTCGCCGCGGCCCCTGCGGATTCGATCGACTACGCGATCATGGAGAAAACCGACCGCATCGCCGTCGCGCCGCTCGACGCCGGCTGGAGCGACGTCGGATCGTGGGCCTCGGTGTGGGAGAACTCGCGTCGTGACGAAAACGGCAATGCCCTGTTGGGCGATGTCATGGCCATCGGCGCGCAGGGCTGTTTCATCCGTACCGACGGACCCATGGTCGCCGCGGTGGCGGTCAAGGACCTGGTGATCATCGCCGCCGAAGGGGCCGTGCTGGTGGTTTCCCGCGACGAGACCCAGGACGTGAAGAAGATCGTCAACCGGCTCACCGACATGAACCGTCGCGAGATGCTTTAGCCCTGGGATCGCATGGCCTTGCGCCCTCGGCGCACGTTTGACACCTTCGCCGGCCCTGAACGACGACTGGACGACCTTGAATGGATGAGCATTTCGGCGTGCGTTTCAGACCACGGCCGCCGTTTGTCGAGGTGACGCCGCCGCCCGCCACCAGCAGCGCGCCCGAGCGTGATGGCCTTTTCGATGGCCAAAGCCGGCAGCACCCTGCTGTACAATATGCTGTCGCAATTGGCCCCGCACGCCGGCCTGGTCTATTTTTCCATCGAGGATCAGCTGTTCGCGCAGAACGTCAGCCCGACCAATCGGCCCGCCGACATCGGCAAGGTCATCAGGCCGACGGGCTATTGTTACGGCGGCTTCCGGCAGTTCCCCGCCTTTCCAGCCCCCATTCTCAACACCGCGCGGATAAGCTTTCTGGTTCGCGATCCGCGCGACATGATCACGTCGCTGTATTTTTCGTTGCTCAGCAGCCATCGAATTCCCAAGGCCGAGGACCGAACCACCCAGGACGGCAAGGCGATCGGCGCCGCCGAGCGCATGCTGGAAACCCGGGCCATGCTGCAGAAGATCGACATCAACAACTATGCCCGGCAGGCAATACGGACCTATGTGCGAATTTTCGAGGGCTACATCGCCCAGGGATTCCATCGTCGGCCGAACGTCGCGATCTATCGATATGAGGATGTGATCTTCGCCAAGGAGGCGTGGCTCAAGGACCTGTGCGACTGGTACGAGTGGGATATCGATCCGGCCCGGCGGCGCCAGATCGCCGCGAAGTTCGACGAGCGTCCGACCGAGGAACGCCCCGAGGCGCATGTACGGCAGGTGACGCCAGGTAATTTCCAGGCCCATTTGGCGCCGGCCACCTCACAGGCGATCATCGATGGCCTGAACGAATACATGCGATTGTTCGGCTATGTCGAGTGAGAGCGGCGCGCCGAGCGCTGACTTTGGCGATCACGTCGGCCCTATATCGCCGTCATGAAGCGCAGGATGGTCTTGCATCTTGGTCTTTGGAAGACCGGCACTACCACGATGCAGGTCTTTCTTCGCCGCAACGACGCCGCGCTGGCGGCTGTTGGGATTTGCTACCCCAGGGTCCTCCCCGATGACCCGGATCACCCATTTTACAGGTCAAAGCCGACCCCTTCTTGGATTGCGAAAGAGATCAATCATCAGGCGCTAGGAAGCGAGATCGCAAAGCGAAGCGGTGGGCCAACAAAGATCTCCGAGGCATCACTGTGGTCGATAGCGTTCGAGAGAATTGACCGGAGCAGAGCGCATACCACTATTATCTCCTACGAAGATTTCTCAGCGCGTCCATTTAACTATGACTTTGGGCCGATTGCCGCACCGCTCTCACAATTCGACGTCGTAGGTCTGGTCTATTTGCGCCAGCCTGAGGATTGGGCAATTTCCTTATACGCGCATCTGGTTCGAGGCGGGCACCGTAAATTATCCTTCGCCGCTTTCTTGGACACCGTAAGAGAACGCCTCACTTACTCAGTTTTACTTGACACAATCACAGCCCACTTTCCCATTAAAAATTTGATTGTCGGAAATTTTGAAGAGGCGATCTCAACTAATCTAATGGACGACTTTTTCGCGAAAGTATCTCTCGAGAAATACGTGCCTCCATCAACGAGCAAATCGTTGACGGTCAATCGCTCGCTTCCTGCATGGGCGGTGATGTTTTTGACTTGGTGCGGCCAGACCAAGATGTCCGACGGGGCGTTCATGGAAGTGTCGAGGGCCCTTAGCCACGGCTTTGCGCGAAAAACCCCCCCGGGATTGCGCCCAGGGCTCGACGTGGCCTCTCCGTTCGAGCGCAGTCAAATACGCGAAATTGCGCACGCCGATGCCGACCGTCTGGCGGCGCGCTACGGAATCACGCTCGGGGCGCCAAGCGCAACACGCAAGGTTTATCGTGCATTCGATGAGACGGATTTTCGAGCCGTCCGCAGTTCGGTGGCGCCGCTATTGTCACAGGCTACGCGCGATGCGCTTGGCGAACTTTGATCGCCCGGGCTATCTGCGGTTTGCGGGTTTGAGCAGGCAGTGATCGCGGCGGCCGGACAAACGCGAAAGGAGACCGTTGGCATGGCCGAAGGCGTGCGTCTTGTCGTGTGGGATCTGGACGAGACATTTTGGCGCGGGACGCTGACGGAGGGCGGCGTCGTATGGCGAGAGGACACTCAGGCAATCGTGGTCGAACTCGCGCGCCGCGGTATCATGAACTCGATCTGTTCAAAAAACGAGATCGAGAGCGTTCGGTCGATAATTAGTGACAATGGTATCTGGGATTATTTCATCTTCCCGACCATCGACTGGACACCAAAAGGACCGAGGATAAGAGAACTTGTCGATACCGTACAACTTCGCCCCGAAAACGTGTTGCTGATCGACGACAACCATCTCAATCTAGAGGAAGCGAAGTTCTTTTCACCCGGTCTGCAGATCGCTTCCGAGAGCATTATTCCGAGCCTCCTCTCCGATCCCCGGTTCAGGGGCAAGGACGATCACGGCCTGACCCGGCTCAATCAGTACAAGGTGCTGGAAGCTCGCAAGGCGGACGAGCGGCGCGTGCGTCAGTCGGCAGGTGGCGACAACATCGACTTCCTGCGTTCGAGCGACATCCGCGTGCGCATCGAGACCGATGTGGAAGCGCACCTCGACCGGGCCATCGAACTGATCAACCGCACCAATCAGCTCAATTTCGTCAAGCGACGGCTACCCGAGAACACCGAGGCCGCGCCGGCGTCGGTCTGAGGCGCGAACTCGCGGATTTCGCAACTCAGGCTGGGTTGGTTGAGGTATCGGACAAATACGGCGACTACGGATTTTGCGGTTACTTCCAGGTCACGACCCGACGGAATGTCGTTCAGCTTAAGCAATTCTGCTTTTCCTGCCGCGTTCTCGATATGGGCGTCGAAGCCTGGGTATATCAGCGGCTGGGTAAGCCCCTGCTGAAGTTATCGGTGAGGTGCTAACCGATCCGGTTTCCCACCCCACAGTGGATTGGATCACCCTGGCTGATGACCAGTCGCCTGGCGCCAAATCCGAGGCCGCCAACGTGCTGGGTTCGGTAGCGGCCCGGGGAGGCTGCATTCTGTGGCCGCTCACCCACTACTTCCGCCTTTCGTCGCCAAAAGTAATCGGTGAGTTCAACACCGTCCGTGACGGCAAGCTGATCATGCTCGACCATTCGATCTGCCTGCGCAACGCCATGCTGGGGGTCAGCGAAGAACAGCTCGAGGCGGTCGCGCCTCTAGGATGGGTGGCGGAGGATTTCCGCACCGATTATTTCGACTATTCAGGTGACAAGCCTCTGTGGATCTTCAGCAACTGGACCGATCTGGGGCGGCGGATTTATCGCCATGACCGCACCGGGATCACAATCCCGTTCCTTCCGCCGCGGACCGACGAGGAAAGGGCGGCGCAACTGGGCCTGAAGAGCTACCTTGACGCCAATTTTTCAGCTGTATCGTATGACGACAACGAAATGAAGCAGACGTTGAATTTGATGTTTTCCAGGATTCCCGGTCACGGCATCCTGTTTCTGCTGTTGATCACCGAATGTGACCGTCAGGCGGACGGTTCCCAGGCGATCAACCCTCGGCGCCAGGCGTTCAACCGCTGTTGCCTGGAGGCCGCCGCGCCTTACGCCAACGTCCGGCCGGTCCGGGTCGCCGACTTCATCGACGACGACGCCGAAATCCTCAACGAAAGGGTCACTCATTTCGACCGCAAGGTCTATCACCGCCTCTATCTGCACATGAAGTCGGTCGCGATGGCGAACCTGGAGGCGCAAGGGTCTCGGACAGGCTGACGCCGGTCCGGACGGGCCCGAGGCTAACCTTCGCGCGTTCCTAAGCACGAGGAACGCCGCGCATAGCGGAAGTATCCCTGATCCTCCCAATCGCATATCCGTCTGGATATCGTCCACGTGACCAATCGACCGGAGCCCTGCATGATCCGCGTAATCGCCATCCTGTTTCTGACCGGGAGCCTGCTGAGCGGCTGCGCGGGCGTTTATGTCGCCGGAGACGCCGGCGCGCATCGTGATGGCGACCACATCGTCGGCGAGAGTACGACCCTGGACCCGGCGGGGGCACGATCACCGACGCTACCCCCCAACAACTGAAGGCTCGGCGGCGCACCCTAGCCGGCGCAACCACTGTCGGGTCGCGTCCGGACCGTTCGTTGGTCGCCCCCGAATTGCCGCCAAGCTCGAGCGGCGCAGGCAGCAATCCGGCAAATAGCTTTCACAGACAAAGGCCCCCCGCTAGGGTCGGCGACAAGAACGGGATGAAGCGCGGATCGATGACTCCTTCGGCAGCAATATGGCCCCCATCAATGGTTGGCGACCCAGGCCACCTCGACGCCTGCCGACGTGGTGATCACCGCCTCCATGGTCGGCATCGTGCCGCCGCCGACTCCGATCGCCTACATCTCCGCGAAGTTCACCGCCCTGGCGCTGCCATGGCCTGCCCAACGCGTGTCGGCCAAGCGCATCGCGCGCCCCGCGCCCCCATGGCCATGAGCGGCGCGCCGGGGTCGAACCCTCTGCAGCCACGGGCGATGTCCGGGCATGGCAGGATCACCCGCCTCGTCCAATATTTCGACTCGGCCCGCGTGGCCGAATGCCGCAAATCAGCCTGATCCCGAAAGCCGCTCCATGCCCGTCCTGCGTCAGGTCCCCCGCTCCGAAGTCCAGTCCGAGGTCATCAACCGCTATTACGATCGCCTGTTCGGCGAGGCGGTCGACCCGGTCGCCACGCCGGGCACCGCCACCGGCACGCCGGGAGACTGGTGGACGGTGTTCGCTCTCGCGCCCGACATCTTCCAGCACGCCGTCGACGGCTTCGCGGTCTATCGCCATCCCGATCGCAAGATCGACCCGGTGCTGCGCGAACTCGGCCAGACCCGCGCCGGCTGGGTCAAGTCCAGCCAGTTCGTCTTCTCCCAACACTGCAAGTCCCTGCGCGCGCCTGGGCGTCTCGCGACGAGAAGATCGCGGCCGTGCCGCACTGGACGGTCTCGGACCTGTTCGACGACCAGGAACGCGCGGTCCTCGCCTATGCCGACTGCCTGTCGCAGGCCGGCGGCCGCACGCCCCTGGCGGTGTTCGACAAGCTCAAGACCTTCTGGAGCGACGAGCAGATCTTCGAATTCACCTACATCACCTGCCTTTACGACATGCACGCGGTGATCAACCGGGCCCTGCGCATGGAGTTCGACAATCGCGAGGACCCCATCGTCGAGGTCGCCGCGCCCGAAGGCTTCAAGGCTACCGACTTCCTGAGCGCCGCCCAACCGCCCAAGCGCTGAGGCGGCGTTCAGCTCGGTTCCCGACACTCGCCCCTGGTGCTGGGCCATCGTGCAAGCTCAGTGTCGGGCCGCGGCCGTAAGGCCGAAAACGCCATCCCCCACCGCCGACCTTCACCCCCCTGGCGACCGCCGGACGGGCCAGCATCGTGGCCCGCCCCGCGCCCTCACCCCAGCGCGCGACCGAGGACCCGCCCGAGCCGGGCTGAAAAGCCTCTCGCGTCGGCGGGAACCTCGCCGTCGGCGATCTTGGCTTCGTCGAACAGCAGCTGCGCGGCGTCCTCCCGCAGACCCTGGTCGGCCTCGCCCAGCCGAGCTCGAGGGCGGCGACGAGATCGTGTCGTGGGTTGATCTCAAGCACCGGCTTGGAGGCCTCCGGCAGGCGGCCGGCGCCGGCGAGCAGCTTCTCCAGCTGGCGGTCCATGCCGTGGTCGGCCGCCACCAGGCAGACCGCGCTCTCGGTCAGTCGCTCGGAGGCCCGCACGTCGGAGACCGCCTCGCCCAGCGTCGCCTTCACGAACGCGATGAACCGGCCGACGTCTTCCGAGGCGTCGGCGGGAAGCGGCGCGCCTTCCGGCAGCGGGATGAGACTCGAGATCGGCGGCGCCCTGCGTCACCGACTTGAACGGCTTGCCTTCGAAGTCGACGCCGGAGGTGACCCAGAAGCTGTCGACCTGGTCGGTCAGCAGCAGCACCTCGATGCCGCGCGCGCGGAAGCCTTCGAGCTGCGGCGAGGACGCCAGCCGATCGAGATCGTCGCCGATGGCGTAATAGATCGCGGTCTGGTTTTCCTTCAGACCGGCGACATAGTCCTTCAGCGTACGGCGCGCTCGCCTCGGAGGTCGTGGTGGTGAACCGCGCCAGGCCGAGCAGCGTCTCGCGGCGCGCATAATCCTCGTAGAGGCCTTCCTTGAGCACGGCGCCGAAATTGTCCCAGATCTTGACGTAGGCGCTCGGCGTCGCTGGCCGCGAGCTTGTCGAGTTCGCTGACAGCACGCGGTTCGTCACGCCCTTCTGGATCGCGGCGAGCACCGGGCTTTCCTGGATCATCTCGCGCGAGACGTTGAGCGGCAGGTCGCGCGGAATCGACCAGCCCGCGCACGAAGCGCAGATAGCGCGGCAGGATCTCGCGCCTCGTCGGTGATGAACACCCGCCGCACATAGAGCTTCATCCGGCCCGCGCGGTCGGGATCGAACAGGTCGAACGGCTTGGTCTCGCGGCACGAAGGCGAGCACCGTATATTCGTGCAGGCCCTCGGCGCGGTAATGCAGCGTCAGCGCCGGCTCGTCGAACTGGCCGGCGACGCTGCGATAGAAATCCTTATACTCCTCGGCGGTGATCTCCGCCTTGGGCCGGGTCCACAGCGCCGCGCCGTCGGCGATCTGCTTGGGCTCGGCGTCCGGCGTATCGCTTGCAGGAAGATCGGCACCGGCACGTGGCCCGGACTGCGCCTTGATCGATCCGCTCGACCGTGAAGCCGTCGGTATAGCCGGTCGGCGTCCTCCTTGAGATGCAGCAGTCACGCGCGTGCCGCGCGCGGGCGCCTCGGCAACGTCCGCGGGCGCGATCGTGTAGGTGCCCTGGCCGTCCGACGACCAGACGCCGCGGCCTCCTCGGCGCCGGCGCGCGCGCGAGGTCGACGTCGACCTGGTCGGCGACCATGAAGGCCGAATAGAAGCCGACGCCGAACTGGCCGATCAGCTGGCTGCCCTCGGCCTCCTTGGCGCCGCGCGATCCGCTCCATGAACGCCTTGGTGCCCGAGCGCGCGATCGTGCCGAGCGCCTCGGCCAGTCTCGGCCTCGCTCATGCCGATGCCGTTGTCCTCGACCGTCAGCCGGCGCGCCTCGGCATCGAGCGTGACGGTGATGCGCGGCTGGGCGTCGTCGCCCAGCAGCGCGGCGATCGCTGAGCCCCTCGTAGCGCAGCTTCTCGCAGGCATCGGCGGCGTTCGAGATCAGCTCGCGCAGGAACACGTCCTTGTCCGAATAGACCGAGTGCACCATCAGGTGCAGCAGCTTGGCGACATCGGCCTCGAACGAGCGGGTTTGCGGCGCGGCTTCGGTCACGGTGGTCATGATTATATCGAGCTCTCTTCCAGGAGGTTGTCGCGGCACGAAATGGCGGCCTGCCCGCGGCCTTTCAAGAGCGCCCGGGCTCCCTCCCGCATTGTGGCAGATCATCGCATTTGCGGTGGGGCATTTCTGACCGAGTTGACTCTGCTGACCGGCTGGCATCAGATGATGCCTTATTTCGTGCCTCTGGAGGCCGCTGCTGAGAACGACGCTTGCGCTCGACGATGAACTCTTGGCGAAGGCGCGTGACTATACCGGCCTGACGGAGAAGTCGGCGATTGTTCGAGCCGCTCTCGTCGCCTTGGTCGAGCGTGAGGCGGCGCGTCGTCTGGCGCGCATGGGCGGAAGCGCGCCGGACTTTGAAGCCGGCCCCCGCCGGCGGCCATGGGAGGAATGATTCTCGTCGACACCTCCGTATGGATCGGACACATCCGGGCCGCCGACAAAGCCTTCGCGGAGCTGCTGTACGAAAATCGCGTGCTCACCCATCCGTTCATAATCGGTGAACTCGCCCTGGGTCACCTACCTGATCGCGTGGCCTTCCTGGGGTTGCTGCAGAGCCTCCCAATGGTGATGAGGGCGAGCGATGCGGAGGTGCTTCGGTTGATCGAACGACAAAGCCTGGCGGGCGCCGGAATTGGCTATGTGGAGGCCCACCTGTTGGCCTCGACCAACTCACTCCCGGCGCCAGGTTCTGGGCGCGAGACAAACGCCTTGGCGCCGTCGCCGAATATTTGGGATTTAATTCCGAATTGGACGACTGACCAATACATCCACCGTTATCCAGACTACCAATTCTGTCGGCGCCAGAAAAGCCGGAGCTCGATTGCGGGGACGTCATGATCCTTTGGGAGGCCCGCCTAGACGTCCACCTCGGCGTCGAGGGCGTTTTCCTGGATGAACTCGCGGCGGGGCTCGACCAGGTCGCCCATCAGGCGGGTGAACATGTCGTCGGCGTCGTCGGCGTGGTCGACCTTGACCTGCAGCAGGGTGCGGGCGTCGGCGTCGAGGGTGGTTTCCCACAGCTGGTCGGGGTTCATTTCGCCCAGGCCCTTGTAGCGCTGGATGGCGAGGCCGCGGCGGCCGGCGTCGATCACCGCCGTTGACCAGGTCGAGCGGGCCCGCGCACCGGTCGCGCGCGGTCGCGGCGGCGGAAGGTGGCGCGGCCGGCGAAGATCTCGGCCAGGCTCGCCGAGCGTTCGGCCAGGCGCCGCGCGTCGGCGGCGTGCAGCAGCAGCTCGTCCAGCACGATGCGTTCGGACACGCCGCGCTTCGACGCGGATGAAGACGAAGCCGTCCGCCGCCGCCGGCTCGCCGGCCCAGGCGCCGTCGCCCTCCTCGGCGTAGAGGTCCAGCCGCGCGGCCGCCCGCTCCAGGTCGCCGCCCTCTGCCAGCAGGCCGGCCAGCGCCGCCTGCTCGATGGCGAAGGCCGGCGCGCGGGCCGCCAGCCGCTCGACGTTGGCCTTGGCCCGGCGCGCGGCCTGGACCAGGGCCAGCAGGTCCGCGCCGGTGATCCGCTCGCCGTTGGAGAGGTCCAGGGTCGCGCCGTCGACGCCCTCGTCGATCAGGAAGACCTCCATCTCGGCGTCGTCCTTCAGATAGCGCGACGACTTGCCCTTGACGCCTTATAGAGCGGCGGCTGGGCGATATAGAGATAGCCGCGCTCGATCACCTCCGGCATCTGCCGATAGAAGAAGGTCAGCAGCAGGGTGCGGATGTGGGCGCCGTCGACGTCGGCGTCGGTCATCACCACGATCTTGTGGTAGCGGATCTTCTCGATATCGAAGTCGTCGCGGCCGATCCCGGCGCCCAGGGCGGTGATCAGGGTGCCGATCTGCTCGGACCCCAGCATCTTGTCGAAGCGGGCGCGCTCGACGTTGAGGATCTTGCCGCGCAGGGGCAGCACCGCCTGGTTCTCGCGGTTGCGGGCCTGCTTGGCCGAGCCGCCGGCGGAATCGCCCTCGACGATGAAGATCTCCGACTTGGCCGGGTCCTTCTCCGCGCAGTCGGCGAGCTTGCCGGGCAGGGAGGAGATATCCAGCGCCGACTTGCGCCGGGTCAGCTCGCGGGCCTTGCGCGCGGCCTCGCGGGCGGCGGCGGCCTCGGCGATCTTCTGGACGATCAGTCGCGCCTCGGCGGGGTGTTCCTCGAACCAGTGCGCGAGGCCCTCGCCGACCAGGCCCTCGACGGCCGGGCGCACTTCGGAGGAGACCAGCTTGTCCTTGGTCTGGGAGGAGAACTTGGGGTCCGGCACCTTGACCGACAGCACGCAGGTCAGGCCCTCGCGGGCGTCCTCGCCGCTCGACCGAGACCTTCTCGCGCTTGGCCGCGCCGGATGCTCTCCGCATAGCCGGTGATGATCCGGGTCAGGGCCGAGCGGAAGGCCGCCAGGTGGGTGCCGCCGTCGCGCTGCGGGATGTTGTTGGTGAAGCACAGCACGTTCTCGTGGTAGCCGTCGTTCCACCACAGCGAGAGGTCGATCTCGACGTTCTCGCGCTTGCCGCGGATGACGATCGGGGCCTTCAGCAGCGGCGTCTTGGCCTTGTCGAGGTGGCGCACGAACGCCTCGACGCCGCCCTCGTAGTGCATGACCTCCTCGAAGGGCTCGGCGCCCGCGCAGGTCGCGGAAGTAGATGGTCACGCCGGAGTTCAGGAAGGCCAGCTCGCGCAGCCGGTGCTCCAGCGTCTTGCGGTCGAAATCGATGAAGCGCGAACGTCGACAGCGAGGGCAGGAAGGTGACCTCGGTGCCGGACAGGAACTCGCCGTTCTCGCGCAGCGGCGCGTCGCCGGTCTCCTCCAGCGACGCGACGGTATCCCCGTGCTCGAAGCGCCATCTCGTGGACTTGCCGCCGCGATAGATCTTCAGGTCGAGCCAGTCGGAGAGCGCGTTGACCACCGAGACGCCGACGCCGTGCAGGCCGCCGGAGACCTTGTAGGAGTTCTGGTCGAATTTCCCGCCGGCGTGCAGCTGGGTCATGATCACCTCGGCCGCCGAGACGCCCTCGCCCTCGTGGATGTCCATCGGGATGCCGCGGCCGTCGTCGGTGACCGTGCACGAGCCGTCGGCGTTGAGGATCACCTCGACCCGCGTCGCCCAGCCGGCCAGGGCCTCGTCGATGGCGTTGTCGACCACCTCATAGACCATGTGGTGCAGGCCCGAGCCGTCGTCGGTGTCGCCGATGTACATGCCCGGGCCGCTTGCGCACCGCGTCCAGGCCCTTCAGGACCTTGATGAACTCGGCGCCGTAATCGTTGGCGGCGGCGTCGGCGGCTTCGTTGTCGTGGTCGGCGGAAGAGTGTCGTGCTCGTCGGTCATCGTCGTCAGGAGTCCAGGGCGGTCAGGGTCGATGCGTCGACATGAACGCCTATCGCCCGACCCTTGAGGGTTTCGAAGAGCAGCGCGTCGGTGCCGGTCAGGAAGGCCTGCAGGGATAGCGCCTCGATCTCGTCGAAGAGGGCGGCGCGTCGCGCGGGATCGAGATGCGCCGCCACTTCGTCCAACAACAATATAGGATTCGGCGCCGATTTGGCACGCGAAAGTCGCGCCGCCTGGGCCAGAACCAGATTCAGAATCAGCGCTTTCTGCTCGCCGGTGGAACATTCGGCGGCGGGGCGGCCGCTTCTCGCCGTGCAACACCGCCAGATCGCCCCGGTGCGGGCCGGTCAACGCGCGGCCGGCGGCGGCGTCGCGCTCGCGGCCGCGGGCCAGGGCGGCGGCCAGCCGCGCCTCGATCTCCGAGACCGCCTCGCCCGCCAGGGCGAGCTGTTCCCACTCGCCCGCCAGCCCGAGGTTGGCGCGCGGGAACGCGCCGCCGCCGCGGGCGTCGATCTCGGCCCGCAGGTCCGCCAGGGTGCGGGCGCGCGCCTGGGCCACCCGCGCCCCGGCCTTGGCGATCAGCGCCTCGAGAGCGGTCAGCCAGTCGGGGTCGGCCGGCCCTTCGTTCAGCAGCCGCATCCGCTCGCGCAGCGCCCGCTCATAGGCGGCGACATTGCCGGCATGGGTCGGCAGGGCGGCGTATACCAGCCGGTCGAAAAACCGCCGTCGCTCCGTGGCGCTCTCCAGAAACAGGCGGTCCTGGGCCGGGGTCAGCCAGATCGGCCGGGCGTGTTCGGTGAGAACGCCGGCCGATACGGTCTCGCCGTCGATCCGCACCAGCCGCCGCGACGAGCCGCCAGTCTCCACCCCGGCCCCCAGCCGCACGCTGCCCTCGGCCAGTCGCAACTCGGCGGAAATCGCCCACGCCCGGCCTTCGCGCGCTCCAGGGTCGCGGCGGCCGACGTCGGCCAGGGCGGCGCCGCGAAGGCCCCGCCCGGGTGAAAGCAGGCTGATCGCCTCCAGAAAATTGGTCTTGCCCGCCCCGTTCGGCCCGAACAGGAACATGCTTCGGCCGCCCGGCGCCAGGCTGGCGTGTTCGTAGGACCGGAAGTCGGTCAGCCGGATCTGATCGATCAGGGAGCGCACGACGCCCCCGGCCCTGATGTCGCGCTCGAAATTCCGTCCGTCCTAGGCCCGCAGCGGCATCAGCACATATTGTACGCCCGCATCGGTGGGATCGAGCGCCAGCACCGGATCCAGCATGGTGGCCGTGGCCGCCCGGTCGGCGAAGCGGAACGCCGCGGTTTCTCCGCCGATCTGCGCCGCGACGTCCATCAGGTATCGGGCGTTGAAGCCGATCTCGAAGGGCTCGCCGTCATAGTCGACCTCGAGCTCCTCCATGGCCTGGCCGGTCTCCATGTTGCGCACCGTCAGGACCACCTTGCCGGACTCGACCGTCAACTTGACCGACCGGCTCTTTTCCGAGGAGATGGTGGCGACCCGGTCGACGGCGGCGGCGAACAGGCGGTTGTCGACACTCATCAGGCGGTGGTTCTCCCGCGGGATCACGCGCGTGTAGTCGGGGAACGAACCGTCGATCACCTTGGAGGTGAGGGCGGCGCGGCCGAATTCGAAGCGCACCTTCTGGGCGTTGAGCTGCACGCTCACGCTCTCGCCGGCATCCTCCATCAGCCGCCGGGCTTCCTGGATGGTCTTGCGGGGTACGATAACGCCCGGCAGGCCGGCGGCGCCTTCCGGGGCGACCATGTCCGCGAGCGCCAGGCGGTGACCGTCGGTGGCCACGGCGCGCAGCAGCGTCCGTCCCTCCTCGACCACCGTATGGAGGTAGATGCCTGTCAGATAGTAGCGCGTCTCCTCGGTGGAGATCGCGAAACGGGTCTTGTCGATCAGGCGCATCAGGTCGGTGGTGTCGACGGTGATCGGCGCCGACAGTCCCTCGGAGGACATCACCGGAAAGTCGCCGGCCGGAAGCACCGGCAGATTGACCTTGTACCGACCGGCCTGCACCTGCAGGCGCGGATCGTCCCCGGAATAGCTCAGCGCGACATCGGCCCCCTCGGGCAGCTTGCGGACGATCTCGTAGAGCGTGTGGGCCGGCGCGGTGATCTGGCCAGGAACATCCACCAGGGCCGCGGTCTCGTCGGTGATCTCCATGTCGAGATCCGTCGCCGACAGGGCGAGGACGTCGCGGCGCGCCGTCAGCAGGACGTTCGAGAGGATCGGGATGGTGTTTCGCCGTTCGACGACGCTCTGGACATGCCCCAGCGCCTTCAACAGGGCGGTCCGCTCGATGGTCAGCTTCATTCTTACGCGTCCACGTCCGGCGCCGCCGCGGTTAAGGCCCCGAGCGCGGCGGATGAAAAGGGACTTGCCAGATTAACGGAATTGTCGGCGTGAGGAAGGGGCCGCCGCCACGATCTCGGGGCGAACGCGCTCGAGGACCAATGCGCGTCTAGGCGACCGCCCCCTCGGCTTTCGCGCCCGCTCCGCTCGAGTCCTTGGCGGCCACCACCACCATGGCCGGGCGGACCACCCGCCCGAACAGGTCGTAGCCGGTCTGCAGGACCTGGATGACGGCGCCCGGCGGCAGCGAATCGGAGGTCTGCTCCATCATCGCCTGATGCAGGTGCGGGTCGAATTTTTCACCTGTGGCGGGCTCGATGGGTTTCAAGCCATTGCGCTCGAAGGCGGTCAACAGCTCCTTCTGGGTCATTTCCAACCCGACCGCGAGATTGCGGGTCGGCGCGTCCTCCGCATCCTTGGGCGCATGCCCCAGGGCGCGGGCCAGGTTGTCGGCCACGCCCAGCAGGTCGCGCGCGAACTTCTGGATCGCATAGGCGCGAGCGTCGTTCACCTCCCGCTCCGCCCGGCGCCGGACGTTCTCGGTCTCGGCCGCATAGCGCAGGGCCTGGTCCTTCAGCGCCGCGATTTCGGCTTCGAGAGCCTCCGTCGCGTCGTCGCCGGCCTGCTCGGCCGCCGGCTCGGCGCTATCGTTGGCCACTGATTCGTCGTCGATGCTGTTCACTGGTCACCCATCCATGATTTGCCCGAGCGCCCGGGCGGTATAATCGACCAGGGGAATCACGCGGGCGTAGTTCAGACGCGCCGGACCGATCACTCCGATCGCTCCGAGGACGCGTTGTCGCCCGGTCATATAGGGCGCCGCGATCAGAGCGGAACCCGACAAGGAGAACAGCCGGGTTTCGGCGCCGATGAAGATACGCACGCCGGCGGCGTCCCGCACGTTGTCCAGCAGTCCGATCAACTGCTCCTTCTGTTCGAGGTCGTCGAACAGCCGGCGGACCCGGTCGAGATCGGCGAGCACCTCCGGATCGCCGAGCAGGTTGGCCCGGCCGCGCACGATCAGCGCGCGTTCGGTGTCCTCGCCGCCGCCCCATGCCGCCAGACCGTCCTCGACCAGCCGGGCGGCCGCGACATCGAGTTCGCGACGAGCCTTCTCCAGTTCGCCGGCGACCTCGGCCTTGACCTCGGGCAATGTCCGCCCGCGCAGACGGGCGTTGAGGAAATTCGATGCTTCCTGCAGCGCGGACGGCGTCACCCCTTCGGGGCGCCGCATCAGGCGATTTTCCACCGAGCCGTCCTCGAACACCATGATCGCCAGCGCCTGGTCGGGTCCCAGGGTGACGAACTCCACATGTTTGACCTCCGCGTCACGCGCCGGCGTGACCACCACTCCGGCGCCGCCCGCGAGACCCGACAGGATGGAGCTGGCCTCGTTCAGAGCATCGTCGAACGACCGGCCATGCGCCGAAAGGCGCGCCTCGATATTGCGACGATCGTCCTCCGCCACGTCGCCGACCTCCAGCAGACCGTCGATGAACAGCCTCAGGCCGGCGTGGGTCGGCAGTCGCCCGGCGCTGACGTGCGGCGCGTCGAGCAAGCCCATTTCGGTGAGGTCCTGCATGGTGTTGCGGATCGACGCCGCCGACAGATGCAGTCCGCCGCGCGACAGGGTGCGCGAGCCGACCGGGTCTCCCGTCTCCAGATAGCTCTCGACGATCCGCCGAAAAATCTCGCGGGCGCGAGAGTCCAGCTCGGCCAGGCTGGCGCCGCGCGGCGGGACTTGCCCGACAAAGGGTTTGGTCATGGACGCTCCATCGCGTTTTGTAGGATAAGCCCGCCCTCGCCGCGCGCAAGCGGCGCCCTTCACCACTGGAGCCGATGCCCCCAATGATGCGACCGTCCGATCGCGCCCCCGGCGACCTGCGCGCCGTCACCCTCGAAACCGGGGTGAACCGCTACGCCGAGGGATCCTGCCTGGTCTCGTTCGGCCACACCCGCGTCCTGGTCACGGCCAGCCTGGAGGAGGGCGTGCCGCCGTTCCTGCGAGGCCGCGGTCAGGGCTGGGTGACGGCCGAGTACGGCATGCTCCCCAGGGCGACCCACACCCGCGGCCGACGTGAAGCCGCCCAGGGCAAGCAATCCGGCCGCACCCAGGAGATCCAGCGCCTGGTCGGCCGCTCGCTGCGGGCGGTGGTCGACCTGGGCGCGCTGGGCGAGCGCCAGATCACCGTCGACTGCGACGTGATCCAGGCCGACGGCGGCACCCGCACCGCGGCGGTCACCGGCGGCTGGGTGGCGCTCAAGCTCGCCACCGGCCACCTGCTCGCGGAGGGCGTGATCACCCGCGATCCGATCATCGATCACGTCGCGGCGGTGTCCTGCGGCCTGTATCGCGGCCTGCCGATCCTCGATCTCGAATACGAGGAGGACAGCAATGCCGAGGCCGACGCCAATTTCGTGCTCACCGGGTCCGGCGACATCGTCGAAATCCAGGCCACCGGCGAGAAGCGCGGCTTCACGCGCGCGGAATTCGAGGCGCTGTTCGATCTGGCGCGGGCCGGCATTTCCACGCTGGTGGGCCTTCAGACCGCGGCGATCGACGCCTGGGCGGCCGGCCGGCGCTGACCGGCCCGCCTCAGTCTTCGCCGGCCTCGTCGTCGGTGTCGTCGGCCGGTCCCGGTTCGAAGGCCATCAGATCGCCCGGTTGGCATTGCAGCTCGCGACAGAGCGCCGACAGCGTCGAGAAGCGCACCGCGCGCGCCTTGCCGGTCTTCAGGATCGACAGGTTGGCGATGGTCACGCCGACCCGGTCGGCGAGTTCGGTCAGCGACATGCGCCGCTCGAGCAACAGGCGGTCGAGGCGAATTCGAATGGGCATGCTCAGATCGTCAGCTCCGCCTCGCCGCGCAGGCGGGCGCCCTCGCGAAACACCTCCGACAGCACCAGGATCACCAGTATGCCGAACCAGGTGGTCAGACTGACGCCGCCGCCCACCCGCACCTGGCCGTGAAAGATCACCTGTGACAGGCCGGCGGTCAGATAGCGGCCGACCTCGAGGATCGCCAGCGCCGCGCCGATCACTCGCAGGCGCCGGACATTGTCGGGATGAAACGGATCGCCGGCGATCAGGGTCTGGAAGATCCGGCGCAGACGTCCGACGATGACGATGGCGCCGGCCACATAGAGGTCCATCGCCAGCAGGCTCGCCGCCGCGATCGGGCCCAGCCAGGGTCCCTCGATACGCACCTCGTCGATCCTCAGATGGCCGCCGAGCAGATCGGGCCGGAAGCTCAGCAACAGAACGCCGAGGATCCCGACGCTCAGCAGGATCGCGGCCGCCAGCAAGGCGAAATAGAATACGTCGAGAATGACTTTCAGGAAGCTCGAAACCGAGCCCGGACCCAGCGTGCGCATGTCAGCCTCTTCAGCCCGGCCCGCCCTGGGGGCGCGGCCACCGACCGGCGCGGTTCAGCCGGACGGCGGCCAGATTGCCCTGATCCGTCGACACCGCCAAACTCATCGCTCTCACAGGGACTGGGTGATCAGTCCCAGAGCGACCAGCGGCAGGCCGACCACGACCATGGCGTTCATAAGTCCGAGGGCGACGCGGTCGAGGGCATGGATCATCAGTGTGGCGGACATGGAAATCTCCTTGGTGTTGCAGTGCGGAATGGCCGGCTGTTGGACCGCGCCTTGGGCCAGCGACGCGCTGTCCCTATGCGTTTATCGATATGGCAGCATCGTTTTTCGATCAAATTAAATATCGTTTATCAATATTACGATTACGCAATGCGAAGGTTTGGCACGACCGGAGGAAACGCGGTAGGAGGGTTGGATGATGCTGCGCCTCGACCCTGGAACCAGACTGGTCGCCGCCACCCACAACCTGGGCAAGGCGCGGGAACTCGCGGAACTCCTCGCCGAACGGTTCGAGGTCGTCTCCGCCGGCGCCCTGGGCCTGGCCGAACCCGACGAGCCTGAAACCACCTTTGCCGGCAACGCGATGATCAAGGCCCGGGCCGCCGCCGACGCTTCGGGCCTGGTCGCCCTTTCCGACGACTCCGGGCTGTGCGTCGCGGCGCTGGACGGCGCGCCTGGGGTGCATTCGGCCCGCTGGGCCGGCCCCGCCCGCGACTTCGGCCACGCCATGGCCCTGGTGGAAAAACGCCTGGCGGAAGGCGAGGACGACGATCGCGCGGCCTGGTTCACCTGCGCCCTGGCGGTCGCCTGGCCGGGCGGTCCGGTGGTGGTGTTCGAGGGCCGCGTCGACGGGGCCCTGACCTTTCCGCCGCGTGGCCACCGGGGCTTCGGCTACGATCCGATCTTCGTGCCCGCCGGCCGGCATGAGACCTTCGGCGAGATGCACCCGGCCGCCAAGGACGTCATCAGCCACCGCGCGAAGGCCTTCGAGGCGTTGAAAGCCGCCTTGTTTTGACCCTGCCCCTCCGGGGCGACGAGGTCGACATTCCGCTCGGCCTCTACCTCCACTGGCCATATTGCGCCCGCATCTGCCCGTATTGCGACTTCAACGTGGTGCGCGAGCGCGGCCGAACCGCCCAGAAGGCCTCCCTGGTGCGCGCCATGCTCGCCGACCTGCGGGCGCAGGCGGCGGCGACCGGCCCAAGGCGTCTGGTGTCGATCTTCCTGGGCGGGGGTACGCCGTCGCTGATGGCGCCCGAGGACGTCGCGGCGATCATCGAAACCGCCGCCTCCCTTTGGCCGACCACGCCGGACCTCGAAATCACCCTGGAGGCCAATCCGACCGACGCCGAAACCGAGCGCTTCGCCGGGTTCGCCGACGCCGGCGTCAACCGCCTGTCGCTGGGCCTGCAGTCGCTGGACGACGCCGCGCTGCGGTTTCTGGGCCGCGACCACGATGCGGCGGCGGGGCGGCGCGCCGTCGCGGCCGCCGCCGGCCGGTTTCCGCGGCTCTCCCTGGACCTGATCTACGCCCTGCCCGGTCAACGGCCGGCCGACTGGGCCAGAGAGCTCGCCGAGGCGATCGCCCTGGGGCCCGAGCACATCTCGCCCTACCAGCTCACCATCGAGCCCGGGGTGGCCTTCCACCGCGCCGTGCTTCGGGGGTCTCTGGTTCCGCCGGACGCCGATCTCGGCGCCGAGCTCTACGAGACCACCCAGCGGGTGCTGACCGCCGCCGGCTACGAGGCCTACGAGGTGTCCAATCACGCCCGGGGCCCGGCGGCGCGCTCGCGGCACAATCTCCTCTACTGGCGCGGCCACGATTATCTGGGCGTCGGACCGGGCGCGCACGGCCGGTTGACCCTGTCGGGCGAACGCTGGGCCACCGAGGCGCCGCGCGCCATCGGCGACTACATCGCCTGGGTCGAAGCCGGCGAGCCCGGCGCCACCCGGCAGCGCCTGACGCCCCGCGAGGCGGCGGTCGAGCGGCTGCTGATGGGCCTCCGCACCGACGAAGGCCTGCCGTTGGCCGAGATCGCGCCGCTGGCGATCGACGATGATCGGATCGAGGCTCTCGCCGGACTGGCGGTGGTCGACCAGGGCCGGTTGAGGGTGACGCGCGAGGGCCGGCCGGTGCTCGATCGGATCGTCGCCGAACTCGCCCATGGCGCGTGAAGGCCGCCCGGCCTAGGCTCGGCGGCCCATGACCCAGGATCGACCGACATCCACCTCGCCCAACACGGTCGGACCGGGGTTGTATCTGGTGGCCACGCCGATCGGCAATCTGCGCGACATCACGCTGCGCGCCCTCGATGTTCTGGCCGGCGTCGACACCGTGCTGGCCGAGGACACCCGGGTGAGCGGCAAGCTGCTGGCCGCCCATGGGCTCAAGGTGCGCCTGCAACGCTATGACGAGCATTCCGCCGCCCAGGCGCGCCCGCGCATTCTGGCCGACCTGGCGGGCGGCGCGGCCATCGCCCTGGTGTCCGACGCCGGCACGCCGCTGGTGTCCGATCCCGGCTACCGGCTGGCGCGCGAGGCGGCCGCTCAGGGAACCGCGGTGATCCCGATCCCCGGTCCGTCCGCCACCCTGGCGGCGCTTTCGGTCTCCGGCCTGCCCACCGACCGGTTCCTGTTCGCCGGCTTTCCGCCGCCACGCTCCGCCGCCCGCCGCTCGCTGTTCGAGGAACTGGCCCCGATCCGCTCCACCCTGATCTTCTTCGAGGGCGGCTCGCGCCTGGCGGCCAGCCTCGCCGACATGGCGGCGGTGTTCGGACCGCGCGAGGCCGCCGTCGCCCGCGAGCTGACCAAGCTGCATGAAACCATCGTTCGCGCGCCGCTCGACGTGCTCGCCGCCGATCCGCGGTTCGCCGCGCCGAAAGGCGAGATCGTCGTGGTCGTCGCCCCCGGGGCCGCCGCCCCCATGCGGCTGGAGGACGCCGACGCGGCGCTCGCCGCGGCGCTGGCGCACGCCGGCCCGGGCGAGGCGGCCGCCGAGGTGGCCCGCGCCTTCGGTCTGCCGCGCCGCGACCTCTACGCGCGCGCCCTGCTGCTGCGCGGCCGGTGAGATGATCGCCGGCCGCCGCGAGCGCGGAGCCCGGGCCCGCCGGGACGGCCGGCGCGGCGAGTTGCTGTGCGCCCTGTGGCTGCTCGCCAAGGGCTACCGCCTGCTCGGTTTTCGCCTGCGCACCCGCCTTGGCGAGATCGACCTGCTGGCCTGGAAGCCCGGCGTGGTCGCGGTGATCGAGGTCAAGCGGCGGGCCAGCCTGGACGAGGCGCTCGCCGCCGTCACGCCGGTCCAGCGCGACCGGCTGGCCCGCGCCGCGCGGTCGATCGCCGCCCGCCGGCCGGACCTGCGCCACGCCGCCGTCCGCCTCGATCTCATCGCCCTCGCGCCGGGCCGCCTGCCACGCCATATTCGCGGGGCGTGGGGCGAATTCTGAGCGCGCCGGTGTTCTCCGCCCGCACCACCGCCGAGGAGGCCCGATGCCGCTGCTGATCGCCGTCCAGATGGATCCCGTCGAGGACATCGACATCGACACCGACACCACCTTCCTGCTGATGCTGGAGGCCCAGGCCCGCGGACATCGGCTGTGGGTCTATCAGCCGGACCGGCTGGCCATGGAGGACGGCCGGGTGCTGGCGCGTGGCCGGTCACTGAACCTGCGGGCCGTCAAGGGCGAGCATCATAGCCTCGGCGGCGTCGAGGTCCGCGACCTGTCGGAAATGGATGTCGTCCTGATGCGCCAGGATCCGCCCTTCGACATGGCCTACATCACCGCGACGCATTTTCTCGAGACCCTGCATCCGGCCACCCTGGTGGTGAACGATCCGGCCGAGGTGCGCAATGCGCCGGAGAAGCTGTTCGTCACCCGTTTCCGAGGCCTGCAGCCCCCCACCCTGATCACCAGCGACCCCGCGGCGATCGAGGATTTCCGCGCCCGGCATGGCGACATGGTGCTCAAGCCGCTGTACGGCGGCGGCGGCTCCGGGGTCGTGCGGCTGGCCGCCGACGATCCCAACCTCGACGCCCTGCTGGAACTGCATGCGATGATCGGCCGCGAGCCGGTGATCGCCCAGAAATTCATCCCCGCCGTCTCACGCGGCGACAAGCGCATCCTGCTGGTCGACGGCGAGCCGGTCGGGGCGATCAACCGGATTCCGGCGGCCGGCCAGGTGCGCTCCAACCTCGCCAAGGGCGGCCGGGCCGAGGCGGTGGAGCTGACCGCGCGGGACCGGAGATCTGCGCCGCGATCGGACCGGAGCTGAAGGCGCGCGGCCTGCTGTTCGTCGGCATCGACGTGATCGGCGACTATCTGACCGAGATCAACGTGACCTCGCCCACCGGCGCGCAGCAACTCAAGCGTTTCGGAGGCGCCGACGCCGCCGCCGTGCTGTGGAACCGCATCGAGGCCCTGCGAGGGGAGCGCCGATAGTCACGGTCGATGCGCCGAATGCACGAAAAATGCGCAAAAGGCCCGCCGGCATTGTCCCCGAAGGATTGTCCTGCCGCGGCTTGCGGTAATCATGGTAGGATCCACCAGGATTTCGGTTACATCACCGTCACCCTTTCCCCTTAGGTTCCATATTCGTTCTTGATCTGATCGCCCGGCCGTGCGCAGGCTGTGGATTAAATTGTGGATCGGGGACGCAATGGCGGCGCGGGTGGTTTCGGTGGCGTTCGAGGGCGTCGAAGCCCGCCGCGTCGATGTCGAGGTGCAGACGGTCGGCGGCCTCGCGGCCTTCGTGGTCGTCGGCCTGGCCGACAAGGCGGTCGGCGAGGCCCGTGAACGGGTTCGCGCCGCCTTCGCCGGACTGGGGCTGGCCCTGCCGCCGATGCGGGTGGTGGCCAATCTGGCGCCGGCCGACCTGCCCAAGGAAGGCAACCACTACGACCTGCCCATCGCCCTGGCCCTGATGACGGTGATGGGCATCATCCCGCGGGATGCGCTGGACGGCTGGGCGGCGATCGGCGAGCTCAACCTCAACGGCGAGATCGCCCCGGTCGCCGGCGCCCTGCCGGCCGCCATCGCCGCCGGGGCCATGGGCCTGGGCCTGATCTGCCCCGAGGCATGCGGGCCGGAGGCCGCCTGGGCGGGCGAGACGCGGATCATCGCGCCCCGCTCGCTGATCGCCCTGGTCAACCATTTCCGCGGCAGCCAGCACCTGTCGCCGCCCAGCCCCGGGCCGATGCTCGAGCGTCCCGACGGCCTCGACCTCAGGGACGTCAAGGGCCAGGAGAACGCCAAGCGAGCCCTGGAGATCGCCGCCGCCGGCGGCCACAATCTGCTCTATGTCGGCCCGCCCGGGTCGGGGAAATCCATGCTCGCCCAGCGGTTGCCGCCGCTGCTGCCGCCCCTGACCGCCGTCGAACTGCTGGAAACCTCGATGGTGCATTCCATCGCCGGCCTGATCGCCAAGGGGGCCCTGACCCGCGCCCGGCCGTTCCGCGCGCCGCATCACTCGGCCAGCATGGCGGCGCTGACCGGCGGCGGCCTGCGGGTCAGGCCGGGCGAGGTGTCGCTGGCCCACAACGGCGTCCTGTTCCTCGATGAACTGCCGGAGTTCAGCGCCCAGGCGCTCGACAGCCTGCGCCAGCCCCTGGAGACGGCCGAGGTGACCATCGCCCGCGCCAACGCCCACGTCCGCTATCCCGCGCGCGTCCAGCTGGTGGCGGCGATGAACCCGTGCCGGTGCGGCTACGGCGGCCTGGGACGCGGCCATTGCGGCAAGGCTCCGCGCTGTCAGCAGAGCTACCAGGGCCGGGTGTCGGGTCCGCTGCTCGACCGCATCGACCTGACCGTCGAGGTCCCCGCCGGTCACCGCCGCCGATCTCGGCCTGCCGCCGCCGGCCGAGGGCAGCGCCGAGGTGGCCGCGCGGGTCGCGGCCGCGCGCGAGCTGCAGGCCGGCCGGGCCGCCGCGGCGGGCCAGGGCGCCAGCCCGCTCAACGCCCGCGCCGAGGGGGCCTGGCTGGACAGCATCGCCGCCCTCGACGCGCCCGCCAAGGCCCTGCTCACCAAGGCCGCCGAGGCCGGCGCCCTGACCGCCCGCGGCTGGAGCCGCACCCTGCGCCTGGCGCGCACCATCGCCGACCTCGAGGGCGCCGCCACCGTCCGCCGCGTGCACATCGCCGAAGCCCTGATCTACCGCCGCGTCGCGCCGAGGGCGGACGGCGTCGGCGAGCGCCGAGCGGGCGCGTTCGCGACCTGAGGCTCCGGGCGCCGCCATAGGGTCGTCCAACGCCCCGCGCAGGGGCCATCCGACCGGGTGCGAGGGGCCGGGTCGACCGTAAATCACCGTTAATAACGGTGGCCGGGGGCTCATGGAGGCTATTGGCCGCACATCAACGCCTCGATCTGGATCAGCTGATCGCGGGCGGTCCCGCCGATGGCGAAGATCTTGCGGACGGCGAGCATGGCCGCGTCCACCTCGGCGTCCGACCAGTCGCGCACGTCGGGCGCGTCGATCGAAGGCTGGGCCGGCAGCAGCTTGACGATGGTGTTCAGATAGGCCGGCCCATTGACGCAACGCGCGCTGTTGAGAGCGCTGTTCTTGTTGGCGATGAAATCGTCGAGGATGGCGTCCACGACATGGCGCCCCCGCCGGCCCCGCGCGCCGGACGGGCGTCCAGGATTGCCGGGGCCAAATCGGCCGCTATCGTGACGGACCACGGCGGCGGGCGGGGACTGATCGTCTGGCATGGGAAACCTCGTTGGGGCGTGGGATTCGGCAGAGGTTTGCAAATTGCCACTTTATTGCACTTTGTCAACCCCCGCGAGTCGACATGTTCGACATCGTGCGTAACCGGCGACGTGACACCATCTTTGATTGCGGCTGATTACGCTGCCCTCCGCACCGACGGTGAAGATGCGTGCTTTGTTTTCCGAGTGCGCCGACAGCCGCGCGAGGCGCTCAGGAGAGACGCGCTCAGCTATAGACGCCTTCGCTCGGCTTGCCCGGTTCGAGCTCGATCATCAAAGCACGCGCTTCGACAAAGCCGAACAACCCGTGACACTGGTCCAGCTCAAGTCGGATTGCTTGGCCCGCGGTTCGGCTCAGAGCCAATCCCCAGATCACGTTTTGCTCGTTGAAATCGTTCAGCTCCAAATTCGTCACGCCCTCCAAATTGAATGACACTTGGGCATGTTTATCGAGGACGAAGAACCCCTTAGCTTCGATCTCGGAGGTCATCTGGAAGGTATGGACCCTGATGGTGCAACAGGCGTTCCTAAACGACCAGATTTAGCCGACGCTGAACATGTGCTTGGTCTGATCGCGCCGCTTCGAAGAAAGGAAATGGAATCAAGTCACCTTCTTTGGCGCTCTGATGACGGGCCTGACCGATAATCCCTCTTATCCCGTTCCTGCCAGGTTGCGGAAATCGACGGGGCTGCCAAGATCGCGCCGGGCGATAGGGGAAGATGCGCATGATCGGGGGTCTTCTGGCCGCGGCCGCGATGGCCGCAACGCCGCTCGCCGCCGTGCCGGCGCCTCCGCCGGTCATCAAACACGCCGACTGGGTGAAGAAGCCCGACGTCGACGACCTGATGGCGGTCTGGCCCGTCGAGGCGCTGCGCCAGGGCGTGGGCTGCAAGGTGTTGCTGCAATGCCAGGTGAACGTCCACGGCTTGCCGCAGCAGTGCCGGGTCAACTCGGAGTCGCGGCCGGGTCTGGGCTATGGGGCGGCGGCGCTGCTGCTCACACCCAACTTCCTGTTCCGTCCGGCCGTCGGCCCCGACGGCCCGGTGGCCGAGGAGGTGAACATACCGATCAACTTCAATCCAGACGGCCTGGCCTTGCCGCGACCGGGCGAGCCCAGCCTCGAGCGACCGATGACCATGCCGCTCGACCCGACATGGGTGTCAGCCCCCTCGTTCGCGGACGTCGCCAAGGCCTATCCGGCGCGCGCGGCCGGGGCGAGCGGGCGCGTGTCCCTGCGCTGTGACGTGACCCGGAAGGGGGGCCTGAACGACTGCGACATGCTGCTGGAAGATCCCCCCGGCAAGGGCTTCGGCGCCGCCGCGCGCAGCCTCGTCCCGTTGTTCCGGCTCGCGGTCGACGGCAAGATCGAGGGCGACCGGCGGGTCAATCTCCCATTCCGGTTCACCGATCCGGGCAGCCCCGAGTTCAAGGCCCATCATATCGCACTGCCGACATGGGTGGTCCTGCCCGACCCCAATCAGATGGCGCGGCTGTATCCGGAGGTCGCGGCCAACCGGCACATCACCACGGGCCGGGGCGTCGCGGAATGCACGCTCGACCGCGCCGGGGCGATGACCGCCTGCCAACCCGCGCCCGGGGTGGACGATTCTCTCGGCTTCGCCACCTCGGCCGCCCAGGTCGCGCCGGTGATGCGCGCCAACCTCTGGACGCAGGAGGGCGGCCCGATCGACGGCGCCGTGGTCGAGGTTCCGATCCGCTTCAACCTGGCGGCCGAGCCTGGGTCGGCGCCGCCCGCGAAGCCCTGAGGGGAGACCCGCGCGGGCGAGGACGCCCGCGGTCCAAGGGAAAAGCGGATTACAATGACGCTGTCGGAACAGCAGACCCCGATCGATGGCCGCGGCCGGTTCAGGCTTCGGTCGATGTTCCTCCGGCGCCAATGTGCTTTGTGTCTGCGCCTCGAGTCAAATCCATGCCTAACTCGGAGAAAAACAATTAGACAACAGTGCACTTATTTCGGAGATAAGGGCGCTGTCGCCGGAATGCTTTCTGTAATGGCAGAATTTTCCGGACGATACCGTTGCAATCCAGCGGCCCAGGGACGCCCCGATGTACCGTCAAGCGCCGTGGGCAGCCGGCGTCAGAAACATCGGCGCCGACATCGCCGGATGATCCGCCGCGCGCGCCGTCGCGGCCGCGGGCGCGCCGAAGGAGCCCATGGCCCCGATCAGGCTCTGAACCGGCGCCGTCGCGGTTGCCGCGTCGGCCCATGGCCGGGAGGTCGCGACGCTGAGCATGGTGACGGACGTGCCGCCGTGGCCGTCGGAAGCGGTCCGGAACGTCGCGCCGGCATAGCTCCCGCTCAACTGCAGGCTGGCGACCGTTCGCCCGCCGTTGACGATCACCAGTCGGTCGGCGCCGTTGACGCTGGCTCCCGTGGCTGCGATGGACAGCAGATCGACGCTGTCGCCGACGGCAAATCCGGCGATCGTCGCGGCAAAGCCCATCGGCGTGGCCAGCGCCAGCGTCTCGGCGCCGGTCTCGAATGTCACCGTGAGTGTCGAAGCGACAGTCTTGTCCGCCTCCAGCGTCGCCCCGCCATCGATCAGCAGTGATCCGGTTCCGGTGAGCGCGTTGGAGAAGTCCAGCGTTCCGACGGCCGCCTCGACCGTTCCATCGTCGATGGCGGCCACGGCGATGTCGGACACGCCCGCCGATCCGGAACGCACCAGGGCGCCGAGGATCTCGAGGCTGGAGCGGTTCGAATGGCCTCGCGCGATCCCGACCGGGCCGTCGATCGTGTACACGGCCGCCGTGCCGATGACCAGTTTCGCGCCATTCGTACTGGCATCGCCAACGGTCACGGTTCCGGTCTGCCGGGCCGTCCCGATCGGATTCAACCGCGCCTTGCCGCCGATCGTCAGGGCGCCCAGGCTGAGGTCGGACGCGGTGACATTGCCGACGCCATCGATGGTTCCGCTCAACGCCGCCGTTCCGAGCAGGAACAGTCTGGCCCCGGAGGCTATGCTGAGAGTGGCGGCCGCCCCTTGGCTGAAGCTTCCCGTAAAGTAGAGGAACTCGCCGATCGTCGTCGCGCCGCCGGTGATCGACCAGCTTGCGGTCCCGACAGCGGCGCCGGTGGCGAGCGTCGCGCTTCCGGCCGCGAAATCCAGGCTGCCCGCGCCGCTCACGGTCCAGTCGACAGTCAGGACGCCGGTGTTGGTGACCGCGCCATTGTCCGTCAGTGTCTTGCCGGCCGCGACCGTATTGGTTCCGGCCAGCGTCCAGGAACCCCCCGCGTCGATGGAATACCTGCCGAAATCGCCGAAGGCGCCGCTCACCGCGCCGCTCAGGACGCCCGCTCCACCCAGCCCACTGATCGTCCCAGTCGCGCTCGCGAGTTCCAGCGCGCCGTTCCCGCCGTCCAGACCGCCGGCAAAGTCGCATCCCGCTTGCGCGACGACGAGCCCGCTCGGACCAGGGTAGAGTCGCACCTTGCCGGTCACCAACCCGGAATTGATGACCGTGTCGCTGCCATTGCCGCCAATGAAGCCCTCGATCGTGCCGTAATTCGTCACCGTCGTTGGATACCCGCTAACGACCCCAAAACCCGCGCCGCCATCGCCCTCGATCAGCGCCTTCCTGTCGAGCGGCGATCCGTTGACGACGACACCGCCGCCGGTGGTGCGAATGACGACGGCGGCGCCGCCGATGATCGTGCCGAAATTCGTGACGGTCGTCCTGCCGGCGACGAATGGCGCGCCATACACGCCGTCTCGCGTGCCGATGATCGTCGCGCGCGTGTCACCGTTCGTTCCGTTGGTAACGACGCCGCCGTCGCGGAGATAGACGCCGTCCGCGGTGGAGGAGATCGACGCATAGTTGATGACCGTACCCGCGACATTGGCCAGTTCGACCCCTTGCATCTGCGCCGAACGGTCGGTCGTCGCGCCGTTGATCACGGCGCCGCCGGCGGTCAGAGTGACGGCCACGCCGATGTTCGCGTCTACAGTCCCGAGATTCAAGATCCTGGCCTCGTGGTCGACCAACAACCCGGTTCCCCCGATCGAGGCCGTGGCCTCGATGGTCAGACCGCTGTATCCGGCCTTCAAGGTGTAGCCGCCCGGGTAGGCGCACCGAGATATATTTGATCGTCATCGCATCGACCTTCCCCGCCGGTGGCCGCTGACCGCGCGACGTCCCAGTTCCAAGGCCATATCATCACGCCCCGCCGCGAACAATTGTGGTGGCTTCCGAGGAAACTCCGGAAAAGGGGGGCTCCATCGTTTGAATCGACGCACGCTTGCCGCCGCAAGTCTTGGGCAAAGGCTATGGCGCTATGATGATCATGGGTATGGCGGCCCCGCAGATACCGACCTTCACCACGCCTGCTCTCATGAACATCATGTCGGAACTACGCAAATACCCCGTCGGGCTCACCCTCGCCCACCAGCATCTTCACCAACTCGACGACGCTGTTCGCCATGCGGTACTTGGAAATTATGGAACCCTGATTTCATTCAGGGTGGGGGCCGAGGACGCGGGATATCCGGCGCGCGAGCATATCTGTCGTTCATTTGCCGACCACCCCACAACATCGGGTTATTATTTCTGGATTCTTTCCATGGCTCAGTCTAGACATTATCGACAATTCACCTTTCGGTCATTGTCCTAAACCTCTAAGGCAACACGGCAATGAAATTTCTCCCCGCTCATGATCGCCACCTGCGCTATGGCCGCCATGGCCATGCCTGCAGACGCCGCAAAGTTCACTCCGGCAGATACAAAATTCCAGCTTAGCGGATCGATGTTGTTGGACCAGAGTCGGGGCTCGACAGGGTTCGACTGCGCCTTCTCGTTTGCAGGCCTCGTCACCGCGGCCGGCCAAATCAAGATCAGACGAGCATCGTTCTGTGCTGGCGTCGAGCCCATTGGACTCACTTGGACATGGGTGGCGCTTAACCAACCGCCCGCAATTCAAGTACCGATGCAATTCTCCATCAACGGTTTTGACTGTGGTCTCATTGCGTCGGGCGGCTTCGACAAGGCCGGATTCTTTATAATGTCCGACGGATCCTCCGCGAATGGTTGCCTCATGGGTAATGCTCGCGGCCTATCCACCCCGGCCATCACCGTCGAGCGCTGAGCAAAAGCACTATTGCTCGTTGATGGTATGATAGACTGCATCCATATTCGCGGCGCCTGCCGTGATGGCGTTGAAGGCAATGTCGGACCAGTAGATTGTCCCCACGATCATGGCTATGACGTTCAATGTCAGGTTACAGGGGAACTTGATCGATCCTGCTGTGGTCGGATTGATGAGCCTTACGGTTGGCCCGGCTGTAGTGATCCCGCCCGCGGTCGCGAGGGTTCCTTTGATTGGCGCAGTGCCGGCGCCGTAGCCGATTTGGATTCCTGTGACCGGGTTCCGGTGAAAGTGCATTTATTTCGGCGATAAGTGCACTGTCATGGTTATCCCGCACCGTGCTGCATCCGATCGAAGGCAACCACCATAGGAAAAAGGCGACGAATAATCCCCCGACTGATTTTGTTGGCCCGATTCCGTTCCGAACTCGGCGTCATCCATCGATTACCATCTGTCACTGTTGCGGTTACAGTTCACTTATCCCGGAGATAAGTGCACTGTCACCAGAATACCCGGTCAGGTGTCGGGCGGAGCCTGACCGCAAGGGTCGGGTGGGTGTAGCCCACGCGATCCGTATATGCGCCCTTGTCCACAACTTCAGCCAAGTTTGGGGCTCGGACCTGCTCTCTTGCTCGGTGTTCGAGGGCTGGGGAACACCCCATTGCACAGGTCGGATCAGGGGCCAAGTCTTGGCCGTGCGCAACGGCCAAGCCGCGTAACGATCCGCCGCCAAAAGGCTATATGCCTCAGTGTTTCCTCAGCCAGAGGAGCACGACGGCGCCAAGGCTCGCAAACAGAAAGAAACCTCCACCTAAAGCGGTCAAGGTCGTCGCCACCTCCGTTGGTGTGGCTATGCGCTTTCCACTGTGCCCTTCATGAATAGGTACACCGAAAACGTAATGACTGATTGCGAATAATCCAACAAAGCTCAGGCCTACTAGACCAAGTACGATCCAGCCCATCGCTATTTTGCTAAACATATTCGACACATTCATTGCCAAGCCTTTACCCATGGCAGCCCAACTGGGGTGTAGCCACTTGGCCACTATATGCTGGGCCACCTCCGACATAGGCCCCGGCCTTTAAGGCTGGAAGCGGCGGCCCCGCCAAACCGACTGACGTTGATACCGTACCATCGGGGAGGACCGTCTGCCCAATGCTGGCACCGTAGGCGAGCCCGGCACCACCCTCAACGTGGCTTCCAACTTCATTCGCACTAAAACCTGACGCCATTGACGTAGGAGAATGCCCCCAAGTCGGTCCAACCGCAGTGCCTGCATTGACGCCGAGACCGACCATCGGATCAAACTCGCCGCCCACAAAGCCCTGTATTCCCGCCCCGCTCGTCGGCACCGATACCCCAAGGGTGATGCTCACAGATGCTCCGCCCAGAATACCGAAGACATTACCGGAATAGGATATTCCGAACTGTCGAGCCGGGCCGGCGCTACAGCGCTGCGTATTCTGCGGCAGCAAGCCGCCGCCGAGCCCGGCCCTTGCCCGTCTGCTCGCAATCACGGTGACGAGGGCGACGCGGGTCACCCCGTCGATGGTGGTCGACGGATCCGAGCCAATGGAATAGCTCCCGCCGTTGAACTCGCCGCCGAAACCGAATTCGTTATTCTCGTTCTGTTGCGGCGGAGGGCTCACCGTGACCGGAGCAACTTCTGTTGCAGTCTGCAGCCCGCTCGGGTCCCACCCATTCATGGGATCGTTGCCCACGTAAGCATAGAGGTTCACGTCGCCTCCGTAGCCGATGGGATCGGTCTGCAAAAACCGGCCCGTCTTCGGGTCATACATCCGCGCCTTGAAATAATATAGCTGCGCCTCGGGGATCATGATCTGGCCCGTGTAGCGATAACGCGCGCCGCTCGCCGCCCAACCATTCGGTTCCCCGTAGGGGTCATAGCCGTAGATCGCGCCGGACTTGCCGGTGCTGTCGGACCAGCCGATAACGGAGCCCTGCGTGTCCCTATGGAGCCATCGGCGCGTGGACGTGCCCGCGCCCTGATACCATACCTCTGGCTCATCCACTCCGGGGCCGGGCACGTACCGCCGCAGGATGTTGCCGCTGCTGTCGTACTCACCGACCAGCGCGTCGCCAGAATAAAGAAGGGTTGTCGTGGTGCTGTTGGCTGTTGACGTCTGCAGTCTACCAAGCGGGTCGTAGGTCAGGGTCACGGGCGTCGGCCCTGAAGCGGTCAACAGTCGATTTTCCGGATCGTAGCCGTATGCATAGGCATAATTGGAGGTGAGATTGCCGTTCGGGCTGTACGTATATGCGCCGCCGCCCACCTGGGAGTACTGGTTTAGACCATTTGGGACATAGGCCCGATTAAGAGGCGCGGGATGATACGTATAGGCGTCGTTCGTGGTCGCCTGGTTTACCATCTGGGGCGTATCGCTGTAACTGTAGGAGGACGTCGTTTTTACATCGTTGGTCGAGCCGGAGAAATTCTGGTTGAGAACGTGAATGCGGTCCGCTACGTCGTAGTTCATGTTCGTGAACGCGGGATCCGGATTTCGATTTATCGCGGTCACATGACCATACTGATCGTACGTATACGACGTCAGCACAACCGCCGAGCCGGCCGGGTTCTCCACTATCTGTATGGGACGGTTCAAAACGTCATAATTGTACTGCACTGTAAGCGCGTTGGCTCCGGTATCAGGCCATGTAATTTGAATTATGGTGACAGTGCACTCTAATTGACAGTGCTCCGCCGGCCGGCGCAGTGTCGCCGCCATGGCCCGCATGGCGCGTCTCGTGATCCCCGGCATTCCCGCACCATGTGACGCAACGCGGCAACGGCCGGGCGCAGACGTTCTTCAGCGACGACGACTATCGCCCTCTATCGCGACCTGCTGGCCGAGCATTGCGCGGCGGCGGGCGTGGAGGTGTGGGCCTGGGTGCTGATGCCCAACCATGTCCATCTGATCCTGACGCCGTCGCGACGAGGACGGCCTGCGCCGTGCGCTGGCCGCGGACCACCGCCGCTACGCCGGCCACATCCATGCGCGCGAGAAGCGCACCGGACATTTCTGGCAGGGCCGGTTCGGCTGCGTGGCGATGGACGAGGCGCATCTGGCGGCGGCGGTGTGCTATGTGGCGCTCAACCCGGTGCGGGCGCGGCTGGTCGAGCGGGCTGCAGGACTGGCGCTGGTCGAGCGTGCACGCCCATCTGGGCCTCGCGGCGGACGATGGGCTCACCACGGTCGCGCCGGTGAGGGAGCGCTTCCCCGACCTGGCGGCGCGGCTCGCGGCCGGCGAGGACGAGGCGATGAGCGCGCGCCTGCGCCGGGCCGAACAGATCGGCCGGCCGGTCGGGAGCGCGGCCTTCATCGCGGACCTCGAACGCCGGACGAGGCGCCGCCTTTTCGCCCGCGCCGCGCGGTCGCAAGCCGGCGGTGAATGATGGCTGAGCGGATGGGAATACGTGCACTGTCACCAGAAAGCCTGAGATATCCGGGCTAGGCTTCGCTGAAATCCGGCGACAGCTTCAGCCACTGTTCCTGCGCCGCGGCCGCATAGGGGTGTTTTTTGAAGCCGCCCTCAAGGTGTGCGGGCCAAGTGAAGATGCTCCCGGCGCGCCACAGCGCCCAGCGGATGTTTCGCAGATCGGCCTCGTCGACCTCCCACAGAACCATGCCTGCGCTGATCCGACTAAGGCGCCCGCGGCCTGACGCCCGCGCTATCCACGCCTCGAGCGGTTGACCATCTACAGGCCGCGACAGCTGCGGAGCGGTAAGAAAATTCCACGGATAGATATCCCTCAGGATGCCGCGGTCCCAGATCCGCAACTCCCGAGCGTTTGACCAACGCGATATATTCAAGACTCCAGATAGTCATCGCGCCCCAATCCCTGGGACGCACCAACCGCGTACCAGAACGGGCCAAGGTGACTTTCTCTCATATACCCTATGCCATAGGCCGGTTTCATAATTTCAATGGCACCATTGGCAAACGACAGCCACATGGTCGTGGTCAGAGGAACAATTGAGGATCGAGCCTCGGCGACGAAATATCCACTTTCGAGCGACAGGATCGCGTTAAGCGCATTGTCATACGAGGGGACGCCATCGTTCGCGCATGTCGAAACGAGCGAAAATCCGGTCACTCCCTCGAACCCGGCTTTCTTCAGCTTCGAGTTCCGCTCGCCGGAACGTCCCCATCTTCTTGCCATGTCCGGGGCCATTTATGTGCGCGACGTCCGCGGACCGACCACAGCCCTCGAACCAGCTCAGTACGTGCCGGTAAAGAATCTCCACGGCACCGTCGCCAGGTGCTATCCCATAGAAGGCGATGACGGAGGACGTTTCGTAGGCATCGGTCATGTCGTCGGCCTTGCTCAACCCCCTACGGCTTGCACTGCAGGACGATTGTATCACCCCGACTTTCTTCCGGCAGGGTTTTCAGGCTTTCTTCCATTCGCTTCAGTAAAGCTTCTGGGTCGTCGGTTTTCGACTGAACTTCGAACAAATCCGCGACGTCATTGTTCTGGACGCCGGTCACGTTGGCGATATTTCTGCCGCCCAACCGGTTGGTCGCCGTTCCCAGACTACGCTGCATCAGGACATATTTATAGTTACCCGACGCGGCCATTGATTGGGCCTGTGCCTCGATCGCCTCCGCGTGCCCGGGTGTCGTCGGCGACGATCCAGGTTGGCCGTAGATGGGAACAGGATTCCCGTTCACATCATTGACAACGCGCACCATCATTCCGGGACGAGTAACGACGCTCAGTCCGGCGGACGCGGCGCTGGGATCCGCGTTTCCGCCCACCGCCTCCCCCGACCCCGGCGGCTCCTCCGCTGACGGGCCGTCGGTTGCCGCTAGCCCCAACGGATCGTTGGCGTTGATCGGATCGTTTGCGGCATAGGGGTAGAGATTGCCCTCCGGATCGGTCCCTTCCCCCAACGGATCGCGGGCGATGAACCGGCCCGTGACCGGATCGTACGGCCGGTTGGCGGCCAGATACAGGCCGCTCACTGGCTCGTTGAAAAGGCCCGCCCAGGTGTAGTCGGTCTGTGTCGTCGGCCCGCCCTGGACGAGGACGCCGGACGGGTCGTAGTCGTAGGCGCTCGCGCCCGCGGCGGTGAACACCCGGCGCACCGAGCCGAGGTTGTCGGGGGCGTAGTAGCGGGCGCTCTGGCCGGCGGTGACATATTCGCCTTCCGGGTAATAGGACCGGATCACCTGGCCTTGCGCGTTCCTGGCCTGGCACAGCTGGCCCCCGCACCAGATGTAGTTGGTGGTGACCTGATTGGCCGAATTGGATCCGGCCATGATCTGGATGCGTCGGCCCAGGCCGTCATAGGCCAGGCTCGTCCCCTTGCCCGCCACCGCCTTGAAGCCCACGCCCAACAGGCGGTTCTCCGCGTCCCAGCCGTAGGTGCGGTTTGCGTCGGCGCTCAGCTCGCCATCGGCGTCCCAGGTCAGCGGGAAGGCCCCCAGCTGGGTGATCTGGTTCAGGGCGTTCCCGAACGCCGCCTTCTGGTTCGCCCCCGGCGGCGTGGTGATGGCCGCGTCGCTCGTCTGGGTGACGCCGGTGATCTGGTCCTCGGCGTTCGACTGATAGCTGAACCCCGTCGACTGGCCGGTAGGGGTCCAGGTCGTGGCCACGCTCGCCAGCCGTCGGTCGGCGGTGTTGGGCTGGTAGCCCCAGGCGGTGGCGACATTGCTCGCCGCCCGCGAGGTGATCTGGCCGACTCGCCGTTGTAGCCATAGGTGAAGGCCCCAAGGTCGCTGGCGTGGGTCGCAAGCCGGCCCAGGGCATCATAGCCGAACAACTCCGGCCCGCTGCCGCTCACCCCCGCGAGGAAAGCCGTCCCAGCTGATCGTAGCCATAGGCGATCTCCGCCAGCGGCTGGATCTCGGTCTGCACCCGCAAGGCCCCCAGGACGCCCACCGGCCAGTAGCCATAGGTGGTCTGCTGGGTGGTCGTTGTCCCAGCCACCGTCAGGGTGTCGACGCGCGAGGTGAGGCGCGGGAAGTTGGCGTCGTAGGCGAAGGCGACGTTGGTCGTGGGGCTGATCGGGTTCTTGTAGGTCAGGCTCGCCAGGCGATTGTCGAGGTAATAGCCTAACTGTCGGACCTGCAACAGGGCGTCCTTGACCGAGGCCACCCGGCTGGTGCTGGCTTCATAGTTGACGTTCAGCGTGCTGGCGTCGGCAAAGGTCTTGGTCGACGGCCGGCCCTCGACGTCATAGAGCCAGCTCGTCGCTTGGCCGTCCGGATCGCTGCGGGTGACCGTCTCGCCATCGCCCTTCTTGTTCACGGCGCTGTAGGCATAGGCGAACGTCGTCTCTGCCGGCGTCGGCCTCGTCGGATCGTCGACCTCGACAAGCCGGCGGTCGCAGTCGTAGCCATAGGTCGGGACGCGGCTCAGCCGGTCGGTGTAGGTCTGCAGGTCGAGGGTCTGGGCGCCGGCCGTCAGGGCCGGGCAGCTGCTCGCCGTTGGCGCGCTGGCGCCATAGCTGTAGGTGTTCGCGTGCCGTCGGGGTAGCTGACGGAGGTGACGCGGTCGAGGTTGTCGTAGGCGTAGGTAGCCGTCCAGCCGCCGCTCGGGCACCCGCCGGCGTCGGGCGCCGAGCAATCCGTGAAGGTATGGACGCGGTCGCTGGTGTCATAGGCATACTGCGCCACTGTCTGGCTGTTCGCGTCCAGGATGAGCTTCAGATCGTTAGACGCGAAATAATAGTAGTGCGTGATGGCGAGCGTCGGATCCTTCACCGTCTCAAGCTGGCCGGCGGGCGTGTAAGTGAAATAGGTGGACTGGCCCGCGGCGTCGATGTGAAGTGAACGGTTCGTGCTGGGTGTTGTAGCTGGGAAACGAATCGATCGTCGTCGCCGTGCCGCTCACCGACTGGCTGATCGTCGCGACATCGACGCCATCGGCGACGCCATTGGCGACGCCATTTAAAGTGTAGAAGTAGCTGTAGGTCGTGGTCCGGCCTATCGGATCGACGATCTGTTTCGGCAGATAGTAGTGGCGCAGTCCGTCGTTCTTCGGCCCGTCATAGGCGACAAAACTGGCTTGCGTCGTTCCGTCGTCGAGAACCCGGGACGTGGCGCTCGGCTGGTCGAACTTGCCCAGATAGTGTGGCGACAAGTGGCCCTGGCCCTGGCCCTGATAATTGTACCAGACGCGATTCTCGAGGGCGTTCTTGACGCTCTCGATCGTCGTCGACTTGATTCCCATCATCGTCGCCATCGACGGCGAGGGGGCGTGCAGGAAGTGGGAATCGCGCGCGAGCGCGTAATTGCACCCTGAATTCGGCGGAGGGCCGCCAGCCGGCGAACAGCCGGCCGCGACGAAGGCCGCGCGGTTCCAATAGAAGCTGTCGCGAAATTGCAGGTTGGAGTTTTCAACGTTGACGCCGGCGGCGTGCGGCACTGTGTTCCACGGATCGCTGGAGGACACGGGCGCGGGCTCGAGCCACTCCTCGCGTTCCTGCAAGTTCATCGGATCGGTAACCTGCAGATAGCGCGGCGCGCAGGTGGTCGCGGGCGCCATGCACGGCGCCGTGAAATCGAATTTCGTCACGCCATACGGCGTCGTCATCTGGTTGACGAGCGAGTTACCGTCGTAAGCGAAGCTCGACTTCAGCCCAATCACGTCGGTGAGCGATGTCAGACGTCCGGTCGTGTCGTAACAGAGGGTGGCCGCGCGAGGGTTGGCGAGACTGGAGAATGGATCCGAGATCGAAAGCACAAGCAGGTTCGACGGGTTCAACGAGGGCAAGGCGCACGGATAATGAGCCGGGGGACTATCGGCATAGTAGAAAATGGTTTTGCGGCCGGTCGCGTCGGTGAGCGACTTCAGCCGCATGTTGGTTTGCATGCTGCTGTCGTAGTTCAGCGTGACCGCGTTGCCCCGAGGGTCGATCACCGTGCTGAGCAGGATATTTCTCGGCGCGGTCATCGCGCCATCGGACTGGCTGTAGATCTCCCTACCGCCGTCGCGGAGAAAGCGCGTGTAGGTGATCGGGTTCGTGGACGTCAGAACCAGATAGGAACCGTCGTCGTCCTGGGGATCGAACGCGCCCACGCCAGGGAAGCGTTGGGATGTGGTGTCGAAGTTGTTATAGGTATAGAAGCCCCCGGTCGGGAGATAACGGATCGTGCTGCCCGTCCCCACCATGGTCGGGTCGTCGGTGATGTAGGTGAGCCAGTTCATGGTCCAGTTCGGACCGAGGTTGTAGAAGTCCATGTTGGCGGGCGTGCAAGAGATGCCGGTCGGGCAGCCAACGCGTTGGTTGTAGGTGATCTGCACCTTGGGGGAGGGACCGATCGGCGGGCTGTAGCCGACCGGCACGTCGGTGAGCATCAGGGCGACGGTCGATTCCTGGATGTGGTAGCCGCACATTCCGCAGTTCGGCGGCCCGCTATTGGCGGACGGATCGTGCGGCGCGCCCTGGATGGTCCCCACGGTGCCGCCTCGGCCCCAAATCTTGCCGGCCTCCGCGTCGGTGACCGGCCGCCACGGCGCCGCCCTGACGTCCGCGGGCGCGCCGTCGTTGGTCTCGACCAGGAAATAGCCGCTCGCCTCCTTGTCGAGGGCGTCGCGGGTGACCCATAGACTGCCCATCGGGAACGCGCCGTCGACGATGTGATAGCGGCCGTTCGCCTCGCCGACGATCGCGCCGTAGTGGCCGACCTTCCAGTGAACCAACGACATCAGGGGCGCCGGCTGTCCCGGCTCGCGCCGCACCAGCCGGTGCGGCAGGCCGGCCTGGCTGGCCAGACGGTCCAGTTCGGCCAGGCTGGCGCCGTTGGGGCCGGTTCGATAGGCCGCCAGGAAGTCTCCGTGGTGGTCTTGGGCGTCGCGCGCCTGCAACAGCATCGCGAGCGCCACGGGCCCGCAGTTGAACAGGTGATGCGGGTCCTTGTACGTCTGAGTGAGGTCTTCGGCGGCCTCCTGGATCATGTCGATGGCCGGCCCGGTCACCGGCCGGTTGTTCATCTCCTTGAACAAGGTGGCGAGATTGTCGAACTGGCCGAACGAGGCATAGAGGCGCGCCAGTTCGCCGACCGCGAGATCGACGCTCGCTCGGGCGTGCGGGTCGGTCGCATCCTTGCCGAGGGTCCATGCCTCGCGCCACGCTCCAATCGCGCGCGTGAAGTAGCCGTCATGCAGGTCGTAGAACCCCAGGCTGGTCAGGAGACTGGCGTTCCAGCCCGAGCGCGGATGGAGGGCCACGAAGGCCGCCAGCGCACCGGGATCGCCGGGGCTCTCGCTGTTCCCGCAAACCCGCGCCAAGGATGCGTCCTCGTCCGCCGAGGTCGGCGCGGTCCGCGCGAGCGGCGCCGCCAAGTGCGCGCTCTCGATCGTCTCCGAGGCGGTCGGCGCGGCCTCGGATGGGCGAGAGGGGGCGGCGATCGCGCCGCCGGCCCACAGTACGGCCATGGTCGCGAACGCCGCGAAAAGGCGGATCGCCTCGACCGCGGCTCGCCGTCCACCGTTCGCCTCTAAAGTGCGGCCCATCGAATTAGCCCCCCTGCCACGGCGTTATCCTCTAGATTGTCGTCACGCTGTTTGGAAAACCCCTACAGCGGCCGCTCGACCGCTACCGCCCGCCACCGATCGATACGCCTACGAGCGACCCGGCGCGCGCCGTCGCCTGAGCGGACGAAGCCGACGGGCCAGGGAGCGCGAGCGAGGCGGATGGCGCGTTCGGCGGCGGCGACGGGCACGTCGGGGGCGTTTGAGTTGAGGTCAGCTGCTCATAGCGGTTGCCGTTCGCGTCGTAGCAATATGCGATGTACACCGAGCCGCCCGAGGCGGTGTATTTCACGCTGGTGATACGGCCGACAGCATCGTAGCCGTAGTTCGACGAGAGTGTCTGGGCCTCGGCGACACCTCCCCAAAGGGCCAATCCGGCCAGGAGAAGCAAGCTCTTGATAAACATTCGTTTGAACCCCCGAGGTTCCAGCACCGCGACGCGGCCTGACTGTTCCCACGAACAGAAAACGCCATCTCTCTCGCTTGTAAAGCGCCGATCCAGGAGCAACACATAAATATTTTGTGACTGCCCGCGCCGTCGCCGTCCCCGCGAGGAACTTTCGCTTCTGACGGGAATAGGTGCGATAGCTTTTGAAGCGATTGACAATCGCCTCAGCCGGGTTCACTCGGCTCCAATGAATTTCCGGCGGTCGAAACTCTCACCGATCGGTCGGGATGAGGTTTCTGGTGGGTTTGCCGTCGGGCAACTCCGTTGACGCCGTCCCACGGCCTGTTCGCGGGCGACCCGTTCGTGTTTTCCGCGTCCGGCGAGCGGCGCGGCGGCTGTCGCGAGTGGAACAAGAGGTGGGGACGTCATGACGAGCATTCATTGGGCCGGCAAGGGCGGTGACTGGGCGGTCGCCGGCAATTGGACGGGGGGAGTAGCGCCTGGCGCGAAGGACGCGGCCTATTTCGATGGGACCGCCGCCTTCACCGCGACGATCAACGCAAAGGAGGCGGCACAGTCGGTCACGGTGAACGACACGTCGGCCATCGTCGCCGACAACGCTCAACTTTCCATCGGAACGACTTTGTCGGTCACCGCCGGCGTCTTCCAACTGAACTCGGGCGGCACGGTGAGCGGCGGAACCTTGAGCGCGGTCGGCGGCTCGTTTCAATGGAACGGCGGCGAGCTGGATGGGGTGACGTTTCGAGGAGCGATGAGCCTTTCGGGCATGGTTTCGGCGGCCACGATCTCAAGCGCGGGCATCGTTCTCCAGGGCGCCACCGGCAGGGGCGCCGGCAAAATCAATATCTCGGGATACGGAGCGGCCTTGTGGTTCCAGGGCAGCCAGACCCTTGACGGCGAACCGTGACTCTCAGCGCCGGTGGCGCCTATTTGCGCGACCTTTACCCGCACTACCAGCTGACGCTTGGCTCGAAACTCAGCATCGTGGACAACGCGGCCAGCGGCGTCCAGGGAATTCGCTGCGGCACGCTGGTCAACCAGGGGGCGATCACCGTCAGCAAGAAGACGGCTTCTCTATACCTCAACGCGCAGACCATCACGAATTCCGGAGCCATCACCGCCACCGCGGGCCTCTTGCGTCTGGCCGACTCGACGTTCGTAAATTCCGGGCAGATCACTGCCATCGGCAGTGGAAACAACGCGCGCCATTCAATTGGGCGGCGTGATGTCGACCACGGGGCTTATATCCTGACCAACTCCGGCGGCGTCTTGGCGCTGAATGGCAGCCTGAACAATGCGAGTTCGACCTTGACCGTCGGGACCGGACAGGTAAGCGGCACGCTGACCCTCGCCGGCGGTACGATATCGGGCGGCACGGTCGTCGATGCGGGTTCGGCTATCGCCTTCAGTGGGGGCGTACTGGATGGCGTGACGTATCAAGGCGCCATGAACCTCGCGGCCAAGAACTCGGACGTCACCGTCTCCAGTGCCGGCATCATTTTGCAAGGTGTTGGCGGCACGGGTCCCCGGAACGATCAATCTTTCCGGCTACGGCGCGACCGTATGAGCCCCAGGGAACGCAGAAACTGGACAACGCCACCGTGACGTTCTCCGCCGGCGACGCTTACCTGGAACAGATCAACCCGGATGGTCATACCCTGACGCTTGGCGTCAATCTAACGGTATTGGACAATATCGCGGCGAGTTCCGGTGCGCAGGGCATCGGGAGTTACGCCTTGGTCAACAAAGGCACAATAGTTATCAATTCGGCGACCGCGCTGTTTTACATTTCTGGACAATACTTTACAAATTACTCCGCCGTGAACGTATCTGCCGGCGTGCTGGATGTTTATACCTCGACTGCGTCCAACGCTGGCCAAATCACGGTTTCGGGCGGAAGCATATACAACGTGGGTATTCGGAGATTTGAACAACTCTGGAACGCTCGACATCGCCGGCGGATCGGTGACGGTTTCCGGGAATCTAAGTGGAACCGCGGCGGGTTTGATCAGGGTCGACGCGGGCGGAAGCCTCGAGGCCGACGCCACGGTATCGAGCCAGGTTACGGTAACCTTCAATGGCGCCAACGCGATCTTGGCGTTGAAGAAGGCCGGCAACTTCGCCGGAACAATCGCCGGCTTCGGCGCCACCGACAGTATCGACCTGCTGAGGACGGTAGCCACGGCGGCGAGCGTCAACGGCCATGATCAGCTGGTGATCGTCAAGGGCGCAGCCACGGTGGCGACGTTGCAGCTAACCGGCAATTACAGTGGTGACACCTTTAGCGTGGCGTCCGACGGCCAGGGCGGGTCCAACGTAACAGTATCGACCCCAATGCAGCGGCAGCACCTGTTCGCCTCGGCTTGCGCCGGACTGGGAGTAAAGGCTGCCGAGCCGCTTGACGCTTTGGTCACAAAGGCGACCGCGAACCCGTCCGTGCGATTGCTCGCGCCGGCGCTGTCAGTCTTCTGACAAAGCCCAGCCATGGCCAAACAGCGCACGGCGGCGACGGCGATCCCATCCGGACGGTCGGGTCGGCGGGCATCTGCTCGACGTGTCGCCGGCTCAATCATGCAAATTCCGGCGCCGGCTCCACCGGCGAATGAACGCCTAGAGCGGGTTGGGATTTCTCTAAATCGGTGAATTCCCAAATCAGCGGCGATCTAATTCAAGATAGCTGCTGGGGACGGGAGGCCAGCATGGATGACCAGACCGTACTCGTTGGACTTGCGCGAGCGCGTTGTAGCGGCGGTTGAGAAGGAAGGGCTGTCGCGCCACCGGGCGGCGGCTTGCTTTGGGGTAGCAGTCAGCACGGTGGTTCATTGGGTAAGCCGGTTTCGCTCGATCGGGAGCGTCGCGCCCTCGCAGATGGGGGGCTACAAGCCCAAGACGCTGCGCGGCGAACACGCCCGATTGGCTGATCGCCCGCTGTCGGGAAAAGGACTTCACCCTGAGCCAGTTGGTGGAGGAGCTCAGCAAGATCCGGGGCCTGAAGTCGACCGGCGCTCAGTCTGAGAATACGTTCACGCCGAGGGCCTGAGCTTTAAAAAAACTCTACACG